>JAOAFE010000030.1 GCA_026416455.1 Syntrophales bacterium
TTTGGGAAAGTCACTGCAACAACTGATGTCCCCATTCGACCTACTCGAAATAAGAGCCTTTCAGTTCCCTCATCTTTGGGAAAGTCACTGCAACATGAAACTTTAGCCAGTGAGGAGGCGGCATCACTCACCTTTCAGTTCCCTCATCTTTGGGAAAGTCACTGCAACACGCCGGCAGCAGGGCTGGTGCTAAAAGCGGAGCTGCTTTCAGTTCCCTCATCTTTGGGAAAGTCACTGCAACGATACTCAAAAATCGCGATAATAAATGATCCCCTCGACTTTCAGTTCCCTCATCTTTGGGAAAGTCACTGCAACAAAGGATGACCGCAGGCCGATAAGGCGGCCGCCACGCCCTTTCAGTTCCCTCATCTTTGGGAAAGTCACTGCAACTAGAGGCTAAGTTTGGCGCGCGGGTTGCATATATATCTTTCAGTTCCCTCATCTTTGGGAAAGTCACTGCAACCTCGTAAGTTAGCATATGAGCTTACTGAAAAAGCACTTTCAGTTCCCTCATCTTTGGGAAAGTCACTGCAACTTTCTCACGTCAAGTTTTTGGCGCCACAAGATATAGCTTTCAGTTCCCTCATCTTTGGGAAAGTCACTGCAACCATGACGGCTTATTGCTTATGGTCTCAGTTGTATGC
>JAOAFE010000031.1 GCA_026416455.1 Syntrophales bacterium
AGTCAAGCTAGAAGAATACATTAAACGCATACTGGAAACTATTGACCCGGTGGTGGATGGCGTAAAAATTTTCCCTTTATGTGAAAACTGTGCCCATCGAGAGGTGGAGATAATTGGTCAGGGCATTATTGTTGATCCTGACAGTGAATATTTGATAGTATAAACCGCAGGTTGTTAATGTGCGCAGACCGAAGAGTCAAAAGTTCGCCTGTTTGTAAATTGTTGATTAAAGAGGAGAAAGGTAAAACTCTTATTAAGAGGTCTGCGCGGACGATAAATGTTAATTATTTTGCAAGGTTGGTGGTGGGAGGAGATGTATGTTAGCTAATCAAGGTACAATTTATGAGTGGGGTCGGCGGAAAATGTTTTGGAGAGGTTGTGTCCATCATACTATCCAGACACCGCTGAAGAAATGAGACCTGACCTTAGAAGGGATTGAGACAACTGCATTGCCAAAAAAGCAGTTTGCGTGAACAAAAGAAGAAATGAGACCTGACCTTAGAAGGGATTGAGACAGGGCCAGGAAAGCCAGCAATGCTTTTTCTCTTTCCATGAAGAAATGAGACCTGACCTTAGAAGGGATTGAGACTCCAGTTCTTTCAACACTTCTTCTTCAAAGTACTTTAAGAAGAAATGAGACC
>JAOAFE010000032.1 GCA_026416455.1 Syntrophales bacterium
ACAGTAAGGAGGGTCTCAATCCCTTCTAAGGTCAGGTCTCATTTCTTCGACGACGTCCTACTCGCGTTCGGAGACTGGGACGCGGGTCTCAATCCCTTCTAAGGTCAGGTCTCATTTCTTCTAGCTCAGGAGCAAGGAAACATGCACGGGTTAAAGTACGTCTCAATCCCTTCTAAGGTCAGGTCTCATTTCTTCGCCGCATGGTTTTGCGGTGTTAACAGCGCGAAAACGGGTCTCAATCCCTTCTAAGGTCAGGTCTCATTTCTTCCAGATGACGTAATCGAGTACATCGTAAAGAAAAGACTACGTCTCAATCCCTTCTAAGGTCAGGTCTCATTTCTTCCCGTAAAGGAGCTAAGAAAGATGTACAAAGGAGCTTAGAAGAGTCTCAATCCCTTCTAAGGTCAGGTCTCATTTCTTCTTGAAAGAACTGGTTGTAGATCGGTTCTTCGAGGAACAAAAGTCTCAATCCCTTCTAAGGTCAGGTCTCATTTCTTCGACAATAAGGTCGTGACGTGGTTTGAAGTCGAAACTAGGTCTCAATCCCTTCTAAGGTCAGGTCTCATTTCTTCGTAAAAAAGGGGATGCGGATATGGAAAGAGGAAGCCGGCGTCTCATTCCCTTCTAAGG
>JAOAFE010000033.1 GCA_026416455.1 Syntrophales bacterium
GATATAATCCTTGAGCCGTTCGGCATCATGATCTCTGAACGGGTCTCCCGGGGTAATTTCAAATTTTTGACCCGTTTAGCCACATTGAGAATATCATATATCCTTTCCATCACTTCCCGGGATTGTCTTTCGGTCGTGGAGAGGATATCTCAATCCCTTCTAAGGTCAGGTCTCATTTCTTCCGTTATATTGTGTTATTATTATAATAGCCGTATAGAGTACGGTCTCAATCCCTTCTAAGGTCAGGTCTCATTTCTTCCAATAAAAGAGGAGGTAAGCAATGGAAAGAGCAAAATGTCTCAATCCCTTCTAAGGTCAGGTCTCATTTCTTCGAGATCGCCCGGGACGCGGGGCTTGAAATCCCCGCGTCTCAATCCCTTCTAAGGTCAGGTCTCATTTCTTCACTACAATCCAGCGAGACATATGGAAACTGTATGTGATAAGTCTCAATCCCTTCTAAGGTCAGGTCTCATTTCTTCAAGCGATGATAGGTAAATGATATTAGATAAAAAGCCTCGTCTCAATCCCTTCTAAGGTCAGGTCTCATTTCTTCACAAAATCGAGTTCCCTCGTACCCGCGCTGAGTACCGTCTCAATCCCTTCTAAGG
>JAOAFE010000034.1 GCA_026416455.1 Syntrophales bacterium
AGGCGCACCCTACCGCGCGTCCTTTCTGCCTCCGGCGTTCGTTACACAGATGACGTAGATGTCATCTGGTGGATTAAGGGGGAAAAGGCAAGGTGCGAGATACGGGGAGCCGAAGGTAATTGGCAGATACTGTACGATAATTGCCGGGTCGTAGAGCGTTAGAATTGAAATGGATAGGGTGAGCTTGTCTTTTGTGTCACTGATGTAAATTATCAGATATAGAAAGTTTTTCTTTGATTATGAATCAAATTATGTTAAGTCAAACTTCACCGAAAAACCTCAGTTTTATATTTATTAAAGTTAAATGATTTATTTGGTCGGGGGTCAGTTTGGCAAAAGGATCACATCTAAGACTCTCTAAAACTTTTTTTTCGTGGGGGTTTGAAAGGAGGTAAAAGATGAGAGAGGATGCGAGCGAATTCAAGAGAAGAATTGTAGGTCTTACGGCAGGTGCGGCATTACTGGCAACCACGAGCTGCGCAACAATCCAAAGAGATTACACATTTAATGGAGTTCCACTAAGCAAGAATCAGTACGCATCAACCGAACAGACAAAGACAGACGCCGGTCAGGTTGCCAA
>JAOAFE010000035.1 GCA_026416455.1 Syntrophales bacterium
CTTAAATACAGCATAGTAATGTTCAGTGGGACCGAAATAAATTGGTAAATTCACTCCACCTATCGTCGTCACAGTCAGGGTGGTGTTTACTGGCAACTCGTAGAGACCAGTGCGCGCCCAAGCCCAACCGATCACTACAAAAGACACTACAACCGCAACTAGCGCTGTTCTTACTTTCAAAAATCACCTCCCTATAAAATTCATGAAGCGCATATTACCCCAAAGACACGCCTCCTGTAAAGCAAATGAATAATCCGTTGCGAGAAAAAGGCACGGATGGTAATAGGCGGCCATTAAAATTGAGTTGAGGAGGCGGTCCGTGCTTTTGTGGTGGATCCTCTTTAGCGTTTTTATTTTGTTTTTGTTGGCCCTCGATCTGGGTGTTTTTAACCGAAAAGCCCATGTCATTAAAATGAAAGAGGCACTTTTATGGGTTACTTTTTGGATTAGCCTCGCCGTTTCTTTTGGTATTGGCGTTTATTTCTTTTACGGACACATCAAGGCGCTCGAATTTTTCACGGCCTACCTTATCGAATATTCTCTTAGTATCGACAACATATTCGTATTTTTACTCGT
>JAOAFE010000036.1 GCA_026416455.1 Syntrophales bacterium
GCATATAGATAATCAAAATTAGGCTTTTTGGCAAGTGCTATTGCATCACCTTGAATTGGTATATTTTCATCGCGAACTCCAAATCCGTCAAGGATTACGAGTATGACTTTTTTCACTTTATACGAGTTTTTGTTTTAAAAGTTTTCGCTTTAAAAATATAAAAAGTTTTACACTTAATTTCAAAGAAAACTCTTGGGTGGTCTTGATTTGTTGGAAAGTTATTAATGTTAAGAACTTGATATGCTAAATTTTTTTATCATGATATAGGTAAAAACTTTTGGGAAGGCGAGTTATTAAGAAGGGTTAATAAATAAAAAAACCCGGCAGCGACCTACTCTCCCGGTCGCTCGCGCGACCAGTACCATCGGCGCTGGAGGGCTTAACTTCCGTGTTCGGAATGGGAACGGGTGTTTCCCCTCCGCTATAGCCACCGGGTCAAAAAACCATAAAAAATTGGAAGGGTGGAAAAGCCACAGGATATGAAACTTGCTTGCAAACCTAATCTGTAAGCGATAGAATTAGTTTTAGCTAAGTCGCACGGCCGATTAGTACCACTCGGCTAAACGC
>JAOAFE010000037.1 GCA_026416455.1 Syntrophales bacterium
GTACTTGCCCGCTCATCGCCAGTATCAGTCTCCTCTCAACTTCGTACCAGTTGATTAGATTCCACCATGCATCGATAAATTTCCTGCGTTCGTTCTGATAATCCAAATAATAGGCATGTTCCCATACGTCACAGACTAGAATGGGAATTCCGCTCCACTGCGTTAAATTCTGATGTTTTTCTGCCTGCAAGATTTCCAGTCGTCTCCACGTTGGTTGCCATGTCAAAATGCCCCACCCAGAGGCTTCGACCTTCTCCGTAGCATTTTTGAATTGCTCTTTGAAGGCATTGAAACTACCAAAGTAGGTGTTTATCTGATTCGTGGTATGTGGGCCAGGCTGCCCTCCCATTCCGGCAGGAGCCATAATCGTCCAAAAAATACTGTGCAGAATATGACCGGAACCATTGAAAGCTAGCTCGTTTTCCCAGTATTTAACATACTCGTAATCGTTTTTTTTGCGTGCTTCCATTAGGTTGATTTCTGCTCTGTTCAGGCCGTCAACATAGGATTTATGGTGCTTGTCATGATGAATTCGTAAAGTTCTCTCGCTGATTATGGG
>JAOAFE010000038.1 GCA_026416455.1 Syntrophales bacterium
CTATAGTCTTGAAGCATTTCTATCTCAATCCCTTCTAAGGTCAGGTCTCATTTCTTCATATATGTCATAAAGGGCGATGGTGATGAAGACGAAATAGAAAAATCTCAATCCCTTCTAAGGTCAGGTCTCATTTCTTCAGGGCAAATGCCCGAGTGTCCTTCGGTCGTGAGGCCGAGGGCGGTTTCCTTGAAGCCGTAGCTGCACTCGGGCTTTTTTTAATTGCCCAAAAGCTAAAATTCAAGGAGGTAATATAAATGTCAAACTATCAAGAATCTCCCATAGAAAAACTTCATCTTTTAGTTTATAAGATCAGTTTTATTCAAGACTTATTTACCGGCGACGATTCCCCGCAGAAAATTGACCTTTCCAGAGATGGTTTAGAAGGTCTTTATTTTTTTCTCGATGAGATCAAAGATACGATCCAGGCCACATATGATGTCTATGCAAGACCAGGGAGAGAACCTAAAAAAAGAGTTTTCGCATGAATGAACTTGTGCCCATAGGATATCAAAAAGGTGTTATTCTATATAATGGATTTACTATGCAGTGGGTCGATGC
>JAOAFE010000039.1 GCA_026416455.1 Syntrophales bacterium
CTTGCTTCGGTATACCTCATTGCCGCCGGAGGGTCGCCGTCTCTTGATCCGAAATTACCGTGTCCGTCTACAAGGGTATGCCTTAAGGAGAAATCCTGGGCCATACGAACCAAGCTGTCATAAACCGCAGCATCACCATGGGGATGATACTTACCAAGTACATCACCGACAGTAGTAGCGGATTTTCTGTATGCCTTGTCAGGAGTAAATCCCTGTTCAAACATAGAAAAAAGAATTCTACGGTGAACCGGCTTTAGTCCATCCCTAACATCAGGAAGGGCACGTTCTATAATGACACTCATAGCATAATCTATAAATGACTTTTTCATTTCCGATTCTATATCAACCGGGATAATCCTTTGTTCTTTTATTTCATTTGTTTCAGACATTGAATAATACCTCTTTCTGCGCTTTAGCACTGGTGATAGGTAAACGGCTCCGGAAAGCCGGAAAAGGAATATATAAATGAATATAACCTTAAATCCGTATCCATAACCAATAGTCCACTATATATTTTAATAAAGTTTTCATCAACTGTCTACTTTTTTAGCCAGTTT
>JAOAFE010000003.1 GCA_026416455.1 Syntrophales bacterium
TATCTTTGCAGATTTTCGATAACTGTTGCTACACCGAGACCGCCACCACAACAGGAACTGAAGAAACCGTACCGACCACCACGTCGAATAAGCTCCCGCATGGCAAACATACAAATCCGAGCCCCAGAAGCACCATTCGGATGCCCAAACGCAATCGCACCCCCATTCACATTCCACTTGCCCTCCAAATCCACCTTCTCTCCCGTCTGATTCTCCAACTCCTTAATCACCGCCAAATTCTGCACCGCAAACGCCTCATTACACTCCATAATGTCTATATCCGATAACCTCAAACCCGCACGCTTCAAAGCAATCGGTATCGCATACGCCGGAGCTATCCCCATTATCCGTGGATCACAACCCGCCTCCGCCCCAGATAACCACTTCGCCATCGGCTCATAACCCAACTCCCTCGCCTTCTCCCGCGTCATCATCAACACAAACGCCGAACCATCATTCCGACCAGAAGAATTACCAGCCGTCACCGTACCATCCTTCTTAAACGCCGGAGGCAACGCCAACAACGCCTCCAACGACGTCGACCGCGGATGCTCATCCACCTTAAACTCAATCGGCGGCTGCTTCTTACCCTGCGGCACCATCACCGGCACTATCTCATCCACAAAATACCCCGCATCTATCGCCCGCCGCGCCTCCACCTGACTCCGTAACGCAAAACGATCCTGCTCCTCCCGTGAAATATTATACTTCACCTGCAAATTCTCAGCCGTAAGTCCCATGTTAATACATTCTTCTGGCACAGGGGATAATTCTGTCGGCAAAGGCATAGGTGGGATGAGCTGATACGGTGGAGTACTCATGGAAAACTTCGCGGGGCGTTGGCTGTAAGACTCCATACCACCCGCGATGATGATATCAGCATTGCCCGTCAAAATCTTCCACGCCGCATGGTTGATACTGTCAATCGCCGAACCACACTGCATCTCAATGTAACTCGCCGTCGTCTCGTAGGGAAGCCCCGCATAAAGTAGGGCCCACCGGGCGGGGTTTAAGGCCTTCGAACAATGAAAGGCTGAGCCCAGAAATACGCAGTCCACCTTCCCGCCGCGCTCGAGGATTTTTGTCTTCTCCAACAACCCCTTGATCCCTATCCCGGCCAAGGTCTCGGCCGTAAAGTCCCTCAAAGCACCGCCCATCCTGCCGAAGGCGGTCCGGACGCCGTCCACGAATACCACTTCTCTTTCCGCCATACATCCTCCATAGACAAAAATTTATAAACTGGTCCAACTCACCATAAGGGAATCTATTTGTCAATAGACGGGTAAAACGGCCCTCAATTTAGGGAACGCGGAAGGGAAAACTATGACATTGGAGACAATAATTTTCCGATTTCGTATGCTGATGATGGCAGAGATTACAATCTAGTTCCGTCCCATAATGGGGAGAGGTATGAGGGTTGGTAGGTTTAACGTGGGCAGTCCTTTCTGCCAGCTTCACGGTCGCCCCATGGCAAGAAACACATTTGGCCATTTTCACAGGTGTTTCCTTTTTCACCTTTCCATGACAGGAAACACAATTAACTCCTGACAAATAATGTCGGTGGCTTCCAGGAATTTTCCCCGTTAAATCCTTATCCCCTTTCGGATGGCACATGATACACCCCTTCCAATTCATCTCCACCGTGCTGGGGTGATTATCGGGCAAGACTTTCTTATCTCTGTGACAAGCTTGGCAATCGCCGGCTTTGGGTGTCTTTTTTACTTGTTGTTTCGCCCCCCAACCCTCGTTAGCCACGATTAGAGGGACGAGCAAAAGGAAAGAAAATAGCACGCTATACCGTAAAATCAGCTTCATTGCTAAATTCATATTAAACTGATCGTTAAATGTCAAGGACAGAAGCGAAGGCCCCCCACTTTCCATCATGGCTTAAGCTCAAATCTACATCCACGCGCTTTCCCTTGAAAAGAAGGACCGGGGGCCCTAAGCCTCTTTCCAATCTTGGACGGCAAATTTTCAAAGACCCATCAGAAAAATGGGAAAAGGCAGATAAAAAAGAGATGATTTGTCCGTACAAAGCTTTAGATTCATCGCCCGGGGCAAGTGGCCAGATTTTACAAATTATCTGTTCTTCAGACAAATCCTCACTATAGACCAAGCTATGCACGAAGCCGCCGGAATTCGTTAAACGAAAGCAAAATTCACCTATCGGCGTTCTTATCCACCCCCGATTATCGCCCCATTCAATACCTTCCTCACCTTGGACGCAAATGGCAAAATGACGCGGCAAAAAGGATAATGGGGCTTTTTTCACTGCCGCCTTATAGGCTGCTTCTTTGCAGGCCCATATGGACCAGAGCATAACATCCGGATTTGAGGCTTTTTGAATTACCTTCTCTTCATCCGAGGTAAATACCCGCTTTATGAACTTCCAATCTGCGCTCTTGCCGCGATTCTCCGGGAGAGTCAAATCCACGATGTCGTTTCCTATAGATGGCAAAATAGACCTCCTCCATCTTGGCTAAGGTGTCTATTACCTGTCGGGCATAATCTCTCTGGGCCCTCAGACCGTGCAAGCCTTTCCGCACGGGAACGAGAGGTTTTATCATCATGGTAAAGGTATCACCATCTTTAGGGAGATGGCTGTAACTGATCTGATGGTCACCGCGTAGATAAACACATAGAACCCGACAATCCGGATGCTCTTCGAGAAAACGACCCACGCCGTAAGTACAATTTTCTCTATTTACGCGGCCAGTTCGCGATCTCCCACCCTCCGGAAAGATGAGAATTGCTCTCTTCTTTTGAAGAAGGCAGTGACACTTAGCTAAAGTGCCAAGCACTTCCTCCCGACTTCCACCCCGGCGAATGGGGATACATTTAGCCAAATACAGGGCACAACTGTAAAAAACATTTTTGTAGAAATTAACCTTCTCGGGCAAGTTCCAAGGTATCCGCCGATAATATCGAAAATGATCAAAAAAAGAAAAAAGCCCGAAGGTCACGAGAAATGAATCTATCATCGTGAGATGATTCGGGCATATCAGCCAAGGACCTGGATGCTCTCTCAAAAGCGCCTTCCACCTCTTTCGAATTAACCTTAAATTCCTTACCTGGTATCCTTTGTACTTCAAAAAAAGAAAATACGCCGATACCACGAAGAAAGAGGTCACCCTGGCCAGTGTTTCTTGAATTATTAGAGCTGTCATCCTACCTTTTTCTTTATCAAATCAACGGCATCGCCGATGGTGCGGATTTTGTCCGCTTCATCATCTTCTATAGTAATACCGAATTCATCTTCACATTTGATGACCACATCGACGAGACGAGCCGAATTTACTTTTAAATCATCGATAATATGCGTGGACATGGTCGCCTTCTCTAGCAAACTCGGATCCTTCGTGTAGGATTTCAAAATTTCAACCAATTTTTCAAAAATCTGTTTTTCATCCATAGCTTCATTCTCCTTCCCACTTTTTAAATATTAAACAACTATTCACATCACCAAAACCGAAACCGGCCTTGGCAAATACTTTAATTTTATCACTTTTTATACACGTCTGGGGAATACGATCTGCGTATTCGCCGATATCGGGATGTACATCCTCTGCATTGACCGAAGGATGGATAAATCCTTTGGAGAGCTGCAGGACCACCGCTACACATTCAAGGCCTCCCGCCGCCCCTAATCCATGTCCTACCAATGACTTAGTCGATTGAATATATGGAAATTCCGCCGGCCCCCGTCCTAGCGCCTCAGCCCAATTCTTCACCTCCAGCGGATCGGCAAAGGTAGCCGTGAGGTGACCGTTGATCACATCAATATCTCTCGAACTGATTCCAGCATCTTCAACCGCCCTTTTTATACAGCGGATTACGCCTTCTGGATTAGGTGCTGTCATACTACCACCCATCCTATGGCCACCACAGTTGACGTAGCCACCTAAAACTTCGGCATATATTTTCGCTCCTCTCTCCAGCGCGGAATCCAACTCCTCCAACAGCAAGATACCAGCCCCCGATCCAGGGACAAACCCACCAGCACTCGCGCTCAAAGGTCGTGACGCCTTTTCCGGTTCATTGTTAAATTTGCGACATATTACTCGCATGGCATCGAAGCCAGCCCAAATATAAATCGAAGCCCCTTCCGTACCCCCCGCCAGCATCCTCTTTGCCTGTCCCATTCTAATGCGCATCATGGCATCAATAATGGCCTCATTTGCAGTACTACACGCAGAAGAATTAGCTGTTACTTGATTGCCCAAAGCAAGCACCCCAGCAACCAGAGCACTTGCTCCGCTCGCCATTACCTGTTCTACGATACGACTCCCCAATCTTCTTACTTTACCTTCATTGACCATAGGAACGACAATTCTCGCTATGGTTTCGATCCCTCCAATACCAGAACCTATAATAGCCCCCGTATCCCAGTCGACGGTGTCTTCATCAAAGGCTGGGACCTTAAATCCGCCATCCCGCCAGGCATCTACTGCGGCAACGAGTGCATATCCGATATTATCGTTGATCGAAAGCAACTCATTATTGGGAAAATACTTCTCTAATACATGTTCAAAATTCGGTGGAATTCCTGCGACTTGGCAAGCAAACCCCTTCTCCGCCATCTCGGGGATAAATCTTATACCTGATTTCCCTTCCCTTAAGGCCTGCTCGTAACTATCGCACCCGATACCGTTAGGTGCCACAATGCCTAACCCCGTTACGACCACCCTCTTTTTCATGTCTCCCTCCCGTTCATCCCTTTTCTACAGCCATACCCGCCAAAATACCCGAACATATAAGCTTTCCTTGTTCACTGGCCATTGATGTCCTTGCTTTTAGGACTCGACGGCGAAAATAAATTTTCTCCCCCCGAATAATGACCTTTTCACCGGGCCTTACTACGTCATTAAAGTCCACTGATTCCACAAAAGAAAACAGATATAAGTACCTATCCATCCAGTTTTCTCCGAGCACATTGCTGATCATATTCAGGTAGATTCCATAGGCAACTACACCTGTTTGGGCCATGGCCTCTACCAGAATCACCCCGGGCGTAACCGGCCAGCCGGGGAAATGACCTGGGTAAAAAAATTCATCCTCCCGAAACTGATACACTCCAACAATTCCGTTCTCATCTAACTCCAAGATATCGTCGATAAACCGAAAAGGCCTAACATGCGGTATGGCCTCCAAAACCTTTTCGATCGTTTCCCTATCAGCCCCCATAAAGGCCCCCGTTCACATGAATAACGGTACCGTTTATATATGAGCCGCTGGTCGCGAGGAATGCTACCACTTCTGCCACCTCTTCTGCCCTTCCCATGCGTCCCAAGGGCACTTGGGAGAGAATTTGGGCCTTAATTTCTTCCGGAAGATCTCGGGTCATATCCGTATCGATAAAACCGGGGGCTACAGAATTAACTAAAATATCCCGTCCCGCTAGCTCTCGGGCTAAAGATTTTGAAAAAGCATCAAGGGCTGCCTTTTCCATCGTATACGGTATCTGACCTGCATTACCCGTGTGACCTACGACGCTGGAGATATTAATTATCCGCCCTTTCCCCTGGCGAAGCATAAAAAGTCTCAATACCCTTTTGGTTAAATACCACGTTCCCCGGAGGATAGCCCGCTGAAGGTCAAATTGCTCCAGCCTCATGGAGTTTATGTCCGCATTGATAGAATGGCCGGCGTTATTAACCAGACAATCTACCCGCCCCAATCGCTCCTTTATCTGTCCCACCATGGTCTCCACCGCGTCTGGATCGGTCAGATCGGCACAAAATAAATCACCTTTCCCGATATCCGCGAGCACCTTCTGGGCTCGATCAACACTCCTCCTGTAATGAAGACCGATATAAAATCCCTTTTCGGCTAGGGCATAACAACAGGCCGCCCCAATCCCCGTCGCCCCCCCCGTCACGATTGCTACCGGTTGCTCTATCATGAACCTCTCCTTAGAAGCCCACCCATCGCATGATGGGAACGCTTGGGATAATCGCTATAGGCTATATCTTTGAAAACACCCGTGCGCGCATCTTTAATTTCAGCAATCATGTCGCTACCTACGTAAATACGTCCATCACCGATGGCGATATGTGCTCCGGCCTCTTTGAGAGAGGCGTACCTTTTTACATTTATTTCATAACGAATCTGGCCACTGTAAGGACGAACTTGACCACTGAAATGTACTTCTCCACATCCCAAGGCCCTACCCGCACCCAAGGCCCCCCGCCAGACGCAGTAGAATCCTAAAAGTTGCCAGATGGCATCGAGGGACAGACACCCGGGCATAACCGGATCCCCCGGAAAATGACATTGAAAGTACCAGGCATCAAAAAAGATATCCAACTCTCCCACTATTTTGCCCCATCTCCCCTCGTGAGGGTACATGGTTACTCGATCCACCATCAGAAAGGGAGGTGCGGGCAAGCGAGCATCAAAACTAGACGGAGGATTCTCTACTAATTTTCCATAACTGAAAGCCAATAAATCCTCCTTTGAAAAGACCAATCTCTGCCTAAACTCTTCGTAAGTCACGGACATAATTCCTCTCAAGTAATGTAAATGGCCAGTTGGGCCCAGGTCAGACCTGCTCCCACAATGCACATGGCAACATAATCACCAGGTTTTAAATCATCCCACTTTTGACTAAGAACCGATGGCGCTCCCACCGAACCGGTGTTACCGAACCAAGTCACATTATACCAATGGTTCTCTTCCGGGATGCCAATTCTCTCACAGGCCGTTCGCAAAACGCCTAAGTTGGCTTGGTGCCCTACAAAGATACTTCTTTTGGCCTCCGGTGGCATATGCTCGAGAACGTACCTCAGGCCTTCGGTCGTTTTACGAATGGCGTAACCTTGTACTGCATGACCATCCTGCTCAAAAAAAGTCCAGCGAGGCACAAATACTTTCTTCCACTGGGAAGGTCGCGAATCGGCTCCATAGTCTATCACCATCTTGTTGGACGGCACCGTAGTAGACACTATAGCCGCACTGCTCCCATCACCGAAAAGCACGGCAGCACTGCGATCGGAGAAATCCACGCTCAAAGTCGGGGCTTCCATGCTCACTACCAATACGTAAGGAGGCAGCTTCTCCGGCTGCATCCGACTTAAAAAATTTAAGTGAACACCAAAAGTACTGCAGGATGTATGCATATCGATTCCCAAAACCTCAATGCCCAGTTCACAGGCCAGAATTGACGCTTGGGGTGGGCTTATATATTGAGGAAGAGAACTTCCCGCTATGATAAGCCCTATATCCTCTGGCTTAATTCCAGCTCGATCCATAGCCATCTTGGCGGCCCGTGCACCCATCTCAGCGTCCGAATAAAGGCGAACCTTATCTGTTTCGCGAGGGTCCTGATTTTTGGTGGCTCGAAGATACTCCAGGGGGAGTACCGTTCTTCTTTCCTTTATACCCACCCGTTCGATGATCCATTCTTCCGTCGTTCCTATATCTAGGTCCTCTAAAAACTTGTTATCGATTACAACTTCCGGATGAAAATGTCCCAATCCGTGTAGGTACAACATTAAACCAATCCCCTCCCGATGATCATATCCTGCACCTCCCTTACCCCCTCATAAATATCAATGATGTGCGCGTCCCGGGCAAGCTTGGCAATTTCATATTCCTCGGTAAAACCGTATCCGCCGTGCAAATGCAATCCCTCTTTAGTACAAAAGAGGGCGGCTTCTGCCGCCACGTTTTTAGCTAGAGATGCATACATGCCTCGTTTGGGATGTTTCTGTTCAACCATCCATGCTGACTTCATCAAGATCGCCTCCGCCAATTCTACCTTTTTCCACATCTGAACGAGTGTGTCTCGAGCGACGGGTAAATCACATATACGGGAAGAAAATTGCCTTCTCTCTTTTGTATAAGACAGGGCAAGGTCGAACGCCCTTCTTGCAATCCCCACTCCTATGGCGGCGACCATAGGCCGAGCAAAGTCCAAAACGTCAATCATATAGAGAAATCCTCTACGCCTATCTCCGATAATCTGATCTGATGACACGACTACATCTTCGAAGGTCACGGCCGCCGTATTTGACAATCGCTGACCGAGCTTGTCTTCTTCTCTATTGATGATGATTTTTCCACCCCCAGGTAAGGCTATTTCTCGACCTTTATGGCCAGCATTCTTCTTCTCTTCTTCCGTAGGTGGTGAGGCAGGAATAATGAGACAAGCGATGAACTGACCTGTGGGTTTCCCCGTTTTACAGAAGACGGTAAACTGAGATGCATAAGAGGCATTGGTGATAAAACACTTTGACCCATTGAGAACGTAAGATCCGTCATCTCGCCGGTAGATATAAGATGTCATCGCTGAGTTGTCTGAGCCAGCACCCGGCTCGGTGAGACAAAAAGAGGCCAAGTATGGCGCCTCAACAAAAGGTCTAAGAAATCTTTCCTGTTGCTCCGGTGTTCCGTGTTGGCTTATGACCACGTTGGCGAGATCATTGCACATAGTTGAGGTGGCAATGCCAGAATCACCATAAGCCAGTTCTTCTATGATGAGGGCAGCCGAAACGGTATCGATTTTGAATCCTTTAATCTCCTCGGGTATGCAGATATTCATGATCCCCATTTCCCAAGCCCGCTCGATAATATCCCAAGGGAAAACATGGGATTTCTCTAAAGTGAGGACACGTGGCAATATATCGGTTCTTACCCACCTTTTTACCGTTTCTATGAAATCACGCTGCTGGTCACTGAGAGAAAAATCCATTCTTCCTCCTTCAATAACTTAATTTAACGGCTGCATGGCTTTTTCTGCGGTCGCAATTGATACTATGGATTGACAATCTATGCCCTCAGTCTTGAAAAAATCCCGAAGTGGTCTCCCCGGTCCGATTTCAAAAATGCGACGGGTCATTTTGGAGATGGCAAGCATGTTATCTCGCCATCTTACCGGGTGACCAAGCTGCAAGGTAAGGGCTTTTTTTAGCTCCAGCACGTTGCCGGAGTGAAAATCACCCGTGTAGTTTGAGGCCACTAAATAGGTCGAGGAAGCCTCTCCTTTTACCTTTTCTTCTAAAACCGACGCAAAATCATCAGCGATTACCCTCATGAAACGACTGTGAAACGGTGCACTTACGTTTAGACGCACCAGACGAACACCTCGTTCAGAAAAAGCCTCTTTGATTCTATCTTCCGCCTCGGGCATTGAATCGGCCTTGCCACTGATTACGATTTGACGAATGGAATTAATATTGGCCAGATCTATTGGTAAATCAACAAGTAGATTCTCCAACTCTTCTTCGCTTACGGGATCGGCTATCACGGCCGTCATGGCGCCAAAGCCAACCGGTGCGGCACTCTGCATCAGCTTGCCTCTTATGTTCACGATTTGAACTGCCTCAGCGAAGGGTATAACTCCTGCAGCAACCAAGGCGGTAAATTCCCCCAGACTGTGACCCGCAAAAATAGACGGATTAAAGTCGTACATAGTCTGAATACTTCGGAACATGGCTATCTCTGTGGTCAGGATACATGGTTGAGTGTATTCAGTTAAATTTAACCTTTCATCCTCTCCAAAACACATTTCTGCAACATTGAATCCCAACATATCTGAGGCTTCTTCATAGGTTGCGCGGGCCACATGCAGGGCGTCAAAGAAATCCTTGCCCATTCCCGGCCTCTGTGAGCCCTGTCCGGGGAAAACCACCGCTACCTTCTCGCTCTCCATAAACCCCCCTGCAGAGAAATATTTTCTATCTATCCAGCATATGACGTGCCAGCGAGGGCAGCATGGGTATGTCTCAAAAATATGCAATATTTAGGACAATTTGTAATTCAAGAACTGCTCCCTCAAGACCACAGGGAATACCAAAATGAGAAATAAACGTAACAGGTGCGTAGATTATTACGCATTTGTAGACTCTTGGCTCATCTCTCCCACGAAGTCGGCTATATTTTGACAATGATCGGATATTCTCTCCAAATGGATCAGCATTTCGAGAAATATGGGTCCCGCTTCCGCCTGACACAATCTTTGGTGAAACCTGGCTAGATGGTTATGTCTGGCTTCCTTAACCATGGTATCTATGCGCTCTTCCCTAAAAGTTATCGATTTTACTATTTTTAGCTCTTCTTGTGTACCTTCGATCAGAGATATGGCATCAGATAAGTTGGCCCGCAGATGATGCTTGATTTCTTCTAACTCTGCCATGGCATATGAGGTAAAAGCAATCCTTCGCCTAGCCTTTTGCCTCGATAATTCTACAATGCTAACCATATGATTGCTCATCCTTTCTATATCATCGGCCATGGCCGTATAGGCAAAAAGCTTACCAGCCAGAGAAGAGGACAGCTCCTGCGTAGAAATGCATCTTAAGTAGTTAATAATTTCTTCTCTCAAGTTGTTCTGGATCAGCTCAAGGTAAAATATGTCCTTATGATAGCTCGACTTATATTTGACCGTGCTTCTTGCCGCCAATTCAAACATCTGCCGAGAAATTTCTCCCTGACGGACGATTTCTTTTCTAGCAGCGTCCAACGCCCTATCTGGGTCTTCCAGAAAGGCACTCGAAATATATTCAGGCCATAAAGGCAAGGTGTTTTCTTCTCCCGGCAATATTTTTTCTATAAGGCGTGCCACCATAGGGATGAAGAAAAGAAAACAAACCGCCACGATCCCGTTGAATATGAAATGAACAAGAACAATTTTTTGGCCTGCATTTATCTCCACACTGTTTAATACAGAAGAAAGTTGAGACGAAAAAGGTAGAAGCATTATAGCCCCGACCAATTTGAAGAAAAAATGAGCTGCCGCTGTTCTCCTTCCGGCTGGTGTAGCCACGAAAGCTGCTAGAATCGCCGTTATGGTTGTGCCAACGTTAGCTCCAAAAACGATGGGAATAGCCTGATTTACGGAAAGGAAGCCATCAGCAACCAAGAAGACCAAAATACCAACGGTTATGGCCGACGCTTGCACAATGCCGGTAAAAACTAGTCCCAAAGAAAAAGCAATTATCGGATGAGTAGGTGCCTTCAAATATTGAAAAAAGATAGGATGCTCCTTTAACGGATGGGTGGCGAGTGAAACGAGAAAGAGTCCAAAAAACATGAGACCAAAGTTAAAAAGGGCGGAGAACCATAATCTTTTTCTGCCCTCTGCAACATACCATCCCACCGCTCCGATGACCATAAATAGAGGAGATAGATCCCCCAGTCTCCAGGCAATTAATTGAATCGTGACGGTTGTTCCCAAATCGGCTCCCAAGATTACTGCCAGGGAGTGGTAAAAACTAATCAAACCAGCACTAACTAACCCAACCGTCAAGACGGTGGTTGCCGAGCTACTTTGAAACAATATAGTCATAATGATGCCCATGAAAAAGCCAGAGGCTCGGTTTTGGGTCATCATTCTGATGTAGTCTCTCATTCTGACCGTAAATATCTGTTTTATAGCTTCACTCAGAGAAGTCATACCATAGAGGAAAAGAACTATCCCGGCCATCCCTAAAAACGCACTTTTCACCACGGGCCTCACCTCTTCATAATTTTTCCCATCTTCCCACAACCTCAACATGAAATGTCTGGGGAAACATGTCGATCGGCACGAGTCGGGTCAATCTATACCCCCCACGAGAAAAAAAAGCCCCATCCCGCGCCATCGTCGATGGGTTACACGATACGTAAACGATCTTTTGCACCCCTAGCTTTATGATCCCTTCCTTGACCCTCTCGCTTAATCCACCCCGAGGCGGATCGACAACGATTAACTCTACCTTTTCTTTGAGCTCAGTCGCCAATCGGCCAATTTCCTGCCCTACCTCTCCGTGAAGAATCTGAAAAATAGAAGATTGGCCGGGGAAGAGTCTCTCTAAATTCTGTCTTGCGGCCTCAACAGCCTCCCTGTCTATTTCTATACCCACTGTCTTTCTTGCCTTTCTCGCCAAGAAGACAGAAAACAATCCGACTCCACAGTAAGCATCGATAACTGTCTCAGTTCCTTGCAACTCACTCATTTCCAAAACCAGGTCAACTAACTTCTCTACCAAGTACAGATTAGCCTGAAAGAAAGACGTCTTGGGTACCTGAAAGACGTGGCCTTTAACGTGCCGCATTACATTTAAACTGTCCGCATTATCATCGGCCCAAAAGGTTAGGCGCCCCAACATGGGTTTTCCCTTTTTCCTTGTCTCCCCTAGGGCTAGGTTTATCGACTCGTGAGCGATGAGACATCTGTCGACTTCCACTATTTCATGTCCCCTAATCTTTCGCAGGCCGATTACATATCCTCTTCGTTCTTCCACAGCCCCATGGAATTCCATCTTACCGCGATAGTACCACTCTCGCGGAGAGGGTACAGTTTTTTCTACTTCTAGCACCTCATATCCACCAATTCGACGAAAGATTTCGAAAACTTGAAGACGTTTAACCTCTAGTTGGTAATTATAGTCAATATGCGCCAGTAAGCAGCCCCCACACGTACCGTAATAAGAACAAGGTGAATGTACTCGCCAGGGGGAGGGTTTTATTATGTCCTTCAATCGACCGTAGGAAAAGTTTCTCTTTTCTTGTACTATTTCCACGGTTACCCTATCGCCTGTTACCGTATAAGGGACAAAGACCACCCTCCCTTTTATCCTCCCCACTCCCAACCCACCATACGAGACATCAGTAATGTCACATTCCACGTATCGATCCATCGTCTTTTCCTTTACAAGGCCAAATGATACTGATAAGGAAAAATATAGCTTGTATAAACTCTTCGAGGCAAATTCACAATGACTAGAAATTCATTGATTTGTCCTCAATGCCGAGGACTTATAAGCGGGGACGAAAAAATATGCCCTTACTGTGGCCTAAGGAACCCCGGTGGATGGTGGAGGAAAATAATGCCGTCTCGGGTGTTCATGCAACCCGGTAAGGGTATTATCGACCCGGTACAAACGATTATTTATACCAACGTGGTAATCTACATAGTCTCCCTGCTTATAAACCCCTCGGCCCTAACCGCTTCCTTCCATCCCCTACTCTTTCTTTCGCCTACTGATGAGAGCCTTTTTCTTTTGGGGGCAACGGGCACTCTGCCCATAGATCAATTCGGTCGCTGGTGGACGCTAATATCAGCGTCCTATCTTCATGGCGGAATCTTGCACTTACTATTCAATATGGTGGCTTTCTATCAGCTGGGACCGTTCATTTTGCTTGAGTTCGGCGCCTACCGTCTTTTTATTATTTATACTCTTAGTGGCGTGGGTGGGTTCCTCGTTTCTTACCTCGTCGGCATCCCTTTTACAATAGGAGCTTCAGCCGCCATCTGTGGATTAATAGGAGCAATTCTATATTTTGGCAAAAGTCGAGGAGGTTTCTATGGCGAATCGATCTATCGACAGGCCATGGGTTGGGTCGTGGGGCTCATCCTTTTCGGTCTTTTATTGCCAGGAATAAACAACTGGGCACATGGGGGTGGATTACTCTCCGGTGTCGTCGTAAGTTTTCTTCTCGGTTATGAGGAAAAAAGGAGAGAAAATATTCTTCACCGTCTTCTCGCCTGGGTGCTGTTCTTAATTACTGTCTTCGTGATCGGTGGAAATCTATTAAGGTTAGTCTTTTTTCTTCTTGGTGCATAAATAATCCCATGAGGAAGGAGGGAATATGAAAAATTTCACTCCACTCGGTTTGACTTTAATCTTTTTGTTTGTGATGGGATGTGATACGGCTCTTTACGTGGGGTCCCGTGGCATGGGGATACAGTCGGGAGAAATAATATCGGCTTCTGGTTATACTGTTGTTAAATACCCTTACCCCATGGATAAGCTATGGCAGGTGGTAAACGAGGTAATGACGGACATGAAAGCCAGCCGCCTAACCCAAGAAAAAAAGATCGCTTACGGTCGAGTATCGGGTATAGTACACGGTGAAAAGGTGATAATCGAGATCCGCTATGTTGAAAAAGATGTTACTGAGGTGGCTATCTTGGTGGGGGTAGGAGGGAATAGGATCGCTTCTATTTTTATACACGAAAAAATTGAGGGGATCTTAAAAAAATAGGCAAAAAACAATAAATTCACGGACTAACTTTATCACCCCACTTTTCCATCACGAGAGCCTTGGCCTCCTCTCGGTTGGATATCTTTCCCTCTAATTGAGCATCTTCTATTTCCTTTAAAATTTCTCCGAAAAGGGGCCCCGGCGTAAATCCCCAGCTTATAAGATCTCGTCCCGTGATCATCCTGGGTGGACGAAGATCTTCTTGAGTTAAAGAATTCATCACCTCGAGGCAATAATAATAATTATCAAGATTTCCATGGCTCGCGAGACAGTCTAGACGTTGCAGGGCCAAATGGAGCTCAAAATTCGGCATGCGCAGAAAACGTTTTAAATTTTTAGGAGCCATAGCCTTTACTTGAAGGAAATCCATGTGATGTCGGATTAGAGCTAAGACCACGGCCCGATCATCATTTGAAAAACGCAGTCTTTCCATAATCCGATCGGCCATTTCCACACTTTCTCTCTCGTGGCCGTAAAATCGGATACGACCATCTTTCTCACTCCGGGTCTTAGCCTTGCCGATATCATGCAAAAGCACGGCCCAGGCTAGTCTTCTATCTATTTCCTTGCCCTCCCGCTCGACAAAATCGAACATAAGAATGGTATGGGTGAAGACATCACCCTCGGGATGAAATTCCCGCGGCTGTTCTACTCCTTGCAGAGCAAAAACTTCAGGTAAAAGCTCCTCCATAAGACCGGTATCCCGAAGGAGCAATAATCCTTTTTTTGCCCCTGAGCGGGCCAACATTTTGCTCAATTCCTCGCGTATCCGCTCAGCACTTATCCGATGAATCTGCTTCACTTGAAGGTTAATAGCCGCTTGAGTTTCTGTCTCTATGGAAAAATCTAATTGGGCAGCCAAGCGCACAGCCCTCAACATTCTCAAATGATCTTCCGCAAATCTCAAAGCCGGCGGGCCAATCGTCTTTATCACCCTCACTTTAATGTCCTCTAACCCCCCTACATAGTCTATAATTTCTCCTGAATCAGGGTTCATGGCGAGGCCGTTTATGGTGAAATCCCTTCTCATGACATCTTCTTGCAGGCCCGCAAAGAGCACGCGCGAAGGATGTCTACCATCGAAGTAATTTTCCTCTTTTCTAAATGTAGCTACTTCATAGGAAAAACCATCAACTATAACCAAAATAACACCAAAACGGGCACCGACGGCTACAGAATGGGGAAAAAGAGATTGAATCTCTTCCGGAGAGGCAGAAGTGACGATATCGTAATCGTCAGGAGATCTATCCATAACCAAATCGCGCACACACCCCCCCACAAAGTAGGCCTCATAGCCCGCTGTTTTTAGCGTTCTTACTATGTGCAGAGCCCCCTCCTTCAATCTATCCTTCTTTTGATCCGTAACTTCTTTATATTCTTCAGGTTGCACTATCATCTTTTCGATTCGCCCGTAAGAAGGCCAGTTGATTTAGAGTTCCGCCTCCCTTTCCTACACGCCAGGCAAAACGAAGGGCTTGATGGACAAATTTTTCGGCCAAAAATATAGCGTCCAAGACCTCCCTTCCGCGCGCAAGTTCCGTGGCAATGGCCGCTGATAGGGTACATCCCGAACCATGTGCGCTTTCCGCTTGTAACCTCGTAAAGGGAACTTCCATAAATGCTTTCCCATCATAAAATACATGAACTGACCCCTCTAAGAGATGACCCCCTTTGACCAGTACATTCCGAGCCCCCATCTCATAGATCACGTGGGCCGCGACTTTCATATCCGATGGAGAAGATATAATAACATCGGTCAGCATTTCGGCTTCGGGAATATTGGGGGTAACGAGCTGGGCCAAAGGAAAAAGCTCTTGACACAGCACTTTCCTTCCATCACTTGCGAGCAATTCGGCACCCCCGGAAGCCGCCAAAACAGGATCAACTACCACACGTTGGATGTGGAACCGCTTAATGCGATCCGCCACCACCTCTATAATCTCGGCTGAGGACAACATCCCTGTTTTCATGGCATCCACGCCTAGATCTTTAACGACCGTATCGAACTGGAGGGCGACAAAATCGGCGGGTATTTCATAAACGGCTCGTACATTTTCAGTATCCTGAGCAGTGAGGGCTGTCACAACGGTCATACCGTATCCCCCCAGGATGGTAATCGTCTTGAGATCGGCCTGTATGCCTGCTCCGCCGCAAGAATCAGAACCTGCTACTGTCAGTACTTTTGGAATCTTCACTTGGCCCCTATTCAGAAGGAAAAATATTTAATCACCAAGAGCGTCCCTTTTCTAACCCGAATGAACCCCTTTTCGGCGGCTAAACGGTTACTCACACCAAGAGGGAAATCCCTTCTCAACACCCCACGAGAAAGAGGGTAAAGGAACCCTTCCAAGTCTACACCCGCCGCATCCTCGAAAAGCGCCAGAAGGGAAACAACATCTCCCTCTTTTCCTTCGATCACTTTATCTCCGGAAACCAAAAACATTTCGCACTTTTCATCCACGATTTTTACAAATACGCCTTCCCTCTCTCCCATCAACAAAAGAGATAGGTTGGCGAGGAAGTGATCAACCCGCCCGCCTAAAGCACCAAACAGCCAAATCTCATCGGGAGCCATAAGACAGGCTTGCCGATAAGCAATTATCGCATCCGTTTCATCTTTCGCCGTCGGATAAACTTGGTAAGGAATGTTTTCTTTTTGGTAATGCCTTTTTATTTCCCGCGAAAGAGAATCAAAGTCCCCGACGATCAAGGTAGGTCTAATTTCTGCACGCCACGCATATTTTGCTCCTCCATTAGCGCAGATCACAGCCTGCGGCTTCTTAGCCTCCCACATCCGTTTTATAAATGCAGGATTTTTCACACTACCGCCGAGAAGGACAAAAACTATGCGTTTATTCATGAGCCATTTCCGGCAGGCCGAATAGAAAACGGGCATTGGCGGCTGTAATATGACCTACCTCCTCAATTGTCATTCCTTTCAGCGCTGCAATCTCCGCTGCCACTAGTCGGACTCTCGCCGGTTCGTTTCGTTCCCCCCGAAAAGGGTGGGGAGATAGGAATGGTGCATCCGTTTCGATCATTAACCTATCTAAGGGCAGATACCTCACTATTTCCTTCAGGCGATGAGCATTTTTGAACGTTACAGGTCCAGCGACAGAGATAAAGTACCCCTGGTCGAGAAGTTTTCGTGCCAGGTTACGATCACCGGAAAAGCAATGAATAACACCCCTCTTCACTCCAGTCCAGGACAGGAGCACTTCCTTGACTTTTTCGTGTGCCTCGCGACTGTGGATTATCACTGGCAAATTCAACTCCTGGGCAAGACCCAGTTGTTCGATAAATTTCTCCATCTGGACCTTGGGAGGTGAATGGCGATGGTAAAAATCAAGACCTATCTCTCCCCACGCCACTACCTTTTCATTTTTTGCCAATTTTCGGAGTTGGTCCAAGGCATTTTGGTCGGCCGATTTGGCTTCATGGGGATGAATTCCGACCGCCGCATAAACACTCCTATATGTCCGAGTCAGCTCAACGGCTTTAATGCAATCTACTAAATTTGTCCCCACCGTAATAATTGCTTGTATGCCCTCTTCTTTTGCCCTTTTTATCACCTCATCTCGGTCGGTCTCATAATCTTCCATTTCCAGATGAGCATGAGTGTCTATATACATTTACCTTCCCCGATGCCGCTTTGGGTGCCCTCTTCCATAGTAACAATAATTTCTTCAACATTGTCTGATACATCCGGAAGAGTGGCCAAATATTCTTTTAGATCGGCTTCCGAAATTTCTCCCTTTAACAGTAGCCTCTGAACCAAACGCTTGTCCGGCTTACCTTTGATGAGAACACTTTTGTGCACGTTTTACTACCTCCCAAATGAACAAAATGTGAGGGATTTTCATATGCTAAATAAAGCACAATGTCAATACACGCCTCGAGTTCCTATTTTACATTGAATTATCCAAGTTCATATTTTATGTAAAAACGCATGGACAGGAAAATAGTGATCAAAATAATTATTTTCTTTTTCGCTGCCGCTTGTGGCGTGTTTATTTTTTTCTATTTTGATTTACATCTCCTCTTTACCGATCGAGAGCGTCTTCTGACCTTCATCAACGATTTCGGACCATGGTCTATAGTTGTCTTCATCGGTCTCCAAGCCCTCCAGGTTTTGTTTGCGCCCGTGCCAGGTGAGGTGACGGGATTCATAGGCGGTTACCTTTACGGTGCAATATGGGGCACCATTTATTCGACTTTGGGACTCACCCTTGGCTCTTGGCTAGCCTTCACGTTAGCCCGCATTTTCGGTCTGCCTCTAGTTGAACGCATAGTTAAGGCGGAACTGTTCCAAAAATATGATCGATTCATCACTCATCGTGGAAAACTAGTAATATTTATCCTCTTCTTAATACCTGGATTTCCTAAAGATGCCCTCTGTTATTTAATAGGGCTAAGTCACTTAAAAACGCTTCCATTTCTTCTGATTTCCGCCTCCGGCAGACTTCTTGGAACTCTCCTTCTTTCCGTCAGTGGTAGTCTTCTACGGAACGGACTCGACAGCGCCCTTCTTATCCCCTTAATAATTAGTTTAATTATCATCGGCGTCGCTTACCGATTTCGGGAACAGCTATTAGAAAAAGTTTCCCATAAGAAAAAACAGGGCCCCGAAGAGAAAAAAGGCAAAAAAATTTAGTGGGAAATATTCCACATGATAAGAGGAATATTTCCACAAAAAACAAAAGAACCCTTACTTACATCTTATTAAAATTTCTAGGAAATATTGATTTTTTGGAATGGCATATAACTTGAATATAAAAAGGACAAACAAAAAAGAAAGGAGGTGAAGAAGAGTGAAGAAGCTGCTTTCGATTTTAGTATCGATCCTGTTTGCTCTGTCTATCTCGGGTATGGCTTTCGCACAGGCTGCGAAGGAGGCGGCCCCGGCTGATAAGCCCAAGGCAGAGGAAAAGGCTGAGAAGAAAGAGAAGAAGGCCAAGAAGGAGAAGAAGGCCAAGGCTGCTAAGGCAGAGGAGAAGAAGGCTGAAGAGAAGAAGGCCGAAGAGAAGAAGTAAGCACTATCTCAATCATGGGAGGAGAAATCCCCTTTCGCTTTCGCGAGAGGGGATTTCTTTATTATTAAGATTCAATCCGTGGATCCAAGGCATCGCGAATTCCTTCCCCTAACAAATTGTAACCGAGAACGGTTATTAAAATTGCAAGGCCCGGAAATAAAGAGAGCCACCACGCTACATCAATGTTATCTTTACCGGCCGTCAATATATTGCCCCAACTGGGGGTGGGTGGTTGCACACCGATACCGAGAAAGCTTAAGGCTGATTCAGTAAGAATGGCACCCGCCACTCCCAAAGTAGCCGCCACCAAAATTGAGGCCATCGCATTGGGTAATATGTGAGAAAAGACTATACGTAAATTGCTCGCCCCTATCGCTTTAGCCGCTAACACGAAATCTCTCTCCCGCAGCGAGATAAAATCGGCTCGCACGAGACGGGTAATACCCATCCATCCTGTTAAGCCAATGACGACCATAATGTTCCAAATGGAAGGCTCCAAAAAGGCAATAACAGCCAAAATTAAGAAAAAGGTGGGAAAACAGAGCATTATATCCACAAACCTCATAATAACCGCATCGACCCAACCACCGTAATAACCAGCAAGAGACCCAAGTATCACACCTATTATTAAAGCCACTCCCGTAGAGACAAAACCAACCTGCAGAGAAATTCTCCCTCCCCATATCATCCTACTTAAGACATCTCGACCCAGTTGATCCGTTCCCAGCCAATGTGAAGAGGAAGGCGGAGCAAGGACATTGGTCAAATCTATCTGCTCCGGATCGTAAGGAGCAATCACGGGAGCAAGAGCAGAAAGAAGGAAGAGACTAATGACGACCATACTGCCCGCAACGGCCATCTTGTTTCTCTTAAACCGAGACCAAAATCCCGGAAACATGATTATTCCTCACCTCACTCTTATTCTCGGATCTGCCCAGGCGTAAGCGATATCAGCCAGTAGGTTACCTATCAGGGTGAGAACAGCTCCCATGAAGAGAATCCCCATAACCGTTGGGTAATCACGCGCCATCACCGCCATATAGAACAACTGACCCATCCCAGGAATGGCAAAAATTGTTTCGAATACTACGCTTCCACCGATCAACCCAGGCACAGAAAGACCCAAGATGGTTATCACCGGCAAAAGGGCATTACGAAGAGCATGGCGATAGATTACCCTTTTTTCTGTTAGACCTTTTGCGCGAGCCGTCATGATATAATCTTGACGAATCACTTCCAACATGTTGGCCCTCATGAACCGGGAAAAGCCAGCTAACCCGCCAAAAGCAGAAAGAAAGACAGGCAATATAAGGTGTTTAATAAGATCCCATAAAGCCGCAAGGGGAGGCAAATATTCGTAGTTCAAGGATCTAATACCGGAAATAGGTAACCATCCCAGATAGATACCAAAGAAAATCATAAGTAGAAGGGCTAACCAAAAAGTTGGCATGGCAAAACCTACAAACACGAAAACGGACGTGATGTTGTCGAAGATAGAACCCCGATGGACGGCTGCCATAACCCCCAAAGGTATGGCCACCGCCAAAATGGCTAAAAGGGAGAGGAGGTTTAGAGCGATTGTTATAGGGAGTCGTTCTTTGATTTTCTCTACGACGGGGCGGCGATCGGGGGAGAAAGACCGCCCGAAATCAAGAACGACAATACGCTTTAACCATAACCAGTACTGGACATGAATTGGCTTATCCAGGTCATACATGGCCTTCAATCTCTCCTTCAGTTCCGCCGAGGCTCTGGGATTCATCTGAGTCTGCAAATCCGTCGGAGAGCCGGGCGCTAAATGCATAACGGCAAAACATATCACCGTAATGCCGAGAAGAATGGGGATCATAAATACAATTCTTTTGATCAGGTATCCCGCCATGAAACTCTACCTCCGGGATGGTCCGGTCAAAGTGGATAAAGACTCCCACAAGTCTTCTTCACGATGGGCCTCTAAAGTGAGAATAGGTGAAAGATTTTTTTCTTTCAGCAAGGCGAAAAAAAGATCGAAGGGAAAATTACCCGTCCCTATGGGCCGATGTTCATCGTTTAAACCATCATTATCATGGAGATGAACCTCGAACATAAATTTACCTAGCTTATCTACCCATTTTTGCAGCGGTACGCGGGAAAATACATTAAAGTGACCCGTATCAAAACAAAATCTACACGTGGAGGAATCCACAGCGGACAGAAGCCGAGCCAAAACCTGCGGATCTTCTTCGTAGACATTTTCCAACACGATTATAGTTCCCAATCTATCGGCCCTTTCAGCCAAATAGGTCCATGTTTCGATGCTATTCTTGAGCCACTGTTCATCGGTAGAAACATAATAGCGACGATCAAAGGCCGGATGACAAACTACGCACAGAGGACTAAAAATCGGCGCAAGAGAAAGAACTGATTCGATACGCTTTAAAGATAAATTCCTTATACCTGGATCTATGGCGCCCGGCCTCAAATCCATGAAGGGGGCATGAAACGTAACAGAAAGCTCAGCTTTTTTTATCTCATCTGCCACGTAAAGGAAATCCCGCTCTGAAAATTCCACCAAGCTACTGTAGTCAAAGCTTATTTCCAGATTTAATCTCCTTTCTATGAGAACTGGCAAATACTGGCGGTAAAGTTCACGAAATGGAACATGTACCATTATTTTCTCTTCCCTCGTCGGCATGAACGTCCATTTATCACATGGTCTCCTCGGCCTCAACGGAAAAGGGCAAAGTTAATTGACGACAATCTCATCCCATGCTAACTTTAACTATATGAGCAGGTCAACGGATCCAAGCTCACAAGGAAGATTGCTCAAAGTAATCAATGCTGCGTTACAGAGAAAAGCGCGAGCACCGATTATTTTAAAAGTTAGGGAATATTCTTCCATAGCCGATTTCTTCTTCATCTGTAGCGGCACCTCGGATCGCCAGGTTAAGGCCATAGCTTCATGGCTTGAGGAATCATTGGGAAAACAAGGTATATTTCCTCGAGGAATTGAAGGTAAAGAATACGGACACTGGATTCTGATGGACTATGACGACATCATTGTCCATATCTTTTATGAACCTGTACGCGCTTTTTACGACCTGGAAAAACTGTGGCACGAGGCGCCACAAATTCTCATCGACGAGAACGCAACAGAAATTAAAGAACTAAAAGAGGGTTTCGCCGATTGACTTCTGTTCTGAATGCACTCCTAAATTGTATATTTCCTCCTCGATGTGCCGTGTGTGATAACCTCATGAACGAAAGCGAAAGGGGTCTCATCTGCCCTACCTGCGCCGGCGAAATAAAGTATGTATCCCCCCCTTGGTGTCCGATTTGCGGGCTTCCCTATCGTCCCCCCGATGTAAACCATATCTGTGGAGAATGCATAAAAGACCCTCCAGTCTATCAAATAGCTCGCGCCCTGGGTATTTACGAACCTCCCCTACTGGAATTAATTCATAAGTTTAAATACCGAGGGTATAGAACGATTGGCAAATACCTCGGAAAGATGATGGCTGAGAGGTATTTCAAGGATTTAGATTTTTCATCCCTCGATCTCATCATCCCCGTTCCACTTCATAACGGAAAATTGAGAAGAAGATCGTTTAATCAAGCATTGGTATTAGCCAAAGAAGTCTCTAAAAAATACAATATACCGTGTCGAGATGCCCTTTTAAAAAGGACCGTTAATACCAAATCTCAAGTGGCCCTGCCGAAAGAGGAGAGAAAGAAAAATGTAAGAGGGGCTTTTTCTCTTACCAACGCTCATGAAATTAAAGATAAAAACATACTCCTCATTGACGACGTGTATACAACCGGAGGCACGGTCAACGAATGTGCTCGTCTACTTTTGGAAAAAGGAGCAAAGAGTATCTACGTGTGTACGTTAGCCAGAACCGTTTAAGCCAAAAGGGGACAGGATGGGACAAATTTTAACGCGAGAAGAACTCCTTACAGTCATAAACACCCTGCACAGGGAAGGAAAAAAAATCGTTTTCACTAATGGATGCTTTGATCTGATTCATATCGGCCATGTCAGATATCTCCGGGAGGCAAAAAAGCTAGGGGATGTACTCATCATCGGGCTCAACAGTGATGAGTCCGTAAAACGCTTAAAAGGACCGGGCCGACCCATCATAAATCAGGAAGATAGAGCAGAAATTCTTTCATCCCTGGAATTCGTGGACTTCGTTACGGTGTTTGAAGAAGATACACCCATCAATATCATTTCGGTCATAGAACCGGACGTGCTCGTGAAAGGTGGTGACTGGCCCGTGGAGGAAATTGTAGGCAACGAGGTTGTAAAAAAACGGGGAGGAAAAGTTGTAACTCTTCCGTTCACGGAAGGTAAATCGACAACTAGGATAATTCAACGCATCTTAGAGGGACATCAAAAACAAAGTGTCCACTAAAGAACTTATCCTCTCTATCGACAACGGCACGCAGAGCGTGCGCGCCCTTATATTCGACCCCCGGGGAAATCTGCTGGCAAAATCTCGAGTACCTATTGAACCATACGTTTCACCCCAACCGGGTTGGGCAGAACAAGATCCCGATTATTACTGGGAGAAGGTAGCTGAAGCCTGCCAAAAGTTATGGCTCGTAGAAGGGATATCCCCCACGGCCATTGCCGGAGTTACGCTGACCACTCAAAGGGCCACCGTTATCAATGTCGACCGCCAGGGGAAACCCCTCCGTCCGGCTATCGTCTGGCTCGACCAAAGGCGAACAGAAGGCCTTGCCCCTCCTAAAGGTTTATGGGGACTCCTTTTTACTTTAACGGGTAATAGAGATACCATTGCCTACCTTCAGGCCGAAGCAGAAGCAAATTGGATCGCCCATCATGAGCCAGAAATCTGGCAGAAAACTTATAAATATCTCTTTCTGTCCGGTTACCTGACTTTTAAATTAACGGGCGAATTCGTGGACTCCGTCGCCTCCCAAGTGGGATATGTACCTTTCGATTACCGTCGTCACCGTTGGGCACCGCGCTGGGACTGGAAATGGAAGGTTCTTCCCGTGGAGCGGGATATGTTACCTACCCTCATACCTCCGGCTCAGGAGATGGGACACATAACGCGCTCGGCTAGCGAAAAAACTGGTATCCCGGAGGGCCTTCCCCTAATTGCCTCGGCCGCTGATAAAGCGTGCGAAGTTCTCGGGGCAGGATGTCTTGAACCTCATCAGGCATGTCTGAGCTATGGAACGACTGCGACGATAAATACAACTCTCAAAAGATATCTTGAAGCCATACCTATGATCCCACCTTATCCATCCGCCATTCCAGGCTACTATTCTCTAGAAATAATGATTTACCGGGGATTTTGGATGGTAAATTGGTTCAAACAGGAATTTGCCCATCACGAACAAAAACTCGCCCACGAAAGAGGAAAAGAGGTCGAAGAATTATTGGAGGAATTATTAAACTTCTCCCCGCCCGGCGCGCGGGGGTTGATTCTTCAGCCTTACTGGTCTCCTGGTCTCAAAGTTCCAGGACCGGAAGCTAAGGGTGCTATAATAGGATTCGGCGATGTTCATAACCGTGCCCATTTTTACCGTGCCATCATCGAGGGCCTGGCCTATGCCCTCCGAGATGGAAAAGAACGCCTGGAAAAGAAAAGTGGCATTCCAATTACAGATCTCCGCGTGGCAGGAGGAGGATCTCAAAGCGAAGCAGCGTTACAACTAACGGCCGATCTGTTCGGTCTACCCGTCTCTAAGCCCCATGTATACGAGGCTTCCGGTTTAGGAGCAGCCATCGACGCCATGGTTGGTCTGGGATTACATACGGATTTTCCTACGGCTATAAAAGAAATGGTCCACCTGGGAACAACCTTTATCCCCAACCCACACACCCATGAAATTTATAATGCCCTTTACCACCGGGTCTACAAACAAATGTATGACCGTCTCCGACCCCTCTACGAAGAAATAAAAAAAATCATAGGTTAATTTTCCTTTGACAACGTCTCTTTAATCGTGTATGAATGTGCGCCCTCGTAATAGAATTAGATATGAGGTGAAGAAAATGCCGCTTAAACCTGAACGTCTTGAGTTCTTTCGGTTCATGCTCACGCAGGAAATTAATAAACTCCTTAGTGAAGCCGGGAAAACCGTCTCCGAGATGACAAACGATAAAGAAACATATCCCGACCCCAGTGATCGGGCTTCTCTTGAATCGGATCGCAACTTCGAGCTGAGAATTCGCGATCGAGAACGAAAGCTCATTCAAAAAATGAGAGAAGCAATCCAGAGAATCGATGAAGGCACCTACGGCATATGCCAGGCTTGCGGCGGAGAAATCTCGGAAAAACGTCTCATGGCAAGGCCTGTGACTACGTTGTGTATCGATTGTAAGACGAAACAAGAAAAAATGGAAAAATTAATGGGCGATTAATTTTTGCGTCAGGAAAAGCTACCTGACGATCACCTCATGCTCGTCCAAATTGCCCTCAACATCTCATCCCGTCAAACCTTTACCTATCGCATACCCGAACAATGGCAGTCGAGTATTTCCATAGGAATAAGGGCAATCGTCCCTTTCGGAAAAACTAAAAAAACTGGGGTTATTGTTAATATATCCGACGTTGACACTGAGCCATCAAAAGTAAAAGACATTATCGACCTCGTAGATACGGAGCCTCTCTTCGGTGAAGATGAGCTACGTTTTTACCAATGGGCAGCGGACTATTACCTTTACCCTTTAGGGAAGGCCTTAAGCGAAATTCTCCCCGGGGGAGAGAAGAAATCAACCAAGTTCATAAAAATAACTCCCCTCGGTCTAGCAGCCAATCTAGCACCCCTCTCCCCCGCCCAAAGAGAAATATTAGAGTTTCTGCGGTCTTACCCACGAGGGGTGAAAGTAGGGTTTCTCAAAAAGAAGTCCCAAATCAAAAATATAGATTATGCCCTCTCTCGTTTAATTGAAACGGGATTGATTGACGGGTCAGAGAAGATGACGGGGAGACAAGTAAGTGAAAAAAAAGAAGTGATTTTCTCCCTGAATAAAGAGATGGCACTACCCCAGAACCTAACGCCCAGCCAGAATAGGCTTATAAACACTCTCCTTCAAGAAGGCGAGCTTACCTGGTACCGCTTGTCCGCCCTGGCCGGAGTAAGTAAAAAAGTCATGGCACAACTGTGTCAAAAAGGGCTCGTCGTGAAAAAAGAAAGATCTTGCGATCCTGCCCCATTCCCCCTTTGTGATATCCTCGAGCGGCCTTCAAAAGAGGAAATTACGCTTAACGCTTACCAACGAGAGGCCCGCGAAAAAATTATTGAAGGGATAAGACGACATACTTTTTCTCCTTTTCTTCTCCACGGAGTAACCGGTAGCGGGAAGACCGAAGTCTACTTAGAGGCCATCGAGTTCACCCTCCAACTCGGCGGGGGAGTGCTGTTCTTAGTGCCAGAAATAGCCCTAACCCCCCAACTGTTGGGTCACCTTCAAAATCGATTCCCCGAAGAGGAGATAGCCGTTCTTCACAGTGGCATTTCCGATCAAATCAGGTACCAAAAATGGCGAAATCTAAAAAAAGGAAGGATCAGAATTGCTTGCGGAGCCCGATCATCCGTCTTTGCCCCCGTACAAAATTTACGTCTCGTCATAGTGGATGAGGAACATGACGAATCATACAAACAAGAAGAGCGGTTTCCCTACAACGCAAGAGACCTCGCCCTCGTGCGGGGGAAGATGCAAAGAGCTGCCGTTATTTTGGGCTCGGCGACACCGGCCATACACACCTATCACTTCGCCCGAACGGGGCGATATATCTTAATATCCCTCCCTTACCGGGTGGAAAAAAAACCCCTACCACACATAGAAATAGTAGACATGAGGCTTACAGGACCGGGAGAAGAGATAATTTCTTCACCCCTCAAAGAGGCCATGCGTGAAGAATTAAAAGACGGAAATCAAGTCATGCTTTTTCTTAACCGTCGCGGATTCCACTCCCTACTTATTTGCCGCCAATGCGGTTATACCTTCAAATGTCCCAATTGCGATCTGAGCCTGACCTTTCATGCCCTACCTCAGCGTCTCATCTGCCATTACTGTGATTTTTCCCAGGCGATTTCTTTTTCCTGCCCGCGATGCGGAGAAAAAAAACTTGCCGGGTACGGTATCGGCACTGAAAAAGTTCAATCAGCGGTCAGTCAAATCTTTCCCTCGGCCCGTATCTGTCGCCTCGACCGGGATACGGCGGAAAAGCCCACAACCAGAAGTAATCTATTAAAATCCATTGCGGAAAGGGAAACGGACATCATCATCGGTACCCAGATGATCTCCAAAGGACATGACTTTCCCAATATTACGCTGGTCGGCGTCATTGGGGCGGACATATCTTTACATATGCCAGACTTCCGGGCAAGTGAGAGAACGTTTCAAATTCTGACCCAGGTGGCCGGCCGCGGCGGAAGGGGAGACAAACCGGGTCGGGTCATCGTTCAAACTTTCAACCCGAACCATTACGTAATTTTAGATGTGCAAAACCATGACTATCTGTCTTTTTTTGAAAAAGAAATTGCCTACCGTTCAAGTCTTAGATATCCACCTTTCTGCCGACTTATGTGCCTTCACATAGCCGGGGCGGATAAAGATCGGTCATGGCAAGGGGCACAGGCACTATGCGAACACATCCGTTCTTCAAATCCTCCTGGAGTTATCGAATTGCTTGGGCCAGCCCCCGCCCCTATAAGTCGTATGAGAGGTAGGTACCGATGGCAGATCATAGTAAAGGGAAAAGATCACCAATCAGTTCATCAGGTAGGGCAATTGGCCCAATCCTATCGATTACCAACCGGTATCCAGCTGAGATGTCAGATCGACCCTATAGATTTCATGTAAGTTCGTAAAGTGTATCGTCGACTCTTGGAGGACGATTTTGCCTGGAAACACTTCCTTTCCGGGAAGGCGACGAAAAAGAAAAAGGATCTTCACTTTCCAAAATATCGCCCATCTCTGCCTCAATGGCTTCGAGATCTTCCCCTCTTTCCAATCGACTTAGGGCCTCTTCCATCGCTGGGGAAAGGGACATACCCGTGGCTTCCGTCAACTTCCGCATGAGAAGTGCTGCCTGTCGTGGATCTTCTTCGTTGATATTTTCCGCCTCGCTGGCTAACATATTCATGGCCCGCTCCAACTTTGTTTCATCTATCGGTAGATCGTCTGCTTCCTTTCTACTTCCCGAAAGGTGTGAAAAGATGGACATTTGTCTTTTGAGCTTCTCTGTTTTACACTTTGGGCAAAAGGGTATCGTTTCCGTATTTACGGTGCGGGAAAAGAAGTTGTATATAGTATGGCATCGGTGGCAATAAAACTCATAAATAGGCATAGGGAACACCTCACTATGATTTGTAAGCCCATATTTGGCCTAAACATATTCACACCGGAAACGAAAATCAAGGCCCGGAAATTTACGTGCCCATTTCTATTCTTTCTCCTATTATCCCTCCCTTTTTCCAGTTGGGCGGATGAAATAAAAGCTATCCTGGATAAAGACATTTACCGTCATGCCCAGATGGGAATGCATGTGATCGATACGAAAACAGGGGAGGTAATATACGCCATAAATAGCGATCGTCTTCTTTATCCCGCTTCTTTAACCAAATTGTTTGTAGCCGCAACCGCCCTCTCTCAGCTTGGTCGAGATTTTACGTTTAAGACCTCCCTCTATCGACGCGGCTCTCTGACTGCCACTGGCACCCTACAAGGGGACTTGATCATTCGCCCCGGGGGAGACGTTTTTTTTTCTGCCCTGAATCTATTCGTACAAAAAACAAAAGCCGCCGGCATAAAAGAAATAAAGGGAGAAATTATTGTCGATGACAGATTATTTCCTCCCTACCGAGCCTACAGTGTCGTTACGCCCGGAAAAATTCTATATACTATTTCGCCTGCAACCATCTCTCAATATCAGCTTGAACTATTAATCACCCCCACCCACCCTGGCAAAAAGGCCAGATTAAATCAAACACCGTCGCCGGGATGGCCAGTGCTGTTAAATGACGTTCTCACAACAAAAGATGGTCAAAACGAGATAGACGTAAATTGGCCAAAGCCAGGGGTATTAAAAGTTACAGGCAAGATAATCGCCAATAGTGAACCTATAAAAAAATCGGTTGGCATCTCCGATCCAGGAAGTTTTCTGAGAGCAATCTTCATGAGAGAGCTCCAACGAGCACAAATAAAAGTTAAGGCCTCACCCATAAAACCTAATCCCCATAATCTATTACCCTCGGAGGGGGAAGATGAAAAAAAATTTATCCTCATCGCCACCCACCAATCACCGCCGCTCGTCCGATACGTAAAGCAGATTTTAGAGACGAGCCATAACCCAGGCGCAGATGCCCTCGTACTTGCGCTGGGTTGTGCCCGTGGTGGCGGCAAGATGGAAGAGGGTATGAAATCAATTCGTGATTTTTTGGTAGGAAAAAATATCCCTCTCGAAACAATTTCTCTAAGCGATGGGGCTGGTATATCCCCTGCCAATTTAGTTACTCCGAGGACGGTCACTCTTTTTCTTCACCTCTTGTCACAGGATAATTCGTTTCCCGATATGTTAGATGCCCTGCCCCTCGTAGGTGTCTCAGGCACCCTAAAGCGCGCGGTTACAAGCGAAAATCCTATAAAAGGAAAAATTCGCGCCAAAACAGGAACGCTGAATCAATTCGATGTATTAAATAATTCTGGCTTCGTTCAATGTAAGAGTCTCGCTGGCTACGTGGAAACTCTTTCTGGTAGAAACCTGGCCTTTTGCATCATTATCAACAGTGCTCACGTAGTCAACCTGCATACAAAAACGCAGATAATTAAACTGGCACAAGAAGTGGGAGAAGACCTTGTGCGAATTGCCGAAATTTTATATCGTGCGTACTAAAAAGGAGTGATATGGAAAAATTCTATGACGTAGTTATCATCGGTGGAGGGCCCGCTGGTCTCACCGCAGGCCTCTATGCTTCTCGCGGCGCCTTAAAATCCCTCTTGATCGAAGGAAATGCATCGGTCAGCCAAATAACCTTAACGGACATTGTAGAAAACTATCCTGGGTTCCCGGATGGCATTGGGGGATGGGAATTGGTGGAAAAATTCCGAAAACAGGCGCTGAAGTTCGGATTGGAGATGATGACGACCAACGTCAAAGGCATTATAAAAATTGAAGAAAAAACAGCTCCCCTTTGGCAAGTGTCAATTGAAGAAGGAGCTTTGATCTCCCAGGCCCTAATTATTGCCACCGGTGCCAGCTGGCGCAAACTTAACGTGCCCGGTGAGGATACGCTAATCGGCAGGGGTGTTTCCTATTGTGCCACCTGCGACGCCCCCTTTTATCGCAATCTGGAAGTAGCAGTTGTAGGCGGTGGAGATACGGCGGTGCAAGAAGCCATCTTCTTAACCCAATTCGCTCGTCGGGTGCATCTAATCCACCGGCGCAACCGATTACGAGCAGCTGGAGTTCTCCAGCAAAGACTCTTCCAGAACGATCGAATCAACATCATCTGGGAAACCGTCGTGGAAGAAATAAAAGGCAAAGAGGGGGGCGTCGAAGAATTGGTAATCAAACATCTTCCCACAGGTGAGGTAAATAACCTGAAAGTAGATGGTGTTTTCATTTTCGTTGGACTGAGACCCAATACGGATCTCGTAAAGGGCATAGTCGATCTTACCCAGGAAGGGGCTATCATCGTGGATCAAGAAATGAGGACGTCTCAGGTTGGAATTTTTGCCTGTGGTGACTGTACCGCTAAAAAGCTACGCCAGGTAGTAACAGCCTGTGGCGATGGAGCTCTGGCGGCTTATTCTGCCCAGCTTTTCATTGAAGATTTAAAAGGGGAAAGATACCCAAGATGAGTTGGCAACATTTACCGGAAAAAATTTCGCCTGTATTGTTTAACGTCGGACCCCTGCAAATAAGATGGTACAGCATTATGTACCTTGTTGCCTTTGCCACCACTTACCTGCTCGCCCGATACCGGATAAAAACCGAACCGGAATACCCCTACCGAACCGAAATCGTAATCGATCTGATTCTCTGGTGCGCGGTGGGACTTATCGTTGGCGCCAGAATAGGGTATGTCATTTTCTATAATTTTCCCTACTACCTAGCCCACCCCTGGGAAATTATTCTGCCGTTTCAGTTGTCCACGAACGGTATAAAAGTGATCGGGTTAAGCGGAATGTCTTATCACGGCGGCGCTGTCGGCGTGGTGATAGCGGGACTTATATATTGTCGGACCCACCAACTTTCGTTCTGGAATATGGCTGACTTACTTTGCCCGGCCATACCTCTGGGCTATACGTTTGGTCGCCTGGGTAACTTTCTCAACGGGGAGCTATACGGTCGCCCGACCCAAATGCCATGGGGTATGTATTTCCCTTTGGATTCAACTGGCGTTCTCCGTCATCCATCTCAATTGTATGAAGCCTTCTTTGAGGGAATTTTTCTTTTTGTCTTCCTCTGGTTAGTAAGAAAAAACCGTCCTTTTGAAGGCTGGCTCCTTTCCCTCTATCTCGTGGGTTATGGAATTGTTAGATTCGTGGTGGAATTTTTCCGCGAACCTGATCCGCAAATAGGTCTAATTTGGGGCGGACTCACGCTGGGCCAGTTGCTTTGTTTGGCGATGATTTTAATAGGCAGCGGCCTCTATTGGTTAAGGAAACATGCACGCCAGCCGTAATCAACTAAAAAGATGGTTAAAGCTAAAAAAAAGCAAATATCGTATCTTAGAGGAGGCGTTTCTGGTGGAGGGGGAAAAGGTAGTGGCGGAGCTCATAGCTGCCCAGTGGCCGTTCGAATGCCTCTTACTGAGAGAAGACCGAAAAGATAAATGGATTCCAATCGATGCACCTTCCTATTTTCTTTCGGCAGCGGATTTCAAGAAACTATCGCAGGATAAAGAATCGGAAGGCATTATGGCAGTAGCAAAAAGGCGGTTCCCCGTCGATTTAGACCTTAATCCTCAGGAAAGGTATATCCTACTTTATGAGATCGCAAATCCCAACAACCTGGGGGCTATCCTAAGATCGGCTCACTGGTTTGGCATATCGAATATTGTTGTGAGCGAAAACTCAGCCGACATTACCCACCCGAAGGTGGTGCGCAGTTCGATGGGCAGCCTATTTCATCTGAGGATAGTGGAAAAGCAAGACCTATTATCCGTCATCAAGATCATGCAAGCTCACGACATAAAAATCATCGCCACAGATGTCTCGGAGGGTACAATTCCGCATCCCGTAGGTGGTGGCGTAGGGGTCGTTTTGGGCAACGAAAGCCACGGCCTTCCCGATTTTATAAAATCAATTTGTGATGAGCTCTGGCATATTCCAGGTAAGGCCAAGAACACCTCTCTGAGCCTACCTCAAGCTGCTGCAATTATTGCATACGAATTAACGAAAGGGAGTTTCAGTCATGAATCCAAATGAATTTATTACCGTCATTACGACCTGCGACAACGAGGAAGCTTTGTCCAAGATTGCTTTTTCTTTGATAGAAAAGAAGCTGGCTGCCTGTGTCCAAATTATGGGACCCATAAAGTCTACTTATTATTGGCAAGGAAAGATAGAGACGTCCTCTGAGTGGCTCTGTCAGATCAAGACTGTTGGCCACCTGTACGGAAAGGTGGAGAGGGAAATAAAGTCAATGCACCCATACACGACACCGGAAATAATTGCGCACCCCATCGTACAGGGCAGCGAATCCTATCTTGAATGGATTAGAGAAAACGTAAATTAAGTGCCTAAATACGCCTTTTTTACCTTCTCATTGTTCAGCAGGTCTCGACTCGAACCTTCGAGTACAAGGTGCCCATTTTCGAGCACATAACCCCTTTGGGTTATCATCAAAGCAATTTGGGCATTTTGCTCAGAAAGGAAGATGGTCATCCCCTTTTTATTTAAATTAGAAATAACCTCGGCAATGCTATCCACCAGCTGAGGTGCCAGACCCATCGAAGGTTCATCCAAAAGTAACAAATCCGGCTTAGACATGAGCGCCCTTGCGATAGCAAGCATCTGTTGCTCACCACCGCTGAAAGTACCGGCGAGCTGCTTTCTTCTCTCTTTTAATATGGGAAACAGCTCGTAGACCTCTTCCAATGTCTCGTTTATCCCTTTCTTGTCTTTCCGGTGGTATGCCCCGAGCAGTAAATTCTTATATACCGGTAATTGAGGAAAGAGCTGACGTCCCTCGGGACATAACGAAAGACCTAAGGCAACTATTTTATGGGCCGGCTTCCTATGAATCTCTTTCCCTTTAAACTCGATGGTCCCAGAGATGGGATTCAGTATGCCCGCAATCGTTCTAAATAGGGTTGTTTTACCCGCCCCATTACCTCCAAGCAAGGCCACAAATTCTCCCTGTTTTATTTCCAGAGAGACATCGTGAATTGCATGAAATCCGCCAATTTTTGTGTTTACATTTGTTAGCTTAAGCATCACGTTTTCTTCCTAAATAAGCTTCTATTACTTGAGGATTGGAAGCGACTTCTTCAGGCGAGCCTTCGGCAATTTTTCGACCGTAATTTAATACGACAATCCGATTGGCCAATCCCATAACCATCCTCATTTTGTGTTCGACGAGACAGATGGTAGTCCCCCGGTCGTTTATCTTTTTTATCAAATGGGTGATCTTATCCGTATCCTCTTGCAGCAGACCCCCTGTCGGCTCATCCAGAAGAATGAGCTTTGGATTGCTCATCAAGGCAATACCTATGGCGAGTAGCCTCTGCTCTCCCTGGGAAATGGTCGACACAAGATCGAATGCGCGCTTTTCTAACCCGACGAAGGAGAGTACTTCCATAATCTTTTCTTGCATCTGCTCCCTTTCCCTTCTCCACCGCTCCGTCCGGAAAATAGTATCCCAAAAACTGTTCTTAACCATTTTTTGGAAGCCCAAAGCGAGGTTATCCACCACACGCAATTGATCGAAAAGAGCGGTTAATTGAAACGTCCGCGCAATACCTTTACGGGACACCATATACGCTTTTAAGTGGGTTATATCCTCGCCTTGGAAGATAATTCGCCCCGAATCGGGCAGGTGTATGCCGCTGATTAAACTAAAAAGAACTGATTTTCCCGCCCCGTTAGGCCCAATGATGGCTAAGATTTCACCATCGTTTACCTCAAAGGAGACTTCGTTGACCGCCACGGTACCGCCAAACTTTTTTATGAGACTATCGCATTTGAGAAGCACTTTTACGTTCCTGCCTTTTTCATCTTACTTTTGATTTTCATAAACGCTCCCATGAATCCACGGGGGAAGTATACAATAACGGCGACGAGTAGCACGCCGAATATAATCATCTGATATTCTTGGAGAAACTGTAGATATTCCATCAATACCAGCAGGCCAAAGGAGCCTATTACCGGACCCGCAATGGTTGCCATTCCACCCAATAAAGTAAAGAGGAGAAAATCGAATGTTATCTTGATCGACGCAACCGTAGGACTAATGCTTCCAATTAAGCTGGCATAGATACCTCCCGCCAGGCCAACAATAAAAGTCGACACGACAAAGGACAGAAGTTTTGTCCGGAAAGTGTTGATTCCAATGGCCTCGGCGAGGAGCTCATTGTTCCTGACCGCCATGAAGGTAAGGCCTTTCAAAGAATAAACTAAACGTCTCATAAAAAAGATGACGATGAGCAAGAAGATGAGCACCAAATAATACTGCGCCACCTGATTATTGAAATCGATGGTAAAGAACCCAGGTATTCTAATAGGAGTAGGGGTCGGTATCCCCACTAATCCATTATGCCCTCCCGTCAGTTCCATCCAGTTTCCCGCCACCAAGGTAATTATTTCTCCCAAACACATGGTAGCGATGGCAAAGTAGGCTCCTCTGGTTCGCAACGTCGGAATTCCAACTACCATACCTATCAAGGCGGCTATCGCGGCACCCACCGGCAAGGCAATCCAGAAAGACCAGCCCAGCTTCAAAGCCAAAAGGCTAGCACCGTACGCGCCAATGCCGAAAAAGGCACCATGGGCAAGAGAGGCCTGGCCTGTAAATCCCAGAAGAAGATTAAAGCTCAGAGCACCAACTGCCATAAGGCAGCTCATGATGACGATCTGAAAAGTGTACCGATTCGGCATAAAGGCAGGGATACAGATCGCAACCACTATAACTATCACATAAAACCAGTTATTTTTGATCCAGTTCCTCCAATCTTTCACCTGCCCTTAACCTCCTTTCCAAACAATCCCGTCGGCTTGATAGCCAGTATCAGCACCAGGGCCCCAAAGGCAAAGGCATCTTTGTAAGCCGCTGAAACATATCCTCCTCCAAGGGCCTCAATCAGCCCTAAAATTAACCCCCCTACGATAGCTCCCGGAATACTGCCCAGGCCACCCAATATAATTATGACAAATCCTTTTAACCCGAGCAGAGAACCCATCGTCGGAGAAAGCATGAAAATAGGTGCCACAAAGAGGGCGGCAATTGCCGCGAGCGCCGTGGAAATGGCAAAAGTCAATGAAGACACAAAATCCACATTAATTCCCACTAACCTCGCCCCTTCAGGATTCTGCGCTACCGCCTCAATAGTGCTTCCCAGAATAGTTTTCTTAATGAAGAGCTGTAAAAGAATGATCAATATGACGGCACTAACTATCACCAATAGCCGCTGCTGACTCATAATAATGCCCATGTATTCCATAACGCCGGGGTGCGGGTTAGGCATCCTCTGCCCCTGCGGCCCCCAAATGGCAATAACCCCATTTTCTAAAACAAACAGAGCACCTAAAGCTGAGATGAATGAATTAATATGGGGCTCGTTTCTTAAGGGGCGGTAAGCTAAAAATTCAAGTATGACGCCCGCCGCGGCCATGAGAACGGCAGTAATCGCTAAGGCCGGCCAATAGGCAAGGCCATAAATGGTAATGAGAGAAAAACCGACATAGGCGCCGAGCATATACATATGCCCATGAGCAAAATTCGGTACATGTAAAATGCCGTAAACTAGAGTCAGTCCCAAAGCAAAGAGAGCATACGTACTCCCCAACATGACGCCGTTAAACAATTGCTGAAACAATAGTTCCATAGCTCAATCCCGCTTTACATTGCCGAAGCAATAAATTTTTTTATGAGATTGGGAGTTACCCCCACCGCAAACAGTGGGGAGTCTCATAATCAACCCAGAATCATTTGTCAACAAAAAAATTTTAAACCTTCCGAAGACAGCATTTCGGTCAGGGAAATGATTTGACATGAGATAGCGTTTATTTTATAAGCCCACCGTAAGTTAATGCTCAACAATTTTTCAAAAGGAGGAATGTCATGGAGTTCAACTATGAAAAGCTTATCGTAGAACAGGACGGCATGGTCATAACGGCGGCAATCAACCATCCTCCAGCCAATGCCATGGGGCAGGGAGTCTTAAGGGATTTAAATGATCTCTTAGATAAATGCGAACACGATGACGGTGTAAGGGTAATTATCATCACTGGATCGGGCAGATTTTTCTCCGCCGGCGCGGACATCACCGAGTTTGCAGAGCTGCAAGCAGGGAAGGTGCCCAAATACGACGGAAACGAAATTTACTTCAAAATTGAAAACTATCCCAAAGTAATAATTGCGGCCATCAACGGCGGAGCGTACGGCGGCGGTTTGGAGCTTGCGTGCTGCTGTCATCTACGCATTATGTCCGAAGCCGCGACCTGTGGTTTGCCGGAGGTAAAATTAGGACTCAATCCGGGTTGGGGAGGCACACAAAGACTTCCGAGATTAATAGGCCCCACCAAAGCCCTTGAACTCATGTTAACAGGAGACTTTATGTCGGCTCAAGAAGCATACAACCGCGGGTTGCTCAACAAAGTGGTCCCAGCAGACAAAGTCCTGGAAGAGGCGAAAGCGCTAGCGAAAAGACTGGCCGATGGAGCCCCTCTTGCCCAAAGGGAGATCATGAGAGCCGTACGGCTAGGCTTGGAGACAAACATTCGCGCAGGTGTGCTGGGTATAGAGAGAGCGGCGAGCAAAGCCTTGCAGTTTTCAGAAGATTTTAAAGAAGGCTCCCGCGCATTCTTGGAAAAAAGAAAACCCGTTTTTAAAGGAAGATAAAAATTTTTCTAAAAAGTGAACTTCTGATATAAAAATCCCTCCCCACAGCCGGGGGGAGGGATTTTCATTTTTCCTCTGAGGAGCCACAATGAAGAAAATAACAACCGCAGTTTTTTTCTCTCTCTTGGTTCTCGTTCAACCCGTTGTTTCCATAGGACAAACCTCTCAGGAATTGGTTATTCTCTTTACACACGATCTTCATTCCTATTTTTTGCCCCACCGCACTGATCCGACAGCCGGCAACAACTGGCGAGGAGGGTACGCAAAAATAGCCTCTCTCATCAAAGATTATCAGGCTAAATATGGAGAAAATCTCCTCATCGTAGATGCGGGCGATTTCAGCATGGGTACCTTATTTCACACGGCGTTCAAACAAGAGGCCTCTGAATTGATGCTCATGTCGAAAATGGGATATGATGTAATCACCTTAGGTAACCATGATTTCGATTTTCATCCCGATGGATTAGCAGAAGCATTGAAAATAGTAAGTAGAAACGTACACCGACGACCCGCCATAGTGGCGTCCAATATATTATTCGGACCACCACACCCAAAAGATCTAAAATTAAGGGAGATGGCCCTAGCATACCCTATTAAAAAATACGTGGTCATCCAAAAAGGGAACCTTAAAATAGGAGTTTTCGGTCTCCTTGGGAAAGATGCCCAAGATGATGCACCCTTTGCCCGACCTTTAAAGTTTCTCGAACCCGTGGAGACGGCAAAAGAAGTAGTAAAAATTCTAAAAGAAAGGGAAAAGACAGATTTTATCGTCTGCCTATCCCATTCAGGTACGTCCCCCCAGAAGTCTCGCTCAGAAGATGAATGGCTTGCTCAAAGCGTCCCGGAGATAGATATAATAATCAGTGGCCACACCCACACCGTCCTTTCCCAGCCTATTATCCATAAAAAAACGATCATCGCTTCAGCGGGCCGCTACGGCGAATATCTCGGGTTAGTAAGATTTTCCTTTCGTCAAGGTATCCCGCGACTGACCGAATATGTCCTCCTTCCGATCACCGAAAAGATCCCCGACGAGGAGAAAATCGCGGCCATGATCAAAGACTACAAAAAGAAGATAAATAAAACTTTCCTGAAGCCATATGGACTTGATTACGATGAGATCGTCGCCGAAATAAACTACCACATGGACACATTGAATGAGGCCTATGCTCGTCAAGGTGAAACCGGCTTGGGCAATTTAATCACCGATGCCTATCGTTTTGCTATAAAAAGAGCGGAAGGGGAACGCTACGAACCAGTGCACCTGGCTATTCAACCCCTTGGTTTAATCCGTTCTTCTTTTTTTCAGGGGCCGCTTACAGCGGATGATATCTTTCGTGTCCTTTCTCTGGGATTAGGCATGGACGGTCAAGCTGGTTATCCTCTTCTTACCACCTATTTAAGCGGTCGAGAAATAAAACAATTGATGGAAATCGAAACCACCATTTCCCGTATGAAAAGGGATGCGCATCTGCAAGTTTCAGGAGTCAAAATGCGTTACAATCCCAACCGTCTACCATTCGATCGAGTGATTTCCATTGAAATCCAAGAACCCGACGGCACATACCGTCCCGTAATACCCGACCGACTTTACCGAGTGGCAATGAATTACTACTCAGCCCAAATGGTAGATTATATCTCCCGCGTCTCTCATGGCCTGCTCCTCATGAAACCGAAAGACAAAAGGGGCAACTATGTGCCTCGCATAGAAGAAAGCATAGTTAAAGTAGACAGCCCCGATCGTAGTACAGAATTGAAAGAATGGATTGCCCTATCTCTATTCTTGAAAAGCCAGCCAGACCTAAACGGGAATGGTATCCCCGATGTACCTTTGCGTTACCAAAGTCCGGAGGGAAGAATTGTATCCATGCCATCTTGGCATCCTATAGATCTCATCCGAGGGACAACGTATATAACGTGGGGCGCCTTTCTCATTGTTTTGACCATCGTCTCATTACTCGCATTTATCCTTTGGTTTATGTGGAAAAAAAGACACGATTTAGCAAGAGGGGTTAAAAAGACATGAAATTTGACAAACAAGTAGATGAACTGTGTGTAAACACGATCCGTTTTTTGGCCTGTGATGCCGTTGAAAATGCAAAATCAGGTCATCCTGGAATGCCAATGGGCGCGGCAGCCGCTGCCTTTACCCTCTGGACAAGACACTTGAAACACGATCCGAATGATCCTTTCTGGCCGGATCGCGATCGCTTTATCCTATCCGCTGGCCATGCATCAATGCTCCTATATGCCCTTCTATATCTTTGTGGTTACGATATGACCTTGGAAGATTTGAAATCGTTTCGCCAATGGGGGAGCAAAACTCCAGGGCATCCAGAAAAATGTCATCCTCCAGGAGTTGAGATGACAACCGGCCCTTTAGGACAGGGTTTCAGCCACGCCGTGGGTTTAGCAGCTGCCGAAGCCCATCTTGCTGCCACGTTTAACAAACCCGATCTTCCGCTCGTTAATCATTTCACGTATGTACTTGCGAGTGATGGAGACTTGATGGAAGGGGTAACTCTGGAGGCTTGTTCACTGGCTGGTCATCTCGGATTGGGAAAGTTAATCGTTTTATACGATGATAACGGCGTCTCCCTGGCCGGCTCTACCAGCCTTACTTTCACTGATAATATTGATCTTCTATTCAAATCCCGTAATTGGCAAGTTATCGTCGTTGATGACGGTAACGACATCGAGGCCATAAATGAAGCCATTTCGGCAGCCAAAAAGGACCTACGGCATCCCAGTTTGATTAGGGTTAAAACCAAAATCGCTTTTGGTTCTCCCCATAAAGAAGGCTCCCATGAAGCCCACGGTGCACCCCTGGGAGAAGAAGAGGTACAAGCTGCTAAGAAGAATTTAGGCTGGCCCGAAGAGTCTAGCTTTTTTGTCCCATCCGCCGTTATTGAATACTTCAATCGGTTGAGAAAAAAATGGAAAGACCATCATCAGAAGTGGCTTAAAACATGGCATGAATACAAAGAGCGATATCCCCTTGAAGCACAAGAATTTGAGCGGAGAATGAAAGGCATTTTACCCCCCCAATGGGACAGGGCTCTCTCCCAAATGGAACAAGTTAATAAACCCGTCTCTACCCGTAAGGTATCAGAATCTATACTGCAAATGATTGCACCCCACGTACCTGAATTGATGGGAGGGTCAGCAGACCTGAATCCTTCCTGTTTAACCTGGTTGAAGGGATTTGGAGACTTCCAGCGCCCCGATCCTCATCATCGCCCCATAAGCGGTGAAGTAGGTGGGGGATGGAATTATGGAGGAAGAAATATCCATTTCGGTGTCCGGGAGCACGCCATGGCTGCTTTTGTGGGTGGCTTGGCCCTTCATGGGGGTATAATCCCTTATGCCGCTACCTTCCTGGCGTTTGCTGACTATATGAAACCTGCTATCAGATTGGCGGCGCTCATGAGACTACCAGTTATCTATGTATTTACCCACGATAGTTTTTGCATTGGGGAAGATGGTCCGACTCACCAACCAGTGGAGCAGCTCATGAATCTCCGATCCATCCCTCATCTTACGGTCATTCGTCCCGCCGATGCAGATGAAACGAAAGAGGCCTGGCGGGCGGCCTTACTTAATCGAGAAGGGCCAACGGCACTCATTTTCACCAGGCAAGAGGTGCCTTTCTTGGACAGAACTATTATCGCTTCAGCTGAAGAATTGCATCGGGGCGGATACGTACTGTGGGATTCTTCCACCCTGACTCCTTTAGTAACCATAATCGCTACTGGTTCGGAAGTGGCCCTTGCCCTGCAGGTAGCGAGAAAATTAGCCGCTGAATCTATTAGGGTGCGGGTAGTTTCTCTTCCTTCGTGGGAAATTTTTGAGCGTCAACAGACGGCTTATAAAAAACAGGTTATACCTCCGACGACCAAACTTCGAGTGGCCATTGAAGCCGGCGTGTCCTTAGGATGGGAAAGATATGTAGGTCTCGACGGCATCATCATCGGTATAGACCATTTCGGCGCCAGCGCCCCCTATCGGGTTCTGAAGGAAAAATTTGGTTTCACGGAAGAACGAGTAATCGAAGCGATCAAAGGTCTATTAAAATAAATGAAACAACTGACTTCCGAAGAACATCGTCGGTTGGTCAAAGATATTTTTTCATCCATTTACAGCCGCTACGATATGATGAATCACATCCTAAGTGTGGGTTGTGACTTCTATTGGCGAAAAGCGGTCATCCGGCGCCTTTCAATTCTTTCTCCTCTCCTGATTTTGGATGTAGCCTGCGGCACGGGAGATTTGACCATCGGTTTGGCTCAGTCCTATCCAAAGGCCTCGGTTGTTGGTGTCGATTTTTCCAATCACATGCTGGCTCAAGCGAGACACAAAATTCTCTATCGAAACCTTGCTTCTCGAATAAAACTCATTCGAGGGGATGCTCTGAGGTTACCTTTTCCAGAAAATACATTTCAGGCTGCAGCCGTGGCTTTCGGCATCCGAAATATGAATCCCTTTGATGAGGCTTTAAAAGAACTGGCAAGGGTGTTAGCGCCAGGAGGACATGTCGCCATTTTGGAGATGCACAATCCGCCACAGCGTTGGCGGCAGGTTCTTTTTCGCTTCTACTGCCGCACAATTATTAGATGGGGGGCCAGGATGTTCTCCAAAAATGCGTCCGCTTATGACTATCTTGTTGAATCGATTCGTCAATTTCCATCCCCTGAAGATTTCAAGCATTCTATGGAAGAAAGGGGTTTTAAAAAAATCGAAAGTCATGCCCTCTTTCCTGGTATCACTTACCTGCACGTGGGGCGGAAGCACTTTGGTTGAGCTTAATGGCACAGAGATCACCACACATACTACATCCCTCTTCATTTCCTGCCTTTGTTTTCTCTAAAAGCATCCTTGCCTTTACGGGATCGATCGACACTTCGACTTGACCATCCCAATTAAAATCCCGTCGATAGCGCGCCATCAAATCATCCTTTGTCCGTGCACCTGGAATACCCTTAGCCAAATCGGCGATATGGGCCGCTATTCTCGCCGCAATGACACCATCTCGTACATCGTCTAAAGTGGGTAATCTAAGGTGCTCTGATGGGGTTACGTAGCAGAGAAAATCCGCCCCCGCCGCTCCCGCTAAGGCGCCACCTATAGCACAGGCAATATGATCATAGCCCGGTGCGATATCCGTCGGCAGGGGACCAAGTACGTAAAAGGGAGCCCCCTCACACAACGTCTTTTCCATAAGAATGTTAGCCTCGATTTCTTTTAGAGGCACGTGACCCGGCCCTTCAATCATAACCTGAACCCCTGCTGCTTTCGCCCTTTTAGCCAGTTCTCCGAGAGTAACTAATTCCTGAATCTGCGCCCTATCCGAAGCATCGGCCAGACATCCGGGCCTCAAACCATCCCCCAAGCTTAAAACCATGTCATAGCGTTTGGCAATTTCCAACAATCGGTCATATTCTTCATAGAGAGGATTTTCTCGACCGGTGCAGGCCATCCAGTTAGCAAGGATAGAACCGCCACGGCTCACTATTCCAAGAAGCCGCCCCTGTTCTGAAAGGGCACCGACGCTTCTTTTAGTCACCCCACAATGGACGGTAATAAAGTCCACCCCATCTTGGCCATGCTCCTCAATCACCCGAAAGATATCATCGGCCTCCATGTCTCTTATTGCTTTCCCAGCGGCCAAGATTTCGATCGCTGCTTGGTAGATCGGAACAGTACCTACTACCAAAGGGGAGTGCTCTATGATTTTTTTACGTATTTCTCTGATATTGCCTCCCGTAGAAAGGTCCATAATAGCATCCGCTTTTGCTTCCACACAGACGGATACTTTTTTCAATTCCAACTCGATATCGACTCGGTCTTGGGAGGTGCCTAGATTGGCATTAACCTTCGTGCGCAATCCTTTTCCGATTGCCAACGGACGCACTTTTAAATGGTTTTTGTTCCTTACGATGACTATTTCCCCGCGGGCCACACCATCCCTGATGAACTCAGGGGATACGCCCTCGGCGTGAGCACACTCCTTCATCTCTTCTGTAATAATACCATTTCTTGCCTGCTCTAATTGCGTCATAGAATAACCTCTCAAAAAAGGGGCGTACCCTCCACCTTTTGAGAGTACGCCCCTGATTGCTCCGTCAAGTGGCTCCCTCCGCCAGCATTACCTGGTTCAGGTTCAAAGGGTCTCTCTCAGCCCTTCGGGCACCCCTGCCTTTGTCTTATCTAAATCAATTTTTTTAAAAAAGCAAACTCAAATCACTTACCGAGAAATACGTTCTTAGGATTCTCCACCATCATTACCCTGATCTGCTCATCCGTTACTCCCTCAGCCTTTAACATGGGAATAACATTTTTTGCGATATGGTCGATGCGCCAATTTTCAAAAGCTTTTAAATATTTTTCAGGAACCGAAATGGGACGACCAAGCCAATAATTGACTGTATCGTGGGAAAGGAGAATGCGATCGGCGTAACCCTCTTTGCACAAGGTTGCTATGTTCTTAACAATTACATCCGTCGGGGTAATGATATCCAATCCAATGCGATCGAAAGCGATGTATACACCCTTAGCTAAAATCGCTTTGTGATATTGGACGTCTCGAGAATTGGAGACGTGGCCAATGACTACTTTCTTGGGATCAGCTCCTTCTTTGAGTAGAAACTCTGCCTGCTCCACACCACCCGTCGGTCCTTCCGTATGGGTTATAATCGGCACCCCCGTTGCTTTCTGGGCAATGGCCGCCGCTTTATGGACCGCTTGCTCATATTTAGACATTTCTGGACTTGATCCTACCTTGATGACGCCCGCCTTTACCCCCGTCTTTCCTATCCCGACAGTTATCTCACGAATAAACATCTCAGAAATGAGCTGAGCTATATCCGTTCCCCAAATAACCCTCGTCTTCCAGTAAGCAGGAGATCCCTCATGATCCGTATACAAACCAGTTGAGCAAATAATATTCATGCGCGTTTTTCTAGCCAACTTTTTATAGAGCTCCACGTTCCTTCCGCCCGTATCGTTTGGGGTCGCATCGACAATGGTTCTTACCCCCACATCCCAAGCGGTCTTGATTACCCGTAGACCCGTTTTATAAGCCTCCTTCCAGTTCTCGGGATACATAGTAGAATCGGCAAACCAACCGGGATACGCGAAGGCAAAGTGCTCATGAATGAGGGTCGTACCCAGTTTCTCTGCCGGTATAGGTCCAAGGACAGTGTTTACCATTCCCGGCTTGAGGGGTGACATTTCTTTTCCTATTGTTGGCGGAATGGCCACGAGGAAAAACGTCACAAAAACAATTGACAAGAAAACGACATGAAAAATCTTCCTTTGTTTCATAACTCTCCCTCCTTTCCCTTTTTAGTTTAATCAATATAGCCCCCTCCCACCACAAAAGTAAAGAGGGGAATCTTGCGATTCCCCTCTTTAAAGCATGGCCTATTATAATCTTAAGCCACCTACATGGCCACTTTCAACCAAATATGCTCATTTCTCGTAAACTTAGTCTGCTTTTTGTACTGTTCGAATTCCGCTTTGGTCTTAGGCCACCAATAGTACAAGGCGGTGGGATCAGGTTTCCCATTGGTTACTGTTTGAATGGCATTGGCGATCATCAAACGTCCCTGGGGGGTAATTCCGAAGGTCTCATTGGGGAATTTGTCTCCCAAGAGAGGATAGATCTTGGGAAAAGACTCTCGAATTTTATAAATATCCGTGATCGTTCCGGCCGCCTGAATGGCTCGGGCAAGACCGTGCATTGCCGAATAATTAAGGGCACATTCCCACGTGACCATTCTCTTGTAAGCTGCCCTGAAACGACGCTCATAGTCAGCGGCCCCGGGAGCAGGCAGAGAATTTACGGCACCCGTGGAAATCATATCACCCATAAGCTGGGTTCCCTTTAAGATCTGGGCAATATAGTCTGGTTTCGCTTGATCTACCATAATCAACCCACCCTTGAAGCCCATCGAGCGGAGCTGTTCAATTACAAGGGCAGTCGTAGCTGAGGGACCACCAATGAGTATCACATCTGGCTTCGTGGCTAGTACGGCGGTAATGGGAGCCGAAAAGTCCGTTTCTGCATAATAATTGGCCGGTTTGTCCGCCGTAATTACGCCACCTTTTTTTGTCCACGCATCCTTAAATGCGTGTCTCCATTCCTCGCCGTATGCGCCCAAAGTCACAAGCATCGCCGCTTTTTTCCAGCCTTTTTTCAAAGCCCAATCGGTGAATACTTCTACGTAAGGTGTGAAAGTTACAGTTGTGTTGACTAATAATTTGTTGCCCAATTCGACCACCTTGGGTGTGCTCGTATAAGACATAACTATAAATTCCTGACCCTGTTCCTGATTAATTTTGAGGAGAGGAGCAATAGTGGTAAACACGCCGTTAAATACAGCAACGGCTCCGTTCGATTTAAAACGTCTGGCATTGTTCGTTGCTTGAGTCGGATCCACTCTGTCGTCCAGTTTATCTAACCGGAAAGTATACTTTTTCCCTCCAACCGTAATACCACCCGCCGCGTTTAGCTCCTTAACCGCCAATTCTATTCCAAACACTATATCCTGACCATACTCAGCTGCCGGTCCACTCAAGGGGCCACTGAAGCCAACGACGATTTCATCCGCCCGTGCCGGTCCAGCAAAGACCAAAAAACACGCCAAAACAAAGATGGTTAACCACGTTTTCTTAACACTCATTTCGGTTACCTCCCTTTAATTTAAAAATGTCCCAAACCACATAATTGATCTCTTGTCAATCTGAAAAGGTATTTTCACCGTCCCTCTTTTATATTATCACCATCGCCAGCCCTGGATATCGAGATTCGCAAGTCTCAACTTTTTTGCATGATTGACCACTGTCATATATTCTTCTTTTGTAATTCGACGGGCGATTTCAGGGAACTCTCTGGCTCGATGAAGAGGCATATATTGAGACATGATATTGACGTAAGTATCTAGAGGCAGGTGAGTTGCAATCCAATCTAGCACCTTGATGCTCCCCGAGACGTTATTCGGCATAACCAAATGCCGGATCATAAGTCCCCGATAGATGAGCCCATCCGGTTGCACCTTGGCTACTCCAACTTGTCGATGCATTTCTAATACGGCTTTTTGGGTGTCTTCCGGATAGCTACGGGCACCGGCTGAGAAGCGAGCCGCCATCTCTCCCTCGGCATACTTCATATCGGGCAAATAAATGTCTACTATTCCGTCCAAAATCTTTAGTATTTCCAATCTCTCCCATCCGCACGTATTGTACACGAGAGGAAGACGCAAACCCATTTGTGCCGCTTTGTCCACAGCCAAAACAATATGCGGGGAATAATGCGTAGGTGTAACTAAATTGATGTTAACGCATCCCTGACGCTGAAGATTGATCATCATATGTGCCATATCATCAATACTACATGCCTTTCCCATCCCACCTTGGCTGATTTCCCAATTACAGCAAAACACACATCGTAGATTACAGTGGGTCAAAAAAATTGTGCCCGATCCACCTTGGCCCACCAAAGGCCTTTCTTCCCCGAAATGAGGGTGATAGGCCGAAATTTCCAATTGAGAATTGGCCCCGCAGAAGCCACGTTTCCCATCCAAACGATTAGTTCCACATTGCCTCGGACAGAGTCTACAAGAGGCCATCATCTGCCACAGCTGTTCTCCTCGTCTCTTGAGTTCCCCCGTTTCTTGAAGAGTGATATACGCAGGCATGAATTTCTCCCGTCGTCTATTATTTGACTTCGCAAAAGCCGGGAAAAGCAAGCTCCCCAGACCGGAAGCAACGAGAAATAACAAAAACCGACGTGTCAAAAGCATAGAACTCTATTTTTGATTAACAATAAAGGCAATAAATGGCGGAAGTGCATGGGAATCGAACCCACCTGGGATGGTTTTAGCACCCCACACCGGATTTGAAGTCCGGGAGGCCCACCAGTGACCTTGGCACTTCCACCTAACCCTCCCTATACCAGAGAATAATCGTCAGTCAAAAATTGTACCTCCACCTCTTCTCCCCTCTTTACTAACTCCTTTTCTTCGGGGAGTACGATGAGGACATTGGCTTTTACCAGGGAAGAAATAATCCCGGAACCTTGCCCTCCCGTGGTTTTTACCAAATACCTTCCCCCCTCCTCCCTCATTACACCTCTAATAAAATACCTAAATCCAACACTTTTCTCAATGTCTTCTTCCACTACAGCACGAACTACGGGTCGAAGCAGCTCCTTGAAACCCATCATCTTCCTAAGTGCAGGCCGGACAAATTGTTCAAAAGAAACGGCCGAAGATACGGGATTACCGGGCAAGCCAAAAATGGGCACTCCTCCTATAAACCCGAAAGCCAAGGGACGTCCAGGCCGCATGGCTACTCGCCAGAATTTTAATTCGCTCCCCGCCTCTTGCATAACCTCTTTCACCAAATCATAATCACCCACAGATACACCGCCAGAGGAAATAATAAGATCGCCTTTTGCCGCCTCTAAAAAAATCCGGCGCAGCACATTTCGTTCATCAGGCACGATGCCCAACATCACGGGGATGGCGCCACAGGCTTTTACGCTGGCCGCCAAGGCGTAACTATTGCTGTTTATAATCTTTTCCGGAGACACCTCCCCATCTATCTCAACCAGCTCACTTCCCGTTGATACGATGGTTACACGAGGGCGTTGGTGAACGGAGACGAAGGATCGCCCTACCGCGGCACACATGGCAATCTCGGCCGGGCGTGCTGTCGTTCCCTTGGCAATAACGAGGCTTCCCGCCCTTACATCCTCCCCCGCATATCTAACATCAAGGCCGGGCGGGATAGGTCTCCGCACCAAAATTTTCTCATCCCTTTCTTCCACCTCTTCTTTTCTAATGACGGCATCGGCTCCTTCAGGAAGAGGAGCTCCCGTCATTATTTTCACCGCTTCTCCTTTACCTAATGTTCGCCTAATGACGACCCCCGCCGGTACCTCGGCTACCACCCTAAGCCAAACGGGCTTATCTACCGCCGCACCCCACGTATCCTCCGCACGAACGGCAAATCCATCCATCGCCGAGTTATTGACGGGAGGAAGATCCCGTTTTGAATAGATATCTTCTGCTATTACTCGCCCTAAGGCCTCAAGAAGGCTAACTTTCTCTCCCCTGAGGGGTGATATACTCCCTAGAATGATCTCCCGAGCTTCATCTACACTAATCATATGGCACTTCTTACCTGTCTTTCTCCCCCTTGTCAATGTATAAGGAGCAGATTATGCTTGTAATCTTTGATCACGTCGGATAGAAGGCAACGCCTATGATAGAAGATCCAAACCTACAAAAAATAGTCGATCATCTTTTAAACTCCCATGCCCCCCTAAGGGTGAGGGGAGCCATCCAAGGCCTCAAGGCTTTACTCATTGCGACCATCTTTCAAGGCACGGGAAAGCCCACAATCTTTGTCAGCCCCACGGAAAAAGAGGCTATAACCCTTACCCAAGATGTATCTATTTTCCTTGATGACGAGTGCGTTTTTTCCTTCCCCCCCTGGGAAACCGTGTCATCGGACATGTTTTCTTTTCAGCCTGACAGAGAAAGGGAACGGATAAACATTCTTTTCCGCTTGTTCAATGGAGAAAGAATGGTAGTCATAATTCCCGTGGCGGCATTCCGGGAACTTACGATTCCCATCGAAAACTTCATCAACTGCTTATACACTTACCGAATAGGGGATAAAGTAGACCGAGATCTTTTAACGACGCGACTCCTGCAAGGTGGGTACGTTCGGACGGCAATTGTGACCGCCCCGGGAGAGTTTAGTGTAAGGGGCTATATCGTTGACCTCTACCCTCCCACGGAAAAAACCGGCCTGCGCCTGGAGTTGATAGGCGATGAAATCGATTCTATCCGTGAATTTGACCCCATTTCTCAACGTTCCATTAGGGAGCGGTCCTCTTTATACCTGCCCCCCGCCAGGGAAATCACGATAGATGAAAAGGCGCAAGAACGAGCCTTAAGGCAGATGAAAATCAGGGCTAACGACCTCGGTCTCCCTAAAAAGGTAAAGGAAGGGCTGGAAGAGAAAATGCTAAGCCCCCTGATAGCTTCCGTGAATCCCCTCTATTTTTCCCTTTTCTATGAAAAGTCCTCTGAGCGGGATTCACTTTTTCCTTACCTTCCAAAAGAGGCCATAATAGTGCTCGATGACCCGATTGAACTCGAGCGAGGATTAGTTCAACAAGAAAACGAATTTCATCGACTCTGTCATCAGGCACATCGAGAGGGAAAATTCTTTCCCGAGGAAAGAGAGGTCTATCTCCCCCGCGAAGAAGTAAAGGCACGACTTTTTGAAAAAGGCCGCCTTCTTATCGATCAGCTCGGTATAACTCCTGGCGATGAGGATTCCATTAACCTTCCAGGCACGACGGAACTGGATCTTAGATCTCGTCCTCATCTTCTCCCTGAAGACGCAGGTCTTTTTTCTCCTGTTGCCGAACGTTTAATGACCTGGATTAATGAGGGAAACCGCGTCCTCATCATTTGCTCAGGAGAAGAAGAAAGCAAGAGAATGACCCATTTACTGTCTCTTTATGGATTGTCGGGAGAAAGGCTTTCCCTGTCTTCCCCGCTAATCGACAGTCTCTTGAAAAGGACCCCCCTACCTCCCATTTCCCTGAAAGAAGGTAAGTTAAGCAGAGGATTTATCTATCCACCTCTCAAAATAGTGTTTCTCAGCGAAGCTGATATCTTTGGGAAAAAGGCTAGCCGCCGCCATAAGTTCAAATTGCCGCGTGAATCATTTTTCTTGAGATCCTTTGGCGACTTAAAAGAGGGAGATTATGTTGTCCACAAAGACCATGGCATTGGCGTGTACAGAGGTTTAAAGAAAATAAAATTTGATCAAATAGAAAATGATTTCCTTCTCATAGAATACGCCGCGGGAGATAAATTATACCTGCCCGTTGATCGTATGGACCGCATTCAACGTTATTTGGGTCCGGAAGACTACACACCGCGCATCGACCGTCTGGGTAGCTCCAATTGGGAAAACCTAAAAACGCGCGTCAAAGAATCGATACACAGAGTGGCGGAGGAACTTGTAGCCATTTATGCCGCCAGAGCCGTGATGGAACGCCGGCCCTTTGCTCCCACTGACAGATTTTATGAAGAATTTTGTGCCCTTTTCGAATACGAAGAGACACAAGATCAAGCCCAGGCGATTGAAGATGTCCATGCCGACATGAGCCGCGACCGTCCCATGGACCGCCTCATTTGCGGTGATGCCGGCTTTGGAAAGACAGAAGTTGCCCTTCGTGCTGCCTTTCGGGCTGTTATGGATGCGAAGCAAGTTGCCCTATTGGTCCCTACAACTATCTTGGCGGAGCAACATTATCAAACGTTTAAAGAGCGCTTTCATAAATTTCCTGTCCGCGTGGAAGTATTGAACCGTTTAAAATCCAAAACAGAGATTGAAGAAATTTTACGCGGTTTGAGTAGTGGTCACGTTGATATAGTAATAGGCACACACCGCCTTTTGCAAAAAGACGTTAAATTTAAGGATTTAGGCCTTGTGATTATCGACGAGGAGCAGAGATTTGGAGTTAAGGACAAAGAAAAGCTAAAAAAATTGAGGACTCTGGTCGATGTGCTCACCCTTAGCGCGACTCCCATTCCCAGAACTCTCCACCTCGCCTTGGTGGGATTAAGGGACATGTCTGTCATCAATACTCCTCCAGAAAATCGCTTGCCCATTAAAACATACGTCATGGAATTTAACGATAGCATTATCAGCGATGCCATAAGGAAAGAACTCGCTCGTGGGGGCCAGGCATTCTTTCTTCACGACCGTGTTAGATCTATCTATACCATGGCTCATTATCTCGAGCGTCTGATACCAGAGGCGAAGATCGTCGTCGTCCACGGCCAGCTTAAGCCCCGCGAAATTGAAGATGCTATGTTGAAGTTTATAAAAAAAGAGGCTAACGTCCTCGTATGCACGTCCATAATCAGTGCCGGTTTAGACATCCCTTCAGCCAACACGATCATAATCAACCGGGCCGATCGCTTCGGTCTCTCCCAGCTCTATCAAATCCGTGGTCGGGTGGGGCGTTTTAAAGAAGAAGCTTACGCCTATTTATTAATACCGAAAGGGGCGATGCTCTCCCGGGACGCTGTACGGAGATTGCAAGTAATCATGGAACTTACTGAACCAGGCTCCGGATTTCGAATTGCGGCGAGCGATTTAGACATTCGGGGCGCCGGTAACATTTTAGGATTGGCACAATCAGGTCATGTGTCAGCGATAGGATATGAGCTTTATACGGAATTGATGGAACAGACCATAAGAGAATTAAAAGGAGAGTATCGGGCAGAGGAAGAAGATTTCCGACCAGAAATCAATCTAGGTATTTCAGCTTTCATCCCGAGCGAATATATGCCGGACGAACACCTTCGCTTGTTTCATTACAAACGCATCTCCATGGCATCCACCGACGAGGAACTGGCAGATATTAAAGAAGACCTTCTTGACTCCCACGGGCGCCCTCCGGAAGAATTAGAAAATTTATTTGATATTATTAAAATTAGGAACTACCTGCGTCAACTAAGAATCCGAAAACTTACATACAACGGAAAGGACTTTTCCTTGCATTTTTCTCCCTCTTGTACCGTCGATCCGCAGAGAATTATCTCCATCATTAAGAACACAGGAAATAGATCGAAAATCTCACCGGACCTCGTTCTCACCCTACCTTTTCCTAATTTGACGGGCCGGCAGATCATCATCCGGATAATGGAGATAATTAGCTCCTTCATCAGTGGTTGATAGACATGGCCATTGCTGCTATCGTTAATTAAAACTAATGAGCGAAAGGGGTGGGTTACCATGAGAAAATGGTTTTTTCTCTTGCTATTTATGACAACAATTATCATCTTCGCGCCCATGGTGAGGGCGGCAATTGTGGATCGGATCGTGGCTGTCGTAAACGAAGACATTATCACTCTATCGGAATTGAAAGAGGCCTTTGCGCCTTATCGGGAACGTCTAGAAAGATCTACCCCTGAATCGGAAAGACCTCGAGCTACAGAAGAAGCTATGAGATTCCTTCTTGACCGTTTGATAAATAATAAACTTATTGAACAGCAAGCTAGGAAAAAAGGCATTGTTGTCCGAGAAGATGAAGTCATGAACTATATCTCCCGTCTTCTAGAAAGCAAAAAAATTACCTTGGCCGATTTTATAAAATCACTGGAAGAGGCGGGAACAAATTTAGAAAGATACAAAGAAGAATTGCGGGCCGATATGCTCCGAAATCGTCTCATCCGCCGAGAGATCCAAACGAAAATTGTCGTAAGCGATGAAGAAATAGGGGAGTATTACAAAAAACACCGGGAGGACTATGAAGGAAAAGAAGCCATCCGTCTCAAACAGATCCTCATCCCCGTGGAGCCTGGAACTAAAGAAGAAAAAATAGAGGAGTTAAAAAAACTAGCCGAAGGGATTCGCCAACGGCTCGAAAAAGGAGAGCCTTTTGATATTATAGCCGAACAAGTCGTCCCCGGCACGTCTTCGCTCGCGGGAGGTGATTTGGGATTTATCGAGAGAGGACACATGCATGCGGAGGTGGAAGAAGTGGCCTTTTCTTTACCCATCGGAAAAATAAGCCCCGTCATAAGATCCCCGGCAGGTTTTCATATCCTTCTTGTCACCGAAAAAAAGGGAGCGGGCATCAAGCCACTGTCAGAAGTGCGCATGGAAATCCTCCAGAAAATAGAAGAAAAGAAGATGATCGAGCGTTTCGATCAATGGATAGAAACCTATCGAAAAATGTCCATTATTGAAATCCGTTTTCCATAAGCAAAATGAATTTTATCCGTATTAAAGGGGCGGCTCAACACAATCTAAAACACATCAACCTCGATCTCCCCCGCGATAAGATGATTGTAATAACCGGAGTAAGTGGTTCCGGTAAATCATCGCTCGCCTTTGATACTATATATGCGGAAGGACAAAGACGTTACGTAGAATCTCTATCTACCTATGCCCGTCAGTTTATCGGCCAGATGGACAAACCGGAAGTGGAATCCATTGAGGGGTTATCACCAGCTATTGCCATAGAACAGCGTTCTTCCGGCCATAACCCTCGCTCAACGGTTGGTACGGTAACAGAAATATATGATTATTTACGTCTCCTTTTCGCCCGTATTGGAATCCCTCACTGCCCCATCTGCAATCGGATAATCAAATCTCAGACCATAGATACTATGGTAGAGAGTGTGTTATCTCTCTCTTCCGGTACGCGTATTCACATTCTTTCACCCATTGCTCGGGGGAAAAAAGGAGAATTTCAAAGAGAATTCAAAAAACTCTTAAAAGAAGGATTCGTCCGGGTACGGGTAGATGGAGAGATGAGGGACCTCTCAGATGAAATAATTCTCGACAAGAACAAGAAGCACGATATCGAAGTGGTTGTAGATAGGCTGGTTATCAAAGATGGCATTCGCCAGCGCCTTCGTGACTCCATAGAAACCGCCTCGCATTTAAGCGACGGTCTCGTCGTCGTTCAAATCGTGGACGGAGAAGAAATCATATTCAGTGAGAGGTACGCATGTCCCATCTGTGGCATAAGCCTTCCTGAACTGGCCCCGAGAATCTTTTCCTTCAATAGCCCTTATGGTGCATGCCCAGAGTGCGGCGGCCTGGGCAGCAAAATGTTTTTCGACGAAAACCTTATCGTGCCTGACCCTTATCTTTCTCTGCGAGAAGGTGCCATTGCCCCTTGGGAGGGACGGGACACCCTTCAATATCATCAAATGCTTCAAGCTATCGCCAATCATTTTCATTTTGATCTAAATACCCCTTTCTATCAACTTCCCGCAAAAGTTCAAGAAGTGCTCCTCTATGGCTCCGGAGAAGAACCCATAAAATTTTTTGCCGACCGCGATGGACGGCGTATCTTCTACACTCGTCCTTTTGAGGGAGTTATTAAACAGTTGGAGAGACGTTGGCGGGAGACCCAATCCCTATCACTTAAAATAGAACTAAGTCGATACATCAATCAGCGTGAATGTCCCGCTTGTCACGGTTCCCGCCTGAAAAAGGAAAGTCTGTCTGTCCGTGTGGGAGGGCTCAATATATATGAGATATGTCGCCTTTCGATAGGAGAGGTTTACCATTTTTTCCAAAAACTACAGCTTGCTCCCCAAGAAAAAGTTATTTCCGAAAGGGTAAGGAAAGAGATCTTAGACCGTCTAAAATTTCTCATCGACGTAGGTATGGATTACCTCAGTCTCGACCGGTCGGCAAACTCTCTTTCAGGAGGAGAAAATCAACGTATCCGCCTGGCAACCCAAATAGGCTCGGGCCTGATGGGGGTCCTTTATATCCTCGACGAACCGACCGTTGGTCTTCACCAAAGGGATACGGAAAGACTCATCCAAACGCTGAAGAGATTGCGTGACTTAGGGAACACGGTGATTATAGTAGAACATGATGCTGACGTCATGAGGGCTTCAGACCACATCGTGGACATGGGGCCGGGCGCGGGAGAAGAAGGTGGTGAAGTCGTATTCCAAGGTACACCAATAGAAATCTGCACGTGTGAGAAATCCCTCACGGGCCAGTATCTATCGGGCAAGAAAAGGATTGATCCGCCTAAGACGAGGAGGAAGCCGTCGGATAAATTCATCATCATCGAAGGTGCCTATGAGCATAACTTAAAAAATATCGACATAAAAATTCCCGTCGGCTTATTTACCGTTGTAACCGGGGTCTCTGGCTCCGGAAAGAGTACGATGGTCATCGAAACCCTTCACCGTACCCTAGCGAGGAAAATCAATCGTCAGAAAGGACCGATAGGAAAAATAAAACGCATCGTCGATCTTGGAGGGATCGAGCGCGTCATCCTTATCAATCAACAACCGATTGGACGCACACCTAGGTCAAATCCAGCTACTTATACCGGTGTCTTTCATCACATAAGAGATCTTTTTGCCAACCTACCAGAAGCAAGAATGAGGGGATACAAACCGGGACGCTTCAGCTTCAACGTGAAAGGAGGACGCTGTGAGGCCTGCGAAGGCAACGGTTTAATACGTATTGAAATGCATTTCCTTCCCGATGTCTATGTGACGTGCGAGGCCTGTCGCGGAAAGCGTTTTAATCCCGATACCCTGGAAATTAGATACAAAGATAAGAATATTGACGACATCCTAAACTTGACGGTAACCCAGGCCCTCAGCTTTTTTGCCAATATCCCCACAATAAGGCAAAAGTTGGAACTTCTCCGGGACTGCGGATTGGGTTACATCAAATTAGGGCAATCCGCCACCACCCTTTCGGGCGGGGAAGCTCAGCGCATAAAACTGGCAAGGGAACTGGGAAAAAAGACAAACAGTAACACCCTTTATGTTTTAGATGAGCCAACCATCGGTCTTCATTTCGCCGATGTCCAAAAACTTATTGATATCCTTGATCGACTTGTCAGTATGGGAAACACAGTAGTTGTAATCGAGCACAATCTCGACGTCATTAAGTGTGCCGATTACATAATAGACTTGGGCCCTGAAGGAGGTCCGAAGGGGGGACAGATAGTAGCAACGGGAACTCCGGAAGAGATTTGCCTCGTGAAAGAATCGCACACGGGGAGATTCCTAAAAGACTATCTTCACCTATCGTAAGAAACAAAAAGGGGAGGTTTTTCGCCTCCCCGCTTGCTTGCAATACTGGCGTCCCCACGGGGAGTCGAACCCCGGTTACAGGCGTGAAAGGCCTGTGTCCTAGGCCACTAGACGATGGGGACCAAAAAAAGTTTTGGATGTATAATGCTATCGGTGTAAAACTGTCAAGGAAAATCTTCAATAGACAACCGGTTCTCGCATGATAAGGGCGATTGCTTGATCAGCCACCCGTGCAATTTCTTCGTGGGTCCCGCTTAAGGATCTAATCTGTCTTAAGTTGTCAGCTGTTCTCAAAATTAGCATCGCCATTTCTCCCTCAGAGATACCCGTTTCTTGTACCAAAAGATCCCAATCCCATCCCCGAGCCCAATCGTACATGATCTGAACTGGCCAGAAATAGAGGGGCCTTACCTCAAAAGCCCGTTCCTGTATTCTTTTCGCAAGTGGTTTTATCGCCGATAAAACCTGGCGAAATACTTTAAGAAGCTTCGCAGGGGGACGGCGAGGACCCCGTAACCTTATATCTTGATCACCATCATAAGCAAAAGCAGACACTAGGGCTGCAAGCAAAGCAGCATCTTGAGGGAAAACCCTTTGACGCAAGCATTCTGCTATAAGAAGAGGTTGATCCAACCTCAACTGGGAAGCCCAAAGTCCGTCTTCCGTAAGTCGATTATTTTCATCAACAAAACCCTCTGCTTTGAGAAAATCGATATGGCGCTCAAAATCTTTCCAAAGCGAATTTACACTCCCTCTTCTTTTGTCTTTACTTTGAAAAGCAGCGAATGAGTGTTCTACTATCTCCTTTATACCCTCCGGAGTTTGGGACATAAGAAGGTTCAAGACCATGGCGAAATCAGCTTTAATTTGACTATTCACACTTTCTGGAGGGCTACCAAGGAGTTTTTCGATATGGCGAAAATCCATGAAGCGGCCGGGAACCACCATAAGAAATCCTATATTATCTTGTCCCCTGCGCCCCGCCCGACCCGTCATCTGATGAAATTCCGTACCCCGCAGGGGCGTGAAGTCATGGCCGTTAAAAATATCGGAATTGAGCATAACAATAGTTCTCGCTGGATAGTTAACCCCTGCCGCCACGGTCGTAGTAGCAAAAATAGCATCGAGAAAACCATTATTCATCATCGTCTCTACCATGAATTTCCAAGCGGGAAGCTGACCACCATGATGGGAAGCCACACGACAATGCTCTAAGTAATACAATTGCCTATGAGTAGCAAGAAAAGGAAATTTTTCGAGCATTTCCTGAAGGAAAGTCTTGAATTCACTTTCGTCTCTTCTTTCCGTTGCAAAACGGCGGCACGATTTCAATGCGGCATCACAATCGGCCCTCGATTTGAGAAAAAATATGGCCGGAAGAAGGTTAAGTTCCCTCATTACCCTGAGAATATCTCCAAAAGGTGGTGGACCATGAAACCTTCTTCCTTCCAACTCAAAATCCCTAATCTGTGGATTGAGTTTACCCTTGACCAAGAAGGGCACTATCTGTCCTGTAGGATGCAAGAAAAGGGGATAGAGGGGAACGGGCCTTTTCTCCTCTTTGACCACCTGGCAAGGCTTGTCACGCAATGATGAAAGCCAGGTAGCTATCTCTTCAGCGTTCCCAATGGTCGCCGAAAGCAGGAGAAGGTTCACCCGAGTGGGCAAGTATACCATTACCTCTTCCCATACCACCCCTCGCTCCGGGTCTCCTAAATAGTGAGCTTCATCCAACACCACAAGATCACAAGGGAAATCACTTCCTTCCCCCATGGCGTCGTACATCTGATTGCGCAAGATTTCCGTAGTCCCGACGATGATAGGGGCATCGGGATTCTCCTTAGTGTCACCCGTGAGGATACCCACCTTTTCTTTTCCAAAATAATGGCTGAATTCTATCCATTTGGCATTGCTCAAAGCCTTGAGAGGAGTTGCGTACCACGCTCTACCGCCTGAATCTAATACTCGCTTTATGGCCTCTCGGGCAATCCAAGTCTTACCCGCCCCCGTCGGTGCCGTCACCAGGCAATCCCCCCTTTGAATAGCGTAGAGAGCTTCTAATTGAAATGGATCCGGCCGGAAGGGCTTTTCTTTCGGCTTTCCAATCTGACCGAAAATCTTTCTTAACGAACCTTCAACTGATGGCACCATCAAGGCAGGCTGATGCCGAATTCGTCTTCGAAAATGACGATTTCGAGAAGATGATTTCATGGAAAATAAATTAGTTCCGTAAGGCGGCGTGATACGGAATGAGCTAAAGAGGCAAGCAAAGTGGTATCCATCTCGGGAATATATCGATAAGGAGATGGGTCTCCATGATTTAAGCTACCCACCACTTCATCTCCCAATGAGAAAGGAGCAATGGCCATAGATCTTAATAGATACTTGTGGCGAGGAAAAAGGGGCAAATATGGTCGAATGTTTTCACTAACCAAAATAGGCTCCTGGCGGTTAGCCGTTAAACTTTCGAAAATCTCACGCGACACAATATTTAGGCTATGCCGAAAGAAATCGGAAGAATCTAACGCCTTTCTCACCGGTAACGACAAATCATCCTCTATGATTGTAATCCAGAGAAAAGGAATGGCAAATGCCTTTTCCATCCCCTCCCGCCAGGCAATAAAAACCGATTCAACAGTCGTACATCTATTGATACGTCTTTTAAGTTCTCCGAAACGGGCGGCAATTTCTGCATTTATCTTCAAGATGTCTTTCATAACTCCAAGCGGTCAAATTCGGCCACCAAGACCGTATGATCCGACGGTCGTTCCTGCATGCGGGGTGTGAGGTCGATATAACAATTTCTAAGGTGAGGAACGAGCACACGAGTGGCCAGTAGGTGATCCACTCTCCACCCCAAATTCCTCTCCACCGCTTTTGGTACCCGATAATCAAAGAACGTGTATTGTCCCTCTTCTTTTGGGTGGATAAGACGGAACAGATCCACCATGCCAAAAGAAACTACCTCATCAAAGGCCTTCCACACCTCAGGGTTAAAATCTACATGCCCAAGTAGACGTTTAGGATCGTGTACGTCTATGGGTTCTCTCGCTACATTCAGATCACCGCACCAGATTACCTTGTCGTTAGGCGTAAATTTCCTAATAAACATCTCCTTTAAACGGCGAAACCATTCCAGTTTATAGGCAAAAAACTCTGTTCCCATTTCACGTCCTTGGGGTACATAGGTATTTATTACCGTCAGTTCACCAAATCGGGTAATGAGAAGGCGATCCTCATCTGGAGGTCCCCCGTCATTAAAACCAAAAGACACTTCATTAGGTTCTAAAAGAGAAATGGTGGCAACGCCGTTGTACTGTTTAAAGCCGCGGTAGATGGTATGATAACCCACCTCAGAGAACGCCTCTTTAGGGAATGCAACATCGGGAACTTTCGTTTCTTGAAGGCAAAGGATAACGGGTCGATTAACCTCTAACCATTTTAAAACCAAAGGCATTCGGCTTCGAAGGGAATTTACATTAAAGGTAGCAATCTTGAAATTTTCGACTAATGTCATGGAAACTCATTTACCACGGGCCATCGGAAATATCAATTCTTGTGGTAATCGACAAAAAGGTATAGAAAAGGGTTTGAAAATCTTTAGTAGGAGGTCTCTCATGAGTGGAGAAGAAAAAGGGAAGAAAAAAATATGGGGGGAGCTCTCGCGTCGCGATTTCGTCAAATCATTAGGAGGTAGTGCTCTCATAGCCGGCACCACCTTGGGCGGTCTTACGCTTCCTGGCCCAGCGGAAGCGGCTTTCGGTGATTTACCAAAAAAATGGGATATCACAACGGATGTGCTCATCATCGGAAGCGGGTTTGCCGGATTGGCCGCCGCCATTGAAGCAAAGAATGCAGGTGCAAAGACAATGGTGATCGAGAAAATGCCCGTTTTCGGAGGTAATTCCATCATCAACGGGGGAGATTTTTCCGCCGCCGGGACGAAGATGCAAAAAGAAGCAGGAATTAACGATTCACCGGAGCTTATGTTAAAGGACATGTTAAAAGCGGGTCTTTACCTTAACCACGTAGATAAAGCAAAAATTGTGGCGGAAAAGTCGAATGAAGCTCTCGAATGGTGTATTAATTACATTGGGGCTAACTTCGCTCGCTTAACCTATCATGGAGGTCATTCCGTGAAAAGATCCCATCAGACGGTAAATGCCTCTGGATCAGAATTGGTCAACAAATTACTGCAGAAGGCTCGGGAGCTGGGGGTTACGCTGGAAAATAAAACTAAACTCACTCGCTTAATAATGGACAAAAAGGGACGGGTAGTAGGAGCTGAAGTAAAGAAAGACTACAAGTTCCCAGATGAATCCTCGGGGAAAAGGGCGTTCATCCGAGCCAAAAAGGCCGTAATTTTAGCGGCGGGTGGATTTTCTCGAGATGTGCGCCTAAGGCTCGTCCATGACCCGCGTTTAGACGAAAGATTCGACTCCACCAATCAACCTGGCGCGACGGGGGAAGTATTACTGGCTGCCGGCCAGGCTGGTGCCATGACGGTTCATCTAGATTGGATTCAGTTAGGTCCTTGGGCAAGTCCAGATGAAAAGGGATTCGGATACGTTCCTCTCTTCTGTGAACGCCTGGTAGGTTACGGTCCCATGATCGATCCCAAAACGGGCAAGAGATTCTTTAAAGAAACGGGTAACCGCAAAGAAAGGGCAGACGCTATAATTCTATTAGGTTATCCCGTTCTCATTATGGGGGATGCCTACGCCGTCCACAAGCAAGTCTTCCCCCAAGCCTTGGAAAAGGGGCTTCAATCAGGGGCTATTAAAAAATTTGACACCCTACAAGATCTAGCAAAATTTTACGGCATCCCGGAAAAGGAATTTCTTTCCCAAATCGAACGCTGGAACAGTTTCGTGGAAAAGAAGAAAGACGACGATTTAGACTGTATGATCTTCCCCGACGCCAAACCTATGGCGACTCCACCTTTTTATGCCGCTCGACTGTGGCCCAAAGTCCACTACACCATGGGTGGTCTATACGCAGACAAAGATGCGAGAGTAATTGGGTTCGATTTTAAGCCTATTGCCGGCCTCTATGCAGCTGGTGAAATTGTAGGAGCCGTCCATGGCGCAGTGCGCCTCGGGGGTGTTGCTATGGCTACCTGTATTGTCTTCGGACGCATTGCCGGTCAGAACGCAGCTCGCGAACAGGTGTGAGCCCATAAAATGAAAGGGAAGGGCTATTTCTTTGCCCTTCCCACCATTTCTCAATAGTTTTCCGCCAGAATTTCATAATAACTCTGGGGATGAAGGCAGGCTGGACACGTTTTCGGGGCTTCGGTGCCTTCATAAACGTATCCGCAATTCGTACAGTGCCACTTCTTTACTTCCGATCGCTTAAACACCTCTCCCTTCTCAATATTCTCGATGAGCTTCCGATAACGGGCTTCATGAAACTTCTCCACCTTGGCAATCTGTTCGAACGAACGGGCAATTTCAGAAAAACCCTCTTGTTTTGCTATCTCGGCAAAATTGCTGTATAAAGTACTCCATTCTGTCAGCTCTCCCTGGGCAGCTTGTTCGAGGTTCTTTTTTGTATCTCCAATCACACCCGCCGGATAGCCAGCCGTAATTACGACCTCTCCTCCCTCGAGATACTTAAAGAAGACCTTGGCATGTTCTCTTTCGTTTTCCGCCGTCTCCATAAAAATATTGGCAATTTGTTCATAGCCTTCTTTCCTGGCTTGACTGGCAAAATAAGTATATCTCATCCTCGCCTGTGACTCGCCAGCAAAGGCCGCCAGCAGATTCTTTTCCGTTTGAGTACCTTTGATTGATTTTTCCATTTCCTTGCCTCCTTTCTTTCTTTCAATGGGAAATAAATTAACTCCTTTTAATAACATGTCAAGAAAACCCAAATTTTTACCCCGCTCAACAGTAGTAGCTGACCATGAAATTAATGAAGTTGCGTTTTTCGGCCAACGTCTATCTCCACCCTCTATAAAATCAAGAGCCAGGGTTTTCACAATGGGCATGGGGAGGAATCCCTCGTACCGGCAGGTCGATAAACTTCATAAACACCTTTTGAAATCGTTGAAAATACTTATTCGCTTCGCCCGGATTGGAGCTGGGAAGCTCCAATGTCACCGTAAAAATCCCCCGCTCGTTTCCAGCATAATTTCCTAAAGAGCCGGGATAGTAACCGAACTTTCTCAAAGGATGGTTAGCTTCACTGGCAATTTTCTTGAGCCATTTTTCAAAAGAATTTAAATCCGTAGAAGGTCCATCGTAATCGAAGAAATTCAGGGGCGAGTGTACGCTTAAAATCTTGTTAGGTTTGAAACGGTTAATGAGAGCCATCTGAAAAAGAGTCTCCGGCTCGGAAGCCGGTCTGTCACCTGGATAATAACGTGGAATAGACTTGACCTTTGTTCTCCAGTATTTATGTGCTTCTCGCCGCCAATTTCTGGTCGGAAAATTTCGATTTATATCTACCCCACGACCGTTTACTCTCGTCATAGGGTGGGAAAAAAATCCATCCGGATTGACCAAAGGAGCAATGACCACACACTTGCCTCGAATCATCTCTGGGTGTTCCCATAGATATTGGGCCAAAGCAAACGTGAGATAAACGGTTGGGGTTTCGTCTCCATGAACTCCCCCTAGAAAAAGAACGCAGCTTTTACTCCCTTCTCCTAAGCGCACAAAGACCAAAGGATGTCCGCCATTAGAACGACGATGACTTTCCCAAGGCAAATTAGAAAAACGGAGATCTTTCCAGCCATAATTTTCCGCTTTGTTTTTCAAAAGCTGAACAAAAGATTCACCGTGTATGGCATTAGATGCCAAAGTGGCAGGTGGTAGATATAGAAAAAAAACCATAACGATAAACAAAGCTTGCTTTGCAGTTCTCATCTCAGGCATCACTAATAGCAACATGGATTTACCCTATGCTAGATTAGCTTGGTCCGAAAGGGGACACTTAATGATACCCCCCGTCCTTCCCACTCAACCATTCGCCTTGAAGAATATAATTCATCGATCATGAAGTAGCAATTCGCTTAAACACTATATTCCGACTCTTTACTTTTTGCTATATTGTCTGTAATCATTGGCCATCAGCAATCATGAGAGGATAGCTTATCATGACCAGGGGAATTTATATAATAGGGACGGACACAGAAGTTGGAAAATCAGTCATTGCCGCTGGCCTCATGGCTACCCTTATCCAGAGAGGATATCGAGCTGCCTACTTCAAACCAATATCAAGTGGCCAAACGCAGGATGAAAACGGCTTTCATCCTGCCGACGCCTTCTTTGTACGTCATATCTCAGGTTTCGATGAAAAGGAAGAAATAATCTCCCCCTTTGCCTATTACCACGCGGTTGCCCCCCACCTCGCTGCCCGCTGGGAACAAAACCCAGTGTCCGTACCACGTATTAAGAATAATCTTAATTACCTCAAGGAGCGATACGAAATAATTATTGCCGAAGCGGCAGGGGGAATAGCCGTTCCTCTCAACGACCATGGTCTCATGCAGTATGAACTTATTAGAGAATTGAGGTTTTCTTGTGCCCTCGTAACCAGGGCAGGCCTTGGCACGATTAACCATACCCTCCTTACCCTTTCATTCGCCAGTAAAGAGCAGCTAGAAGTGACATCAATTTTTATCAACCAATATACAGGGGCTCCATTAGAAGTTGAAAATATAGAGGTGATAAGACGATGGTCCAACGTGGAAAATATATACGTTGTGCCTGCCTTGGAGACCCTCGATAGATATAGCTTAATCAACGCCTTCAATAACATTCTCAATTCGAAAGATCTAGATAACATTTTAAAACCGTTACCAGATTAAGAGCGAGAATGAACTTTGAACAATATCTCATTACACAGATAGAAGAGATAAAGTGTGCAGGTCTTTATCGGCAGCCGAAATACCTCTCTTCTCCCCAGGGTCCCCGTATTAAAATTGATGGAAAAAATTGTCTCCTTTTTTCTTCAAATAGTTACCTGGGATTGTGCACCGATCCCCGCCTGAAGAAGGCAGCTTACGATGCCATTGAATCCTTCGGTGTGGGTTCTGGCGGCTCTCGCCTGACAACCGGCAGTTACGATATACATAGACAACTGGAGGAGAAAATAGCTGATTTGAAGGGAACAGAGGGGGCTATGGTCTTCAATACGGGCTACATGGCCAATGTAGGGGTAATTTCTGCCCTTATAGATAAAAATTGGATCGTTTTTTCCGACGAGCTTAATCACGCAAGCATCGTCGACGGGTGCCGTTTGAGTGGAGGGAAGATCGTAGTTTATGCCCACAGTAACATAGACGATTTAGCCAGAAAAATAGCTCTTCATCGTGGCCGACCTTCCTTAATAGTCACCGATGGTGTTTTTAGTGTTGACGGGGATATCGCCCCCCTTCCCGACATCGTTGACCTGGCGAAAAAAGAAAAAGCCGTGCTCATGGTGGACGACGCTCATGCCACTGGTGTACTGGGAGACAAAGGAGGGGGAACGGCGGATCTCTTTCATCTGTCCTGCGAGATCGATATTCAAATGGGCACTTTTAGCAAAGCTCTAGCCAGCGAAGGTGGATTCATAGCTGGGAAAAAGGTGCTCATCGAGTACTTGATGAATCGGGCTCGTAGCTTTATCTTTTCCACCGCGCTTAATCCAGCTTCATGTGCTGTTTCTTTAGCCGCGCTCGATATAGTAAAGAGAGAACCCGAAAGAAGAGCACTCCTTTTAGAAAAAGCAAAATGGGTGCGTGAACAACTGGAAGCCATGTCCTTACCTGTGCTTCCCGGATCGACTCCCATCATCCCTTTAATAATCGGCGAAGCAGAAAAAGCTGTGGAGTTCAGCGAAAGATTGTGGCAGCGGGGAATTTTCATTCCCGCCTTGAGACCTCCAACCGTTAAACCTGGCTTCAGTCGCTTGCGCATCTCCCTGATGGCCACCCATAGTTGGGAGGATTTGGAATATATGATAAATGCCGTTAAAGAAGTTGCAGAAAAAATGAATCTCAAAGGTAGAAGCCGTGAAAGATTGGCAGGAAAGAGATCTTAAGTACATATGGCATCCCTGTTCGCAGATGAAGGATTACGAGGAGTTTCCTCCCATTATCATTTCCCATGGCCGAGGGGCCTATCTATTCGATCTCGAAGGGAAACCTTATCTCGATGCCATATCATCCTGGTGGGTAAACATCTTCGGACACGGAAATGAGCGCATAAACAGGGCCTTAAAAAGGCAAGTTGAAGAGTTAGAACATGTCATCTTTTCCCATTTTTCTCACCGACCTGCCATCGAATTGGCAGAAAAACTCATAAAAATAGCTCCCTCGGGGTTAAATAAAGTGTTTTTCGCCGATAACGGATCATCTGCCGTAGAGATCGCCCTTAAGATGAGTTTTCATTACCATCAACAGGTAGGGAATAGCAAAAGGACTCGATTTGCTGCTCTTTCCAACGCTTATCATGGGGAAACCCTGGGCGCCCTATCGGTTGGAGATATAGATCTCTACAGTCGCATCTACCGGCCCCTTCTTCTTAACACTCTGAAAATACCTGGACCTGACTGCTTCAGATGCCCCTGGGAAAAAGAAAGGACGAATTGTAATGTCGAATGTTTTTCGCGTGCTGAAGAATCGATAAAAAAACATAGCCAAGAATTATGTGCCGTGATTATCGAACCCATTGTTCAGTGTGCCGCGGGAATGAAGATATACCCTGCCCGCTATTTGGAAAAATTAAGATCCCTCTGTGATCGAGAAGGCATTCACCTCATAGCTGATGAAATTGCTGTGGGATTTGGACGCACGGGAAAGATGTTTGCCTGCGAACACGCTAAAATTTCTCCGGATATTATGTGCGTATCCAAAGGCATTACAGGAGGCTATTTGCCTCTTTCTGCCGTTCTCGTATCAGAAGACATATACCATGCATTTTACGGAGACTACACAGAACTCAAAGCCTTTCTTCATAGCCATAGTTACACGGGAAATGCCCTCGCCTGCGCGTGCGCCGTAGAAACATTACTCATGTTTGAAGAGGAAGATGTTCTCGCACAAAACGAAAAAAAGGCCTACTTTATAGGTGAACTATGTAGGGAACGGGCAAAAAGCCACCCTTATATAGGCGAGTTCCGCCAAATAGGCATGATAGCTGCGATCGAATTAGTTTCAAACCGAGAAAGAAAGATTCCATTCGATTGGACCGAACGAGTAGGCTACAGGATCTATCGTCTTGCCCTTTCCAAAGGCGTCATTCTACGCCCTTTAGGCGATGTCTTATATTTCATGCCCCCGTACTGCATAGAAGAAAAAGACATAGAATTTATGATTGATACAGCTTTCTCTTCTATTGATGAGTATTTTCGCCTCCCAGGTAGGGGTCATCGGTAACCAAATAACATCTCACATAGTCGTGGACCGCTTCTTCTAAGGAGAAAAAAGAGAGGGGACACCCCGTTTCTCTTAATTTCTCCATCTGGGCCTCCGTAAAGTACTGGTATTGCTTCTCCAAGCCTGGTGGCATATCTACGTATTCAATTACAGGCTCTCTTTCGAGGGCCGAAAATATGGCAAAGGCAAGATCATTCCATGTTCTTGCCTTTCCTGTTCCTAAATTGAAAATACCTGTCACCCTCTGATTTTCGAGTAGCCATATCAGTACATTCACACAGTCCTTTACGTATACAAAGTCCCTCATCTGCCCACCATCTGCGTAATCAGCTCGATAGGACCGGAACAATTTTACCTTTCCTTCCGATAAAATCTGGCCGACGGCCTTATGCACGACACTTCTCATCTCTCCCTTATGATATTCATTGGGACCAAAGACGTTAAAAAATTTTATCCCTACAACCGACTGGATCAGACCCTGCTCCAAAACCCAAAGGTCGAAGACCTGTTTGGAGTAGCCGTACATATTGATGGGCTTTAAGGTCCGAGTAATCTCGTCCCGATCCGAAAAACCCTTCCGTCCATCACCATAGGTGGCAGCCGAACTGGCATAGATAAATCTAACACCCCGATCTAAAGCCCAACGGGCCAGATACTGGGAATATCGAACGTTATTTTCCCATAGATAGTCGGCATCTTTCTCCATGGTATTGGAACAGGCACCTAGGTGGACAACCGCCTCTACGGAAAAGGGGACGGCATTTTCTTTGATGAGACGTAAGAATTCGTCTTTGTGGTAATACTCCCGGTATTTTAACTTTACTAAGTTTTTCCATTTCTCTCCTTTTCCCAAGCGATCAACTAGGCATATATCCTCTATTCCCTCGCGGTTGAGACGCCAGGTAAGGGCACTCCCGATAAAACCTGCTCCACCCGTGACGACGATCATAGTATATCCTTCGTTTTAGATCTCTCTTTTGGCCTGAGCGATGGCCTGCTCAATGGTTTGCATGCGCTCCTCCGGCATGACAATGGAAATGGGCATAAAAAGCGTTCTCCCCAGCAGGTCTTCCGCGATTGGGATGCGGCTCCGATCGTAATCGGGCACTACACCTCGGTAGCCTGGATTGGTGAAAGGCCATTTCTGAGAATTAGCGGTTGACCAAGCAAGAAAATGTTCCCAATTGGGAACGTAGTGCCATTTGTTGTTTTTAAAACAGACCGTATCGCACCCTCCTTTTGCCAAGGCCTGTTGAAATGTCAGCGCCTTTTCCTCTGTGGGCAGGTTAAAAGCCAAAAAGGTGGCCGTATCTCCCTCGGGATCAACGAGTTCCCTAAATTTCAACCCCGGAACACTTCTCAACATCTCCTTGATTCTTGCCTTGTTCTTCCTCTGCTCCTGAATGATCCAATCTAATTTGCGTAATTGGGCCAGCCCTACCGCCCCCTGCAACTCATTCATACGAAAATTAAATCCCAAAATTGTCCTTCCCTCCATGGCTCGACTCACCCGTGGATCATGGTCATGCCCATGATCATGATACCACTCCGCCCGATCGGCCAGAACTTTGTCGTTTGTGACCACTAATCCGCCTTCTCCGGTGGTTATAGTCTTGTAATAATCGAAACTGAAAATCCCCATGTGCCCAAAGGTACCCAACTTCTTACCTCTTACGGACCCTCCGCAACTTTGCGCATTATCCTCAAGCACCAGGAGACCTAAGGATTTTGCCTCTTGCACGATCTCTTCGATTCTGGCTCCTGCTCCACACATATGAACGGGAATGACAGCCTTGGTACGTGGAGTCAGGCAGGCTTTGATAGAGCTAGGATTAAGATTCAAAGTTTCATCAATATCTGCCATAACGGGGATGGCTCCAACCTCCAGTACTGCCTCATAAGTGGCAATGAAAGTGAAAGCGGGCACAATAACCTCGTCACCTGGGCAAATATCCATCGCCGTCAAAGCCACCTTTAAGGCGGCCGAACCGGAAGTCACCCCCAAGGCATACGAAACGCCCAAGTAACGAGAAAATTCCTCTTCCAGTTGACGTACCTTGAAAATCCCCTTTCTCTCCTTGTCAAAGCCGTACCTCATGAGCACTCCTGTCTCCAGGACTTCCAGTACCTCTCGCTTTTCTTCCTCACCGATGACTTCGTATCCGGGCATTTTCACTCCTCCTGTTTGAATTGCTAATCATGATTAATAAGCAGCGCGGTATATGTTTACGGCGTCTTCCAATTTTACTTTTCTCGGGTTGTTTTGGAGAGGACGGACCACAGTCATAGCTGCCTCTGCCAATTCGGGAAAATCATCTTCCTTAACGCCTAAATCTTCTAAGGATGAATTAATTCCACAATCCTCGATCAAATGATATACCGATTCTACCGCCATCTCCGCTGCTTCTCTTACGGAGATATCATCCGTTACCTCGCCCAAAAGAGCAGCAACATCGGCAAATTTTTCTAAGGCCGCCGGTAAGTTAAAGGCCATGACATGTGGGAGGAGGATGGTATTGGCCAGACCATGGGGAATCCCAAATTTGCCTCCCAAGGGATATGACAGGGAGTGCACCGCTGTAACCCCAGCATTTGCCAGTCCCAAACCAGCATACAGACTCGCCAACAGCATGGCAGAACGGGCCTCAAGATCCTTTCCATTGTGCACACAAGTTCTTAAATTTTCCCCGATTAGGGCAATGGCCTTTCGGGAAAAAATTTCACTCATGGGCGAAGCCTGAAGGGAGGTATAAGACTCCACAGCATGACAGAGGGCATCGATACCTGTCGTCGCTGTAACCTCGGGGGGAAGGCTGAGGGTTAGTTCCGGATCGAGAAGAGCCAGTTCCGGATACAGGTAGGGGCTATTCATACCCTCCTTCTTTTGCAAACTTTTGCGGCGAAAAACCGCTGTGAACGTAACCTCACTACCTGTGCCGGCTGTAGTGGGGATCATGATTTTAGGTAAACCGGGTTGAGGAATTTTATTCAAACCTAAGTATGCCTCACCCTTAACCCCATGAGGAGCCAATACGGATACTGCTTTCGCCAGGTCCATCGCACTGCCGCCCCCAATTCCTATTACTCCATCAGCCTTATGTCTGCGAGCAGCCTTAGCACACAGATCGGCGCTTTCTAAAGGAGGCTCCGCCTCCACCTGTTGAAATAGGTGATATTTGAAACCCCCAGTTCCCAATAACCTGTCGAAACGATCTTCCATGCCCAAACTGCACAAACTCGGATCCATGACTATGTATGGACGAAACACCTTCAGCTCGAAAAGTAGCTCTGGCAATTGCTCCAATGATCCACACCCAAATACGATTTTTTTTGCTCCCGTGAAGGAAAACACCTTTCCCATCAGACTTTACTCCCGATTAATTATTTGCCAGCGATAATACATGAATAGGAGTGCAAGGAAAAGAGAAAATTAGTCACCTTGCCCGCCATCCCTTGCACATGATATGCAAGGCTCATGAATCGTATTATTATCCAAATTTATGAAGTTCAGGACGCACAAGAGGCAGTCAGGTTGATTAAAGAAGGGGTTGATCACGTGGGAACAGTAATCCCCTCCCCCGCACTTGAGCTCTGGCCTCCCCTGAGAGAAACGGTTAAGGCCGTTCAATTAGGAGGCGCCAAGAGCTGTATCCTCCCTCTCTTCTCTGAACCAGCGGACATTTTTCACGCCCTTGCCTACTTTCAACCCGATTTCATCCACTTATGCGAAACCATATCTACCCACACACTTAACCTCCTAATCGACCTTCAAGAGGAAATAAAAGAAAAATTTCCTACGGTGGGTATCATGAGATCGATCGGTCTACCTCGGCCGGGTTTGGCGAAAAGGGAGTTATCGCAAGATTTCAAACTCATCGTTGATTCTTTTGCCTCGTGTACGGATTACTTCCTCCTTGATACATTAAAAGAAGGTTCCCAACCGGTAAATGGCTTTATCGGCATTACCGGTGAAATATGTGATTGGTCTTTAGCCCGCAAATTCGTCGAAATTAGTCCTCGACCGGTCATTCTGGCTGGAGGATTGGGCCCAGATAATGTAGCTGAGGCCATCAAATACGTCCACCCCGCCGGGGTAGATAGTTGCAGTCGAACGAACGCCGTGGACGAAAGAGGCCGACCTCTTCGATTTCGAAAAGATATTAAGTTGGTTTCTCTTTTTGTCCGCGAGGCGCGAAGAGTGGAAAAGCTACGGCGTCCCTGAAGAACTTTTGTTCAACCTTGCTTCCTTTGCCCTGGCTTTTAAACGTTTTTCTCGACGCCTCCTTCGGCGATCAAGTTCCTTTCTTCTCTCCTGCTTTTTATGGGCCATGAAACGACCTCCCTTTTTTATTGTTTTATTATATCACAATGGTCAATACGATCTTTGTCTTCCCAAGGCACGACCTTTTGCGGTAAAATGCAGATCAAACATGAAAGGAGGTAAAAAGATGAAGTATCTTTGGGGATTAGCCGTATTTATGACCATTGTTCTAATTACATCCCCCATTCCAGCCTATGAGACGGACATAATTGAGACCCCTGAAGGGGCTATCAAAATTACCTTCATCGGGCACGCCTCACTGGTCATGGAATTCGAGGGAAAAATAATCCACATCGATCCCGTAGGCCAATACGGTGATTATGCCCGCCTGCCCAAGGCCGACCTGATATTAGTAACCCACGAACATTATGATCATTTTGACCCGCGCGTCATCAAAGACATAAGAAAAAAAGAGACCATCATTATCGGCAATGGACACGTAACCCGCTCCATACCTGAGGCCGTCACCCTAAAAAATGGTGAAGAAAAAACCGTATGGGGATTTAATGTACTGGCCGTTCCTGCCTATAATATCGTTCACTTCCGGGCTCCCGGCGTTCCCTTCCATCCCAAAGGCGAGGGAAACGGCTATTTAATCTCTCTAGGAAAAACTAGGGTATACATAGCGGGCGACACGGAAAATGTTCCTGAAATGAAAAATCTCAAAGGGGTTGACATTGCCTTTCTCCCCATGAATCTTCCTTACACTATGACCCCAGAAATGGTCGCAGACGCTGTTCGTGCCTTTCGTCCACGTATCCTCTACCCTTATCATTATGGGGATACTAACATTTCACGCCTGGTTGAACTGTTAAAAGACGAAAAAGGCATCGAAATCCGCATAAGAAAAATGAAATAGGGAATGACAAAAGTGAAAGATAAACCGCGCCTCGTTTTCATGGGCACACCCCAATTTGCATTGCCCAGTTTAATAAGTTTAATAGAAGCGGGGTATCCAATCCTCGCCGTTGTAACCCAGCCTGACAAACCGCAGGGGCGAGGTAGAAAATTGACTCCCCCACCGGTAAAAACATCTGCTTTAGCCCACGGTCTCAAAGTTCTTCAGCCGGAGAAAGTGAGAGAACAAGCTTTTTTGGAGGAATTTAATCACTTAAAACCGGACTTGGTTGTAGTCGCATCTTTCGGACAAATTTTACCTCCCCCAATCATCCACGCTCCCCCCTATGGGTGTATCAACGTGCATCCCTCACTCCTCCCACGCCACCGTGGTCCTGCGCCTATCAACTGGACTCTGCTTTTAGGAGACGACGTCACGGGCATTACGATCATGTTAATGGACGAGGGGGTAGATACGGGCCCCATCTTAAGGCAGAGAGAAATCCCGGTCGAGCCAGATGAAACTTACGATCACCTGCATGATCGTCTGGCCATCCTCGGCGCCGATCTCCTGGTCGAAACCATTAATCTTTTCACGGCGGGAGAGATTAAACCGATACCCCAGGCCCACGAACATGCGACCTATGCCCCTCGTCTTACTAAAGAGGACGCCCTCATTGACTGGGCCCAGGGAGGGGAAGAAATCGTGAGGAAAATTAGAGGGCTTTCCTCTACCCCCGGCGCCTTTTCTTATCTCAGAAAACAGATATTCAAGATATATCAAGCCAGTTTTCGACCAGACTCCTCCCTCCCAGCAGCCGGCACCATCGGCAGACCTGAACCGGACGGACTACCCGTTGCATCTCAAAACGGTTGGGTATACCTGAAAGAGGTACAACTGGAAGGCAAAAAAAGGCTCCCTATATGGGACTTTCTCAGGGGCTATCGATTGTCTCCAGGAGAAAAATTAGGCCTCTCATGAAAACCTCCGCCAGGGAAATCGCTCTCTCTATAATCACGCAAGTGGAGGAATCAGGAGCTTACGCTGAATATCTCATCGACCGTTGCCTGAAAGAAAACTCGTCTATGGATGACCGGGACCGCCGATTAGTGACAGAGATCACCTACGGCACCCTCCGGATGAAAGGCCTGTGCGATTTTATTTTAAAAAAACATGTTCGAAACTGGGGCCAATTAGACGTCGTGGCGAAAAATATCCTGCGCCTATCGATCTACCAATTTCTGTTCACCGATAGGATCCCCCCGTTTGCCATCGTAAGTGAGGCGGTGAATTTGGCCAAAACAAAGGCCCCGGAAAAGACGGGGCTGATCAATGCCGTTCTCCGAAAAATTTTAGCGAAACAGCGACAAGAGCTCCTCCCCCCGGCCGATACCCATGACCTCTCTCTTATTTCAGCCCTCTATTCCCATCCCTTATGGCTAATAAAACGCTGGATCAATTGCTGGGGCTGGGAAGACGCTTTAAAATTATGCGCCGCTCAAAACGCCCTCCCTCCCATTACCCTCAGGGTAAATACCCTGAAAATTACGAGAGATGAAGCGAAAGCATATTTAACGAAAGAGGGTTTTTCCGTGTCACTCACCCCCTTCTCCCCCGACGGTCTAATTATTTTAAGTCCCAGCGGGCAACTCAGAAACGCCCGCGCCTTTCAGGAGGGGTTGGTCCTTTACCAAGATGAGGCATCTCAGCTCATATCTTACCTTGTCTCCCCGACTGCAGGAGAAAGAATTCTCGATCTCTGTGCCGGCACAGGAGGAAAAACTTTTCATTTAGCTGCCCTTATGAAAAATAACGGAAAAATTTTGGCCATTGATAGGGACGAAGCTAAGTTGCAGCAACTGGTAAAAGAAGCCCTCAAGTTTGGTATTTCCATGGTGGAGGTAAAATCGCTTGATGCGACTCATCATCCACCCCAAACCCTCATAGGTAGCTTTGACCGAGTTTTGGTAGACGCGCCTTGTTCGGGAACTGGTATCTTAAGGCGCGCACCAGAAATAAAATGGCGTCTTAAGGACCGAGATCTTCTCCATTTGGCCCAAACACAGAGTCGTCTGCTGGAATTCGCTGCCCAGTGTCTTCGGAAGGGAGGTGTTTTAGTTTACAGCACCTGTAGCTTGATGGAAGAAGAAAATGAAAAGGTCGTGTTCTCTTTCCTCGAGAGACATGCCGATTTTCACCTCTCTTTCCCCCAGGAGCCGGTTGCAACGAAATTTGTGGATAGCAAAGGTATTTTTAAAACATTACCCCACCGTGATGGAACGGATGGATTTTTTGGGGTAGTAATGATAAAAGATTAACATGCGTTCGATTTGGGTTCCTTTTATAGTCTCGTTCCTGTGGGGTTGCGCTACTTCCGGCCCAGTTCTCTACCCCAACGCCCATTTAAAGTCTGTAGGAGAAGAGCAAGCCAGACGGGATATTGAAGCATGTAAAGCTTTGGCTGATGAGTATATAAAATCCCAAGAGGCAGAAAAGGTGGCGAAAAGTACGGCGGCGGGAGCGGCAGGAGGTGCCGTCATCGGTGGCGCTGTGGGAGCAGTGAGGGGTAGTCTGGGAAGAGGAATCGGAGTAGGGGCTGCCGCCGGGGCTGCCACCGGGCTGGTAAAAGGCTCTGCCAAAGCAACCAAGCCAAGCCAGACATACAAGAATTTTGTCAATCGCTGTTTGAAAGAAAAAGGCTACGAACCAATTGGGTGGGAGGATTGACAAATGCCGGAACTACCGGAGGTCGAAACTCTTCGTCGTCAACTGAAACCTTTAATACAAGGGCGAACCATTCGGGGAATAGAAATTTTCGATACCCGTCTGGGGGATCTTTCTTTTCTGACGGGAGAGGTGATCGAAACCGTTAACCGGGTCGGCAAAATGTTGGAATTTATCCTATCGTCGCGACGTGCCCTCACCTTTCAGCTCCGTATGACGGGGCGTCTTCTATGGCAAGAAGGTTATTTCATACCTTCTCCCCATAGTCGTTTCGCTCTCTCATTTGATACCGGCACCTTAGAACTCATTGACCCCCGACGCTTCGCGGTGATCACCCTTGGTGACCCAATGGACTTCTGTCCTCCCCTCTTCCCCAGCGAAGAGGATATACCCTACATCATGTCCCTCGCCAAAAGGCGAAAGATAACGATTAAAGAACTACTCCTAGACCAACGCTTGTTTCCCGGGTTAGGTAACATTTACGCGTGCGAAATCCTCCATGCCGCACACCTTTCCCCAGAAAGAAAAGCCTGTGATCTTTCCCAAGAAAGCTGGCACTTGATTTGGGAAGTGGCCACACCGATACTGAAGAAAGCCATAAGTCGTCGAGGCACGACCGTGTCTGATTGGCGCGATCTTTTTGGTCTGGAAGGGGAAAATCAGAGATTCCTTATGGTCTATGCCCGAGAAAGCAAGCCCTGCCCCCGTTGTGGTACCCCGGTGGTGAGAAAAAAAATAGGAGGGCGAGGGACCTATTTCTGTCCTACCTGTCAGAAGTAGCCTCCTCGCCTTGCTCAGCCAAAAAATTTACAATGGTGTGGCTCCATTCCAAAATTTCCCGGCGATTTTGAGCTACGTGTAAACGAGAGGAAGGTATTAATCGACTCAGCTCATAAGCCACAGAGACGGGATGAAGAGGGTCCTCTGTCCAAGCGAAAATGGAAGTTGGAATGTGAACCTCCCGCAATTTTTCCCGAGGCGGAAATAAGGACTGCGCCGCACCCCGAAGAATGGCGGAAATAACTCGCGGATCTCTTTTGATTAGAGAATGAACGAATTTCTCCGTTATCTCCGGGCTGGAGATAAGCTGACGATCCGCCAGATCATGCCTGTCTTTCATCAGAGACAGTAGCCTCTCCAATCCTTCCATCTCTAAAAGTTTAGCCGCAAACTCATAAATCGCCCCCTGTATAATCCCTTCCTCCCAGAGGGCAGGGGGAGTGACGAGGACAAGACCTCGTACATGACTGGGCATCATAAGGGCCAGAAAAAGGGAAATCACAGCTCCCATGGACTGGCCTCCCGCTATGAAAGTAGAAAAGCCGATTTTGTTTACCAACTCTTTAGCATCGTAAACAAGGTTTTCCCAGCGATAATGCCTTGAAGAAAGTGACATTCCAGATTTACCGTGCCCTCTTACGTCATACCTTACTATCTGAACCTTCTTTGCCAGAAGAGACCATTCTATTACGCCCGTTTCTTCTTCCAGTTCCATACTACCCAGTAACCCGTGCGTCCATAAAAAGGGATTTCCTTCCCCTTGCCTTTTGACAAAAAGTTCAACGCCGTTAACTTGGAATACGTTTCCTTGCGGGGTCATTAACATACGTTCTATTCCATGTAGGGCTAATGAGCATTTCATTAACACAAACGTGCTTTGGCAGGCGGGCCACAAAGAGGATCGCTTCTCCTACATCTTCTGCTCTTAACATTCTCTCTTTTTCCTCCACCGGCAAGGCGTCGGGACGGCGATCGATGATAGGGGTCCATACCTCTCCCGGACAGATTACACATGCCCTAATACCGTTTACACATTCTTCCATATTTATGCTGGCGTTGAGAGCAAGCAGACCGTGCTTGGCTGCACTGTAGGCCGGACCGGTAATGTAGGAATAAAACCGACCCGCCCAGGATGAGATGTTTATGATAAGACCGTCTTTTTTTCCTCTCATGATGGGTAATACGGCTTTCACACAGTAAAAGGCGCCGTTTAAATCTATATCGATCACTTCTCGCCATTTTTCACCCGTCACTACCTCCCAATGTCTCTCTGTCACATTGGTGCCGGCATTATTGACAAGGATGTCTATCTTGCCAAATTTCTCAACTATTTTATCCCGAACGTGGTAGACTTTGGCCTCTTCCCTTACATCCAGAGGCTCGACGGATGCCTCTCCACCTTTGCTCATAATCAGTTGCTTCGTTTCCTCCAAGGGCTCTCGCCTGCGTCCGGACAAGACAACCTTGGCTCCATAAGAAGCCAAGGCTAAAGCTCCCGCTTGGCCGATACCTGTTCCCGCACCAGTAACCCATGCCACCTTTCCTTCAAGACTCTCTAACATAGTCCCTCCTAAAAAATTTTTGCCATTATCTCATACGGGTTTATAATAATAAGTCAAGGTATGCGATACGCGATAGGAGATATCCACGGCTGTGCTCGTACGTTCCGGGCCCTTTTAAATAAAATAAATCTGCGGGCGGAGGACGAGCTTTATCTCTTAGGAGATTACATTGACCGGGGCCCCGATAGCAAAGGCGTCCTCGATACCATCATGCATCTTTCCTGTAGGGTGATCGCCCTGAAAGGCAACCACGAAGACTTATGGTTGAAGGCAATGGAAAGCGGTATCGGTTACGACATGTTCGACTACGAATATTTCCTAGATATGGGCATGATAGCCACCCAGAGAAGTTTTGGTAATCATGATTTAGAACCCTATCTGCGTTTCGTGGCCAACCTCCCCCTATGGTATGAGACGGAGGACTACCTTTTCGTCCACGGAGAAATCGATTTCTCCCTCCCCGATCCCTTCGGTCCCATGGGTGAGGAAGCCATGCTATGGGGCAGGGGAAATGAGTATCGCGGTGAAAAGCCGGTCATTTGCGGCCATACACCTCTTCCTCTATGGCGGATAATTGAGGGGCTTAAAACAAAAAAGATTGATATTGACAACGGATGTTGTTACCTAATGAAGGGTTACGGTCGTCTTATCGCCTACGATCTCGATAAGAGGTGCATATATGAACAGGAAAACATCGATTATTATTATTGATCCGAAGGATAATGTCGGTGTGGCTCGAGAACGAATAGAAAAGGGGGCTGAAGTCACCGTCCGGGAAGCCGACTCGTTTAGTGCCCTGGATGAAATTCCAGCAGGACACAAGATTGCCCTCAAAAACATCCCGGCCGGATCAGCTGTGATTAAATACGGAGAAATCATCGGCAAAGCAAAGGAAGACATCCTTCAAGGCAGTTGGGTTCACACCCATAACATGATGTAGACGAGGGAGACAATAAATGGGAAATTCATTTCTTGGTTACTTGCGACCGGACGGTCAAGTGGGGGTAAGAAATTATGTTGCCGTTATTCCTTCCGTAGCCTGCGTGAATGGAGTCGTGGCGAAGATAGCACAGTTAGTGCCAGAGATTGTACCTCTATATCATGGACATGGATGCGGGCGTTCCCTTGAAGCTTCACTTCATTCTAAGGTTTTGACCAACTTAGGGAAGAATCCAAATGTTGGAGCTGTCTTAGTAGTCGGCCTGGGCTGTGAAGTCATTAAGTCCACGTCCATTGCCGAGCCGATTGAAAAAACGGGAAAACCGGTGGTCTGGTTAAACGTTCAAGAAGAGGGGGGGTCTCGTCGTGCCGCCGAAAAAGGAGCCAACATCTGCCGCCGCCTTCTGTCTGAAACAAACCGTTGTGAAAGAACATCCTTCTCTTTAGAAAAGCTATCTATCGGACTCGAATGTGGCGGCTCGGATGCTTTTTCCGGGATAACTGCCAACCCGGCCGTCGGCATTGCCTCCGATTACATCGTCGATGAAGGTGGAACGGTGATCCTCACGGAAGATACGGAAATGATTGGAACTAGCCATATCCTGGCGCGGCGTGCCATAAACGAAGAGGTGGCAGAAAAGACGATAAATATGATCTCGGAGGCAGAACAACTAACGAAAGACCTTCTCGGACCTCTCGCATCGTTAGTCATCGCCCCGGGAAACATGGATGGAGGCATGTCAACTATCCAGGAAAAGTCTTTAGGCTGCATAATGAAAGCCGGTAGCCGCCCGATCGTAGAAGTAGTGGATTATGGAACGCCCCCTTCTCGCCGAGGCGTAGTTCTGATGGACGGCCCGGGATACGATGCAGAATCTTTACCGGGACTCGCCGCGGCTGGATGTCAGATTATAGTGTTCACTACAGGGAGAGGAACCCCCCTGGGTTTTCCCATCTGTCCGGTAATCAAAGTGGCAAGCAACAGCCTTCTCTTCGAACTTATGAGAGACGATATGGATGTAAATGCTGGTCAAGTCTTGGAAGGTAAAGACCTTTCAGAAGTAGGAAATGAAATCGTAAAATTCATATGCGATGTAGCCTCTGGTCGACCAACGAGGGCGGAAATTAACTCTCAAGGCGGTATCGTCTGCCTCTATACCCTCCATCCCCCCTTCTAAAGTGGTCATTTGGCCATGCGTTGACCGATCTCGTAAGCTTGTGCAAGGAGGGCTTCATCCTTTTCCGCCGGCGATACATGGCTGTTGGCGTGAATAATTTTTCCTACTACTTCGAAACCCAGACCAGTGCCCGTCATGCCCATAAGATATCGAATAGACCTTTCATACTGAGCCGGATCAGGTGCTCCCTGAGAAATAACTATGGCATAAGTTTTCCCCGGCGCCACCGTAGAGTAATAACCGCCTCCCTCTTTATTCCCATAGAGGGAATAGAAACGATCTACGAGAAGCTTCATCTGCCCGGCAATACGATACATGTATATGGGGGTTGCTATGACCATGCCCCGACAGTTTTTGATGGCTTCCAGGTAAGGACTTAGGTCGTCTTGCTCGTGGCAGATCCCCGGGGTCTTTCGGCAACCGAGACAACCCCGACATCCCTTTGTGTTGAGGTCGTGGAGACGGACTTCTTTCCCCGCCACCCCCTGGGAGCGGGCCCCCTCCAGAATAGCCGACACAAGATGGGATGTGTTTCCTTTTGGTCTGGGGCTGGCATTAAAAGCCAGTATTTCCATTTTCCTTTCCTCCCATAAAGATGATCCTCTCTCTCTTAGCACAGCAGATGCCGGTCTGCCAATTAATTCCCCATAGAAGGGTTGACAAAAATATTGTATGAAGAGCGGCATCTAAACATTCGGGAGGATGGTCAACTATGGAAATCACAGGTAAAGTAACCGTGGTCACAGGGGCAGGAAGTGGTATCGGGGCCGCTCTGACCCGTCGATTCATCCGGGAAGGGGCTCAAGTGGTGGCTGCCGATATTAACGAAGAGTCCGTAGTGTCTGTAGCAACAGATACCGGTGCCATCCCTTTTCGCTGCGACGTTAGCCGAGAGCAGGATGTAATCGACTTAATCGATTTTACGGAGAAAAACGTTGGTCCTATAACCCTCTTCTGCTCCAATGCTGGTATTGCCATCAAAGGAGGGGTGGAATGTACAAATGATGATTGGCAGCGGATTTGGGAAATAAATGTCATGTCACATGTTTATGTGAGTCGAGCCCTTATTCCCCGCATGGCGGCTCGTGGTGGAGGGGCTATAATGATTACGGCTTCTGCCGCCGGACTGCTCAGTCAGATAGGTTCGGCTCCTTATTCCGTCACCAAACATGCAGCCGTTGGTTTAGCGGAGAATCTATACATTACATACGGTGAGCAGGGAATCAAGATCTTTGCCCTCTGCCCACAGGCAGTGCGCACGGCTATGGCCGGAGAAGACAGCATTGCAGCGGTAGACGGATTAATGGAACCGGAGGAATTAGCAGAAAAGGTAATAGAGGGTTTGAAAAAAGAAGAATTTCTCATCCTTCCTCACCCGGAAGTGCGGACTTATATGCAGCGTAAAGCAGCCGACTATGACCGCTGGCTAAGAGGCATGCAGAGACTCCAAGCACGCTATCTACAAGGTTTGCCCCTAAAAGGCGGCTCTTAATCTACTGGGCCGGACCAGATATGCTTGACTTTGCTTTCTACGTTGGTCAGAGTTGCCGGTTCTACTAATCTTATTGTTGTGTTGATGCCGATGACGGATCTGATTCTCCTTCTCAGGCTCTCCAGCAGGCGAGTCTGTTCAAGTAATTCCAGAGCGAAAATCTTTTCCGTCACCCCTATTTTAATCTCCACTTGATCCAAAGAACTGCGATGATCAACCAATATTTGAAAAAGGGGTTGTTCTCCCGTTAGGTGGAAAATAATTTGCTCGATCTGAGAGGGAAAGACATTAACCCCTTTTACTATGATCATATCATCCGTCCTCCCTCTTGGTTTTTCCATGCGTACCAACGTTCGTCCACAGGAACAGGGAGAATAATCGAGTCGAGTCAAATCTCCCGTCCGATAGCGGATGAGGGGAATGGCCTCTTTCACCAAAGTGGTAATAACCAGCTCGCCTACATGGCCGGGAGGCAGGACCTCTCCCGAATGAGGATCGATGATCTCGGGATAAAAGGCGTCTTCAAAAAGGTGAAGTCCCGATTTGTAGACACACTCTCCCGCTATACCGGGCCCGATAATCTCTGAAACCCCATAATTATCCGTAGCCACAATACCCAATCGCTCCTCTATTTCTTTTCTTCTTTCCTCTGTCCAAGGTTCCCCACCAAAGAGACCCAATCTGAGGGCCAATCCATGGGGATTGAGGTTGTGTTCCTCCATAAAATCCGCAATCCGCAGGGCATAAGAAGGAGTACACACGAGAACGGTAGAGCGATAATCTTGCATGATCGTTACCTGCTTTTCCGTATTTCCCGTGCTCATCGGTATGACGGATGCCCCTATGGCTTCAGCACCGTAATGGATTCCAAAGGCACCCGTTTGAAGCCCGTAAAGAAAAGCAATTTGAACTAAATCATCCCTTTCCACCCCGGCGGCCACCATAAATCGGGCTACGAGATTGGCCCATGTACGAATGTCGTTTTTTGTATATCCCAAAACAATCGGTTTTATTGATCTTCCTGGAGCGGAATGAAGGCGCACCACCTCTCGCAAAGGCACAGCGAACATCCCATACGGATAGTTCTCCTGTAGGTCAGTTGGGGAAGTAAAAGGTAATTTTTTGAGATCGCCTAAAGATTGAAAATCTTCTGGTACAAAAGAAATTTCGTTGAACAATTTACGGTAGTGCACCACATTTTTGTACACCCGATTCAAAGTGGCCTGAAGTCTCTCGAGCTGGAGTTGCTCCAAATCTTCTCTCGGCATGCATTCGTGTAAGGGATCCCAAATCTTCATGTTGCCCTCCATTTTTATCTCTCCCAGATGTCCTTTCTATCCCGTCCCAAATAGGCCCTCTTTACTTCTTTATTTTCCATTAGTTCCAACGCCTCTCCCTCCATTATAACCTTTCCCGTCTCCAATACGTAGCCTCGATCCGCAATTCTTAAAGCGGCCTTTGCATTCTGTTCTACCAGGAGAATGGTGGTACCCCCTTGGCGGGCCAAAGCATGAATGACAGAAAAGATTTCCTTAACAATAAGGGGCGCCAGTCCCATGGAGGGTTCATCGAGCAGGAGTATCTGTGGCCTTGCCATCAGGGCACGTCCGATAGCGAGCATCTGTTGCTCACCGCCGGAAAGAGTACCAGCGGGCTGATGACAACGCTCTCTCAGTACAGGAAAGAGATGGAAGATTTTTTCGACCATCTCCTCATACAGGCGTCGTCCTCCCTTTTTGCGGAGATACAAAAAGGCTCCCAACTCCAAATTTTCCTTGACCGAAAGGGTATTGAAAATTTGTCGGCCTTCCGGAACCTGCGAGATACCTAACTCGACAATGCGGTGTGGAGGGAGTTTCTCTATGGCAAATCCATCAAGTAAAATAGAACCTGTCCTCGGTGGTGTAAGACCAGAAATGGTATTGATCAGCGTGGACTTTCCTGCTCCATTGGCTCCGATAAGGGTCACTATCTCACCTTTTTTGAGGTGCAAAGAGACGTTTTTCAATGCATGGAGCTGACCGTAAAATGTGTTTACGTTTTTTACGGTTAGCATCAATCCTCTCCTAAGTAGGCATTGATGACGGCAGAATTATCTTGAATCTCACGAGGGCTCCCTTCAGCCAGTTTCTGCCCTAAATTGAGCACAGAGATGTGATCACATACCTCCATGACCAACTCCATATCATGTTCTACCAGCACCACGGTGATGCCCATGTCCCTTATTTTCCTTATCAGATCCGCGACACCTGTTGTTTCCCTTGTATTCAGGCCGGCTGCTGGCTCATCCATGAGGATAATTTTGGGTTCCGTTGCCAACGCGCGGGCCACTTCCAGCAGGCGTCCCTGACCTAAAGGTAGGCTCGCGGCCTCTTTTTCCGCTACCTCGGCCAGACCGCACAACTCTAAACACTTCCATGCTTCTTCAACGATTCTTTTCTCTTCCTTCCTTTGTTTTGGGAGGCGAAGAGCACAGGACAAGAGCCCGGAAGAGCTCTTCGTGTGCAATCCCACCATCACGTTCTCTAGTACCGTCATGCGTCCGAAAAGTTCTAAATTCTGGAATGTCCTCACCAAACCCAAGCGTACCAGCTTCTCGGGAGAGAGAAACGATATATTTCTCTCCTCCAGAAAAACCTCGCCCTCGTCTTGAGGGTACAGTCCTGAAATGATATTAAATAACGTCGTCTTCCCGGCGCCGTTGGGGCCTATTATGCCCGCAATGGTCCCCTTAGAAATGGTAAGAGATACGCCCCGGAGTGCTGCCACTCCACCAAAATTTTTACTTACGTTACTTACTTTCAACATATACCTTGGCCTTTAGATGACTCACCAAACCGGCTAATCCACGGGGCATAAACATCATGATGAGAATGAGGAGAAGCCCATAGATAACAATATCAAAATCATGGAACACCCGGAGCCACTCGGGCAGCAAGGTAAGTATCGCTGCCCCTAAAAATGATCCAAAAACACTCCCTAGTCCTCCCACCACCACCATGGTCAGAAGCTCGACGGAAAAGTTAAAACCGAAAGAAGCGGGGGCGATGAACGTCACCGTATGGGCATAAAGGCTCCCCGCCAATGAAGAAATAAAGGCTGATGCAGCAAATATCTTGACTTTGAGCAACCAAGCGTCTACGCCCATAATACGGGCAGCCACTTCAGAATCACTGACTGCTCTCAAGGCTCTTCCAATGCGTGACTGATAGAGGTTCAATGCTAAAAACATAGTAATAAGGGCAAAAAACCAGACGAGATAAAAGTTTGCCACATCATTATCAAAGGTAAGGGACCCTAACTTCAGATTGGGGATGCCGGGGAATCCGGAGGGACCACCAGTCCAATCGACCGTCTCATTGAAGATGATGTATAAAATGATTCCTAATCCCAGCGTTGCCATCGCCAAGTAGTGGCCTCGTAACTTGAGGATGGGAAAACCAACGATAAACGCAACCGCCGATACGATCACAGCCGAAACTCCCATTCCTAACCAGGGATTAACCCCGTATTTTGCCGAAAGAATAGCTGATATATAGGCCCCCAAACCGTAGAGAGCCCCTTGACCGAGAGAGATTTGCCCGGCATATCCAAGGAGTAGATTCAATGCTATGGCAAGCATAGTGTTAATACCGATGAAAACAAAAACGTGAAGAATATAGCTCTCCTTTAGGATCAGAGGGAGGAAAAGGATACAAACGGAAAAAGCAAAAAACAGGATCTGATCTGTCTTCTTCATCTCTATACTCTTTCGATCCCACTTCGTCCTAACAGACCACCGGGTCGGAAAAACAGAATTGCGAGTAAAACGATAAAGGCAATAGCATCCTTATAACCGGCCGAAATCAAACCGGCCCCTAGGGATTCCAATATGCCTAAGACAAAACCTCCGAGGACAGCTCCCATGCCGCTTCCCATACCGCCTATAATAGCCGCGCAGAATCCTTTTAAGCCTAGCATGATGCCTACGTCATAGGAGGTCAAAGTAAGGGGAGCAATGATAATACCCGCAAGGGCTCCTAACGCCGAGCTTATTGCGAATGATATCAGCACCATCGCCCTTACATTTATGCCTGCCAATCCAGCCGCTTTCGGATTTACAGAGCATGCCCGCATGGCCTTACCGTAGATAGTATGGTAGAAGAAAAGACGATTCAAAATAATGATGATACAGGTGAGACCTAAAATCCACAAATGCTGAGGCATTATCGTCGCTCCCCCTAAATTTATCGCTGTGTCTCCCGAAAATGAAGGAAGGGGGTAGGTATCCTTACCCCAGACTAGCATGGCAATGCCACGAATAAAAATACTGGCCCCAATCGTTATGATGACGATAGTGATGGGAGAAGCGTCTTTTAGCGGATTGACGGCCAGGCGTTCAAAGATGATGCCGACAATTAGGGTAAGCAAGATAGCTAGCAGAATACAGTACACAAGAGGCCATTGAAGTAAGCTGAGCAGGAAAACAGTTACCATGCCCCCCAGCATCACGAATTCCCCTTGAGCAAAATTGATAATGCCTGTGGCGTTAAAGATGATAGCGAAACCGAAGCCAATTATGCCATAGATAGAACCGTTGGCCAATCCCGATAAGATGTATTGAAAAATTTGCGCGCTCGACTCCATAAAAAATCCAGATAGTCGTGGGGTAAAGGTAGGTTACCTTTACCCCGCAGGTTTTTAGTCTTACTTTACGAGTGCCCAGGTGCCGTTCCTGACCTGGACCAGCACGAAGGCATCAACCGTCAATCCCGCATGATCTTCCGGAGAGAAGGAAAAGATGCCCCCAATTCCGGAGAAGTTTTTCGTTTTTTCCAGCCCATCGCGAATTGCTGCCGGCGTAAAACCCGAATTCTCCATAGCATTTTTGATCAGCATAACAGCGTCCCACGCATGTCCACCGAAATGATCCCCCTCCGTCTTGAACCGGGCTTTGTATTCTTGCACAAAAGAAAGAAGGTGCCTCTTTTGTGGATCCTTATCGGGGAGCAAATCGGCCACTAACACCTTCCCCGAGGGGAGAATGATACCTTCGGCCGCTTCCCCTGCCAATTCAATGAATTTCTTAGAAGAAACGCCGTGGCTCATATAAAGGGGAATGTTTAGATTCAATTGCTTCACATTCCTTGCCACCACAGCTGGTCCGGGGTTAGTGCCCCAACAGATGATAGCTTGAGCTTGGGTACCCTTGACCTTAGTAAGCTGGGCAGTCATATCTGTATCTTTAGGGCCAAAAGTATCATCTGAGACGATTTGAATGCCATATTTTGGAGCATGAATCTTTAGTTGCTCCCTCCCGGAGGATCCAAATCCGTCCGAGACAGTTAGGATGGCCACTTTGTTTATTTTTTTCTCCTTTAGATGTTGGAATATCTTTTCCACCGCCAGAGAATCATTTTGCGCCGTTTTAAACACCCATTTCTTCACCGGTTCCGTGATTTTAATGCCCGCGGCACAGGAAACTAAAGGGATCTGCGCCTTTTCCACAAGGGGAATCACGGCCATCGTTTCACCCGTCGTACTGGGTCCCATAATGGCTACTACCTTGTCTTCTTTGATTAGGCGATCGGCAGCTTGATTCGCCTTGGTAGGATCTCCTTGGGTGTCGTACACGATAAGCTCTAACTTTTTACCCTTTACCCCACCGCCTTTATTAATCTTTTCTACCATCATCTGTGCCGTATTGCGTTCCGGTTCCCCTAAGAAAGATGGCGGACCTGTCACAGAAAAAAGGGCCCCCAGCTTAACTATCTCTGCCGCCTGGGCAGGCACAAAGAGAAAAATAATCGCCGCAAGTAAAATTGATAATCTGAACACTTGTGATTGCATAATATTTTCATCCTCCTCCCATATTATTCTCCCCCAATAGGGTTTAAGACATGGATTTTACTTTGGATTAGCCTGCCTGTCCACGGAAGGAACCGTGGCGGCAGGCATTAATACTTGTAGATCTTAGATTGTATGCGTGGAGTGAATATTTGCGGGGTACTTTGCATGAATCCTCTTTTCGGCAAAGGCTCTTAGCGATTCCTTTCCTAAAAGATTTATTTTCTCTTGTCAAGCATTTGGAGTACCGGATCCCTTTATCTTTTCTAATTCTTCCCGATAAAGTTCCGCCTGGGCACGAATTTTTTCTATCTCATCTCGCGCCTGAGCGAGCTTCTCTTCCTGCTTACGCTTTTCCTCTCTCATCTTTTCCTGATAGTCATCATAACCTATATAAATGGACAAGATGCCCCCTAGTATGAACAGTATGGGTAACGAGCCCTTAATTATTATTACCAAATCCCGAAACCAAGCAAAGATACCAACTATTCCCAATGTTAGGGCCACTGCTCCACCGATCATCAACGGCATGATACAATCCCCCCCCAGCAATGTGTTAAATCGTTCACTTTGTATCAAATTTTGCAGCTCGAAGCAAGAAAAAATAAACCTTGCTCATGCTTATTTTTTGAATTATAATAAAAATTTATGCTAAACTTAATTTGCGGGGCAAAAAAATGGAAAAACCAGATTTCAAAAAAACCGGAGGGCTTGTTCCGACCATTGTCCAAGATGACAATACGGGTGAAGTACTTATGCTCGCATATATGAATGAGGAGGCGTGGAATCACACACTGCGTACGGGTCGGGCAACCTTTTGGAGTCGCTCCCGAAATAGTTTATGGATTAAGGGCGAAAGTTCAGGACATGTTCAGATTGTAAAAGGAATCTTCCTTGATTGTGACGGAGATACGATCCTTCTTAGGGTAGAGCAAATTGGCGGAGCGGCTTGTCATACGGGTTATCGCTCCTGCTTTTATCGTAAATGGGAAAAAGGTTCACTCGTTACGACCGGAGAAAAAGTCTTTGAACCAGAGGTGGTATATAAAAAATGAAGTTAAAGATTGGAATCCCTAAGGGCAGCTTAGAAGAAAGCACCGTTGAGTTATTCAAAAGGGCAGGATGGCACATCACGTACGATAGCCGGAGTTATTTCCCCGACATCGACGACGATGAATTGACCTGCACCCTTGTGCGGGCACAAGAAATGTCTCGTTACGTTGAAGATGGAACCCTCGATTTGGGACTTACAGGAAAAGACTGGATTATGGAAAACAATTCCCAAGTGGTGGTTGTTCAAGATCTTATTTATTCGAAAGTCTCCTATCGACCGGCCAGATGGGTGGTCGTGGTACGACAGGATTCACCGATTTACAAACTAGAAGATCTGGCAGGGAAAAAGATCTCCACGGAACTCGTAAATTTTACTAAAAGATACTTTGCGGAACGCAATATTCCTGTCCAGGTTGAATTCTCTTGGGGTGCCACTGAGGCTAAGGTGGTTGAAGGCTTAGTAGATGCCATCGTGGAAGTAACAGAAACAGGCTCTACCATCAGAGCCAACAAACTGAGGATAATACACGAGTTGATGACCACTAACCCCCAACTCATCGCCAATCCCGTGGCATGGGAAGACCCATGGAAGAGAAAAAAGATAGAACAAATACGTATGCTACTAAACGGCTCTCTCGAGGCAGTAGGAAAGGTGGGATTGAAGCTAAACGTAGCAAGAGAAAACTTAGGTCGGGTCATGTTGCTGCTCCCATCGCTCAAGGCCCCGACCATCTCTCCCTTATATAACGAAGATTGGTTTGCCGTGGAGACGGTGGTAGATGCCAAGTTGGTGAGAGAACTCATTCCTCTCCTACGAGAAGCCGGAGCAGAGGGATTTTTGGAATATAGCCTGAACAAGGTAATATGAACATGGGAGGTGGCGGTGAAGAGAAAATCGCGTATCGAGCGAAAAACCGCGGAAACGAATGTCGAGGTTGAAATTAATCTGGACGGTTCAGGTGCTGCCAAAGTTGACACAGATATCCCTTTTCTTGACCATATGCTCACCCTTTTTAGCCGGCACGGACTATTTGATTTGACAATAACAGGGAGAGGGGATCGGGCCGTAGACGATCATCATCTAGTAGAGGATGTGGGTATATGCTTGGGCCTTGCGATCTCTCAGGCACTTGGGCAAAAAGAGGGCATAGAAAGATACGGAGAGGCTTCCGTTCCTATGGATGAAAGCTTAGTCCATGTAGTTGTAGACCTATCAGGTCGACCCTGCCTCATTTATAATGTTGAGTTCGAAGGACAAAGGATCGGAGATTTCGACCCCTCTCTCATTCGCGAATTCTTTAAAGCCCTCGCCGATAACGGAAAAATAACCTTGCATATAAACCTTCTCTATGGAGTGAACGATCACCACATTGCGGAGGCTATTTTTAAAGGTGTGGCTAGGGCCTTAAGAAAAGCCGTCAATCTAAACACGCGAATCGAAGGCATTATGTCCACGAAAGGAACCCTGTGATGGGGGAGCAAATAAAACGCGGTCTCGTAATAGGCGATTTTTTTCCCTCGGCAGCTACGAGCATTTTATATCTGCTACTCGCCTTCAGCCTCGCCAGCTGCCATATGCCGAGTAGTGTTTCTACCTCGTCTCTTCAAGAAACAGAAGGATTTTTAAGAAAAATAGCTGTCCTACCCTTTCAATCGACCTCTCCTGAGGGTTTTGCCCGTATTTCTGAGGTGGGCACAAAGCCGGCGTCTATCATAAAAAGCTATTCAGATGCCCCTTCTGCCGCCATCGTGGAAGAATTGTTCTGGGAACAGCTATCTACCTCGCTCAAAATACCCCTTGTATCCCCCTCCAAATCAGCTTCGGCATACGCAGAAATTACATCCTCTTCCTTTAAGATCACTTTCCCGGAAGCATTGCGTCGACTGGGAGAAAAACTAGAAGTAGATGCGGTTATAGTTGGATTTGTGTATCGTTATCGAGAACGCATCGGCTACAGTTACGGAGTCGATAAACCAGCGTCCGTTTTCTTTGAAATCCAGCTCTATCGATGTCGTGATGGTACCCTTATATGGCGGGCCGTCTTCGATAAGACGCAGAAGTCGCTGATGGAGGATATGCTGGACATTAAGTCTTTCGTTAAAGAAAAGGGTAAGTGGGTGACGGCAAAAGACCTAACAAAGGAAGGAATCCGAGAGATAGTGATGCGAATGCAAGGGGAGCTAAAAGGTCTATTGCGGGAGGATTAATGCATGATCGTTATTCCCGCCATTGATTTAAAAGATGGTCGGTGTGTGCGCCTATCCCAAGGAGATTTCAGCCGTGTGACAATATACGATTCGGATCCCGTATCCGTGGCCAAGAAGTGGCAAGAGGAAGGAGCCGAAAGAATACACGTGGTGGATCTGGACGGTTCTTTAGCCGGGCAGCCTCGAAATTTTAACGCCATCTACCGGATCACAACCCACCTCAATATCCCCATTGAAGTCGGTGGGGGAATTAGAGACTTAGAAACTATTGAAACATATCTCTCCTTGGGAGTTAAGTGGGTTATCCTGGGAACAGCAGCCGTTAAAGACGAATCTTTACTCCTCAAGGCCGCAGAAAGATATTCAGGACGTATAATCCTCGCCTTGGACGCGTTAGATGGCCACATTACCGTCCAGGGGTGGACGGAAAAGACCGGTCTTCCAGCCGTGGAAATAGCCAAAAGATACGAAAATGCAGGGATTGCCGCTATCATTTATACGGATGTATCTAGGGATGGCATGAAAACGGGGCTTAATCTCGAACAAACCTGTCGATTGGCCGAAGCCGTGAATGTGCCCGTGATCGCCTCGGGTGGACTTAAAGATCTCTCTGATATAGAAAAATTGATGGAATTCGAAGACAAGGGCATTATGGGAGTGATCGTGGGTCGGGCATTGTATACGGGAGATTTATGTCTCCCGGAAGCCATCAAATTGACAAAAAAAGAGAGAAAGGAGGTGTCTTATGATGGATGATTGCATTTTTTGTCGGATCGTAAAAGGTGAAATCCCGTGTAACAAGGTCTACGAAAATGATTACGTACTTGCTTTTGACGATATTCACCCCATGGCCCCGGCGCACTGCATTGTCATTCCGAAAAAACATATCCCGACGGTAATGGACTGGTCGGCAGGAGATAAAGACATAATGTTCGCATTAATAGAAGGAGCTAAAGAGGTTGCTAAGAAAAAAGGCATCGCCGAATCAGGTTTTCGTCTGGTGATGAATGTAAACAAGGAAGGAGGACAAGTCATCTATCATGTTCATCTCCACGTCCTCGGAGGAAGACAACTTAAAGACGAATTGGGTTAGTTGACATTAGACCCTTATAAAATTAGATTAATACGAGGTAACGTAGAAATGAGCGAAAATTACAAAGAAAAAATAGAACGAGAAAGTATTGCCGCAGCCAAAGCAAAAGATAAAGTGCGTCTGTCGGCCCTTCGAATGCTAAAGACCGCTGTGCACAACAAAGAAATAGATTTAAGAAGGAATCTGACAGAAGCGGAATTCTTACAGGTTGTCTCTTCTATGGTAAAGCAGCGGCGTGAATCGATTGAACAGTTTGAAAGCGGTGGCCGCATGGATTTGGTTGAAAAAGAAAAAGCCGAACTGTCTGTCATTGAGGAGTTCCTCCCTCCTCCACTGACGGAAGAAGAACTGACCGCCTTGATAGAGAAAGCCATTTCCGAGACAGGAGCCATGGGAATTAAAGACGTTGGGCGGGTAATGAAGGTGTTGATGCCCCTCATCGGTGGAAAGGCCGACGGAAAGGTCGTAAACGAAAAGGTAAGGCAGAGATTGGCCGATCTTGGCTAATCCAGGAGGTAGAACGGTAGTGACCGTTTTTTCCGATGAAACACTTCAGGAAGTCCGACAGAGAGCGGACATACTAGAGGTTATCTCTTCATATGTAACCTTAAAAAGGGCAGGGAGAAATTATGTGGGGTTATGCCCCTTTCACCATGAAAAAACCCCATCATTTACCGTAAGTCCGGAAAAGCAGATTTTCTACTGTTTCGGCTGCGGCACAGGAGGTGACGTTGTATCTTTTCTCATAAAAATAAACAACTGGTCTTTTCCCGAGGCCGTTCGTTTTTTGGCGGAACGGCTGGGTATCCCCATCAAGGAAAAGGCGGCTCAAAAATCAAAACTCCAAGGTTTGGAACCTTTTTATGTAATTCACAAAGCGGCGGCTAATTTATTCGCAGACGCCCTTTTTTCTCCTGTTGGAGAAAGGGCCCGTCTTTACTTGAAAAATAGGGGCCTCGGTGAAAAAACTATCCGCCAATTTAAACTGGGTTATGCACCTGAATCATGGCACTGGCTGCAGGACAAATTGAAAAACCTAGGGCAAGATCTCGACCTAGCAAATAAGGCAGGTCTCCTCGTGGCGCGAGAAAAAGGCGGTTATTATGATCGTTTTCGCCATCGTATCATTTTTCCGATCTTTGACCTCATGGATCGAGTCATTGCCTTCGGCGGACGAGAACTAGAAGACGGTACTCCCAAATATCTCAATTCGCCAGAGTCTCCTATTTACACGAAGGGTCATACTTTGTACGGCCTCAATTTCGCAAGAGAAGAAATACGTAAAAAGGGTCACGTCATTGTGGTAGAAGGCTACTTCGATCTCCTCTCCCTCTGGGATCGAGGCATACAAAATGTGGTCGCCACACTCGGAACGGCTTTCACGGAGGAGCATGTAAGCTTGTTACATCGTTTTACCTCTCAAGCCGTGGCTATTTTTGACCCAGACGAGGCCGGAAAAAAGGCGCTGGCAAGGAGTTTGTCTTTATTTCTCAAAGGCAATTTAGAGGTAAAAGTTGTGATATTGCCATCCGGTTACGACCCCGATCTCTATATCCGTACCTTCGGCAGAGAAAAGTGGGAAGAGGAAGTGACCCATGCCCGGCCAGCCGTCGAATATTACGTTGACGAGGTGCTGCACCCATCCCGAGGGATACAGCAGGAGCGGTTACAGATAAAAGAAGCCCTCGGATTTATAAGTCAAATATCCTCACCGCTGGAACGCCATCTTTTTATCAGGCGGATCGCTCAACGCTTTAACATCGATGAGAGTTTCCTGGAGCGAGAATTAAAAACATCTATCCCCTCGCCTCCAAATCAAGAAAAAAAACGGGCATCAATGGACAATACCAATGATTTGTTAGAATTAAAGCTTATCTACCTTATGCTCAATGAAAACAGCTTTGCCCATCGTGTGTCCAAAAGCAACATCTTAGACTTTTTTCTCCATCAGGATTTAAAGGAGCTGGCCGATTGGATTGTGGACTGCTCCAAGAGAGGTGAAAGCCCAAACCTAACGGAGGCCATGGTCCGTTTGGATGAAAACAGAAGGCAACGTCTTTTAACGTGGACGATGGAAAATAACGAAAGAGACACAGAAAAGGAGTTCTTCGATACGTTAAAGAGGATAAAGGAGAAATGGTTTGAACGAACGAGTCAAAATTTAAACTGTCAAATTAGAGAGGCCCAAGAAAGAGGAGACGACATATTGTGCCGCAAGCTACTGGCCGAAAAAGCTAAATTACTTAAAGAGGAGCAAAGTTTAAGAAATCTAACTGTGAGCTAAGGAGGCTTCATGGGAAAGGAAATTGAATCGGAAGAGCTAAAAAAACTCATTTCTTTAGGGGAAGAGAAGGGTATCTTGACCTATGACGATATCAACGAGGTCCTTTCGACGGACATCGTCTCCCCCGACCAAATTGACGATATTTTCATGCTCCTCGGGGAGAAAAACATAGATGTCATAGATACAGAAAAAGGAGAAAAAATTGTCGTCAACAAAACCACCGAAGACATGACGGCAATGCGAGACGAGGACCTCTTAAGCCTCATGTCCATTACGGGGAAAACGGGCGACCCCGTGAAAATGTATCTGCGCGAGATGGGCATGGTATCTCTGCTCAGTCGAGAAGGAGAAGTAGAGATCGCCAAGAAAATAGAGGAAGGCATGCAGGAGGTGATGGAATCTATCTTTAAAATCCCTGCTTGCGTCAGAGAGGTCATCGAAATCGGTGAAAAACTAAAAAAAGGAGAGATCAGAATCAAAAACGTTGTTTCTAATCTAGATGACGAAGACGGCTATGTAGACGAAGAACCTCATCGAGAAAGGGTCGTTAAACTGATAGATAAGGTAGCTTTATTAGGCAGAAAAAACGAAACCCTGTGGTCTCGCTTACGGGAAAAGGAACTTCCCGCTACCGAACGCGCCGCTCTTCAAAAGGAAATCGAAAAAAATACCAAAGGTATTGTTAGGCACTGTGCCAAGATAAAATTCAACAAGAAACAGATAGATCGCCTCGTCGACCTATTGCGACAGTACATGAAAGAAATAGAGGAGCAGGAAAAGAAGATAAGAGCCTTGAAGGAAGATCTCCATCTGTCCTTGACTCAGATGGAAAAGGCCTGGAGTCGAATACGGCAAGAACCTCAAAAGGCCAAGCAAATTGCAGCCGAATACGGAGTTTCATTAGAGGAACTACAAAAAGCCGAGGAAGTCGTAAAAGAGGCGAACCGTGTGTTCAAACGTTTAAAAAGAGAAACCAACTTATCGGTCACGGAACTCAAAGGGGTGGTAAAAAAGGTAGAGCTGGGGGAGAAGAAAGCGGAGGAAGCCAAAAAGAGATTGGTGGAAGCGAACTTACGCCTCGTCGTGAGCATTGCGAAAAAGTACACAAACCGGGGTTTACAATTTCTCGATCTCGTTCAGGAAGGGAACATAGGTCTTATGAAAGCAGTGGATAAATTCGAATATCAGCGGGGATATAAATTTTCTACCTATGCCACATGGTGGATACGGCAAGCTATCACGAGGGCCATTGCCGATCAGGCAAGAACCATTAGAATCCCCGTTCATATGATCGAGACCATAAACAAGCTCATCCGCACATCGAGATATCTAGTCCAAGAGTTGGGCCGGGAGCCCACTCCAGAAGAGATTGCACAAAAGATGGAATATCCTTTGGAAAAAGTGCGCAAGGTTCTGAAAATAGCGAAAGAGCCTATATCTCTAGAAACCCCCATCGGGGAAGAAGAAGATAGCCATTTAGGAGACTTTATTGAGGACAAAAGAATTATGTCTCCGTCGGAAGCTACGATCAGTATGGATTTGGCGGAGCAAATGCGTCGCATTCTTTCTACTTTGACACCGAGGGAAGAAAAAGTGCTCCGGATGAGATTTGGAATCAGCGAACGGGTAGAGCTGCAGGAAGACGAAATTGCAGAATTACAAGGAGTGGAAAATCCAACACCCGTTCCTCCAATTTCACTCGATCGAAGTGCAGCGAACGACGCGACGAAGAAAAATAGGTAAATTATTAAAGGTTGACAATATCAGCCAACCGATATAGCTATATCTATTAATGCCATGGGCCCATAGCTCAATTGGTAGAGCCACCGGCTCATAACCGGTAGGTCCCTGGTTCGATCCCAGGTGGGCCCACCAAGTTTTTATTTATGGAGTAAGGGAGGTTTATTTTTGGACGAGGTTTTACGAAATCTCATCGCTCTGCAAGGTGTCGATTCGGAGATAAATCAGATCAACCTCAAGAAAAAAACTTTGCCCGAAGAGTTGAGAAAATTGGATAATGAATTTGCCAGCCTGAGGGCAGACGTTGAAAAAAGCCGAGCACTTCTTGAAGAAACGATAAAGAAGCACCGCGAGCTAGAAGAAAAATTGAAGAAGGCCGGAGAAGCCCTAAAGAAGGCGAAAGAAAAACTCCTAGAAGTAAAAACGAACAAGGAATATCAAGCGGGCCTCATGGAAATAGAGGCCATGGAGAAGAAAAACGAAGAATACGAGGAGGCAATTATCCTCATTTTAGACGAGATAGATGGGCAAAAAAAGACCTTAAAAGATAAAGAGGAGCAGCTGAAAATAGAGGGAACAAAATATGAGATAAGAAAAAAGGAGTTGATGGATGAGCTCGAGGCGTTGGACGAAAAGCTTTCTTCTTGCCTCGAGAGAAAAAAAGAGCTAAGTTCCTCTCTCGCTCCAGAAATCATGAAAAAATATGAGCAGATAAGGGCCATAAACCATGGCCTCGCCGTAGTTCCGGCGTGGAGAGAAGTATGCAGTGGATGTCATATGAACATCCCCCCTCAGCTTTACAATGAGCTTTATGCGGGAGATAAACTGATCTATTGTCCCGAATGTCATCGAATTCTGTACTGGTTCGATCAGAGCAAAGATAATGTCTGAGTAGAGGAGGTGATCGCCAGCTCTAACTAAGGGCTGGAGGAAAGTCCGAGCTCCACAGGGCAGGATGGTCGCTAACGGCGACTGGGGGTGACCCCAAGGAAAGTGCCACAGAAAATATACCGCCCCGCTGGTGCGAGGTAAGGGTGAAAAGGCGAGGTAAGAGCTCACCGCTCCTCTGGTGACAGGGGAGGCATGGCAAACCCCATCCGGAGCAAGACCAAATAGGAGAACGTTTGAGGATGGCCCGTCCGATGTTCTCGGGTAGGTCGCTTGAGGCGGCAGGCAACTGTCGTCCTAGATAGATGATCACCGCCGCTTGCTTGCGGTAACAGAACTCGGCTTACGATCTACTCGGACATTATCCCTACAGTGTGGCTAAGGCCACACTTTTTTGTTTGTCCAAAAATTTATAGCCCCTGATGATGAGAAATGATATGATATAATTTGAGAAATTTAGCCCGGGAGGAATCAATGAAACAGTTTTCCCATCTTTTTCGGGTGGCCATCTTGCTTCTCGTCGCAAGTGTCGTCTTGTTTGGATTTGTGTCAGATAGTCGGGTCAGTGCCGCCATCGATCGAGGTATATATACCAATTTAAAGGTGTTCACCGAGATACTCAGTATCATAGAAAAAAACTACGTCGAACCCGTGAAGGCAGAAAAGTTAATCGAGGGAGCGATCAATGGCATGGTCAAGAGCCTTGACCCCCACAGTGCTTATATGACCCCAGAGATGTACAAAGACCTGGAGATAGAAACTAAAGGGCAGTTTGGGGGAGTGGGAATGGAAATTATGATACACCGCGACGTATTGACGGTAGTATCCCCTATCGAAGACACTCCAGCCTATCATGCCGGGATAAAGTCAGGGGACCAGATCATAACCATCGACGGAAAACCAACGAAAGAAATGACCTTGATGGAGGCCGTGAAAAAATTGCGAGGCCCCCAGGGAACGAAAGTTACCTTGCAGATCATGCGAGAAGGTACTACCAAATTAAGGGAAGTCACCATAACTAGGGCCATCATTAATGTGCTGAGTGTCAAATACAAAATGTTGGATCCGGATATTGCCTACGTGAGGCTCTCATCGTTTCAGGAAAAGACATCCGATGAACTCCGGCGAGCACTCTCGGACATAAAAAAAACCTCCCCTAACATAAAAGGCCTCGTGTTAGACCTACGAAACAATCCGGGGGGTCTTCTACCTCAAGCCGTAGAGGTTGCAGACATATTTTTAAAATCGGGCGTCATCGTATCAACGCGAGGAAGAACAAAATCCATGGATAGTGTCATTTCGGCTCGTCCTCAGGGAAATGAGCTGGAGTGTCCTATCATCTGCCTTGTCAACGAGGGAACGGCGTCGGCCGCTGAGATTGTGGCCGGAGCCCTTCAAGACAACGGAAGAGCCATTATTTTAGGCACTCCAACGTTTGGCAAAGGCTCCGTGCAAACTGTTATTCCTCTAGAAGGAGGCGCCGCCCTGAAGCTCACCACCGCTCGGTACTATACCCCTAATGGCCGTTCCATTCAGGCGGAAGGGATAAAACCGGATATAGAGGTTAAGTATGCACTGAACGCTGAAGAAAGGGACAGACTAATAATAAGAGAAAAAGATTTAGAGGGACATCTGAAATCGTCAAGAGAACTTAGCAGTCCGACGGAGGAAGAAAAAATTCAGACCCCGCCTGTGCCTCGAGAGGAGCCGAAAAAAGAATTACCTTTAAAGAAACCTTTTGGAGATTTGACTAAAGATAACCAATTAAAAAGCGCCTACGATATACTGAAAAGTTGGGAAATTTTAGAAAAAAAGATAAAAAGTAGCATCCAATGACCTTTAACCGAAAAAAAGACGTCACGAAATTATTTCTATTAACCTTTCTTTTCACGACCATCAGCGTCACGGGATGTACTGGGTGGCAAAAAAAAAGTTCTCCCGCACCCGAAGTACACTGGCCTCCTCCTCGTGCTATGTATCATTACTCTAAAGGGCTCCTTCATGCTTACAGTGGAGATGCGACCGGAGCCATAGAAGAACTCAAAACTGCCTTACAGGCAGATCCCGACTCCCCTGAAATAGCCGCCGAGCTGTCGTCTATATATGCCGAACAAGGAGATTTTAGCACCGCCATCGCTCTCGGAGAAGAAGCGCTGCGCCGCAACCCTGACAATGTAAACTTGAACATGTTGATGGGCGGCATATACATGAACTCCCGCCAATACAAAAAGGCCATCGACCGTTACCACCAGGTAATCTTAAGGGACCCAAATCACATTACGGCTTATCTATACCTTGGCATGGCTTACACAGAATTGTCCGATTATGTTCAAGCCCTTAAAGCGTTCGATGGTGCCGTGGCCAAAGAGCCAGAAAATTTTTTGGGAAATTACTGGCGCGGCCGTCTACTGGTCAAAATGGAACGCTTAGAAGAAGCAGCACAAACCTTCAAAAGGTTACTGGAAAATCAACCGGACCAAGACGCAGCCCTTTTGGAGTTGATTTTAATTTACGAACGACAAAACAAACCATCTCTTGCCATAGAAACGCTTACGGATTTCCTCATCAAATATCCGAGAAAAACCAACGTGCGCATGAAACTGGGGGAGCTTCTTCTAAAAGAAAAAAGGTATGCCGAAGCGGAAAAGGAATTTCTCCGAGTCCTTCGTGCTTCACCATATAACCGAGAGGTTAGACTCACATTGGGGCTACTTTACTTGGAGAGTGGGCAACCGGATCGCGCCATCGAGTCTTTTTCTTTTCTCCGACGCAATTATCCCGAAGATCATCGCTATGTCTATTTAGAAGCTGCGGCCTACGAAGAAAAAAAAGACCTCAATACCGCCATTCAGCTGCTAAAAGACATCCCCATAAATTCTGATCTATACAGCAATGCCCGTATTCGCATAGCCTCCCTCTTGAAGCGAGAAAAAAAAGTATCAGAGGCCATTTCCATACTGGAGAATGCCATTAAAAACAAGAAAGAGGCGGCACTGTATTTATATCTATCTTCGATACAAGAAGGGGAAAAAGATTGGTCAGGGGCGGAAGCGACTTTAAAAGAAGGATTAAAAGCCTTTCCAGGGAGAGAAGATTTGCTCTATGCCTTAGGAGGGATATATGAGAAACAAAAACGGCACGATGAAGCCATTTCCATGATGGAAAAAATATTGGAATCAAATCCTAATCATGCTGATGCTCTTAACTTTATAGGCTACAGTTATGCCGATCGCGGTATAAAATTAGAACAGGCAGAAAAACTGCTCATGCGCGCCCTGGAATTGAAACCGGATAGCGGCTATATTCTAGATAGTGTTGGGTGGCTCTACTATCGGCTAGGCCACCTCCAAAAAGCATACGAATATTTGGAAAAAGCCCTCAAGTTGCTACCGGATGATCCGACCATCAACGAGCACGTGGGAGATGTCTTAAAATCATTGAATCGCCTCTCCGAAGCAAAAACATATTATGAAAAAGCACTGAGTTTGGATCCGGATAACGCAGAGCTCAAAAAGAAACTCGATGCCATCAAAAAATAGTTATTCCCCTCTATTTCTTCCCTTATGCCTTCTCCTATTCTTTCTGGGATGCACGACTACACAGGGGGTACCTATGTCATGTACCCCCCTAACGACTCATGTAGAAGAGCGTTTGTGTCAAGGGAACAGAAAAGAAAAAATTAGTACCATGGCGGAAATAACAATTACAACTGGCACCACGCCTCGCAAACTGAGTGCCGTTGCTGTATTTCAAGGCCCACAGCGCTTGAGAATAGAAGCCTTATCTCCTCTAGGAACACCCGAGATGATGATTTCCATCTTCGATGGAAAAGCGAGACTCTATTTCCCCAGTCGTCAAGAATTTTTCCCGGATATAAAGAGCCTGTCTCCCTGGATCGATCTCCCTCTTGAGGTAGGAGAACTAAGTGCTTTAATTTTTGGCGCCCTTCCGCCCCTTAAGTCTAGGTATTGTGTCATGCCACCTGAAAAAGAAAACGACCTGGTGCGGCGAGAAATCGTCTCTTCCGATGGGAACAGAAGGATATCCGTCTGGACTACTGCAGGGGAAATGGAAATTAAGAAAATAAAGATCATTTCCCGTGAGCAATCGGAAATAACGGTTTCCTATGGGGAATTAATTAAAATAAACGGCTTTTCTATCCCCCAACAAGTAAACTTCGAGACTTCGTCTTTCTCCATATCTTTTCTTTTTTCCGATCTTGAACTTATCCCAGAAGATGGACAATCCTTAGAGCTGCCCCCTCCTTCTAGCTTACTTCATCTCGAGTAGTTTCTGTCGAGCAATGCTGGCTTGATTGGTATTGGGATAATCCTTAATAATTGTCTGGAATATGGCCCGGGCTGAAGTTTTGTCTCCCAGTTGAAGAAAGGCCAGACCCTGTTTTAACAGGGCATAAGGCAATTTGTTGCTGCCTGGATAGCCAGTGATCACCTTTTCGTATTCTAGGACGGCCTGCTCGTAATTCTTCTCGTTAAAGTAGCATTCAGCGATCCAAAATTGAGCATTGGCGGCGTACTCTGATTGAGGATAAGCCTTCAAATAATTTTGGAATTCCTGCCTCGCTTGCTCGTATCTTCCAGCCCGAAAATTCTCATAAGCCGAGGCATATAAAGACTCTTTATCACTCTTACCTTTGACGCCCCCAGCGGGTGGGGGTTTTGCACCTCCATCTGTTTTCCCGATTCCTAAAAAGTTTTCTAAAAAATTGAGCCTTAAATGAGATTGCTCGACTTTGTCTCTAATCTCTTTTAACTCCTTTGGATCTACCAAACGCCCTTGGACAGCAGCAATTTCCTTCTGTATCGTCTCCAGTTGCCCCCTCAAACGTCGCAATTGATCTCTTATTTCCGTAATTTCCGCCTTCGAGTCAGCATCGGCCTTACGTAAAGAGCCGATCATCGCATTGGTCTGTTCGATCTCTTTGCGTAAGGCCATCACTTCCTGTTGCACCCTTTGGGTGTGTTTTTCTTCTCCTTGAGAGATGCGCGCTTCTAACTCCGCGTGTAAACGCTTTAAATCGGATTCGGTGGCACATCCTCCGAAAATTAAAAGAAAAACTGTTATCCAAACAACTGGTGCGCTTCTCGGCATCTCTTACTCAATGATAAACTCGGCTCGCCGATTCTTGGCCCACGCCTCCTCGTTTTGTCTTGGGTCTATGGGACGCTCTTTCCCATAGCTAACGGTCTTTATACGCTCTGGCTCAACCCCTAAGCTCACAAGGTACTTCTTTGCTTCGTTAGCCCTTCTTTCTCCAAGGGCCAAATTGTACTCTACGGTACCCCTTTCATCACAATGCCCTTCGATGGTTACTTTCGCGTCTTTGTTGTTCTTCAACCACTCCGCATGACGAGCCAAAATCTCCCGATCAGGTGGTCTAATGTTATATTTATCAAAGTCGAAGTGAATACTCTCTAGCGCCCTAATCTTAGGAGCCACCTCTTTCACTGCTGCCGGTTCTACCTTGGCGACTGTGGTCGTTTCCTCAGCCGGGGCTTTTTTCTCCACTGTCGTTGTTGCTTCTACGGCCGGTTTCTTTGTCTCTTCCGCTATTTTTGTCTCCTCTTTGGGCGTCGCTTTTTGCTCTATAGCCGCCTGTTTTTCTGGTACCCTAGTTTCTTGTCTTTCTACGGTAGTCGTCGCACAGCCGAATCCCATCACAAAAAAGAAAAAGACCGTAGCAACAGCGAGAAAGCGATCTAATCTTTTCATGAACGTCTCCTCCTTTCTTAATAATCTAATTAGCTTAAAGCACTTCTTTATACCTTCGTCAACGATAAATTACATCATCTCTCCATTATAGGAGACCATGAGGGTTGCGATCCAACGGCAACGAAGCGCTCGTTCGTACCATTGGCATTCATTATGACCACCTTTTCCTTTCCTCCCTCTCTCACAGTACAAGCGATGAACCTCCCGTCGGGTGACCATGAAGGGCTTTTATGCTCCACGCCGCTAGTAATTTGAACCGGTTCTCCCCCCTCGAGGGCTTGAGAAAAAATCTGAAACTTTCCCTCCACCCGTCCCTCGTAGAGAATACGATTGCCACGAGGTGACCAGGCGGGTGAGGTATTGTAATTGCCAACAAAAGTAAGCCTCCGTACGTTAGATCCGTCGTAATCCATGACGAAAATCTGGGGACTTCCGGAGCGATCTGAAACAAAGGCAATATATCGGCCATCAGGCGACCAAACAGGTGAAACATCTATATCCTGGTTAAAGGTAAGCCTCTTTCTCTTGCCCGACGAGACATCGATCACGTAAATTTCTTCATTTCCGTCGACACTTAGGGTGGCAAGGAGAGATTTCCCATCTTTAGACCACCCTCCCGGCAAGTTAAGTCCTGGAAGGGCTGAAAGGACCCGTAAGGAACCTTCACGAAAATCATAGATAAATAAATGGGGACTCTTATTCCGATAGGACATGAAGGCAACATAGCGTCCATCGGGAGACCAACGGGGAGAAAGCGATAGGCTGTTCAACTTCGTTATTTCCCTCATTTCCGTACCATCGAAATGGACCGTTCCGATTTCTGTCCCTTGACCCTTTCTCACGACAAAAGCCAGTTGTGTGAAGAAAATTCCTCCTTCTCCCGACAGGGCTTTCAGTATATCCCGGGCCATTTTTCTTACCATGTCCTTATTTTCATTTAAATTCCCCGGATACCTATTTGACTCTATTATTTCACCCTTCACGACGTCATAAAGGCGCATTTCTGCTAAATACTTGGATTGATCTCGCACATAAGATCCGGTGATCAGGTATTCGGCCCCAATGGCCGACCAATTGGAAAAATCCACCTTTTCACCGGGTTTTTCCAAAAAGGCACGTGGAGGGATGATTGAAAAAAAACCAGTCATATTTAATAGGTTAGAGAGGTTCTCCGCCACTGCAGCGCCAAAACCCTCTGTCTCGTGAGAAGACAGAGATCTCAATTCTCCGACGGCGATGGGAATCCGTCGAAATTGCGGTGAATCGATGTCAATATAAATCCGACCCTGAACAGTGGACCAGAGGATTATACAACTACCAACTACCAATATCGACATGATGAGTCTTTTTTTCACCGGAAGGCCTCCTGGGAATGAAATCTAATACCTACTTCTATGCTTTCTTCCCGGAGACCAGGGGGGAATGGTGGTAAAGGATCCGCCTTTTGAACGGCCCTCAGGACAGAACGATCAAAATAGGCATTCCCCGAACTTCTCTCCATTTTTATGTCCACCAATTTGCCGTTTTTTAAAACCCTTAGATGAACAATGGCCTCCCATCGATCAGATGCAACGATACCGGGAGGGAGAATCCATTCACTCCGGACCTTTTCCCACATTACTTTCAAATACTCATTGATAATATGTGGTCCTAATTGGTGGCTAGAAGCAGAACTCGGTGGCACACCCACATTTTCCTGAGCCGTTTTTTTTCTTATATCCTCCAATGCCTTCTTGACCTCTGGATTTTCATGGGCCTCTTTCTCAAGCCTCTTTATGGGTATGGGTACAGCCTCCCTCCTTACACTCAGGTTCCCCGTTTTTCCTAGATTCGAGATCCCTTCCAATCCCTCTCCGTAAGTCATGGGCGTAAAAGGCACCCGATCGACCAGTTTTACCTCGTAAACGGGCCCAAAGGTCAGACGATAAGAGGGGGCCAATTTCCATGATCCTCCTCCAACGATCACGAGGAGATGGAGAAGGGATGAAAAAATCAGCATTGTACCTAAACGTGGAGTCTGATGGAGAAAGGTACTCATGGCCTTTCCTGGGGCGGTTCCGTAATCATGCCGAGCCTATCGATTCCCGATTTTCTAACCTCCGCCATGACCTCGACGACAAATCCATAGGGAACGCTTCTATCCGCCCGTAAAAACACCTCCCGCTCGAGCCGGTTCTGGAAGATTGCTCCTAGTTTAGGAGCTAAGCTCTCTAAGGGAACCTTCACTTTGTTTAAATATATTTCCTTCTCACTGTTTACGGTAATAACCAATTTTTCCTCACCGACATCGATACTCTTGGCTTGAACGCGCGGCAGGTTTACATCGATACCCATCTGCAGCATCGGAGCAGCAACCATAAAAATAATGAGCAAAACGAGAATAACGTCAACCAAAGGTGTAACGTTAATTTCGGATAGCAATGAATATCCTTCCCGCCAGAATGATGGCCGCCGCCTCATCGCACTAAATTCCTTTCGATGATATTGACGAGCTCCGAACCAAAAGCCTCCATTTCCAAAGTCAGAACCCGAGTTCGGTTAGTAAAGTAATTATAAAATATCACCGCCGGGATGGCAGCCGCCAATCCCATGGCAGTAGCAATTAACGCCTCCGAAATACCAGGGGCAACAACGGCCAAAGTTGCGGATCCCCGGAGACCGATTCCCCGGAAGGTGTCCATGATGCCCCAAACGGTGCCGAAGAGACCTATGAAAGGGCACGCGTTACCGGTAGTGGCGAGAAAAGGGAGAAAACTGTTTAACTTACCCGTTTCTGTACTTATAGCTCGTCCCACGGCTCTTTCTATAGTATCTATAACCCTTAAATCGCCTGGACGTTCACTCACACCAGCATATTCTGTATAGGCGCTACGAAAGACCTCAGCCGCCGTTGAGTTCGAGTACTTCTTGGCCTCCGCATTGACCTCCGACAGTTTTTTCGCCCGTAGATAACCTTCGAAAAATTGGTCGTTTTCTTTCGTTATCCGTCGAAAAGAAAAAAGCTTCATGAAAATTATCGCCCAGGAAATGATGGAAAAGAAGAGCAAAATTAACAGAACGACCTGCACGACCGGGCTAGCATCCAAGATCATGGCCAGGGCACTGGTATGAAAATGTCCGCTTGTCGCTACCGCCGTCATTTAAATCCCCCGAAATTTTTTGTTAATTTGTAATGGAAAAAAAATGGGGTGTCAACACTGCACTTCCCGCTTTACAATTCCTCGGGCGCGAAGGTCACGCACAGACCAATCTCGGGTGCGCCAGTAAAAAGCATGACCAAACGATCGATACCCAAGGCGCAACCTGCTGCGCTCGATATGTGACCTAAACTGTGGAGAAATTTTTCGGGCATGGGATAGGGAATTTTGCCGAACTGGCGTCTTTTTTTTTCTTCTGCCTGAAAACGTTTACGCTGCTCTTCCGGATCCGTTAATTCAGAAAAAGCGTTCGCCAGTTCTATTCCCGCCATGTAAAGCTCAAACCTTTCCACCACCTTTTCGTTCCCTCTCTTTACCCGCGCTAAAGCCCCGTGACTTACCGGGTAGTCGTACAGGAAGGTGGGCTTATTGACACCCAGATGGGGCTCCACCCAATCCACCAGCACCTCTTCGAATGTATCCCTTTCCAGGGCCACGTCCAAGGATATTGGGGCATACCGATCAAAGGCTTCCTGCAAAGTCAAACGCTCCCAGGGGGGAGTAAGATCAACCGTTTGGCTTCCATAGGACAGCACAGGACCGTATTCCAATCTAGTGGCAAGAAATCCTATGAGTTTTTCACACTCGATCATTAAATCAAGATAATCAATACCTGTTCGATACCACTCGAGTAAGGTAAACTCAGGAAGATGGAGACGACCCCTTTCACCCCGGCGGTAACATTTGCAGATTTGAAAAATACGATCCCACCCCTCGGCCAACAATCTCTTCATGCATAGTTCAGGAGAGGTATGGAGAAACCAGGCCCCGGAGGGTTCGGCCTCGATGTTAAACTCCGGGGCTGGCGCGGGTATTCGATTGGGAGTTTCTACTTCCAGATAGCCTTCACGGTGAAAAAAATCCCTAATTATCTGGACAATAAGACCTCTTCGGCGCAGGATGTCCTTTCTTTTCAGTTTAACATCATTCTTTGACACGGGTGAGGTATTCGCCGGTGCGCGTGTCGACTCGAATCTTGTCTCCTTGCTCGATGAAAGAAGGTACCTGCAAGACGTAACCTGTTTCTACCGTGACTGGCTTCGTGTTTCCTGCCACGGTATCACCCTTCACCCACGGGTCAGCCTGGGTAACTACCAGGTCCACCGCGTTGGGTAAGGTGATGTCCAAGGGTTTGTCTCCAAAGAACAAAACCCCAACCTCAAGATTTTCTACTAGAAAATTCCTTGCTTCCCCCACCTGTTCCGCCGTCAGGTAAACCTGCTCAAACGTTTCAGTATCCATAAAGCAGTATCTTCCTTCTTCCTCGTATAGGTATTGCATCTTCTTTTGTTGTAGATCCGCCGGCTCGAACACATCGACTGATCTAAAGGTGCGATCGAACTGAGCCCCAGTGATTAAATTCTTTAACTTACATCGATAAAGGGCTTGCCCTTTCCCAGGCTTTACAAAATTAAAATCCGTTATTATATGAGGTTCCCCATCTAACTTAATGCGCAGCCCTTTTCTCAAATCGCTCGCCTCATACATAAAGCACATAACCCCATGCATTTAATTGCTCGATCGAATATCTCATCTTACACTTATTTGTCAAATCCTTCTCCATCGAGTGCGACCTTTCCCTGTCTTCCCGGCAGGTCCACTACATAACGAGGCAGACAAAGGCCAGAAGTTGAAGACCAAATGCTTTTCATCAATTCCTTACCCTTCTCGATAGGTACCTGAAAATGTGTCGTTCCTCTTACCGGGTCACATTGAAATAAATAATAGGGCCGCACGGATATACGCACAAGCGCTCGGAAAAGCGATTGCAACGTTATGAAATCATCGTTAATATCTTTTAGAAGAACGGATTGATTAGAAACGGGGATACCAGCGGAGATCAATCTTTCGCAGGCCATCTGAGACCAAGGGGTAATTTCCCGCGGATGGTTGAACTGGGTCATCACCCATAAAGGGCGATATTTCCTCAGCATACCAGCCAATCTTTTTGTAATCCTCATGGGCATTACCACTGGAATTCGGGTGCCAATTCTTATAACCTCCACCCGAGGTATCTTCCTAATCTGCCTTAACAGATATTCTAGCTTTCCATCCGGCAAGACCAAGGGGTCTCCTCCGGAAAGGATTACCTCCCTGATAGATGTCTCACGTTTTAGATACGCCAAAATAGCCGGGAAAGATCTCTCTATTCTGATCGCTCCCCGGCCAGACCAGTATCGTTTCCGGTTACAATGGCGACAATAGACGGCACATAGGTGGGTCGTAAGAATCAGACAGCGATCTTCGTATCGACGAATGAGACCAGGAACAGGCATGTGTTCTTCTTCGCCAAGGGGATCTGGTTTCTCCGATGAGAGCCCAATTTCACTTTCGTCCGGGACGAACTGCCGATAAATGGGATCCAAAATATCCCCCGGCACGGCCAAGGAAAAAAAATAAGGGGTAACGGAAATAGGGTAGACTTGAGCAACCTTATTCCATTGTTCGTACGTAGCGGTAGAAACCCCGGTCATTTCGGCCAGGGCCTTCGGCGACTTTATTCGTCTCCTCCATTGATAACGCCAGTTAGAAGTTGCATTAAAAGCCTGCTTCATATATGCCAACCAATCATGAATTGGAGAACTGCACTTACCGTTTACTTTATTTTTGTTGTCTTGGGGGGCATTTTCTACTTTTCTTTCTCTAAACCCGTGTTTATCATTTTTCTAGCCGCACTAATTTTCTTTCTCTATATTTTTACTATATTCATTGTGGCCGAGGCCAAAGAAAAACCCATCAATTGGAAAAGTTTTATTATCTTTCTCCGGTTTCGCCGATGGAGTATCATTTTATTTGCCTTCTCCCTGCTCATCTTGTCTATCCTTATTATTTTCAGCGGGCGTCAGACGGTAAGATGAAGGCGAGAAGAACGAATTCCTTTCAAGATAAGAAAAATGGCAAACACGAGAAGACCACTGAATCCTATCCATACGTAAGAATAATTTCCTAAACGATCGAAGAACCATCCGGTTACGGTGGGACCCACAATCCCTCCCAGGGCAGAAAAGCCCATTAAAATGCCCATAAGGGAACCAAAATCTCTTTTATCGTATAAATGAGCCACAATCGTACCTCGAAGCACCGTAAGTCCTCCAAAACCCAAGGGAAAAAAGATGAGAAAGCCAAAAGCAAAGAGGGGGTAGCAAACGAACGTCAAAGACGCCATGCCTGCTGCCATGACGAGGAAGGCGCAAGCAGTTACTTTAGCGGTATCGTACCTATCAGCCAACCAACCGAAGAGAAATCGCCCCCCGATTGAGACAAGGGGAATGGAGGCAGCCATGAACCCAGCCCGGTTTCTTGGGATACCTATCTGGGACAGAAAGGGCATAATATGAACGACGACCGAGGTCAGGACTAAAAAACGTAAAGTTTCTGCGAGATTAATCAGGAGAAAGGGTGGGTATTTTAGATAACTTAAATAGGGAACCCGGGGCCGATTTAAACCATGATCCTGTTTGATATTGTCAGCCCCACAGGCATAACTGTCGGGATGTTCACGGAGCATCAGGACCAGCGGTATGCCCACAGTCCACATGACCAAACCTAAAATGACTAGCGCCTCTCGCCACCCGCGGAGATCCACGAGAAAAACGATGAAGGGAATTAAAAGACCGCTTGCTCCGAAGCCAGAACTCATAACGGCCAAGGCCTTCCCTAAATGTCTTTTGAACCAACGTGCGACAATAGTCATGGTCACTACGCTCGTACACCCGCCCGCTCCGAAAGCAATGAGGAGCATGACTAAATAAAAGGTCGTCAATGAGTTTATCTGACCCAGTAGGATGAGCCCCAACCCCAAGATGGTCATCCCGGCAAAGAGGATGCGTTTGGCCCCCCAGCGGTCAGCGAGATACCCCACCAACGGTGCTAAAAGCCCCATTTCCATTCCTCTAATGCTGGAAGCCAAGGATACTTGGGTATATGACCATTGGAAATCTTTAACGATCGGCTCAAAAAAAGCGGTGAATCCATAAAAGACCGTTCCGCTCACCATTAAGCTGATAAAAAAACAGGCTATAACGATCCACCAACCGTAAAACATTTTAATTTAACTGGCTCTCCGTCTTTTAAACTCTGCGTAGCGAACTATATAGGAGAGAGATCGGATGGCCTGGCGGGTGGTCGAGAAAAAAGGAAGGCCATGTTTACCTGCTAATTGACCAAATTCTCTTACCAATTCTGGAATAGGACCGTACGACCATAGGACGATGGGCTTTTCCTTATTAGCCGCTATATAGGTCAAAATTTCCTCGTAAAATAGAGGATGGGCCATGGGAGAAACGTAAGTATTTAGGTATATCATATCCACCCCCTCGTCCCCCTGGAGAATATTGTAACACTCTCGAATCAAGTGGAAAATTTCAGCTCCGACAACGGCCGACGCAGGTCCAACATCCACAGGGTGACCTCCTAAAGTGTCATGCATCGTTTTCAATCGTTCCCGACTGTCCCCGTTAAGGTTGGCGACCTGCAAACCTAAATCTGCCGCCAAATCTATGCTCTGGATTCCTACTGCCCCAGAAAAGGTGATAATACCCAATCTGTTACCCTTCGGCAAATGGCAAAAGAGAAAAGGTAAGGCTCCGTCTCGCAAATCTTCATACTCCTCAACGGGGATGATACCCGCTTGTATCATGAGTGCTCGATACAACTCATTATTCCCCGCCAGCGAACCTGTGTGTGAGGCCATCGCCCGTTCTGCTACGGGGGATTTGCCGGGTTTAAGGCACAAAATCGGCTTTTCCTTCGAGACCGCCTGCGCCGTGGAGAGAAATTCCCGCGGCCTTCGGGTATGCTCCATATAGATAGAGATAACCTTCGTCGTCTCATCTTGGGCAAGATACTCAAGGCAGTCCGTCTCATCTATGTCACACATATTTCCTAAATCTATTATTTTATTAACACCCGGCGGATATTCATGCCATGCCACCGCTTGGGGACCGTACATCCCCGTCTGGGTAATCACTGCAAGCCCTCCTACTTTTTCGTCAGGATAGGCCCGATCATACGGAATAGTTGTCACTCGATCGACCGCATTGAATACACCTACGGTATTAGGCCCCACCACCCTGATTCCATAAGAACTGGCGAGGGAAATTAATTCTTGTTCCCTTGCCCGCCCAGATGGGCCCGATTCACCGAATCCATCAGATACGACGATAACAGCCTTAATCCCCTTTTCTCCACACTCGCGTATAATCGCAGGGACGTGGCGATAAGATGTAATGATGACGGCCAAATCTGGTATCTCAGGAATATCTTTCACGTTTTTCCAGACCTTGACTCCGAACACCTTATCCGCCGTCGGATGTACTGGATAGATTCGACCCGCATATTGCCAGGCGAGCAAATCTCTGACAATTACCCCCGCCCCGAAAGGGCTATGTTCGGCCATACTTCCGAAGAGAACAATACTTTTCGGTTTTAGAAACGAGTTTGGTATCATAGGGGGGCTACATATTTTTTTTGGCCCGTATTATCAAGATGTTTTTTTCATCGTATCCAATTGACCGCAAGACCATGTTTGTTTATCCTATGCAAAAAGGAAAGGAGTCTCTATGAAAAATTTGCTTCATCTCCTAGGGAGTAAATACCCCATCATCCAGGGCCCCATAGGTAATATGAATTCCCCTCAAATGGTAGCAGCAGTAAGCGAAGCGGGAGCTTATGGCATGCTCGCCCTTGGTTTCATTAGCGACCCAGAAGAGGCAAGACGCCTGATTCGTGAGGTAAAGGCTTTGACGGATAAACCGTTCGGCGCCAATGTGGTGCTCCTTAATCCTCTAGTACGGGAAATTCTCACCGTAATCGCTGAGGAAGGCATAAAAACTGTAACCACTTCTGTGGGGAGACCAGATCAGATATATCCGTTCATCCACCAACTGGGCCTAAAGGGACTCCATGTAGTGTTGTCCCTCACCCATGCAAAGAAGGCCGAAGAATCCGGTGCCGATGGTCTGGTGGTGGTAGGAGCTGAAGCCGGCGGACTCCGTTCAAGGCAACCGGAATCGTCGACTATGGTTCTCGTCCCCCTCGTGGCAGATAACGTTTCCCTTCCCATAGTTGCCGCCGGAGGTATCGCCGATTCTAGAGGCTACCGGGCAGCCCTAGCCTTAGGTGCCCAGGGCGTCCAAATCGGTACCCGCTTCCTCGCTTCGACGGAAAGCATCGTGCCGGAAAAGTGGAAACAGATGATTGTGGATTGTCCCGATGGAGGTACGACCCTCATACCAGTCGAGAAGGGAATGATGACAAGGGTCATTATTACCCCTTGGTTAAAAGAACTCCTTGACCAGCCGGGAATAGATTTGGAGCAGGCCATAAATTATCGTGACAGAATTGCCGCCTGGGAACGCGGAGACTATGATCATGCTTTAGCGGGGGCCGGGCAAGTCAGTGCCCTTATAAAAGATATTAAACCCATCCGCGATATAATTGAGGAAATGGTATCTTAAAAAGAGCCTTCCTCACTCTCACTTTCCTCCCGCGGACCGCGATAAATATATCTATCTAGGAGGCGATGGTACGGGGTCCAAGGGGAATCATTGTCGGGAGCGTCTTTTATAAATTCCTGAAAGGCATTGATTTTGGCATCTAAGTCATCGATTTGATGTACCATCAATGCCTCCAAAGTTTTAGGACGTTTAGGAGACCCGTATTCCAAAGAGCCATGGTGACTTAAAACAATGTGGCGTAGTTCCAAAGCCAGTTGCCACGGAAAGTCATTTATTTTAGATATCTTTTCATTGATCATCTCGATACCTATTGTAATGTGCCCAATGAGACGCCCTTCATCGGTGTAATCCACCAATCCATTATAAGAAAACTCTCTAACTTTTCCGACGTCGTGCAAAATCCCGCCCACGAGGACTAAGTCCCTTTTCAATCCTCGATAGTGTTCCAAGGCGAAGTCGAGCAACCTCACCACAGACAGGGTGTGTTCGAGAAGTCCTCCCAGGCAATTATGGTGAAAACCCTTAGCCGCTGGCGCCCGTTTAAATTTCTCTCTAAACTCTTCATCATCAAAAAAAGAGTGGAGAAGGGCGGCCAAATAAGGATCTTTTACTCGATCCATATACGAGCAAAGCTCATTGAAAAGCACTTCTACATCACCCTCAATGGTCGGAAAATAGTCAAGAGGATCTATCTCTTCCGGAGAGGCGGGTCTTAAATCGAGGAGGGACAGTTGTATAACATTCCTGTACGTAACGGCCCGGGAGCGGACAAATACGTAATCCCCTTTTTTGCACACCTGGTCTAACTTATCCACATTCTCCCACACTTTAGCATCCATCTCTCCTGTTCGATCTTTCAATCGAATATTCAAATAAGGCGTGCCCTTTTGAGAAAAGGCGGAATTCTTCTCGGCTACCAAAAAAAAATCGTCCACCTTATCTCCCGCTCTTATATCTTTTAGAAACACACTTTTCTTCATCCCTTCTCCTTTATAATCATCTCATTGGGTATAAATGACCATCTCTCCATCTCTCACACGGCCGATGAGAATAAGGCCGGATTTACGAGCTAATTCCAAAGCCATTAAGGTAGGAACGGAAAGGGAGGCAACCATACGGATTCCCATTTTTACCAACTTTTTAACTATTTCCAACGAGACCCGCCCCGTGCGGAGTACACACTTATCCGAAGGATCTATGTTGTTCAAGAGGCAATATCCATCTAACATATCAATACAGTTGTGTCGACCTATATCTTCCCGTAAGCATATAATCCCGTTTCTATCAGCTAAAACGGCGCTGTGTGTACCTCTAGTAATCTGATGCACGCAGGCCTTTTCAATCATTTCTTCCATTAAGGTCAAAATGCGTTCCGGTGGAAAAAGAACCGACAGGTGGTCAGGAACAAACTCTCTTTCCTCCGCTGATTCTTCTATCACCATCCGAGCCCCACTGGAGGCTAACACTCTAACGGAGGAGCTAATTTCTACATCACGATGGGTATAGACATAAACCGCCATTTGCAACCAGTCGATTTTTATCTCCTTAATATCCGCATTCTTACTGACGTATCCTTCTGAATGAAGGAAGCCCACCGCCAGCTCATCTATATGAACGCCTAAACACGCGATCTTGGTTAAAGGGTTATCATTGAGAAAAATTTGCACCATGCGCTCCGGTACGATTGTTTCCTCCCCCGAAACGTAACTGCCCTTCTGATAACGAAAGACCTTCACCGGCTCTAAGCGCGGCTCTCCCATAACTACCTCCTATTTCTCAATATTCTGTAATCCCCGGTTCGGATAGTAAGCTTTTCTAAGTCGAAATATTCCATTAGGGGTATAATGAATTTTCTAGACAAACCGGTCATTTCTTTGAAAGAAAGGGGGGTGGCCTTTCCTTCTTTCACCAGAAGGGCCCGGTAATCTTCTCTCAACTTATCGATCACATTTCGATGAAAGAACAGTTCTTCATTGACTTTGATCAAAGACCCTTCCTTTAACATTATTTCCAGCACCAATTCTGTCTCTTTTGTTGATGCATTTTCTTCTAAAATCTCCCGCTTTGTGGGAGGAGTAAGTCCGGCCTTTAAATATCTGGTCTCTAAATATCGCTGTAATTCTTCCAGTTTCCCTAAAGAAACGCGATGGTTAAATGCTCTAACTAAATCCCTTTCTATGACGATGGATCCTGCCTTTTCCAAATCCCAGAGAGCCTGGACAAAAAGACGCAGCGGAATGAACTTTCCTATAAGTTGTCTCAGTTCTTCTTTTGAAATCCCGGCCTTCATTGGGTTTTTTTGGTGATATGTCTCGACCTCCTGCACAATATTTTTCTGCAGAAGCTCGAAAAAAGAACGGGCAACATATCTTTTTTCTTCTTCTTCCATCACAAATGCTTCTTTTGATGACCCTAATTTTTCAAGAATCGGTTTTAACCGAGTCGCACTTATGCCCGTTCGGATCACAATATCTCTGAGATTAGCTCCAACCCAACCACCTCTATTTATCATGACCTTAACCTTGGCCTCTTCCGGACCCGAAACGACAGTTGCCAATTCTTCTTCATAACTCTTCATGATTCTCCTATATTTTCTAGGCATCGGATCGAGGATTTCTCCTCCTCCAAGGGTCGTAATAGGAGAATAGCTTCTGATTACAAATCGATCTCCCGCGACCGTTACCGTGGGCTTTTCCAAAAAAAACTGGGCAAAGGAGGTATCTCCCGGTTTCAATACCTCACGGCCAATCAACACAACGCGGGCCATAACTTCACTCGTACCTATATGGAGGCGCACAATTTGCCGATTCTTTATCTCCTGGCCGATGGTTGGGAGAATCTGTAGATGGACATCCAAGCGAAAGGTAGGAACTAACATGCCCGGTGGACCTACTACATCTCCCCTTTCTACGTCGTGCCTATCTATGCCTTGGACATTGATTGCCGCCCTCTGACCGCGGGCCACCTTATCAACGGGTAAGCCATAACTCTGAAGACCCCTTACTTTTCCTTTTAGACCCTTCGGTAAAATAACTACTTCCTCCCCCAAAAAAATACGGCCACTTGCAACGGACCCGGTCAATACCGTGCCAAACCCCTTGATGGTAAAAACCCTGTCCACTGGGAGCCTAAAAATGTCTATATCATATTGCGCTTCGACTGAATTAACACACTCCTCCAGAGCCCGAAGGAGCTCTACCATGCCCTCGCCTGTTGTGGATGAAACAGCCACAATAGGAGCCTCAGCGAGAAAAGTACCACGGGTAAATTCCACTACATCTTCGCGAACCATGGCCAGCCAATCTTTATCGACCAAATCAACCTTGGTGAGGGCAATAATTCCTCGCCTTACGCCCAAAAGGGTACAAATGGCCAGATGCTCCCTAGTCTGAGGCATGACACCTTCATCAGCAGCAACAACCAGTATGACGCAATCGATGCCTGAAGCCCCCGCTACCATATTTCTTATAAACCGTTCATGACCTGGGACATCTATAATCCCTATCATTTTCCCATCGGGCAGCGTAAGGTGGGCAAATCCGATATCGATGGTTATGCCTCTTTCTTTTTCTTCTTTGAGACGATCGGTATCGATGCCGGTCAAAGCCTTAACGAGAGCGGTTTTTCCATGATCGACATGGCCGGCGGTACCTACAATTACGTGCTCCATGGAAGATTTCTCCTTTTCCTTTTGATTAACATAAGGATGAGTCCCTTGACAACTTTTCAAAAATTTTCATTCACCTTGACAGGAAAAGGGACTGCGACTAAAGTTGATTAGGAAGATAAAAAAATGATTGCCTGCATTATCCCCGCTCGCTACGAGTCGAGTAGATTTCCTGGCAAGCCGCTGGCTGACCTGTTGGGAAAGCCGATGATTCAGCACGTTTATGAAAGAGTGCTCCTTTCGCCAGTAGTCGACCTGGTTGTTGTTGCCACGGATGACCAAAGAATCTATGAAAGTGTTATTGCGTTCGGAGGGAAGGCGGTGATGACAGCCTCCTACCACCGCTCAGGAAGCGATAGAGCAGCCGAAGCAGCTCAACTTTTGGGACTTTCTCCAGAAGACATTGTAATCAACGTCCAAGGAGACCAACCTCTTTTAAATCCCGCACAGATAGAAGAAGTTTTGCAACCCCTTCTTACAGACGATAACATCTCCATGGCTACCCTTATCTACCGCATCGAGAGAGAAGAAGAAATCTTTCATCCTCATGCGGTGAAAACGGTTCTGGATCATCAGGGGTTTGCCTTGTATTTTTCTCGAAGCACCATTCCTTTCGTTCGTGATCAATGCCAAAAAGTAAACTATTTCAAACACCACGGTATTTATGCCTACCGCGCCAGTTTTCTCAAAACATTCGCCTCTCTTCCAGATGGAACGCTGGAAAAACTCGAGTCTCTGGAGCAACTTCGGGCGATCGAATATGGATATCGTATCAAATGTGTCATTTCCGCTTACGATTCAATCGAGGTAGATTCTCCGCAAGAATTAGAGCGGGTAAAAGAAATCCTTAGCCACCAAAGGTAAAAAGTGCAGGAAAATTTTAAAGAATATTTCTTTCAAAGCTTGCACGAATGGGGGCTTAAGTTAGATGAAATTCATTATTGTCAACTACTCAAATACTGGAGCCTAATAGATCTATGGAATAAGGCCATCAATCTCGTATCCGTAAAAGATAGGATGGATTTTTTTTTCTCCCACATATTGGATTCTCTCGCCCCGCTTCCCTTCTTTCCATCCCATGACACTTCTCTCTTGGATCTAGGAACGGGAGCTGGGTTGCCGGGGATTCCGATAAAAATTCTTCGTCCCAATTTCAAACTGACACTGATTGAGGCTTCCCGCCGACGCACCTCCTTCCTGAGAGAGGTCATAAGACAACTTCAATTAAAGAATGTAACCCTAATAAACGACCGAGTGGAACATGTGATAAAAAAAGAAGAATTAATCTTCGACAACATAATAACGAGAGCCACCTGGAAATTGTTTCCCTATCTTTCAATTGCCGACCCTCTCCTCGCCCCAGGTGGTCTGGCGGTGGCCTTAAAAGGACAAATACCCCCGGATGAATGGTCAGAAGCGATGAAATTTATTGAAAATAAAAGATATTCTTTGATCACGGATTATTCTTACTTCCTCCCGACATCCCGGCGAAAGAGAAGGGTCTTGATTTTCAAAAAACATAATGATATATAATACTTAAATCTGAATCGGGCGCAAAAAAATACTTCCCAAAAACCCCCTTTTGTGTTAGGGAGGCCCCATACAGAGTTCTCTTTGCATGCGGAAACTTTATGGGCAAAGTTATAAGTATTGCCAATCAGAAGGGCGGGGTAGGAAAAACTACTTCAGCTATCAACCTGGCTGCGGCACTGGCCATTGCGGAAAAAAAAACCCTCCTCGTGGATAGCGACGCGCAGGGTAACGCCACGACGGGGCTTGGCATCAATAGACATGAAATCGTAGAGGCAAATCTCTACCACGTTTTAGTAGGGTCAAAAGAGGTGAAGGAAGTGATTATAAACACGAGCCTTCCATCGTTGCACTTGATACCGGCAGATCAAAACCTCATTGGGGTAGAGATAGAGTTTGTATCCTTAAAGGGAAGAGAACATAGGCTAAAAAACATATTGTCCAGTGTAAAGGGTGATTACGATTTCATTATCATAGACTGTCCCCCGTCTTTAGGGCTGCTTACTATCAATGCCCTTGTGGCGTCAGACATGGTCATTGTACCCTTGCAATGCGAATACTTTGCCATGGAGGGGCTGGGCCATTTGCTAAATACCCTTAAATTGGTGAGGCAATCCTTCAACCCTAATTTGGAACTGGGGGGCATTCTCCTCACCATGTTTGACCGGAGAAATCTTTTGTCACATCAAGTTGGCGACGACGTCCGCCGGCACTTCGGTCCAAAAGTGTTCAACACGATTATACCGAGAAACGTGCGTCTTTCAGAAAGCCCCAGCCACGGACTACCCATTCTGCTTTACGATGCGAGATCAAAAGGAGCTCTGGCTTACTTGGAATTAGCCCAGGAAATCATGAAAAACGGAAGGTTCTCATGAAGCATAAGGCCCCTTTAGGCAAGGGATTAGGTGCATTATTTCCCGAGTTAGAAGGCAATTTAGATAGTCGTGCCATCTATCGCATTTGTGGCATAGAAGAACTTGTTCCTAACCGCTTCCAACCGAGGAAAGATTTTCCCGAACAAGAGCAAGAAGAGCTGGTCGCTTCTATTAAAGATAAAGGAATCATACAGCCAATCGTGGTACGACCAATAGAGGGGGCCTACGAAATCATTGCCGGAGAAAGAAGATGGCGCGCCGCTCAAAAAGCAGGACTAAAAGAAGTACCAATTATCATTCGATCGGCAACCGATCGAGAACTTGCAGAAATATCCTTGATAGAAAATCTTCAGAGAGCCGATTTGAACCCCATCGAAGAGGCTCAGGCGTATGAGACGCTAATAGACGAATTTGGTTATCATCAGGAAGAAATTGCCACTCGCCTAGGGAAAGATCGATCGACTATCGCTAATTCTTTACGCCTTCTTCGCCTCCCGGATCAAGTCAAAAAGGCGGTGGCCGAAAAACGCATTTCGTCTGGCCATGCACGGGCACTATTGTCTCTTTCCTCCAACCAGGATATTCTTTTTGCCTTCAAAGAGATAATAGCACGAGATCTCTCCGTACGTGAAACTGAATCCCTGGTAAAACGTTTAACCCAGGGAAAACCCCATCCTAAACTAGCTAAGAGAGACGCACAGCTATTGGCATATGAAAAGGAGTTCTCTTCCGTTTTAAAGACGAAAGTGAGAATCAAGGCCGGGAAAAAAGGGGGTTCTATAGAAATAAAATTCCATTCCCAGGAAGAGCTAGGACGTCTCGCCGAACTGATAATTTATCGGCTACCGAGAGAATAAATTATTAACATGTGTTAATAACCCTGTTGATAGAAGGTGATGATAAATTGGATCAAATCTGGAAAGAGGCATTAAAATTAATTAAGGAAAACATCAGTCAGCAAAATTTTGATATTTGGATTAAACCCATCCGCCTGGCGGAAATAAAGGAAGAGGAAATCAAACTGTCCGTCCCTAATCGTTTTTTTAAAGAGTGGATTGAGGAGAACTATCTACCATTACTCAAAGATAGTCTAAAAGTATCGACCGGTAGAACGTATGAGCTATCATTCGTGTTCCACGATGACACTCCACCTCTTGCCAGGGAAAATGAAAACCGAGTATCCCATTCAATCGGCAACAATACGAACCGAAGAGAAATTTCTCGTCGCACTCACCCCCAATTGAACGAAAAATACAGTTTTGAACGCTTCGTTGTAGGTCCTTCCAACCAGCTGGCACATGCCGCTGCCATCTCGGTAGCTGAGCAGCCGGCCAAGAATTACAATCCCTTGTTCATTTATGGGGGTGTGGGTCTAGGAAAAACCCACCTACTGAATGCTATTGGCCTTAGGACTTTTCAGCTCTACAATGACATGAATATTGTCTACGTCTCCGCCGAAGCCTTTATGAACGAACTAGTTCATTCCATCCGGTGCGAAACAATGTCCAAATTCAGAGAAAAATATAGAAACGTGGAATGCTTGCTCATAGATGACATCCAATTCATCGCGGGCAAGGAAAGAACGCAGGAAGAGTTCTTCCACACGTTTAATACGCTACATGACGCAGGTAAACAGATTGTCGTTACGAGCGATAAATTTCCTCGCGATATACCTAACTTGGAAAGTCGTCTTCGATCCCGTTTCGAATGGGGGCTCATAGCTGATATCCAACCACCAGACTTAGAAACAAAGATAGCCATTATCATGAAAAAGGCCCAAGAAAACAATATTAATCTACCCGACAGCGTAGCCTACTATATCGCCGAAAAAACCGAATCCAATATTAGGGAAATGGAGGGATTTCTGCTTCGCATTGTTGCTTATGCCTCGTTGAAACAACGTCCAATTGATCTCGAACTTGCCCGCGATGTCCTAAAACATATGATAAACCAAAAAGTTAATGATGATATATCGATAGAGGACGTGCTAAAAGTAGTCGCTTCAAAAACGGGAATTAAGGTCTCCGATATAAAATCTCCGAAAAAGAACAAAAACATAGCATTTGCCAGACAACTGGCCATGTTTATGGCCCGGCGACTAACCCCTCTTTCCTTCCCCGATATCGGACAAAAGATTGGAAACCGCGATCACTCGACCGTCATCTATGCCTGTAGCAAGTGGGAAAGAATGATGGAAGAGGATATGAAGTTGAGAAAATTAGTCGAAGAAATCGAGGAAGCCATCCATCAACGTCGATGAACAACTTTTACATATCCTATCCACAGAGGAGAAGAAGAAAAAATGATCGCCTTTATCACCATATTAGAATCTCCTGTCCAAGATAAACAGGCTCTACTAAATATGCTAAATATTTTTTTATCAGAGTGAAGGTAATAATCAGGAGGAGAGATTATGGAATTCTCAACTACCAAAGAAGTCTTAAGGGTGGCAGTGCAAAGAACATTGGGAATAGCTGATAAGAAAACTACGATTCCCATTTTGAGCTATATTCTTCTAAAAACAGAAGGGGAAAAGTTAAAAATCGTGGCCACGGATCGCGAGATCAGTTTAATTTCTCGCTATGTCGTGTCGGCGAAAAAAGAAGGAAGCATTTTGGTGCCAGCGAGGAAGTTTTTCGAGATGATAAGAGAATTACCCGATGATGAAATTTGGTGCCACGTGGAAGAAAATGGGCAGGTAAAATTGAAGGCCGGGCGAGTTACTTATCGCCTTATGGGATTAAAGGAATCTGAATTTCCTAACATTTTGGAAGTGGAGGATTTAACCTTGTATCCCATCAGAGTTGCAGTGCTATTGGGTTTAATCAAAAAAACAGTTTTTTCGGCTTCTACAGATGATTTAAGGCCAAGCATGAACGGGGTGTTTTTTGAGGTTGAGGAATCGGTTAACGGCATGCGTCTTAAAATGGTGGCGACGGACGGTCATCGGATGGCTATTGCCTGTAGTGATCCAGAGGAACACGGAGGCATGACGTTGGCGAAAGGAGCGATTATCCCCCGAAGGGGGATAATGGAAATAAGGAGATTATTGGAGGATTTAAATGGAAGTGACATGATTAATATGGGTTTTGATAAAGGTATGGTTGTTCTTAAGACGGAAGAAGTAACGATGAAAGTGGGTCTAATCGACAGTGAGTTTCCAGATTACAAACGGGTAATCCCTTCCGATAAGGGGATACCCATTCGGCTAGAAAGGGAACAACTACTTCGTACGTTGAAGCGTATGAGTGTTATGTCTAGTGATAGATATACCGGAGTCGTGTTGAATTTACATGATAACATGATGGTCTTTAGTTCGGTCAACCCGGACGTGGGTGAGGCGAGCGAAGAATTAGAAGTGGAATACGAAGGAGAAGAAGTGAGAGTGGGGTACAATGTACGCTATCTCGTAGATGCGGTAGAAGTTGTAGAGGAGGAGGGAGTACTTTTCGAAGTGCGGACAGGTTTTCGACCAGGTGTGATTAGATGTGTGGGGAGCGACCACTATGCTTCTTATATTATGCCATTAAGGATTTAGGTGATTTTTTATGGAACTGGCGAACGAGTACGGAGCAGATAGTATAAAAGTTCTTGAAGGGCTGGAGGCGGTTCGTAAGCGTCCAGCTATGTATATCGGTAGTACGGGGAAGGATGGGCTTCATCATCTCGTATATGAAGTCGTAGATAATAGTATAGATGAGGCCGCAGCCGGGTACTGCGATCGCATAGTTGTCAAAATTAGAATCGATAATAGTGTATCGGTTGAAGACAATGGGCGTGGTATACCGGTAGATATTCACCCGACGGAAGGTATACCGGCGGCTGAGGTAGTCTTAACAAAGTTGCATGCAGGCGCAAAATTTTCCAATGAAAGCTATAAAATTTCCGGTGGTTTACACGGTGTAGGGGTATCAGTGGTCAATGCCTTGTCGTCTTACTTAGAGTTGGAGGTACGACGGGACGGGCGAGTCTATACGCAGTCGTATCAGAGGGGGGTCCCCGTTACTCCTTTGGAGGTTGTGGGAACGACAAAAGGACGTGGTACGACTGTTACCTTCAAGCCGGATGAGGAGATTTTTGAAGATACGGAATTCAGCTACGATGTTCTTGCCAATCGGTTGCGGGAACTGGCTTTTTTGAATTCCGGGGTCAAAATTACACTGATAGATGAAAGGACGAACCGGTTCAATGATTTCTATTATGAAGGTGGGATCGTTTCTTTCGTAGAATATCTTAATCGTAACAAGAAGGTTCTCCACAAGGAGCCTATATACATAACGGGAGCGCGGGAGGACTGCCTCGTAGAGGTAGCCATTCAGTATAACGATACGTACGTGGAAAACGTTTTTTCCTTTGCCAACAGTATCAATACCACCGAGGGTGGCACCCACATGGTCGGGTTTCGGTCCGCTCTAACGAGGGTTTTTAATGCCTATGCTCAGACGAATAATCTTATTAAGGGCTCGAAGGAGTCGTTAAAGGGAGAAGATCTCCGCGAAGGACTGACAGCGGTTATTAGTGTGAAATTGAAAAATCCCCAATTCGAGGGCCAGACAAAGACAAAGCTGGGAAACAGCGAGGTTAAGGGCATCGTCGAAGGCATCGTTTATGAGAAAGTAGGAAACTTTTTAGAGGAAAATCCAGCTATAGCTCGTCAAATACTGGCTAAATGTATGGAAGCGGCCAGGGCGCGTGAAGCGGCTCGGCGCGCCCGAGAGCTGACGCGCCGGAAGAGTGCCTTAGAGGTAGGGTCTTTACCGGGCAAGCTGGCAGACTGTCAGGAAAAGGACCCGGCCTTAAGTGAGCTATTTCTCGTTGAAGGAGATTCGGCGGGGGGTTCAGCCAAGCAAGGTCGAGATAGAAGGAATCAGGCCATCCTACCTTTGAGAGGAAAGATCTTAAACGTTGAGAAAGCGCGTTTCGATAAGATGCTCCAGAACGAAGAAATAAAGATGATTGTCACGGCTTTGGGTACGGGCATAGGTAAAGAAGATTACGATATAAGTAAAATCCGCTACCATAAGATCATCCTAATGACAGATGCCGACGTTGACGGCCTTCATATCCGAACTCTCCTTTTAACCTTCTTCTTTCGTCAAATGAGGGAGGTAATTGAGCGAGGGTACTTGTATATCGCTCAACCTCCCCTTTACCGAATTGCCGATGGGAAAAAAGAGTTTTACTGCGTAAAAGAAGAGGAGATGAGAGATTATGTGTTGAACCGGGGGGTGGAAAAGTTAACCCTCCTTCGGGGTGAAGGGGAACCAATTAAGGGACACAAATTACTCTCCATTCTGAAAAAGATAAATCGAATAGAGGAGATTCTGGGTAGGTTTGAGCGTGATAGATTGGATCGCCATGTTATCTGTGCCTTGGCCCAGGAGAGTAATCTGCCGGAGGCGATCTTTCGTTCCGAAGAGGGTCTCAACCATCTAGCGGCGAAGGTGGTAGCCAGCAATATGGTATCAAGTTATGTCATCCAACCGGATTCCGACCATGGGGGCTGGAAGATTACTTTTACGATCACGAAGGAAGGTTTAACAGGTGAATTTTGTGTCGATCGGGGACTCATCAAGAATCCATTGTTTATGGAGCTGAAATCGCTTTATGCAGCAATAACCCAAGTTGGTACGCCTCCTTATCATCTATCGGTGGAAGAAGGTAAAGAAGAACTCGAGGTACCATCCCTTACCGAGCTCGTAAATAAGGTAATGGAATATGGAAAGAAGGGCATCACTGTTCAACGTTACAAAGGTCTCGGCGAAATGAACCCAGAACAACTGTGGGAGACAACCATGAATCCTGAGAAAAGAACGTTACTTAAAGTTTGTGTCGATGATGCGATTATTGCCGATGAAATATTTACTACCCTCATGGGCGATCAAGTAGAGCCACGTAAAGAATTCATTTACAAAAATGCTCTCTACGCCTCTAACCTCGACCTATAAAGAAGGAGATTAATAATGAGTAACTCTCAATCTCTCATACCGATCAATATCGAAGATGAAATGACGAAGTCCTATGTGGATTATGCTATGAGTGTCATTATCGGTCGAGCTATTCCCGATGTGCGAGACGGGCTTAAACCTGTACACCGTCGGGTTCTCTTCGCTATGGCCGAAATGGGAAATCGTTGGAATCGTCCTTACAAAAAATCGGCTCGCATCGTAGGCGATATCATAGGCAAATATCATCCCCATGGTGATGCAGCAGTATACGAAACCATCGTTCGAATGGCCCAAGACTTTAACATGAGATATCCATTAATCGACGGGCAGGGCAATTTTGGATCGATCGATGGCGATCCCCCAGCAGCGATGAGGTATACAGAGGTGAGGATGGCAAGGCTGGCCGAGGAACTCCTCGCGGATTTAGACAAAGACACCGTTAACTTCGTTCCGAATTACGATGAGTCTTTAACGGAGCCTTCTCTTTTACCGGCTCGATTGCCTCTTCTGCTTTTAAACGGGGCTTCGGGCATTGCCGTAGGTGTTGCGACCAACATCCCGCCGCACAATATAAGGGAAGTGATAGACGGTGTTATTGCTTTAATACGTAATCCTGAAATTTCCGTTGAAGAATTGATGTCTTTTATTCCCGGTCCTGACTTCCCCACAGCGGCTTTTATTAACGGCCGGGAAGGCATCTGGCAGGCTTATCAGACAGGAAGGGGTATAATACGTGTCCGCGCAAGGACGATAATAGAGAAAAATCCAAAAAAGGACCGCGAAAGTATAGTCATAACGGAATTACCCTATCAAGTTAACAAAGCCGATTTAATCGAAAAAATATCTGAGCTGGTAAGGGAAAAGAGGATAGAAGGCATTTCCGATTTAAGGGATGAGTCGGATCGCGAGGGTATTCGCGTGGTTATTGACTTGAGAAAAGATGAACCGGCAGAGGTCATCTTGAATCAGCTTTATAAACATACTCCAATGGAGAGTACTTTCGGCATCATCATGCTCGCCATCGAAAATAATCAACCACGTATCTACAATCTCAAAGACATGCTCGTGAGCTTCGTGGAATTTAGGAAACAAGTGGTCACTCGTCGAACTCGTTTCGAGCTTAATCAAGCCAGAGAACGAGCCCACATTTTGGAAGGCTTTCTTACCGCCTTGGGTCGCATAGATGATATAATTGCCACCATCAAAGCCGCACGGGATCCTCAAGAAGCGGCAAGAACTCTCTGTGATAGATTTAGTCTCACCGAAGTTCAAGCCAAAGCCATTTTAGAAATGAGACTCCAGCGCCTTACAGGCTTGGAAAGAGAAAAGATCGAGCAAGAATACGGAGAAGTAAAAATAGAGATGGAGAGATTGGAGGCAATCTTAAGTGATCCAAAGTTAATGCTCGATGTCATAATTAAAGAACTGGAGGAAATTCGGGATCGGTATGGCGACGAAAGGCGTACAGAGATAATCGATGAGGTGAAGGACATTGAAATTGAAGACCTCATTGCCGAAGAAGATATGGTGGTAACCGTATCCCATGCGGGATACATCAAGCGCAGCCCTCTCAATGTCTACCGTAGCCAAAGGCGTGGCGGTCGGGGTAAACTCAGCATGGTAACGAAAGAGGAAGATTTTGTAGAAAAGGTGTTTATCGCCTCAACGCACGATTATCTTCTTGTATTCACGGATCGTGGTCGTGTTTACTGGCTTAAAGTCTACCAAATTCCTGAGGCGAGCCGCACAGCCAAGGGGAAAGCTTTAGTAAACCTGATAAATTTTCATGCCGGAGAGCGAGTGCGCGCCATTTTACCGGTACGAGAGTTCTCCTCCCATCTTTATGCTGTCATGGTGACTAAAAATGGGATTATCAAAAAGACCTCCCTTGCCGCTTATTCCAATCCCCGTAGCACAGGCATTATTGCCGTCTCCATCGATGAGGGCGATACGTTGGTTGATGTCAAAGAAACGAACGGAGAAGGAGAAATATTTTTGGCCACCCGCTTTGGTAAGGCGATTCGATTTGATGAAAGAGAAGTACGTGATATGGGACGTCAGGCTCGAGGTGTCAGGGGTATCCAACTCGAGCCGGGGGATAGCATTGTGGGAATAGAAATCCCCACCCACGGTAGCACCCTTCTAACTGTAACTGAGAAGGGGTTTGGAAAGCGATCGCCCATAGATGAATATAGAACCCAGAGTCGAGGAGGAAAGGGCATCATTAATCTGAAAACCGCTCCCCGTGTCGGTTACGTATCCGGCATTTGCCAGGTTTCAGGAGACGAGGACGTAATTCTCATCAGCGATGGAGGAAATATCATTCGCCTGTCGGTAAATGAAATTCCCGTCACCCACCGAGGAACACAAGGGGTAAAACTCATCGACTTGGTGGCGGGAGAGCGCCTGGTTGGTGTTGCTCGAATCGATAAGGAAGAAAATGGAGAAGAGGAAACCCCGTTATTGGTATCTTGATCATACTGCTGACATCGGATGTGAAGTGGTGGGCAGAACCAAAAGAGAACTATACGAAAATGCAGCCCTGGCTCTCTATTCCCTGATCGTCAATCGGGAGATGGTCCGGGAAAGGCAGGAGCGGGCGATCCAGGTCAAGGGAGTAGATGAATTGGACCTGTGGGTCAATTACCTACGCGAGCTTTTATTTCTTGTAAATGGGGGAAATTTCATTGGTCATACTGTCCAGGTAAAGGAGATGAGGCGTAAGATAATTACGTGCGTAGTCAAGGGAGAAGATATAGATTTTAAACTTCATGGACCATTTAGGGAGGTAAAAGCGGTTACGTACCATGGTGCCCAAATTGAACGCACGTCTTGCGGATGGCGGGGTCGATTTATTTGCGACATATAAAAAAGGAAAATTATGTTGAGGAAGATTGACGATTATCGTTGGGAGGTTCCAAAAACTGGCGGGATGAGAGTCCCAGGCCTCATTTATACCTCAGAAGCCCTCCTTGCCTCGATGGGCAAAGATGAGAGTTTCAAGCAAGTGGCGAATGTGGCGCACCTGCCGGGTATTGTAAAAGCATCCCTTGCCATGCCAGACTGTCACTGGGGATATGGATTTCCGATTGGTGGGGTAGCGGCCTTTTCTATGAAAGAGGGTATCATTTCTCCGGGGGGTGTGGGATACGATATAAACTGTGGTTGTCGGCTTTTAATCTCAAAATTAAAATACGAAATGATAGAAGATCGTCTTGAAGAGCTTATGCATGCCCTTTTTCGCTCTATTCCCTCCGGTGTTGGATCGACTGGGCCAGTCAAGCTGTCTGTGGCAGAAGAGAAAAAAGTCTTAAAAGAAGGTGCAAGGTGGGCTGTACGAAACGGATACGGAACGGAGGAAGATTTGGAAACCACGGAGGACGGGGGAGTGATGGAAGAAGCGGACCCGGAGGTGGTAAGCGAGAGGGCTTTGGAGAGAGGAAGAGATCAACTTGGCACCTTGGGGTCGGGTAACCACTTCTTGGAAATAGAGGTGGTAGAGGAAATCTTCGATTCCAAAGCTGCAACTGCTTTCGGATTGGAAGAGGGACAGGTTGCTGTCATGATCCACAGTGGCTCTCGGGGGTTGGGTTATCAAATCTGTGATGATTTTTTGGCCCGTATGGTAAAAGAGATAAAGAATCTTGATTTTACGCTCCCCGATAGGCAACTGGCCTGTGCCTACCTTTCTTCTGCCCTAGGGAAGGAGTATTTTGCTGCTATGGCCTGTGCGGCCAATTACGCCTGGGCAAATAGGCAGATGCTGACCCACTGGACCCGTGAAACCTTTGAAAAGGTATTTCGTCTCTCCTCTCGAGAATTGGGCATGAGGCTTCTTTACGATGTATGTCATAATATCGCCAAAAAGGAGAAATTCGTGATCGAAGGCCAAGAAGTGGAGTTGTGCGTCCATCGTAAGGGAGCTACCCGGGCTTTGCCTTCCGGTCATCCGGCCGTGCCAAAGATTTACCGGCAGGTAGGACAGCCAGTTTTGATTCCCGGCGATATGGCTCACGGCGCCTATGTATTGGTCGGAAAAGAAGGGGCTATAAGAGAAACCTTTGGAAGTGCCTGCCACGGGGCAGGGCGGGTAATGAGTCGTTCACAGGCAATAAAGGCAAGTAAAAACAGAGCCATAGCTAAGGAAATGGCGAAAATAGGAGTCATCGTCATGGCCGAAGGCAAGGAAACACTCCATGAGGAGATTCCTGAAGCCTATAAGAGTGTTTCGGAAGTAGTCGAAGTTGTACATCGGGCGGGCCTGGCCGGTAAGGTGGCCCGCCTGCGTACGGTAGGTTGTATCAAAGGTTAGAGGTTAGGGCCCGTTTGTCCGGTAACAAATCCTTTGGAGGGTGGACCGATATCGGCGGGAGTACCTGCAATCTGAGAGAGATATGCAGCTCCCAAGGTTTTTATGTGGTCGCTTACATTGGAAAAATAATTGAAGTGGACCTGCTCTTCGTCTACTATCGTCTCGAATAGCTTCATACTGATGGCGTCACCGTTTTCCCGGCAGACTTCGATAAATTGATTATAATAATCGATGGTGTCGTCTTCGAGCTTTGAATTGAAGGGAAAGATTGCTTCTACTTTCTGACCTTTTTCCACTTTCCCTTCCGGGTCTACCGTCGGCTCACCTCCTAGTTCTTTGATCCGCTCGGCAAACATTTCGGCATGGCGCATCTCATCGATGGCGATAAGCTTCACCTTGGCCGCCAGATCGCCATAGTCCATGTCGTCCAAATTGTAATGTTGGTTCATGTATTGGTGAATGGCCATAAGCTCCATTGCCCGCGCTCGATTTAGCACCTCGATTACTTTCTTTTTTCTTGCTTCCCGTGAATTTTTCTGCATCTCTTCACCCCCGTTTTTTTATTCGTATTTTACTTTTTTCCCCGAAAAAGGCAATACAAAAGCATTAATCGATAGGAGGTGATCATCTTATGCAATACGCGACGATTATCGTAGAAATAGAAGATCAGATCGCTATCGTTTATCTTAATCGTCCGGAAGTGATGAATGCCTGGAATAGAAAGATGGACCGAGAAGTAAGTCAAGCTATGCGAGAGCTAGATCGGGATGATAAGATAAGGGCCATCGTTATCACCGGCAAAGGAAAGGCCTTTTGCGTCGGGTCTGATTTAAGCGGTGGTGCTGAGGCATTTGTTGAGGGAGAGGATAAAGATCCAAATCAAACAGGTGATGTGACCTTCCCTTCCGTTATGCCGTGGCAGTTGAGAAAGCCGGTACTGGCTGCCATTAACGGTCATGCCATTGGCGTTGGTATAACCTATGCCATGTCTTGCGATATACGTATCGTTGCCCAGGAGGCTAAAATTCAGTTTGCTTTCGTTCGGCGAGGCATAATTCCAGAGCTGGCCTCTCATGTGACCGTAGCTCGGGTGGCTGGTCTGTCGAGGGCAGCAGATTTAATGCTTACAGGAAGAATGATTACGGGTAAAGAAATGGCCGAAATGGGTCTTGCTTCTGTAGCTTTACCTTCAGATCAAGTCTTGCCGGCGACAATCGAGAGGGCAAAGGAGTTTTTGTTGGCTGCGCCGGTGGCCGTGGCAATATCGAAGAGACTGCTCTGGGAAGGGTTGACTTCTTCCGTTTTTCAGATGTTTCGCCGAGAGATGCCACTTTTCGAATGGATCTGCCGAACCCCCGATGCTCAGGAGGGGGTGACCTCTTTTCTTGAAAAGAGGCCACCAGTGTGGAGGATGGCTCCCAGTACCGATTTACCAAATCTCCTCGATGAGGAAGGAACGCAAGATTGGAAAAGCACTGCTATCCCTTTAAATCGTTATTAAGCAGATAGAGGATAGTATTTTTTTGCGAAATGATTTAAAAAGCCCCAGCGTAAGATTACGGAGAAAGAAGGAGTAGAAAATGACAAAGGATAATAACTTAAGATTATTCACTGGCGCTTCTAAGTACGTCCTCGATGAAGAACTGGCCAAGATAGTAAATGTTTCCATTGCGTTGGAGATGCCCTTGCTCTTAAAAGGAGAGCCGGGTACGGGAAAAACTATGCTGGCTCACGCGATTGCCGAAAGCCTGCAGATGCCCCTGATAATTCTGAACGTGAAATCCAGCATGAAGCTGATCGATGCTCTATATCAATACGATACCCTTACTCGGCTAAACGACAGTCGTTTCGGGGATTCCAAGCGAGATGTGAGCCGCATAGAGGATTATATCAGGATGGGAAAAATAGGGCAGGCCTTTACCGCAGAACGAAAGACCGTTCTGCTCATCGACGAAATCGACAAGGCCGATACGGACTTTCAGGATGACATGCTTGATGTGCTAGATCAAATGCAGTTCGATATCATCGAAATAGACAAAACCATTAAGGCGAAACATCGTCCCATTGTAATTATTACCTCCAATGCTAAAAAAGATCTTTCGGATCCTTTTCTTGGGCGCTGTAACTTCCATCACATTGCCTTTCCCGATCCGGACATGATGAGAAGAATCGTCAAGGTTCATTTTCCCGAACTTGAAGATAATCTGATAAAACTGTGCATAACCCAGTTTTACCGTCTTAGAGAGATACGAGGGATTGAAAAAAAACCAGCCACGCGGGAGTTGATAAATTGGATCCGGGCGCTCAAGGCAGATCCGGACTTTAACCCTCGTATTCTCGAACAAGGACGAATACCCTTCCTAGGGGTTCTCTTCAAAAAGAGCGCCGATCTACACTTGGCCATGCAGTACGTTGGCGCCAGAAGATAGAAAGCCATGTTTGTGGATTTTTTTTATGCCTTAAGAAGTCAAGGAATCCCCGTCACCCCGACGGCGTTCCTTCGCCTGCAAAAGGCCCTCAATCTCGGTTTAATTAAATCACTTGAGGATTTTTACACCGTCGCCCGTTCTATTTTGATAAAAAGTGAACGTTACTTCGATCTTTATGATCAAATTTTCGCCAGTCACTTCCGAGGGGTTTCCTTCGAGGAGCCATCAACCGTGGAACTAACGGATATCATCAGGGAGCTGCTTAGGGAATGGCTGAAAGATCCGGCGGATTTGGCGAGGGAATTGGGGCTGTCGCAAGAAGAGATCCAGCATATGACCCCGGAAGAACTCGTCAAATATTTTCTCGAACGCCTAAAGGAGCAAACGGAGGCCCACCAGGGAGGAAATAAATGGATAGGAACCGGGGGTACTTCTCCCACGGGGCATTCGGGATATCATCCCGGCGGGATGAGGGTTGGTGGTGTTTCCCGCCACAAGTCGGCCATCAAAGTAGCCCTCGAGCGGCGCTATCGAGAGTATTCCTTAGATGGACCCTTAACCTCGTCTCAGATGGCAGAGGCATTGAAAAGGCTAAAATACCTAACGCCAACGGGGCCCAAGGATGTGGTCAATGTTAATCGCACGATTTACGAAACCATGAGAAATGCAGGAGAAATAGAAATTGTCTTCGATCGCCGTCTAACGGATCGCCTTAAAGTCATTCTCATGATCGATAATGGGGGCTGGTCGATGGATCCGTATGTAGAGGTTGTCCAAACCCTTTTTCGCTATGCTTCGAGTCAGTTCAAAGAACTCAAGATTTTCTATTTTCATAACACTATTTACAGCCGCGTATGGGCGGATCCTCAAAGACATTATAAGCCGGAAGAGCTGGGAGATTTCGTCCGTTACGACCCAGAGACGAGACTTATCATCGTAGGCGATGCCAGCATGGCGCCCTATGAACTTACTCACCCCAATGGGGCAATTTACGTCGACTCCAAACCTGGTATCCCCAGTATAGAGCGTTTGAAATTCCTCGCCGGGCTTTTTCGTCATTCTGTGTGGTTAAATCCGGTCGAGGAAAAATATTGGGAATATACATGGACCATTGGTGTCATTCGCAAAATCTTTCCCATGTTCGAGCTCTCTTTAGAAGGTCTAGAAAAGGCAGTTCGTTATCTTGCAGGATCGGGACATTGAGGGTTTTTTTGAGCGATGATGAGATAATGGTATTTCATTTCCTCGTGCCGTGAAAGGACCACGAAATGGGTCTCTTGCAACTGCCTCTCCACTACTTCGGGAGGGACGCGTAACGGGAGAGGAGGACCGTGCTCTGTTTTTTCTGCCTTCCAATCCACGATAAATAGAATACCGGTTGGTTTTAAAACGCGCCGACAATCGGTGAGCAACTCTATGGGCTGTTCCAACTCGTGATGAAGGTTGATCATGTAGAGCAGATCAACTACTCCTTCTGGGAGAGGCAGATGGCACTCTTCCATTAGAAGAGGGACAATTTGAGGATGTAATGGAGACACTTTTTCTTTTAGCCAGGTAATCATCTCTGGTGCTATGTCACAGGCAAAAACGGTGGCAAGCGGTGCTAACTGAGAAAAGGCAACGGTAAAAAGACCTGTTCCAGCACCGACATCGACAATCTTTTTCGGTGTTTCTTTCAATTGAAGCCTTTCCCAGATGAAATTGGTAGGAATATCCTTGAGGCGCTCTGGGTTGTTTAACTTGAGAATTTTTTCAGGATTAAATTTTTTCCGCCTCATACGAGCATGGTAAGAATCTTGTAAACAGTCATAGCAACTATTAGGGCACCAAAACCTTGTTTAAGCCTCTGATTGGGAAGGAACAAACTGCTCAAGCGGGCACCTAAGTAAGATCCCGCGGCTCCTGCGAGAAGGAGGACTGTGGTGAGGGAGATATCCCATACAGCCCTGCCGACATGGGGAAGAAGAGCAGAAAAGGAAGGAGGCACTACGGCAAAGGCGTTTATGCCGGCCGCCTTTTTGGCAGGAAATCCTACGAGGATGAGGGTTGGCATCAGCAAAAAACCCGGACCAATGCCCAGAAGGCCACTTAAGATAGAAATCGGGACGGCCAAGATCAGCGCCAGATTGAAGTTCTCTTTTCCCGGCCTTTCTTGGATGGGCTTAAAGAGGCGAAAAGATAGGTAGAAAACAGATACAAGATAAATTATCCAAACCATCATGACGGGAATATAATGAACGATCCAAGAGCCAATAGGAGCACTCACGGTAGTGATTGCGGCAAGAGTCAGGGCCTTTTTCCAATCTATGAGCCCGCTTTGAGCAAAACCGAAGACAGCAAAGAGGGCGGTGATTCCATTTAGAACCAAAGATAATGGTTGAACTTGATGGACCAAGTCGGGGAGAAATAATGACAGGAAGGGTACAGCGGAAAATGCCACCCCCAGTCCCAGCATCCCAGATATCACAGAAAGGATGCCAAGGCCGGTTACCATAGTGATAAAAGTATTCATCTTCAGCCCGTTTGGTATGCCTGGAAAATACTCTTTAACTCCTCAACAGAGGGTATTTTACCCGAGACGACTACTTTTCCATCTACGATAACGGATGGTGTTACTTTGACTCCTAATTCCTTAAATTCCAGCACATTAAAAACATGGGACACTTCTGCCTCGAGGTTTAATGATTTTACGGCTTCAAGAACGTTTTTCTCTGTCGCATGGCATCTGGCGCAGCCAGGGCCGGCAACGATTATTTTCATAAAGGAACCTCCCTATGTTTTAAAAATAAAGTTTCCAAAAAGCCATCCGACGAAAGTGCCGAGAATGACGATTGTGACTACGTAAATGACAGATTTTTTTACTCCAAACACCCGAGCGATGGCAATCCAGTTGGGTAAACTCAAACCAGGTCCTGTGAGTAATAGTGCCAGAGCAGGCCCTTTACCCATGCCCAGCTTCATCAGGGTGTCAACGAACGGGGCCTCCGTCATGGTGGCAAAGTAACTTATCGCTCCGATCAAAGTGGCAAGAAAAGACGGAATCAATCCGTTACCCCCTAGCCATGTTCTGATCCAGGCGTCGGGCAAGAGTTTACCGATAACTCCGACGAGAAAAACCCCGCCAAGAAGGAGGGGAAAGATCATTTTTACAAACCACCATGATTCACGCAGCCAACTTTTAATCTCTTCTTTGGTTAGTGACCGAAGGGCAAATAAAACCATAACAGCCGTAACCAGTGCCCAGATTATAAGTTTTAATGAATAGGGCCCCGTCTGACCTATATAATTGGGCAAAAGCAGGGAGAGCACGATGAGGAGTAAGAAGATAAGGTGTTTTTTAGTTAAAATTCTGCTCTCCTTTTGGGGCTCTTCTATCTCCTCTGCTGCAGCTTCCTGTTGAGGGAAGGCGACTGTCATAACCCAGCCGACGACGAAGGCCATGGTGATGGAAGACACCACTCGCGCCAACACCATCTCAAGCCCCAAGATATGGCCTGTATAAATCAGAGAGAGAATATTGGCCGAAGGCGCCACCCATAGGACGATAAAAGACACCCCAATGGCCGCCCCGCTGAAGTAAAGACCAGCGGAGACGGGGATGACAGTGCAGGAGCAGGCGGCGACGAAAAAACTGGCAATACTGGCGAGGGAAAATGATTTTATTTTACTGGCTTTTCTCCCCAGAGAATTGAGAATGGCTTCTTGATTGATAAAGGCAACCATACCGCCTGCCAGAAGAAAGGCGGGGACTAAACAAGTGAGGACATGGGTAGCAACGTAGTCCTTCAGGGCTATTATACCGGCTAATAATAATTCTTTAAGAAGAGACATTGTAATCCTCTCATTTTTTGAAGAAAAATGACGAGACAAAGAGAGTCGCGTAGGTTATTATGTTTTTCAAAGAAATGCTTTGTGTCACAAGGGCAATATAATATGCGAGAAGAGTCTGTCAAGAAAAAGCCACAAAATTTAAACAATGATCCTATTTTGCCCACGGAATGGTTGATCTTGGATAACCAACCCAGATGACTTGAATGAGCTGGTAAGTTGACTTTAACGTCTCAGAAATGTGTAGGGCCAGATGCGCCTATCGGTAATTTGCTCACTGAGATGTCAATCTAGGCTACTATTATCAGCAAAGGGAGCTATATGGTTGCGACCGGTTTCTATGGTATCGGAACAGACCGATTTGTTGGAAAAAAGATACTATCGTGAGCATTTCAGAAGGGCTTCCGTCGCAAGCGCATACCTTGAATGGAGGTTGAAAAAAATCCCACCCCGGCATAATAACAGAACGTATACTAACGAAGAAAAGGAGTTCCATGAAAAAAGAGAATGCAATCGGAGTTTTCGATTCGGGTATCGGTGGGCTGACCGTGGTTAAAGCATTGATGGAGCGCTTGCCGACAGAGAGTATCTATTATTTTGGAGATACTGCACGAGTTCCCTATGGCATAAAATCGAAGGATACCATCAATCGTTATGCGATGGAGATAGCAAAATTTCTCCTCAGGAAAAACGTTAAGATCCTTATTATTGCCTGCAATACTATGTCTTCTGTTGCCTTTGAGATGGTGCAACAGATTTCTTCCGTGCCCGTGTTGGAGGTAATTGATGCGGGAGCCCGAAAAGCGATCAGGGAAAGCAGAAGTAGAGTTATCGGGATTATTGGTACCCCCGCTACGATTAACAGCAATGCGTACGCCAGAAAAATACATTCATACGACCCAAATGCTCGTGTCGTTTCTCAAGCGTGTCCCCTTTTTGTGCCCCTAGTGGAGGAGGGATGGTTAGATCATCCTGTAACACGCCTCACGGCCCAGGAATACTTACGACCTCTCCTCGCGGAAAACATAGATACTCTAGTATTAGGTTGTACCCATTATCCTTTGCTGAAACCACTCCTTCGGGAAATTGTGGGCCCGCAGGTTGTACTGGTTGACTCGGCGGTAGCAATGGCGGAGAGAGTGGCGGGGCTTTTGGAGGAAAAAGGATTGGCCAACAACGCTAGCCTGCCGGTGGAATATAGATATTACGTAACGGATGTACCTTTAAGATTTCACACCATCGCCGAGAGATTTTTGGGGAGAGGGTTGGGGAATATAGAGCTTATAAATCTACCTCTGTGAAGGTGGTAACATGAGGCATCTTTTACATATCTCGACTCATCAGAGAGAGGAGCTCGTTGACATAACGGACGAGGTAAAAGCAATTGTACGAACATACGGAAGAGAAGCCGAAATATGTGTTCTGTATGCCCGGGGGGCAACGGCCGCCATTATGATTCAAGAAAACTGGGATCCCGAAATAAAAAAAGATGTTTTAGAATGTCTGCAAAGGATTGTGCCTAGGGGCATTTGGCGTCACGACCGAGAAGATGGAAATGGTGACGCTCATATAAAGGCGGGTCTCATCGGTCCATCGGAAGTTATACCGGTCAAAGAGGGAGAGCTGCTCCTGAGTACGTGGCAGAATATTTTCTTTTGCGAATTTGACGGGCCGCGGACTAAACGGGAAATAGTAGTTACATTAATCTAACGACCTTAAATTCGAAAGTCCATAGGGAAAGGCTAAGAACGTAAGGAGAAGTGATGAACGAGTCAAGAGTAAGGAGAATCAAGATCAAAAATCATCTCGTTGGAATTGTTGACCTGGATCGCGTCTTGGAAGAGGTAGCGAAAAAGTTTTCTGCTCACTTGGAAGAAGACATAGCGGAAGAGATGCTTCGCCAGTTGTCCGTGGAAAATTATATTCCGCGAGATGCGAAAGATCATTATAAAAAGGCTTTCGTCCGAGAGTATAGGAAATATATGGGCCTACCCGTAGAAGAGGATAAAAGTGAGGGCTTGGAGGTTATTATCTTGGGCCCGGGATGTGCACGCTGCAATCAGCTCGAAAAAGATTGTCGTAACGTCATGGAGGAACTTAAATTGGCCGGATCCATAGAGCATATAGAAAACATAAAAGAAATTACACGCTATAGGGTAAAGGGGACACCCGCTTTGATAATCAATGGGCAAGTCGTGTCAGTTGGTAAATTGCCTCCTAAAGAAAAGATCCGTGAATGGCTGTTAAAGGCGTGGCAAGAATAAAATGTTTCACGTGAAACAGACATGGTTAATTGTGTTTTTCCTCTCTGGCGTTTTGCTTTTTTCTCGAGTGTCGGGTGAGCAGATCCCCCCTTTGCCTCATTGGGGTGCCGGCAAGTGCGAGGTTTTTATTTTCAGCGATTATTTTTGCCTTCCCTGTCAGCGGTTGGAAAGGGATTTGGAGCCGTTAGTGAGGAGGTTAGTGCATAATAACCGTATTCGTTTGTGTTTTATTGACCTCCCCCTTTACCCCTTAACACCTTTGTATACGAAATACTTCCTACGGGCCGTAAATGAGGAGACCTCCTTTGACCACGCCTTGGCCATAAGAAGATTTCTATTTGACCTTGCTTCTCGCCTCTCTGCTCTTAAAGAAGAGCATTTGGAAAGGGAATTCAAAGCAAGAAAAATCTCTCTTCCCTTCTTCTACAATGAAAAAATTGAAAGTTATATAGACCATCTGGCCAAGGGCTATGGGATTAAGTCAGTCCCAACCTGCGTTGTGGCGTGTCCTGATGAGCCCCTTCGAATCCTTCGAGGTCAAGAAGAAATCCTGACTATACTGCGTTCTTTTCAAGATTATGCAGAGTAAAGAAGGGAATAGACAGAGATTCGGAAGCAGTTTTGAATACCTGGCCGCAGGGGAGGGAAAAAGACCTTGACGTATTATGCCGTCATGGTAATGCTCCCATCTTAGTTTCCGCAAGAACTAGTTGAGGAGGAAAAATGGAGCGAAAGAAAAAAATCTGGTTGGTGGTGATTATTTGCGCCTTCGTTATTCTAAGCGGCGTGGGCGTTTGGCTCTATTTACAATTTTATGACGACTCCTGGATCGTTAAAATAGATGGAGAAAAGGTATCTACTGCCTCTTTCCGTGAGAGACTTTCTCGCATGGATCCGGAAGCCTATGATTTTATGAAGGCTCAACCCCGCATTTTTGTGGAGGGATTCATTGCCCATTTACTCTTGCTCCGGGAGGCGAAAAAAGCGGCCGGTAAAGAGGCGAAAAGTGTATCGGACGAAGGTGCTCTGATAAACAACTATCTTACGAAAAAGTACGCTCATCTGCCTCCCATAACGGAACAAGAGGCAGAAGAGTTTTATCGTGCCTATAAGGATCATTTTGCCGGGAAGAACAAAGCCGAAGTTATGCCCTATATTAAGATGATGCTTGAGCAGAGGCGTCTCTACGGGCACGTGGAGAATCTCATGCAGGAGCTACGCAATACGGCGAAAGTCGAAATTAATGATCGCGCCTTGGAAAAAATAGCTAAACTGCCGGTTAAAGAATCTCAAGGGGATAAAGATTTGCAGGCCGCCCTGAAAAAAGGCAGACCTGTTTTAGTAGAATTTGGCGCCGATAATTGTGCTCCCTGTAAAGAATTACGCCCTATTCTGCAAAAAATTAAAAGTGAATACGCGGGAAAGATGGAGGTTGTCCTCATCGATGTGCGTTATGAAAAGGAAGTCGCCGATAAATATAAGATTATGGTTATTCCGACCCTCATTTTTTTCGACCGGGCAGGAAAAGAAGTCGGTAGATTTCACGGGTTTTTGAGTGAGGATAAAATTAAGGAAAGAATTTCCCAGCTATTAACTGAATCTAAGCCTTAGGCATTTATGAAAGTCATTTTTCGCCTCGTAGGTGTGGGATTTATTATTTTTCTATATGCCGCATGCAATATCTCGTTTGAGGATTCTAGTACGCCAAATGTAACCTCAGGTACACCTGCTTACGGGGATATCATTATAGAAGGATCCATTGGGGACGCCTCAAATCTGATCCCTCTTCTTTCCACCGACAGCACTTCACATCAAATAGGAAGCTTAATCTATAACGGGCTGGTCAAATACGACAAGGACATTAATATTGTGGGGGATTTGGCAGAGTCTTGGCATATTTCTCGTGATGGTTTAACGATTACATTTCATCTGAGAAAAGGTGTTAAATGGCATGACGGGATGCCTTTTACTGCTAAGGATGTTCTTTTTACCTATCAGGTCACGATTGATCCGCGGACGCCTACTGCCTATGCGGGAGACTTTCTAAAAGTTAAAAAGGCAGAGATACTTGACGATTATACCTTTCGAGTTCAGTACGGAGAACCTTTTGCTCCTGCCCTTATGAGCTGGGGTGCCGCCATCTTGCCCCGTCATCTACTGGAGGGAAAAGATATCACGACAACCGCCCTCGCGCGCCACCCCATTGGAACGGGTCCTTTTCGCTTCAAACAGTGGGTGCAGGGACAGAAAATAGTCTTGGTATATAATCCGGACTATTTTGAAGGTCGTCCTTACTTCGACGGCTATGTCATGCGAATCATTCCTGATACGGCTACCATGTTTCTGGAGCTTCGAGCGGGTGGCATTGACCAAATGAACCTAACACCTCTCCAGTACACTCGTCAGACGGAGACCCCTGTTTTTAAAAAAAATTTTAAAAAATATCGATATCTCTCATTTTCCTACACGTATTTAGGTTTTAATCTGCGACATCCTTTTTTCTCGGACCGTCGCGTGCGGCAGGCCATTGCCTATGCCATTAATAAGGAGGAAATTATCAAAGGTGTTTTGTTGGGTTTAGGTCGGCCTGCAACAGGGCCCTACAAGCCGGGGACCATCTGGCATAACGATAAAGTAAAAAAATATGAATATGATCCATCACGGGCGCGCGAATTGTTATCGAACGCAGGTTGGAAAGATACGGATGGAGATGGTATCCTGGAAAAGGATGGACAAAAGTTTGTTTTTGAAATTATAACGAATCAAGGAAATGAGGTACGGGCTAAGACGGCAGAAATTATCCAACGGAGATTGGCTGAAGTGGGGATTAAGGCGAAGATTAGAATTTTAGAGTGGGCGTCTTTTGTCAACGATTTTATCGGGAAAAGGCGATTCGAGGCCACCATTCTCGGCTGGACCATCCCTCAGGACCCAGACATATTTGATGTTTGGCACTCAAGTAAATCAGGACCTGACGAGTTAAATTTTATTTCCTATCGGAACAGAGAGGTCGATAGGTTGATCGAAATGGGACGTAGCACCTTTAGTCTCCCACAAAGGAAGGCCTGTTATGATCGGATACAGGAAATTTTGGCCGAAGATCAGCCTTACGTTTTTCTGTATGTGCCCGATGCACTGCCCATAATTAGTGCCCGCGTGAGGGGAGTAGAACCAGCTCCTCTCGGCATTAGCTATAATTTTATCAAGTGGTACGTGCCGAAAGGCGAACAAAAATACGTTATGCTTCCCTGACGCCTTTCTCTCGGAGATATCTTTTTAAAGATTCGTAACTGGCGGGCATTTCGATTGGACGGCCAGAACGATTTTCTATTTCTTTCAAACTCGGCGGAACTTCCGGTTCGATTCCCAGGAGATCCCCGATTTCATCGGGGAATTTTGCCGGATGAGCCGTCTCAAGGATAATACAGGGGTCATCGATGGTATTTTGGGAAAGAAAGATTTCGAGGCCTCTCCATCCGACGGCTCCATGGGGTTCGAGCAAGACATTGTAGTCCTTGAATACCCTAACTATCGTATCTTTTGTTTCTTTGTCGGAAATGCTAACCGAGAAGATATGCTTTCGCATCTCTTCTAGATCGGGGTACTTATGCACTATGCCAGTTCTATCTACCGTGCCTCCATAGAGCTCGAAGAAACGAGCCAAGTTACTCGGGTGTCCCACATTCATGGCACTGGAAAGACACGCTCGAGAGGGAGACACCTTTCTGTACTCTCCTGTGGCTAGAAAACGTGGAAATTCATCATTTTCGTTGGTCGGCATGACCAGCCTCCGAACCGGTAATCCCATGCGACGGGCGTATTCACAACCGAGGGCATTGCCGAAATTACCTGAAGGAACGGAAAAAACAATTTCTTGTCCTGGCTCAGCCACTTGGGCGTAAGACCAGACGTAATAGATTATCTGTGGCAATATGCGACCAAAGTTGATGGAATTGGCAGAAGTTAAATTAAGGTCTTTTAATTCAGGGTCTGCGAAGGCCTCTTTTACGAGATTTTGGCAGTCATCGAATTTACCGTCAATGCTTATGGCCTGCACATTTTCTCCTATTGTATCCAATTGCCTTTTCTGGCGAGGGCTTACTTCATTACGCGGATAAAGGATGGTTACATCGATGCCATCCACACCTCTGAAAGCTTCCCCAACCGCGCTTCCCGTATCGCCCGAGGTTGCCACCAGGACATGGAGCCTTTTTCCCGCAGGCCGGAGTATGCTCATAAGTCGGGCCATCATACGGGCGGCGAAGTCTTTGAAGGATGCAGTCGGTCCCTGATCGAGACGGAGAAGGTATATTTTATCTGTCACCCTTTCTATCGGTACGGGGTAGTTGTATGAATCATCGACGACTTGGCGGATCAAATCTTCCGATAGGTCTTCCTTCAAAAAAGCAGAGGCGATGAGAAAGGCTGCATCCTGGTAGGGTTTACCCTTTAGACGTTCAACTTCCGATAAAGTTAATGGAGGTATATGACAAGGCATAAAGAGACCTTCGTCTGGCGCTTGCCCCATAAGTAAGGCCTCTCGGAAAGAAACGCAATCACGAAAAGGAGTTATGCCGGAATCGGGAGAGAGGCGAGCATTTGTACTGTAATATAAAATTGCTGGCATGGTTCCTCATTTTTTGGTCTTGCTTTATATGTTAAGTAGTTTTGCTGTCAAGGCAATCTTCGTAGTTGACAAGGTACTAAAAGAGAATGATAATCGCGCCGTTTCGAAAAAGAAGAGGAATAAGCGTGTCGAAAGAGAAAATTCGTCTAACCCATACCGTTCGGGGGGCAGGCTGAGCTTGCAAAATAGGTCCGGGAGACCTGCAGGAAGCCTTAAAAGACCTTCCCCTAATTTCCCATCCCGATCTCATTGTAGGCATGGAACACAATGAGGACGCAGGCGTATACCGTTTAAGACCGGATTTGGCAATTATTCAAACGGTGGATTTTTTTACGCCCATCGTCGATGAGCCTTACCTTTTTGGGCAAATCGCGGTTGCCAATGCTTTAAGCGATGTCTATGCCATGGGAGGAACTCCTTTAACGGCTTTGAACATAGTTTGTTTTCCAACGGAGAGCATGCCCCTTTCCGTACTTCGTGAGGTTTTGGCCGGCGGTCTGGAAAAAATGAACGAAGCAAACGTCCTTCTCATCGGGGGTCATAGTGTTGATGATGAGGAGATTAAATATGGTCTCGCCGTCATGGGAATAGTTCACCCCGAGCGTGTCATCCTCAATCGAGGGGCCAAGGTCGGTGATCTTCTTATCTTGACGAAACCACTAGGTTCTGGTCTTTTAAGTACTGCCATGAAGGCGGACTGGGCCGATGAGGAATCACAAAAAGCTGCCATAAATACCATGAAGAGCCTGAACAAGTCTGCCGCTGAGTGTATGATCAATATAGGCGGCATTCATGCCTGTACAGATGTGACCGGTTTTGGCCTTATCGGTCATCTGTCCGAAATGATCGAAGGAGAGAGGATAGGGGTGGTGGTCGATTGTGATACCGTTCCTCTTTTACCTGGTCTGGCAGAGGTAGTCGAAAACGGTTACCTCCCCGGGGGGCTCTATCGGAACAAAAATTTCTTCCGGTCGAAATTTGAACAAACACCGTCGTGTCCCGATTGGTTGTTGGACGTTTTCTTTGACCCCCAGACCTCGGGAGGGCTTCTTATAGCAGTAGATCGAGCCAAAGCCTATGAGTTGGTTGAAAAGATGCATAAAGTGGGCGTAAGCGAAGCCCGAATTATCGGCTTTTTTACCGACGATTTTGAGGGGAAAATACTTCTACGATGAAACGGATAGAGGCTATACTTGGGCAAAAGGAAGAAACTATCTTCAACGTGTTTCGCCTGAAGTCCATGATGAAAAAAGGGGATAGTTTAGCTATTCTCATTTATGGAAGTCCGGATCCGGATGCCGTTGCCTCGGCGATGGCCTTGCGAGAGCTATTAAGGCAACTGGTCGGTCTTTCAAATTGCCAAATATTGGCGACCGAACCTCCTCGGCGTATTCAGAATGCCCTTTTTATTAAGGCCATGCGGGTAGATATAGAATCGTTGGGAAAGGTGCAACTAAGAGACTTCAAACATGTTGCTGTGGTCGATGCTCAACCCACATTTTTCGGTTCTCTTTTGAACGGAGTTCAACCACAAATTGTCATTGATCATCATCCCGTAACAACTGTATGGCATGCCAAACTGGCAGATGTAAGGCAAAATTATGGTGCCCTTTCTACCATAATGCTGGAATACTTGTTGGCCGCCAAGATAAGGATTCCTCGGCGCCTTTATACGGCCTTGCTTTATGGGATTAAGAGCGATACGAATAACTTCGAACGCGATGCCACGTTGGAAGATATCGGTGCGTACTATTTTACGTTTGCCCGTGCTAATCGAGAGTTAATTCGCCGTATTGAACTTAACCAAATTCCCGAGAGATATCTAAAATCTTTCGAACACGCCTTTTCCTATCGGCGTAGATATCGGGACCGTGTTGTTTGCTATCTAGGCAAGGTCGAAAGCGCTGACGTATGTGTTCAGGTAGCCGACTTTTACCTGCGCGTCGTTGATATCTACTACGTCGTTATAGCCGGGATTGTTAAGGACAAATTTATTATCGTTTTCCGCGGAGATGGATATAGGCGAGATTGCGGCAGTATCGCTCGCCATGCGTTTGGAAAATATGGAAGTGCAGGAGGACATAAAAGCGCCGCCCGCGTAGAAATACCGCTCGAAAATCTGGCCGACTTACTCCCTTCCGATTTCCCGCAGAGACCGGTCGAACAATTTCTCCTTCAGCGATTACGGCGACGCCCGAGAGGGTTAAATATCAACGGAAAATAGGATCGGTGGTCAAATATCAATTGTTGTCAGTTTTTTCTTTTCCCTCTTTCTCTTTTTCCGTTGTTGGCTCTGATCCCGTCGAGGGTTTTTTCCCTGCGTAGTCTGTTACGTACCATCCGCTGCCTTTCAAATGAAAGGAAGACAGAGAAACAAGCTTTGATACCGGGCCTTCGCAGAATTGGCATTGCCTAATCTCTGGATCAGATATGCGTTGGAAGACCTCAAATTCCTTCCCGCACTTTTTGCATTTGTATTCATATATAGGCATCTCCGATCAACCTCCTTGGAGCTTAATTACTAGCAGATTTGGTATCTGTTACTAAAGCAATCGATCACGAGTTTTAAATCTGCATTCATGCAAGGTTGTAAAACGTTTCTGGTTATGATGTGAACCCTCTCCTCTTCTCTTCTTTTTTCTTCTTCTGGTGCTTCAAAGTCTGCTTCCCCTCGAGAGAATCTTATAACATGTACCAGCTCATGTGCCGCTATGTAGAGAAGCAAAGCTGGCAATTTAATAAAAGATTTCGCCCTCCCCACGGCATCGAGGATCAAACTGTCCTGGAGACAAACACGATAAAAATGCCCACGCTCGTATTCGTATCGGCACAAATGGGCGAAAGCCCCTTCTTGAACTTCATGGGCTTTGAGTTGAGCCATAGTTCGTACATCATATTTCAGCTCTTTCGCGTTTTTCCAGTCAATGCCGAAGTGCCGATGGGCGATCTTTTCGGCGCTAAAAAAAGCATTTGCCGCTATGTATAGCTCCGCCAGGTTGAAATAGCGACCCATTTTTTTGCCTCACCCAAAATTTAGAGCGATTAAGTATCGTTGTCAAGGGTGAAGGGGTTATTAATGTGTTGACGAAACTGTGGTTTGTTCTTATATGTCACTTCGTGGAGGTTTTGATATGCGAATTTGTAGATATGTAACGAAAGCAGGTAGGGTGAGGATGGGCCTTTACCAACCGGTGGAGCCCGGGCGGGTACAGGTAATCGCCGGAGATATTTTTTCCGATTTCCGGGTAACAGAGGAATGTGATGAAATCGATCGGTTGCTCGCTCCGATAAAACCCCCTACTATATTTGCCTTGGGGTTTAACTATGGGAAACATGCCGAGGAAACGGGTGCCCGTATGCCCACAGTTCCCGTTCTCTTCATGAAGGCACCTACTAGTGTCATTGGGCCGGGAGAAAAAATATTATTGCCCCTGGCCGGTCCAGAGCGGGTGGATTATGAAGGAGAGCTTGCCGTGATAATTGGAAAGAGGGGTAAGAACATTAGCCGGGAAAATGCCCTCGATTACGTATTTGGTTATACCTGTGCAAATGATGTAAGCGCCCGGGACTGGCAGATGGATAAGGAACGGGGTCAAAAGGGACAGTGGGTTCGAGGAAAGAGTTTTGATACCTTCTGTCCACTGGGGCCATGCATTGTAACGGTTGACGAGATTCCAGGGGTTCCGGATTTGAAGATTCGCACGTGGTTAAACAACCAGATTGTTCAGAGTGCCTCCACGAGGGATATGATATTCGATATTCCTACTATTGTTAGTGAGTTAAGTCGCTCTATGACCCTGGAGCCCGGCACGGTTATCTTAACGGGAACACCTGAAGGAGTGGGCTACACACGTGTTCCGCCTCTTTTTCTGCGTCCAGGAGATGAAATTAAGGTAGAAATAGAACAGATTGGTGTACTTATTAACAACGTTGATCTGGAAAGATCTTGACCGTTGATATGGAAGGATTAAAATTAACGCCGTATTCTTAATTATAGAAGGACAATCGCTATGGATAAACAGGACCGCAAAAAATTTGTCATGTTTCTCGTCGCCTGCATGGTGGCCTTTCTTCTTGTCTCACTGATTGAGGTTATAAGGTCTTCTTTCTTTTCTTTTACCCCTGCCCCGGATGCGCCAGTAGCCTCGGCCGTTTCGGACGTGAAAGGAATGCCGCTCTCCTTCGCCGATTTGACAGAAAAGGTAAAACCGGCAGTAGTAAATATAAGTACGACCCGAACGGTACGTTCGGGAGGGGTTTTTTCTCCGTTTGGTGATTCCCCATTAGAGAGATTTTTTGGGGACGAATTTTTTGAGCGTTTCTTCGGGGACATCCCGCGGCGGGAATTCAAACAGCAGAGCTTGGGATCTGGGTTTATAATTAGTGCCGACGGTTACATTTTTACTAACAATCACGTAGTGGAGAAGGCGGATAAGATCATCGTCAAGCTCTCCGATGGACGACAGTTTGATGCCAAGGTCATTGGAAAGGATGCGAAAACTGATATAGCGCTAATAAAAATAAAGGCCGAGAGGCTTCCGGTAGCTGAAATCGGGGATTCAGACAAGGTTAGGGTAGGAGACTGGGTAATTGCCATAGGAAATCCCTTTGGTCTAGAACATACGGTAACGGCGGGTATCGTAAGCGCGAAGGGGCGGGTGATCGGTGCCGGTCCATATGACAATTTTATTCAAACGGATGCCTCGATTAATCCTGGCAACAGTGGGGGGCCACTCTTTTCCCTGGAGGGGAAAGTCATAGGGATCAATACGGCTATAGTTGCGCAAGCCCAAGGTATTGGGTTTGCCATCCCCATCAATATGGCCAAGGCTATCCTTCCCGATCTGAAGGCCAAAGGAAAGGTCACAAGAGCCTGGATGGGTATTTCGGTTCAGGATGTTACTGAAGACATGGCTAAGGTGTTGAAATTGAAAAGTCGAGAAGGGGCCATTATTACTGAAACTTTTAAAGACGATCCGGCAGATAGAGCAGGTTTGAAACCCGGTGACGTTATTACGGAAATAAATGGCAAGAAAATTAAGGATAGTCATGAGCTTCTCCTTACGATCGCCTCCCTACCGGTGGGCGAAAAAATCACGGTGAAGGTGGTGAGAGACGGGAAGGAGATGACCTTTTACGTGACGGTAACCGAACGAAAAGAGGAAAAGGAAATAGCTCTGTCGCGTGAAGGGGCGAAAGATAAATTCGGCTTAGTGGTACAAAACATCACACCAGAAGTGGCACGTCAGTTGGGTCTGAAGAAAAGACAGGGGGTAATAGTGGTGGCCGTGGAGGAAGGAAGCCCAGCCGATGAAGCGGGGATACAACCTCAGGATATTATCTTGCAGGTAAATCGAGTGCCCGTTAACTCGGTTGCTGATTATATGCGGGAGATGGGGAAAAAATCGGTCAAGGAAGGAATTGCCCTCTTGATAAAAAGGGGTAATGCCACGTTTTTCATTACCCTATATAGATAATGGTTTCTCCAAGATCCTGGATTACGGACGCATACGAAATCCTGGAAAATACATTTGGAAATTTGCATTGGTGGCCGGCAGAGGGTCCGCTTGAAATATCGTTAGGCGCAATTCTGACCCAAAATACAGTTTGGGCCAATGCGGAAAAGGCCATCTGTGCTCTGAAGAGAAGAAATCTCATTTCGGTTGAATCTTTGAGTAAGATTTCGGAAGAGGAGCTTTCGGAAATAATAAAACCGGCTGGTTTTTTTCGGCAGAAGGCAAAAAGAATCAAGGCCTTTATCGATTTCGTGCGAGAGGAATACGGCGGAGATTTTTCTCTTATGTTCAACGAAGAGGGAGAACAATTGAGAAAAAAACTACTGGCAGTTTATGGAATAGGTGCCGAGACAGCGGATAGCATACTCCTCTACGGAGGGGGAAAACTTTACTTTGTCGTTGACGCCTATACGAGGCGCATATTGAGTCGGCATGGGGTTATGGATGAGAGTGCCTCTTACGATGAAATTCAGACATTTTTCATGACCTACGTGCCCAAAGATCTATATGTTTATAACCAATACCATGCCCTTCTGGTGGAGACGGGAAAGAGATTTTGCCGCTCTGCACCCCGTTGTTCTGCCTGCCCTCTCAATGGGCTTTGGTGCCGAGATGATCAAAAGGTTATCTCAGTGGATCGTTAAGAATCGCTTTCTGCCCGTTGTTTCCTGGATGGTTCGGGGCTATGTTTCCCTTCTTCGTGACGAGGCGGTAAATGAAGACCGTCTAAAAGGCTGTTTAGACCGGGGAGAAAAGATAATATTAGCCCTCTGGCACCAAAGAATCCTGGCTGTGATTCCTCATGCCATCCGTTACGGCATATACAATCCAGCAGTGATGATCAGTCAAAGTCGCGACGGAGAGATGATTGCCGACTTTTACCGTCGTATGGGCTTTCATCCGGTAAGAGGATCGAGTTCCCGCGGTGGTAAGGAGGGGTTAAGATCAATGATAGAATACTTGCATTCCCACCTCCTAGCCGTACATGTAGTGGATGGGCCTCAGGGACCGGCAGGGGTTATCAAAGAAGGTCTCGTCAGTCTTGCCGAAAATACAGGTGCATCGATCATGCCCATATACGTTTCCGCGAGTCGAGTGTGGATATTAAACAGCTGGGATCGATCGATAATCCCTAAACCTTTAAGCAAGGTTGTTGCGCGATTGGACGAACCTATCCGCGTACCAGCAGGTTTAACCTATGAGAAAAGAGAAGAGTTTCGCCGCGCTTTAGAAGTGCGCATGTTGGAGAATCAAAGAAAGGATGATGCCCTGTTCGGTTATACTAGGTTAATATAGCGCCTTTTCCTTTTTTAGCCATTCGCTATATTCTGCCATTTTCGCCAACGTCTTGACGGCTCTTTCAGGGGTAAGGAAAGAAACTCCTTTGTACTGGTAGCCGGGAATTTCCGTCACCGTTTTTGTATCTTCGTCTTCTAGAAGTCGCACCCCGATTATAGGCTTTCCGTATTTCTCCATGAGACGGATAGTATGGGCAAAGAATTCTCTTTCGGCTTGTTTGAAGACCTTAATTTGAGCTTCCGCCAATTCCTTTGGTATGTCTGGATTGGTGTTTTCTATGGCTCGTACCATATTGCGGACAAAATAGTACCTGCCTACTGCCCCAAGGTGTAAAATGGCATCGCAATGGTCCCATTTCGCTAAGGCTTCTACCACTTTCATTGGAATAGCGGGATCGAATTCCCCTACAAGGTCGATAGGATTCTCTTTACTCCAGTAGGGAGGAAGTAGTTCGTCAATGACGGCAATCAGATCCGGCGTGAGGTGAGGAATGGATAGACCGTACTCCACACACAGGTCGGTCGCAACGACGCCCCAACCACCACCCAAAGTCATAATGGCCACTCTTTTTCCTTTGGGGAGGGGCAGGGAGGAGAATGCAGCTGATAAATCCAGAAGATCCATCGGCTGATCGGCCAAAACAATACCTGCCTGACGGCAGGCGGCCGTAAAGACCTTTATGTTTGAGGCCATGGCTCCCGTGTGACTGGCCGCGGCTTTGGATCCCTCTGAGGTTCTTCCTCCTTTGAGAACAATAATGGGCTTTTGCTTTGAGACAGCACGGGCAGTTTGAAAGAAACGAGGGCCGTCTTTGATGCTCTCAATGTAAAGAACTACCGTTTTCGTTATGGTATCGGCAACCAAGGCGTCGAGGTAGTCTTCGATAGTTATCATGGCTTCGTTTCCAGAACCGCTAAAGGCCCTAATACCAATACGTTCCATCTCCGCGAAGGTGAGAAGCTGGGTACCCAGATTTCCCGATTGGGACACGAGGGCGATGGAGCCGGCGGGAGGCCAACACGGGGTGCCAGTGCAGTAAAATTTGGCGTGGGGATTACAAACCCCCATCGTATTGGGACCCAAAATGACAATGCCGGCCTTATGTGCTGCCGTCACTAGCTCTTCCTCTAATTTTCTTCCTTGGTCGCCCGTTTCGCTGAATCCGGACGTAATGAGGACCATGTACTTAATACCTTTGTTGCTGAGCTCAGGCAAAAGGGGGATAATCTTTTCGGCGGGGATAGAAACAATGGCTAGATCAACGGGATCAGGAATATCGGCTATCTGTTTGTATACATCTCTACCGGCAATCTTACCGCCCTTGGGGTTAACGAGAAAAATCTTTCCCTCATATCCTCCCGCCACACAATTGGTGAATAGCATATTCCCCCACTTCCCTGGGGTGGCGGAGGCCCCTACGAAGACTATGGATCGGGGAAAGAACATTTTAAAAAGGTGCTTGGCGTGGATGGGGGGACGGGACACAATAGAAGATTGACGATCTCCCAAGACGATGAGGGCATCAACGGCCGTCAAATGTCCGTCTGGCGAAACTATGAGAGGGTTAATATCAACTTCAGTGACATCTTTGAAATCTTCAGCCAATTTGGACAAACCAGCGATGGTTTTGACGACATCTTCCCTTACAACCGCGGCCTCACCTCGGAAGGGTCCAAGAATGGCACTGGCTTTCAACTCTTCCATCATTGTAATGATATCTGAGGGGTCCGTAGGAACTAGGCGGAACGATACATCCCTTAAGGCCTCGGTGAAAATACCGCCTAGACCGAACATGACTACCGGTCCGAAATTTGGGTCGTGGAAAAGCCCGGCGACAAGCTCCCTTTTTCCCCTGATCATCGGCTGCAAGAGAAATCCCTCCAGGTCTTCTCCTGCCGATGCAATGATTTCTTGGGCTGCAATCCGCACATTTTCTTCCGACCTGATATTTACATGGACCAGATTTCGCTCCGTTTTATGGGTAAGATTGGCTCCCAAACCTTTTAACACCACGGGAAAGCCAAAATCACGGGCTGCTAAGGCCGCCTCTTCAGCCGATGAGACTACTTTTTCTTCTACCACCGGTATTCCATACGATTTAAGGACGAGTTTCGCTTCTGCCTCAGAAAGAGCACGCCTGCCCTCTTTTTTCGCTCGATCAAAAATCTCTGATACTTTCATAAATCAACCTACTTTGTACATGAGAATAGGCTTTGTAAAAAAACTGCCGGTTGATAAAAGATGGCTCACTTCTTTTTGTGTCGGTTTTTCTTTCTTCTTTTATCGTATTTGTGTTTGCTCATTTTCTTTCTTCTCTTTTTTACAACACTGCTCATAATCATTCACCTTTCGGGTTGGTAAAAAAATAAGGGCCAGCCGTTACCAACCGACCCCGGGGATATTGTGTGGTGCCGAAGCCGGGATTTGAACCCGGACGGGCGGTGCCCACTACCCCCTCAAGATAGCGTGTCTACCAAATTCCACCACTTCGGCATCCCATTTTTATTCCTATCTTATTTTTCCTTTCTTTGTCAATCCTTTATCAGGGATGTTATTTTGTCGGGGCTTGGGGAACTGTCGGCGTCGGTGCGGGTCGCTCGATAGGTGCCCGACTGGCTTTCTTTAAGCTTGGGCTGCCCTTCTGGAGGGAGAAGTAAGTGAGAGAAAGAGAGGTGAGCATAAAGATAATGGCGACGACAGTAGTAACCTTTCCCAAAAAGGTGCCCGGTCCGCTCGTTCCAAATATAGTTTGACTCGATCCACCGAAGACCGCCCCCATATTTGCCCCTCGCCCTGCCTGGAGTAAAACGACCAGGATGAGGATGATGCAGACTAAAATATGTACTATAGTTACGATTACTTGCATGTTGATATCCTCACTTATACATGATGATAGATAGGAAGTCATCCACAGAGAGGCTTGCCCCACCTACAAGGGCTCCGTCAATGTCCTCCTCTGCCATGAGGGGAGAGATATTAGACGGATTCACACTACCACCGTAAATTATTCTTAATTCGTTAGCTACTTCTTGGGAGGTTAGTTTTTCCACTTCTTTCCTGATAAAGCGGTGAACCTCCTGCGCCTGGAATGGCTCGGCCGTTTTACCCGTTCCTATTGCCCAGACTGGTTCGTAGGCAATAATCGTTTTTGAGATACCATCTATTCCTAGCCCTTGCAATCCTCCTTTAATTTGCCTTTCCACTACTGAAAAGGTAAAATTTTCTTCCCTTTCTTCTAAAGTTTCTCCCACGCAGAGTATGGGTTGCATCCCGTTTTCCAAAACGGCCTTAATCTTTTTATTTATCCACTCGTCTGTTTCGCCAAAATAAGATCGCCTTTCGCTGTGTCCCACAATCACATATTGGCATCCAATATCGAGCAGCATGGGAGCCGATATTTCTCCCGTGAAGGCACCCTTTGGCCGATCATGTACATTTTGTGCCGCAAGGCGGATAGGGGTGTTCCTTATTATCAAGGCCACCGAATGGAGGGCAGTAAATGGGGGTGCAATCGCCACGTCACGCTGGAGCGATGGCGGCAGCAAAGCTGCCAGTTGCTGTGCGAAGATCTCGCTTTCTCGCACCGTTTTATTCATTTTCCAATTACCACAGATAAAGGGACGACGCATACCGTACTCCTCTTTTTGTACCCCGCGCCTCTATATAGTTAATTATGCTGGAAGTCAATCGGTTTTATCCGATTTGATATTGCTGGTACTCCCATAACGGCAATAGGTTTGAATGGGGCATGCGCCACAATGGGGATTGATAGGGCGGCAGATTTCTTGGCCATATTTCACCAGTAGCGTGTTAATCCGCTGCCAATAACGGCGTGGAAGGATTTCCATTAGTTGCATCTCTGTTTCTTCCGGATGCTTTGTCTTCACCCAGCCCAGCCGATTTGTAATTCGATGGACGTGGGTATCCACGCAGATAGCATCTTTTTTAAATGCCAAAGAGAGGACAAGGTTAGCTGTTTTGCGCCCCACCCCCGGCAGGGAGAGAAGATCTTTTAGATTATCAGGTACATAGCCATCGAAACGCTGAAGAAGGTGTGCGCACAATTTTTTAATATGTCTCGCCTTCGTTCGATAAAAGCCTACAGGGTAGATAATCTGCTCCAATTCGCCTTGGGAGACGGTAATTATATCTTGGGGTTTTTTGGCCCGGGCAAAAAGCCTCTCACACGCCTTTTGAGTTACCTCATCTTTCGTGCGGGCACTGAGGAGGGCAGAAATTAAAATGGTAAAAGGGCTTTCTTTTTTGTCCGCAAGCTGGGTTACAATCGGGTCTTCCTTTTCCTTTAGATAATCTTCTACCAGCTTAATTACCCTCTCGATCTGGTAATTTTCCATGAATCTTAGTCGTAGCCTTCTTCATTGGCGAGGATATCGAGATGTAAAGTAGCAATGTCCTCTACATCGAGATCTGCTTCTTCATTTGTAGAGCGAAAATCGACAATTTTTATATAACGTCGGCATTCGTTACATACGTCAACTCGATATCGTTCGTCATCTTCTACTGTAAAATAAGCAAGGGTTTGCTGTTCTTCGTTGCCGCAGAAGGGGCATTTGATTCTTTTGTAGGGCCACTCTATTCCGCATTGGGTGCAAAAAAGATAGCGTTTACCTTCTTGATTTTTTATTTCTCCAATTTTAGGTTCCTTCCCGCAAATTGGGCAGAAACCCTCTGACCATCGTGATTTCTCTATGATAGATCCGTATTTCTCAGCTACTAATTCGAAAGCCGGTCGCATGCATTCTTCAATGAAGAGTTCTATGAGATCGAAGGCGGCTTCCTCTTTACCTAATTCGTCCCCTTTCATCTCCCCTTCATCTTCGCTAAAAAAGTGGGCGAGGAGCAGATCCCGAAACTGAATTTCCCCCATTTCTATTTTTTCTCTCAATTCTAAAGTTTCTCCCGGAGAATCCTTTTCCGCGATCTTCAATAGGTCGAGAAAGTACGCTTGAGCATATTCTATAGGGAAATCGTCTTGCGACAAATCCACCAACGGAAACCCACTTTCTAGCTTCTTCCCCACTAAGCGGTCGTCAATAAAAAATATGACTCCTGGTAGCTTCCTTCTATGTTCTTCCCGAAGGATGAGAATCTCTTCCAAAATGGTGAGCAGTTCTGCGTAGTGGGGGCTTTGGCTTTTATACTGTTCAATAGTGGTTAAGGCTTTGCTTAATTTCTTTGCCATTCCTGATAAAACTCCTATTTTTTGCCCCCCTATATCCCCTTTGATGGGCAACTGCAAGTGATTTGTATTGTGCGTTGACAAGATTAACTCGAAAGGGATAAAGCTCCCCCATGGATATTATAGATGCGTTAATCCTAGGCATAGTAGAAGGCTTATCGGAGTTTCTCCCCATATCTTCTACGGGACACTTGATTTTAGTCTCCCGGCTTTTAGGTCTGACCCCTGAAGACTTTCTGAAAAGCTTCGAGATTGCCATTCAAAGCGGAGCTATTCTTGCTGTAATTGTCCTTTATTGGCGTGAGTTGATGAAAAATCGTCTAGTGATGGCAAGGGTAATGGCAGCTTTCATACCTACTGGTTTGCTGGGGCTTATTTTCTATCCTTTGATCAAGGGCTACCTCTTAGGATCGTCCACTGTAGTTTTATGGGCTTTGGCCTTAGGTGGGGTGGCGATCATAGTTTTTGAAATTCTTTACCGGGGAAGAGAAGCCAAAGTATATCGGTTAGAAAAAATCTCTTATAAGCATGCGTTTATTATCGGCCTTTTCCAGTCTATTTCCATGATACCCGGCGTCTCCCGTTCGGCTGCTACCATTTTAGGTGGCCTTGCCTTAGGAGTAGAAAGAAAGGCGATCGTAGAATTTTCTTTTCTCCTCGCCGTTCCTACCATGATAATCGCGACCGTATACGATCTAAGCAAGAGTGTTCCTCAATTTACCTTCGATGAAATGGGCATTCTTCTCTGTGGCATGGTAGTATCCTTTATTGTAGCTTGGGCAAGTGTCAAATTTTTATTGCGATTCGTCCAAACCCATACTTTTGTCCCGTTTGGTATATATCGCCTTCTGGTAGCGCTCCTATGGAGCATCTTTATTTAAGATTTTTATTGAAATTTAATCGCGCAAAGGTGTATAAAAAAGATGGATGGGGGATCGTTCAACGGTAGGACAACGGACTCTGACTCCGTGAATCCAGGTTCGAATCCTGGTCCCTCAGCCAAATGATTTTAAACGGGGCTTTTGATCCAAAAAGCCCCTTTTTTATGGCTTTATTTTTCTCTTGGCAGATAACTTGGGAATGAGGAGAGGAGTTTTTCTTTTATATGCGAGGTAGGTCTCACCCAGGCGTTTCTCAAGTTCTGGTTCTTCGATTAATTTGAATTCCAAGATGCTCGCGATAATGAAAAGGGGTGTGTAAATGAAGATAAGAGAGATAGAATTAAGTAGGAGGCCAACTCCAAAGAGCATTAGAAAAACGCCAGAAAGCATAGGATTTCTCGTGTAGGCATAAGGACCCGACTGAACCAATTGGGGAGGAGGATTAATGGGGACAGGGGTGCCTCCTGCTCGTAAAAATTGAAAGACTGACCATATCCAGAGAAACAAACCGACCAGTCCGATCGGCAAAGCGAAGATGTAGTTCCAGGGGGAAGGAACAAGAGGGGGAATCCGGAACAAATTGTCGGTTATTCGGGAAAGGAGGATGATGAACAGAACTATAGTAAGGAAAAAACAGGCACATACGGGCGTCAAGATAACTTTCTTACTTCTGTTCCCTGTTACGATTCGGTAAATAATGTTAACGATTGAATTCATGTTTACTCTTTACAGAAATAAACATTTATTGCCAATAGGATCTTAAATTTCGTTACCACCAACAATTGCATCCATACCAGAGATCATGATTTTTATGGATTGACAAAAATGTTTTAATTTTGTTAGAAAAACGACCCTTAAATTCCAACTTATTTTCGTCAGGAGTAAAAAATGAAAAAGACAATTAAACCGGTCAGCAATACAAAGAGAAAAAGAACACATGGTTTTTTGGTTCGTATGGCAACTAAAGGCGGACGTGAGGTCTTACGAAGGCGCAGGGCCAAGGGAAGGAAGCGTCTTACGGTGTAAATAATTTTCGTGCCGGATAGAAGATTCAGAAAGTGTGAGCGACTGACTAAGAGAAAAGACATTGCCCGAGTTTTTGCCGAGGGTAGACGGAGCGGGTCAGGATATTTCAAATGGATTATTGCTCCAAATGGGATCGGGAAAACGAGGTTTGGAATTATCACGAGTCGTCGAATTGGTGGGGCGGTTAAGAGAAATAGAATAAAACGTTTGCTCCGAGAAGTCTTTAGATTAAATAAACACCATTTTCCTGCCGGCCATGATATAATCGTGATCGTAAAAAAACCTTTACCTCCCCTCTCTTATGCGGAGGTGGAGAAGGCGCTTTCTGATTTGTATTTTGACGAGGGGCATGTTTGAAAAGATTTTTCTGAAATGTATAAACAAGATATTAATCCTGTTGATTCGGGGCTATCAACTCTTTTTCTCCCCCCTTTTAGGGCCCTGTTGTCGCTTCTCACCCTCCTGTTCGGAGTACATGGTTGAGGCTATTACCAAGTATGGTTCTTTCAAAGGTATGTGGTTGGGATTTAAGCGTATCACCCGCTGTCATCCCTGGAGTGCTGGTGGATATGATCCGTTACCGTAGTAATTTCAGGAGGCTCTAATGGATAAAAGGACAATTTTGGCAATCGTTCTTTCCCTTGCTGTGATCATTATATATCAAATGTTTTTTTTCAAACCACCGGTAAAACATCCGACTCCGCCTCCAGCAAAAGAGGCGGAAAAGGCGAAAGAAACCAGGTTATTACCGCCTAAACCGACGCCAGAGGTAATGGCCTCCGTTCCTAAAACAGGGGAGGAAAAACAGGTAACAGTGGAAACCCCTTTATACCGAGCCGTTTTCAGCTCCAAGGGAGCGGGGCTCGTTTCTTTTAAATTAAAGAAATACAAAAAGACCCTTGATGCTGCCTCTGAATCGGTCGATATTGTATCTCTGAAGCCAGGGATGAAGTACCCATTGGGGGTATCTTTTATTCATTCATCGTTTGATTTACCCGACAACGTGTTTTTTAACCCTTCTCGGGAGAAAGTGGAGGTTAAAGAAAAAGAGGAGAAAATCGTTTTCAGTACCATTGTGCCTGGCCGGATAAAGATTGAAAAGTCTTATATTTTCTATCCCCATCGTTACACGGTCGACATGGAGATCCGGGTGACCAATCTGTCCAATGGTCCTATTGAACAGATGGCGGTGGTAAATTGGTACGAATATATGGATCCGAAAGTGGAAAGAGATGATTACGGTCACACCGGTCCTATTGTCTTTCACAAGAATGAGGTGGAAAGGCCGGAAGTCGGCAAAATAAAAGAAGACAAGGTATACGGTCCTGGCGTTACCTGGGGTGGTTTTGAATCGAAGTATTTTTTGGCTGCCTTTATTTCTCCCCATCCTTCTCTCACACATATTTACGTTACGAAGGCCGCCACGGAAGACGAAATTACGGTGATGCTTAAGGGCGAGAAATTGGTAATACCGGCTAACCAAGAAGCAAGTTTAAACTATCGCCTATTTCTGGGACCGAAAGAGTATAACCTGCTCAAGGCGGAAGGGGTAAATTTGGAGGATGCGATCGACTTTGGATCTTGGCTAAAATGGCTAGCCATGCCTCTGCTTATAACGCTCAATTTCTTTAACAAATACATCAATAACTATGGGGTTTCAATTATCCTCCTTACCGTTCTGATCAAGATTCTTTTCTGGCCTTTGGGAAACAAAAGTTACAAATCCATGAAAGAGATGCAGAAACTCCAACCTAAACTGCTCGAATTGCGGGAGAAGTATAAAAATGACAAACAGCGACTTTCACAAGAGACAATGGCTCTTTACAAAGCCCACAAGATAAATCCCCTGGGCGGATGCCTTCCCATGATTATCCAGATTCCTGTGTTTTTCGGACTTTATAAGGCGCTGCTTTATGCCATCGAGTTGAGGCACGCACCGTTTTTCGGTTGGATAAAGGATCTATCGGCCAAGGATCCATATTACATTACCCCCATAGTCATGGGAGTGACGATGTTTATCCAGCAGAAGATGACCCCCACTGGTGGGGACCCGATGCAGCAGAAGATTATGCTTTGGATGCCGGTTATCTTTACCTTTCTCTTTCTTAACTTCCCGTCAGGCTTGGTGATCTACTGGTTATTCAACAACATCATAAGTATTGGCCAACAAATTTACGTCAACAAACGTCACGGTTGATTTAAAGAGGTGTATCAAGATGGATTATATTGAATTTGAAGGAAAGACGGTAGATGAAGCCATCAGAAAAGCATGTGAGCATTTTGATGTGCCTCGGGAAAAACTGAGTATAGATATTCTTTCTGAAGGGTCAGGGGGATTTCTCGGTTTGGGATCCAAAAAAGCCCGCATTCGCGCCAGTCTTTTGACCCTTGATTTGACAGCAGACCTCTTCGAGCATGAAAAAAGGGACGATTCCTCCTCGACAGAGGCAGTTTTGGCCGTTGAAAGTAAGGAAGATAGTATTGCCCTAAAGGCCAAAGAGCTCTTGGAAGGGTTACTTCTACGCATGCACGTGTCTGCGGAAGTGAACGTGAGAGAGGAAAAAGATTGTATTGTTTTGGATGTGAAAGGTAATGGAGAGGGGCTGCTCATCGGCAAGAGAGGGCAGAATCTTGATGCCATTCAACATATCGTCAACAAAGCGTTGAACAAACAGGGGGAAAACAAAAAAAAGATTGTAATAGATGTAGAATCCTATCGGAAGAGAAGAGAAGAGGCCTTGGTGAGTTTAGCTCATCGTTTGGCTCAGCAGGTGAAGAAAACGAAAAAGAAAATAACAGTAGGCAATATGAATGCCCATGATCGTCGGATTATTCATCTCACCTTACAGGGAGACAACTCTCTAACGACGAAGAGTCGTGGAGAAGGGGAGATGAGGAAGATCGTCATCATGCCCTTAAACACATCTCAGAATAAGGGTGAAGGGACAAAAGAGCCGCCTCGAGAATAAAAGAGGTTGAATGTCGGTAGATACAATTGCCGCCCTGGCAACGCCTCAAGGGCCGGGCGCCTTGGCAGTAATCAGGGTAAGCGGTCCAGAGGCCTTCTCAATTTTAAAGTCTATCTTTCGCCCGCGCAAAGAACGGTCAGAGTTTTCTAGCCACCGGATGTATCATGGAGACATTGTGTGTCCTCGCACCGGTGAATATGTTGACGAAGTACTCGTCTGCCTCATGCGGCGACCTCATTCGTACACTGGCGAGGATGTACTCGAGATCTTTTGTCACGGTGGTCTTAACATTCCACAAAAAACACTTTCGGTGGTGATTGCGGCGGGGGCTCGACCGGCAGAAAGAGGAGAGTTTACGCGGCGGGCTTTCCTGAATGGACGCCTTGACCTGGTACAGGCCGAGGCGGTGGGAGACATAGTTACAGCTGGTAGTGAAAGGGGGAGGGAATTAGCCTTAAGACAACTCAAAGGAGAACTAAGCGCAATTATAAAAGATATCATTGCCCGTCTGCGGGAAATTTTGGCGCGGCTGGAGGCGACCATTGATTTTGTAGAAGATGTTGATGAAAGAGTGGTACAAGAAGGGATAGAAGGGGAAGTAAACACCGTATTGGAATACATACGTAGATTAGCAGGTACCTATCAAAAAGGGCGGCTATACCGAGAAGGGGCAGCCATGATTATTCTGGGCAGGCCGAATGTGGGAAAATCCAGCCTGCTTAACTGTCTGTTGGGCCGATATAGAGCAATCGTAACTCCCGTTCCTGGGACGACAAGGGATTTTTTAGAAGAAATGGTAGATATCGAGGGTATGCTTGTCCGGATAGTAGATACGGCCGGGATTCGTCCAACTAGCGATGTCGTGGAGAGAGAAGGTCTTAAGCTGGTGTGGGATAAATTGGCCGAAGCAGACCTCGTTCTCCTCGTTTTGGACGGTTCGGAGGAACTCACCCCTATCGACCGAGAGATAATAGAAAAAGTTGAAGGCAAGAAGGTGATTTCTGTCATAAATAAAAAGGACCTGCCGAAGGTATGGAAAGAGGAGGAAATAGCTGACATTGTGTCGCCACCGATTGTCCACATTTCAGCGAAATACGGGGATGGCGTTGATGACTTAAAACGTTCTATCTACGAAGTCTTGGTCGGTGGTGGGGTTGAAGGGCCTTTTTCGATGTCCGTCATGAGAGAGCGGCATTACCACTGTCTAGAAAGGGCAGCCAATGCTTTAGAAAAGATGAAGAAAAATCTGTTTTCTCATCCGGAAATTGCAGCTGAAGAGATAAGAGAGGCTATCCGGGCTTTAGGTGCAATTATTGGGACAGAAGACATATCCCTCGAGGTTCTCGATATCATTTTCTCTTCTTTTTGCATTGGAAAATGATTTTTCTTTACACTCAAAGGCTTTTGAAGTAATTTGAAAAACAAACAGAAAAGGAGGATCCTCCTTATGAGGTGGCGGAGTGCAATTTTATGTGTTTTCGTTGGAGCGCTTTTCCTACCCGCCTTTGGGTATGGTCAGGTTAAATGTGTTGAGGCGGAGGGTGAGGCGATGATCGTAAATCAAGATCTACCGGCTGCCCGATTAGAAGCCATTGCTCGGGCCAAGTGGCAGGCGATAGAGAAAACGGTCGGGGTAAACGTAAAGGCCGGCAGCCTCGTTTCCAACTTTACCTTGGTGGAAGATGTTATAAAGACGCAGGTTGGGGGAGCCGTCAAAAGCTTCGACAAGACATGGGAGAAAGAGAAAGACGGTGTGCTCAGCGTGGGTATAAGGGCCTGTGTGGAGCCTACGGCGGCAAAGGAAGCCATTTCTTCAGAACTTGCCCTCAACAGTGGCGTTGCCATCTTTCTCCCCGCTCGTCTCCCAGTAAAAGGAGGTAGTCAAGAATCCGTCGAGGAAACTAATCTCCTTTCCGAAACTTTAATAGAAAAGTTAAGAGAGCAAAACTATCAGGTGATTGACGTAGCCTCCACTAATCCAGAGGACGCAGTTGAAATGGAGAAGGCAATGAGAAGCGGGAGCACCCTTGCTTTGCGGAGTCTCATCTATAAATTTTTGGCGAATGTTATCATTATTGGCCGTACGGATTTCACTATTTCGACGAAGAAAGGGGAAGAAATAGGGTATGGTTTATCCATGCCTTTTAATAACGTAACGGCGAGGTTACAATACCGTATCGTAGCGCGCAACAATAAGACGGGAAAGATGGAGATTTTGACCGCTGGTACAGAACAAGGAAAAGGAATTCGCAACAAAGTAGAGGATGCGGCAGCAGAAGCCTTGAAAGATGTGGCGAACAAAGTGACGCCTCGCATACTAGACGAATTGGCTAAATACATCCAGGGTAATGTGAAAAAGATCAGGGTGAAAGTAAATGGCGTAAAGGATTTGGATACCAATCTTGAGGTTAAATCGCAACTGCAGAATACCGTATGGGTGACCTCGGTGGAGGAAAAAGAATTAGGGGAATTCATTGTAGAGTATCCAGAAAAGACATTATATTTAGCTAACAGTATTCAACAGAAGGGAAATTTCTCTATCGTGAATTTTACCCCTTATTCGTTGACGTTGAAATTAGAAAAATAGGAGGGGGATATGAAGAGGATCGGATTTTTTGGGATGGCCTTCGTGCTAACAATTGCCGGGTGTGCTACAGCTCCCCAGCTTGATCTTTCGGGATATATCGTGGACAAGTCACCCAAAATGCAAATTCCTGCTGTATGCAAGTATCGTTATGAACATGCAAAACCATTGGTTGCCGTGGTGAACTTTGCTAACAATACATCTTTTGATTTTGCCCAGGTCGTGCAAACGCAGGTGCAAGGTTCAAGTCAGAGGACGGCGGTGGGCGGGGCAGCGGTTGGGGTTGCCCCTGGAGCAGCGGGTATAGTTTGGGGTGCGAAAGAACAAGCCAGCTTTCAAGCTAACGCCCAGACCATTTCACGGCAGATTAATGCTAAACTTTCGGAAAGTGTAGAGGACGGAGTAATGGATGAAATAGTGAACATGGGTGGTGCCCGTGTGTTCACTAGAAAAGATATGGAAAAAGTGTTTTCGGAGCAAAAATTCCAACAATCGGGTCTCGTGGACGACAGCACTCTCGTTAAATTAGGCAAATTGAAAGGAGTTAAGTTCATCATTACTGGCTCTGTAAATAACGTTGATCTGACCTACAAGTCTTTTGAAAGCACCAAAAAGAGCCTATCTTCTGGATCGAGTGTTGTGGCCGGGCTTCTAGGTGCGGTAGCCTCCGCTGCCATAGAAACGCAGGAAGGTTGGAATATTTCGACGGAGATTGCCCTCCGCATAATTGATGTGGAGACGGGTGAAGTGGTACTTTCCAAGAAAATGTCGGGTCGCCATGTTATAGGGAAGATTCCGTACCCGAACTACGATGCGATGATCGGGGGCATCAAGAAAGCGGCCGCCAAAGCCCTTCAGGATTCAAGACCAGATCTTTCCAAATATTTCCTCCTCAAAGGTTATGTCGTACAGATCAAGACGAGTCCCGATGGCACCAAAAGAGCCGCTCTTATAAACATTGGTGAAAAGGAGGGAGTGAAGGCGGGGCAAGAATTTTTCGTCTATACCTTTGAGGAAGTAGAAGATCCCATGACCGGGAAAAAAGAATGTGATTCACCTAAACTGCCAGTGAAACTCGTGGTGACGGATCAAATTCAGCCGGATCGGGCCTGGGCACAGATTGAAGGAAAACCGGAGCAGATAAAGATGGTAAAGGTAGGCCAGCTAGTGGAACGGGTGCCTCTTAAAGGCCAAGGTTTCATCGAAAAAATGGGTATGTAGAGATAGTTTGGGCAAAAGAGGGCATTCCTTGAATGGGGATGCCCTCTGTGGTTAGGTCAAAAGCCCCTCAAGCAAAGCGCGACAATTTTTACCCAATACCCGGTGGTTGTATCCTCCTTCGAGGATGGCAAAACAACCACCACCGCCGGATCGAGCTGCTTCCCTTACCATTTTCCCCATCTGACGATAATCATCCGTATGAAGTAAGCCTCCCCAATCTTCCAGATGGTTGTCGAAACCCGCTGAAATGCCTATGATATCTGTCTTGTCTTGGAACAGAAATCTCTCTACCTCTTTCAGATATTCGTTTCTATTATGAGCCGAGGGGTTGAGAATGGCTACATACCTTCTTCCACCCAAAATATTTACCGTGCCGTCCCCGAAATGAAGATCGAAATCGAGAATTTTTGCCGTCTTGATCTGTCCGGATCTTTTTAGTTTTTCTATGGCAATTGCCATGTTGTTGAAGTAGCAGAATCCCCAAGCGCTATCTCTCGAAGCATGATGTCCCGGTGGACGAATCAGGGCAAAGGCGGGTTCAGTAAGCCCTACTTGGGCCGCAGCAATCGCTCCTCCGGCCGCAAGGGCAGCAATGTCATAGAGACCTTCCCTTTTAACTCGGTTGATGTGCTGAGGTCCATGGCACGCGGCAATATCTTCCTCCGACGCTGGCTCTGGTTCTTCAAAGTGGGCGAGGTCTTTAATTTCATTTACAATGGCTTCCATGCGTCCGATGGCTGCCGCAGGGTCGTAGGTATAAGACTGATAAAAATCGGGATGAAAGTATACCTTCATGGTGTTACCCTCCTTCCTTCTTCATCCTTTGAAGGGATAAAGTTTATCTCCTCTAACAGTCGACGGGTGCTTCGGGTAAGAGGCAAATTTTGACACTCTTCCGGTGTAACCCAACGACAGTCGGCAGCATCGTCACCTGCCTTTACTTCGCCCTTTACGTATTCACCTTCCAAATCTACGATCACATAATGAAAGACGATGCCACCTTCTTTGTCTCTTTCTACATAATCGAAAACAGTGATAACTTTTCCCGCTTTGATCGTGATTCCCGTTTCTTCTTGTATTTCCCTTTCCGCTGCCTCTTTTAAAGTTTCGCCCAACTTCACCAACCCTCCCGGAATTGCCCAGAGATATTGTCCCGGGGGTGTTGCACGGCAGACAAGGAGAATGGCCCCATTTCTTATGACGATGGCTCCAACGCCCACACGGGGAGAGGTCGGGTAGGACCGTTCTTTGGCCATGGTCTACTCCAATAGAGGTATTTTTATCGCCACCTTCATCCAGGGAGACATCTGTCCGTCGTATGTCCACTCTTCGAAGGAGACACCTTCTTCTCTATCTACAATGATTACAGTGGAGGAACGGGTTCCGTAAATGGGGCTCGTGATAAAAATGGGGGCGAGCAATCTTTCCCATTCCACGCCGACACCTGTCCGCGGCAATTTTTCATCCGGGGGTACCTTACGATCCGCCAAGAGATGAAAGAGTTTCCTTTTCCATTCCGCCGGGTCTTTTTCCAAGATTTTTTTCATCAACTCTTTACCCCGTTCAACTTTCGGCCACGGAGTATCAAGAAAAGCATTGCTCAAACCATGCAGTCCCTCTTCAATGGGCATACTCCCGAGGCGATTAGAAAAGTACAAAAGCTCATTAAAGGTGCCGAAAATTAAATTGAAGCCGTTGTAGCGGTGACCTTCTACCTCTAATCGAGCGAGAAAGTCTTCCGTCTTTTCTTCCGTAGTTAGGAAATCTAACACCAACTTGCCCCTGGAGGGGGCATCAGAACGGTGGTTTACGGGGTCACGAATATTAGTAATAGCGGCGAAACGGCCATTTTTGGCCATCCCCAACCAAGATCCCCCCTCTTTCAGATCCCTCCCCCCCACCACCATCGGATGATCTTCCCAGATATCCGCGCTTTGAGTTGGTCGGTCAAAGAATTCGTCTCGATTGGCAGCAAATACGAAGGGGTAGCGTGGATGAACGTGATAGGCCAAAAGGGCCAGGCACATCTCAATTCAACCTGCACGATAACTCTTCTCTAAGAAGGCGCATGGTTTCTCCCGCCGCTGCCCTTATAACTAAATCGGCGTCACTGTCGAACGGGGTATCGCTCATATTTATTATTACCAATCTGGCTCCAGCATCTTTGGCATAAGAAGGAAGAAAAGCTGCCGGATAAACGACGAGAGAAGAACCCACCACAATAAAAAGGTCGCATGTGGCGGCGTGATGAGATGCCTCCGCCAAGGTTCGGTGGGGAAGAGCTTCTCCGAAGTACACGACCTCGGATTTCAAAATACCCTGACATGTTTCACAGACTGGTGCCTGGGGAGAGGTGGCAAATTTTTCCAAGATTTCATCCAAAGAGTAACGTTTTCCGCAATCTAGACAGGACATCCAGTTCATATTTCCATGCAATTCGTAAACTCGCGCCGGATCGTTACCTGCTTTTTGGTGGAGATTGTCTATATTCTGGGTAATTACGCAGGCCAGTTTTCCTATACTTTCCAACCATGCAATGGTTTTATGAGCGTCATTGGGCTCCACTTCTTTGAAGAGACCACTCTGCACGAGAAATCTCCACTGTTTATTTCTCGTTTCGGGGCTGTAGAGAAACTTATCTATGGTGAAATCATCGGGATCGAAACGTGACCAAATTCCTCCGGGGCTTCGAAAATCTGGTATCCCCGATTCCGTACTGACCCCTGCTCCGGTGAAGACGACGGTTTTTCTGCTGCTCATAATAAAGTCTGCCAATTTTTTAACTTTTTCTCTTAGATTTGACTCGAACATATATGTTCCCTCGAAATGGCATCTTTGTGTAGGTGATGTAAAAAAGTAAGCCATTTTGTCCTTCCTTGCAAGAGGTTTATTTGCCACCGTCGGTGTTTGGTAATTATTTCGTTGAAATTTTAATTTGAGCTGGGTAGTATTCTATTTAATGCCGAGCCAACCCGGGGATTTAGCATGCAGGAAGTTTTAACGGCCGTTACATACTTGGTTACCTGGCTTATCTGCCAACGGGTGATTGGGATAGAAAGTGGGCTCGTAAATCTCATCATTTCTCTTTCGGCGGCCATTACCGTTTACGTTGTAATCGCCATTCGAGATCATAAGAGGAAGGCAAAGGAAGGGGATGAGTGACAAAACTGCTATTCATCGAGTAGTTGAGCATGTCGAAAGATTACAGTGGCAAAGAAAGATAGTAGAGGACATAATCGACTATTCTCCCATTCCTCAGTTTGCCATCGATAAGCATCATCGGATTATTTTTTGGAACAAGGCGTGCGAAGAGCTTACCGGTTATCCCGCATCAGAAATGGTGGGGACCGACAAACATTACCTCCCTTTTTACGGCGTAAAAAGACCCCTTATATGTGATCTCATCGTGGACAATGACATAAAAGGTCTGGAGAAGTATTACGGCTCCAAACGTGTAAGGCGCACGGATCGAGGTCGGGGAGGATACGAGGCCAGGGATTTCTTTCTCGATTTAAACGGCCGGAGTCGGCATCTCTATTTTTTGGCCGCCCCTATCTATGATGAAAAGGGGGAGATAATCGGGGCGGTGGAAACTCTTCAAGATATAACGAGAGAAAGGGAAATTGAGCTCAGTTTAAAAGAACACGCCGAAACTCTACAGGCGGAATTAGAAAAAAATTTGATCCTCCAAAGAACTATCGAGGGAATAATCGAGGGCTCTCCTGTGCCTATGTTCGTCATCGATCGGGAGCATAAGATTCTGTATTGGAACAAGGCTATGGTAGAACTCACAGGTTATAGTGCCAAATCTATGATTGGTACCGATAACCATTGGATGCCTTTTTATCCCGAAAAGAGGCCGTTAATCGCTGATTTGATTGTCGAGGATGATATCGCGGGGCTGGACAAATATTACGTTCGAAGTCCGGCCCAGAAATCACCTTTGATCGAGGGTGCATACGAAGTATGGGATTATTTCGAGAACTTGGGAGGGAGGTCACGCTATCTCCATTTTCAGGCTGCACCTATAAGAGACGATCGGGGGGAGATAATAGCGGCGATCGAAACCCTCGAAGATATCACTCGAGAAGAGGAAATGGCGCGAAATTTAAGGGAATATGCCGAAAGTCTCCAGAACGAACTTTCGGAAAATATCCGTTTGAGAACGGAAATCGAGGGAGTGTACCGGTATCTCCAATCAATTCTCGATAGCTCTCCCGATATTCTTCTCGAGTTGAATAAGGATGGCTACGTCACTTTCGTTAGCCGAGGGGAAGCCGAGACCTTAGGGGAGGTAAAATTGGTTGGTAAGCACTTTACCGATTTCATTCCTGCCCTCAAACAGACTTTAACCGCCCGATGGGAGGAAGTGAAGAAAGGTAACTTTCAACCTTATGAAATCGAAATCGAGTCTGGAAAGGGAGAAAAGAAAACTTTCCTTATCACACCTCGGCCTATCGAGCAGCGGGAACGCTATCTGTTGGTCATGCGTGATATTACAGAGTTCAAAGAATTGGAGAGGAAATATTATGAAACGGAGAAGTTGGCTGCCATTGGACAGCTTTCAGCGGGCATTGCCCACGAAATCAGGAATCCCCTGTCATCGATTAAGATGAGTCTTCAGATCTTGGAAAAAAGGTTAAAACCGGAGGGCAATGATTTAAAACGTTTTAAAATTGCCCAAAGAGAAGTAGAGCATCTAGAGGAACTCGTCAACGATGTCCTTATTTTTGCTCGGCCTATGGAGCCGAAAAAGAGAATGAGCCAAGTAAAAAGGCTGATAGAAAATGCCTTGGAAATGGCAGAAAAGATTATAAGTGACAAGAGCATCATAGTAGAAACAAAGATCGAAGCGGAAGTGCCGGACATATATGTTGACCCACATATGATAGAACAAGCGCTCCTTAATCTGATCAGGAACGCTGTGGAGGCGATGGAAAAAGGGGGACGGTTGGAAATAGGAGCCCGTAAACAGGATCGAGGCAGGCCATCTGTCGTATTGGAGGTGATAGATAACGGCTGCGGTATGGAGGAAGATCAGATTCCGCACATTTTTAATCCCTTCTATACTATGAAAAAGCAGGGCACGGGCTTAGGAATGAGTCAGGTGAAAAAGATTATAGATCTCCATCAAGGGTCGATTGAGGTGAGAAGCGTGAAGGGTGAGGGGACGAAAATTACTCTGGAGATTCCATTAACGGAAGATAACAAAACCGTTATCACTACACAGGCAGAAAATGGCTAAGATACTCGTCATCGACGACGATAAATCCATAGTCGAAACGCTTGAGATGTACCTTTCGGAGGAGGGGCACACCGTCTTCACTGCCCTCACAGGAACAGAAGGATTGAACCAGTACGTAAAAAACAGTCCCGACCTCGTTATCTTGGATATCCGCCTGCCCGATATCGACGGTTTCACCGTGTTGGAGGATTTACAGGAAGAGGACGAAAATGTAAAAGTGATTATGATCACCGCCTTCCACGACATGGATTCCACGATCCGGGCCATGAAAGGGGGGGCTTTTGACTATATTCATAAACCCATCAACATAGAAGAATTAGAAATGGCTATCGAAAAGGCCCTGAAGACCTTAGAAATGGAGAGGAAAATCAGCGGCCTTTTAAGCGAGCCTTCCCGTAGTTTCAAGGTCGGGGATATCGTAGCCAATAATCGTGAAATGAAAGAGATTTTTAAGATTATTGGCGTCGTATCGCAAAGCAAAACCACGGTTCTCATTCAAGGGGAAAGCGGCACGGGCAAGGAATTGATTGCTCGGGTCATCCATAACAATACATCCCCGGACGAACCCTTCATCGCCGTCAATTGTTCGGCCATCGTAGAGACCTTATTAGAGTCTGAGCTTTTTGGTCATGAAAAAGGCTCCTTTACGGGCGCCTTTACGAGAAAGTTAGGAAAATTCGAACTAGCGAGAAATGGCACAGTATTTTTGGATGAGATAAGCGAAATGTCGTTGAACCTCCAGGCCAAACTTCTTCGGGTTCTTCAGGAAATGGAGTTCGAGCGTGTTGGGGGGAAAGATAAAATCAAGGTCAACGCTCGTATTATTGCTGCGACAAACAAGGATTTAAAAACCTTGGTTAAAGAAGGAAAATTCAGGGAAGATTTGTTCTATCGGTTGAACATAGTGTCCATAAAAATACCGCCCCTTCGGGAGAGACGAGAGGATATCCCGCTTCTGGTAGATTATCTTCTCGCAAAGATTAACAAAGAGTTACACAAGAAGGTACTGGGAGTATCTCCCGAGGTGATGGATATTTTTATGCGCTATCATTGGCCGGGAAATGTGCGAGAGTTGGAGAATCTGCTAACCCGGGCCGTGGTGGTAGCCAAAGGGCATATCCTTTCCCGTGCTGATTTTCCGGAACTGACGGACGCGGTGGTGGCAGGGGGCAAAGAGAGGGAGGAAGGAGAGGAGAAGAAAGTGGTCGATATCATAGGGGAAATCAAAACGCCCTTAACCCTTGATGCAGTCGAGGAAATGTATATCAGAAAGGTACTCAAGGAAAATGCGGGGAAAACTAAGGGAGAGATATGTGAGATCTTGGGTATTTCCCGGCCAACCTTCGAACGGAAGTTGGAGAAGTACGGAATTACCTTTGAGCGGGAATAGTTTTTCCGCTAGACTGATCTTTAATCGTATCTAAATCTCTGACAGGATGTCCTCAAGTTCGCGGCGGCTGAAAAGATATTTTTTGAGACAGTAATGACAAAGGATCTCCATTGAATCTTCTGTCTCTAAGTAGCGGCGAATTTCCTCTCGACCTAAGGAAATGACAACCCTCCTCAGTCTCGCTCGGCTACACGAGCAGGCGAATCGTAAATTCATTTTTTCCAGAACGTGGTACGGGGTAGGGGTAAAGATCTGGCGCAAAATGGATTCTGGAGTCTCTCCCTGACGAAGAAGGGTGGTAATAGGTTCCATTGATTTAATATTTTCTTCGATGGTTGCCACCACCTTATCATCGGACGGAGGGAAAGATTGCACGAGAAATCCACCCGCTGCCGTCACGTGACAAGGGGGTTCCACGTAAACGCCGAGACTCATCGCGGAGGGAATCTGTTCGGATTTGGTCAAATAATAGGCGAGATCTTCCGCAATCTCTCCTTTTACCAGGGAGACAACACCGGTATAGTTTTCTTTGCGACCGAGGTCCTTGATTACGGTGACAATCCCGTTTTTACCCACGATCCCGGAGACTTGTAATTTTCCGTCTTGGGGGGGGAGATCGGCGGCGGGATGGGTGACCATTCCCCGCACGGCCCCATCACGATCGGCTTCCACTAAAATTTTTCCCACAGGGCCATCTCCGGCAATGGTTATGGCGAGACTCTGACCACGTTTGAGCAGGGCGGCCATGAGAGCTGCTCCTGTTAGGGCCCGACCCAAGGCCGCTGTGGCCGTTGGTGACGTATGATGAATATTTCCAATTTGGTTGACCAATTGAGTCGTTACCGCCGCGAGCCCCAGTAAGCGACCGTCATCCGTCATTACTCTTAAAAGATAGTCTTGCATGATTTTCTGGTAGCAAAAAAGGGTGCTTTGGACAAGCGGATTAATTTCCATAACAATTTGCCCTTGACAGAGAAGTTCAATCGTGATACCCGCAGCGACGGTTTTAGTGTTGTTCTTTTATAAGGCGTCTCCATCAAAAGGATGACGTTTCTTACCGTATCTTGAGCGCCCCTCTTAAAGGGCCTGAAGCACATCGAGAGGTGGTAACACGTGACAAAAGATAATGAAAAAATCGGCGCAGTCATGGTAGTAGGTGGCGGGATTGCTGGTATTCAGGCATCCCTTGATCTGGCCAATTCCGGCATCAAAGTCTATCTAGTAGAAAACGGAATCAGTATCGGTGGGGTCATGGCCCAGCTCGATAAGACCTTTCCTACCAACGACTGTTCGGCGTGTATCCTTTCTCCCAAATTGGTAGAAGTTGGGCGACATCCGAATGTAGAAATCCTCACTCGCCGCACGGTAGAAGCGGTGGAAGGGAAAGCGGGGCATTTTAAGGTCAGACTGAAAAGGGCCCCTCGATATGTAGATTTGTCCAAATGTACCGGCTGCGGAGACTGTGCCAAAGTATGCCCGGTCAATGTACCTTCGGATTTCAACGAGGGTCTCTCGGAGAGGCAAGCCATTTACCGACATTTCCCCCAGGCAATTCCGAGTGGTTTCGCGATTGATAAAAGAGGAACCTCCCCCTGTAAGGCGGCTTGTCCCACTCACATTAGTGTTCAGGGTTATGTGGCTTTGATTGCCGCCGGTAAGTTCAAAGAAGCCCTCAAGTTAATCAAGCAAGATAATCCCTTCCCGATCGTGTGTGGGCGGGTCTGCAATCATCCGTGCGAGACGGCGTGCATGAGAGGAAAGGTGGACGAACCAATCGACATCATGCATCTAAAGAGGTTCGTGGCAGATCTGGATCTGAAGGATGAGACCCGTTACCTACCTGAGAAAAAGGAGAACAAAGGTAAGAGGGTGGCTATTGTCGGAGCAGGGCCTTCGGGGCTAACCTGTGCTTACTATTTGGCAATCGAAGGTTATGATGTCGATGTGTATGAAGCATTGCCCGTCGCAGGAGGATGGCTTGCCGTAGGAATTCCTGAATATCGCTTGCCCAAAGATGTACTGAAGGCGGAGATCAAGGTGATCGAAGACCTGGGTGTAAAGATTCATCTCAATACCAGGGTGGGGAAGGATATTCCTTTCGAAAAGCTCAAGAATGAATACGATGCCGTTTTTATCGGATGCGGAACGATGAGGAGCACCAAACTGGGTATCCCCGGAGAAGATTTGCAAGGGGTACTCCACGGCGTCGATTTCCTCCAGAGGATAAATCTAGGGGAAAAGCTTTACCCAGGTGATCGGGTGGCGGTCATTGGGGGTGGCAATGTCGCGATGGATGCCGTGCGTACATCTGTGCGCATGGGGGCGAAAGACGTTTTTGTCCTCTATCGTCGGTCACGGGCAGAAATGCCGGCCTCTCCGGAAGAAATTGAGGAAGCCCTGGAAGAGGGTGTCCGGATGGAGTTCTTGGTTGCGCCCAAAAGAATCTTAGGTGAAAATGGTAAAGTCACAGGCGTAGAATGCGTGCGTATGGAATTGGGAGAACCTGATGCAAGTGGCAGAAGGCGACCGATCGAAATAAAAGGTTCCGAGTTTGTCGTGCCTTGCGATGCCGTCATTCCCGCTATCGGTCAGGAAGCCGATCTATCCTTCTTGACGAAGGAATGCGGGGTGTCAGTAAACAAATGGAACAATATAGACGTAGATCCCGTAACTTTTGCCACAAATGTGCCCGGTGTATTCGCCGGTGGTGATGTAGTTACGGGTCCTCAGACCGTTGTGAAGGCCGTTTATGCGGGCAAGGAAGCGGCCAAATCTATCGACCGCTACCTCCGGGGGGAAGATATCAAAGCAGGTCGCGAGCGAGATTGGACACGAGGGCTGGCCGATCCGGGAGATGTATCTCGTGTGTCCAAAAGTCCGCGCGTACCCTATCCCCATCTAAAGCCTGAGGAAAGAAAGACTAATTTCAAAGAAGTTGGCTTGGGATTCAGTGAAGAAGACGCAGTAAGAGAGGCGAAGAGATGCTTAAGCTGCGGCATCTGTTCTGAGTGTTATCAGTGCGTAGAAGCGTGTATTGCCAAAGCTATTAATCATGAGGATACATACGAAGAGGAAACGATCGAGGTTGGTGCTGTCATCGCGGCCCCCGGATTTGAGACGTTTGATGCGAAATTGCGTTCCGAATACGGGTTCGGCGTGTATCAAAACGTGATCACGAGCATTCAGTTTGAAAGAATACTCTCGGCTTCGGGTCCTTACTTCGGTCATGTACAAAGGATTTCCGATGGAAGAGAGCCGAAGAAGGTAGCCTTTATCCAATGTGTTGGATCACGGGATACCTCTTGCGGGAACAGTTGGTGTTCTTCCGTCTGCTGTATGTATGCAACCAAGGAAGCCATTATCGGCAAGGAACACGCCAAAGAATTAGAGCCGACGATCTTTTTCATGGATATAAGGGCACATGGGAAAGATTTTGACCGATTTGTGAATCGAGCCAAAAATGAATACGGAATTCGGTACATACGTTCGATTCCTTCCACCATCAAAGAATTGCAACAGACGAAAAACCTGCTCGTCAAATACGTACAGGAAGACGGAACGTTGGTGGAAGAGGAGTTCGATATGGTTGTTCTTTCCGTGGGGCTTACGCCTCCTAACGAGGCGAAGGAGTTAGCTAAGGCCCTAGGAATTGATCTGGACGAGCATGGTTTTTGTGCAACCGATTTGGAGAATCCCGTCAAGACGACGCGGGAAGGTGTATTTGTCTGCGGCGCCTTTGGAGGTCCTAAAGATATTCCTGAGACGGTCATGGAGGCAAGTGGCGCTGCGGCTTGTGCATCGAGTATTATAGCCGACAGAAGAGGAACCCTCATTACAGAGGAAGAGTTGCCCCTCGAGAAGGATTTACGGGGTATTGGTCCCAGAATAGGGGTGTTTGTGTGTCACTGCGGGATCAATATAGGCGGGGTCGTCAATGTGCCGGAAGTAAGGGATTACGCCAAAACGTTGCCTAATGTGGTTTTCGCTACGGATAATCTCTTTACCTGTTCTCAAGATGCGGCAGTAAAGATGGGAGAGGTAATCAAAGAGTACAATCTGACGAGGGTCGTGGTAGCCTCCTGTTCTCCCAGAACTCACGAACCGCTTTTCCAGGAGAATTGCGAGAAGGCAGGGCTTAATCCCTATCTTTTTGAGATGGCCAATATCCGCGATCAAGATTCCTGGGTTCACATGAATGAACCGGAGAAGGCGACGGAGAAGGCAAAAGATTTGGTACGGATGGCGGTGGCTAAGGCTCAATTTCTCATGCCTTTAAAACCGGGGCAACTGTCGGTGAACAAGGCGACGATGATCATCGGGGGAGGCCTGGCGGGCATGACGGCTGCTCTTTCACTGGCGGAGCAGGGGTTTGAATCTTATATCATTGAGAAGAAAGGTGAGTTGGGTGGAAATTATCGAGAGCTTTACTACACTTTAGAAGGCCTCGATACGAAGAAGCACTTAAAGGGTCTGGAAGAGAAGATTAAGGCCAATTCTCTCATCCATGTCTATACGAATGCCGAAATAGTGAAGATTGAGGGGTTCATAGGTAATTATAAAACGACCATCAAAACCCGTGGTGAAGAGGTGCAGATTGAGCACGGCGTGGTTATTGTAGCCACGGGTGCTTACGAAATGGAGACGAGTGAATATCTCCACGGTCAATCTCCCAATGTCGTAACCCAGAGGAAGTTAGAGAAGTTTATCGCTGAAGGTGATGAAGTTGTAAAGAAGGCGTCGAGCGTAATTATGATTCAGTGTGTCGGTTCTCGCACGGCCGAGCGGCCATACTGTAGTCGATACTGTTGCTCCGAGGCTATCAAAAACGCCCTCAAATTGAAGGAGATGGATCCGGAAAAAGATGTCACCATCATCTATAGAGATATTAGAACCTTCGGGCTCAAAGAAGATTATTACAAAAAAGCACGGGAGTTGAATGTAAAATTCGTCCGATACGATGAAGATAGAAAGCCGATCGTAACCCAAGTGGGCAACCAAGTAAGTGTTAGGGTATTTGACCCGATCCTTAATGCTCCTATAGAGCTCAAGGCGGACCTACTTGCCCTTTCCGTGGGTGCCGCACCGAACCCCGAAAACGAAGCCATCGGACAGATGCTGAAAGTGCCTATCAATCAGGATGGATTCTTCCTCGAAGCCCATGTAAAACTGCGTCCGGTGGATTTTGCTACAGACGGGGTCTTTATGTGCGGTATGGCTCACTCACCCAAGCTAAGTGAGGATTCCGTTGTGCAAGCAAATGCGGCTGTCTCGAGGGCTTGTACCATTTTGACGAAAGACTTCATCGAGGCGGAAGGTAAGACGGCCTACGTGAACAAAGATCGGTGCTCCGGTTGCGGTCTCTGTGAACAAAATTGTCCGTTCGGTGCTATCGCTGTAAATCCGGTGGAGGGTGTAGCCGAGGTTAATACGGTTCTTTGTAAGGGTTGTGGTGTTTGTACTGCTTCTTGTCGAATGAATGCCGTGGATTTGAACGGTTTTACGAACGAGGAGGTCATCGCCCAGATTGCAGCTTTGTAATGGTGATTACATCCTGCGTTGGGCGGAATGAAACTATAAGTCAGAAACGGAGAATGTAATGTCTGAAGAACAAGGGAAAGCGACTTGGGATCCGAAAATAATTGCCATAGTGTGTAATTGGTGCACCTATGCGGGGGCCGATTTGGCTGGTATAAGTCGAATCCAGTATCCTCCAAACGTGCGCATCGTGCGGGTACCCTGTACAGGTCGGATCAATCCATTTTACATTGTCCGTGCCCTTCAGGAAGGAGCGGATGGAGTGCTCGTTTCCGGTTGTCACCCGGGGGAATGTCACTATCTGACGGGGAACCTCAGCGCCAGACGAAAGTTCGCCATGTTGAAAAAGTTTCTTGACTACATCGGTGTAGAATCTGATCGAACGACATTTACCTGGTGCTCCGCGTCGGAGGGAGAGAGGTTTGCCAAGGTTGTTCGGGGAGTCACGGAAAAGGTCAGATCCGTTGGACCGGCCCGGCGGCTGGTCAAATCCTTGTAAGGTAAAGGGCAGAAAATTAACGAAACGAGGATTCGGGAAAAGTGGAAGCGATTGAAAGAAATCTACGAGAGGAAGCAAAGAGGCTTCTGGCAGAGAAGAAGGTGGACGTCATTGTGGGGTACGAAGCAGGTACCCTTCCCCTTACGGCTACCCCTACTTTTATCACCGATCCGGCAGAGGCAGAAAGGCTCGTATGGAATCCCCTCTGTGTGCATAACTTGGCCAAATACGTGCATGATGTCATCACTCAGCATCGGAATTCTCAGAAAAGGGTTAAGCCGGAGAGTAGAACGAGGAAAGTGGTGGGAGTGGTGGCCCGAGGTTGCACCAGTCGATCCATTATTTTACACCTACAGGAGCGTCAGTATGGCCGTGAAGATATAGTGATTATAGGTGTTCCGTGCCAAGGGTATATAGATCGAAAGAAGCTCTCTGTCAGCCTCAATGGAGAAGAAGTGTTATCGGGAACCATTGAGGGCGATGAAATTAAGGTTATGACTGGGACGGGAGAAAAAAGACTGAGGTTGTCCGATGTATTGGCGGATAATTGCATAACCTGCCGGTTCAACAACCCCATCATTAGCGACGTTTCTTTGGGAGAACCGGCGTCAGCGATGAAGGCCGAGGAAGAGTTCAACGAAGTAAACGCCTTCGAACAACTTTCCTCCGATGAACGGTGGGCGTATTTTGAGAAGGAGATGGCCAAGTGCATTCGTTGTTACGCCTGCCGGCAGGCCTGTCCTTCCTGTTACTGTCCCGAGTGTTTTGTAGAGCAAAGCCGTCCACAGTGGGTGGGCATTGGAGGAGACGCGTCGGATACCCAAGTTTTTCAAATTATGCGTATCTTCCATATGGTCGGCCGGTGTGTTGATTGTGGGTCGTGCATTGCCGTCTGTCCCATGGGTGTAGATTTGAGGAAATTCTTGAAAAAACTAGACAAGGATGCATTTGAGTTATTCGGCAGTCGTGCGGGCTCTTCACTGGAAGATCCACCGGTGCTCTCCACGTTTAAAGAACATGAATGTGAAGATTTCATATATAACCCTTGAGGCGGGTACACGGAGTAAGTTATGAAGACATTTCTCGAAGAAGTAAATGAACGGATAAACGGTGTTCCAATTCAGAGGTGTTACCATTGTCGGAAGTGCACAGCCGGTTGTCCGCTGGCTTTTGCTATGGAATACAATCCCAATCGGATTATAAAGATGATCCAATTGGGAATGAAAAGGGAAGTTTTAACGAGCTCGACGATTTGGCTCTGTGCGTCTTGCGAGACATGCATAACCCGTTGCCCCAATCAGGTGGACATTGCGAGAATGATGGATGTTTTGAGGGAGATGGCTATTCGGGAAGGGATTCCGGCCAAAGAGAAGAATGTACTTTCCTTTCATCAGGCTTTTCTGTCCTGTATTAGGTCTCGGGGTAGGATTAACGAGCCGCTCATGATGGTGAATTATAAGCTCAGATCGGGAGACTTGTTCTCGGATATGGGCATGGGTATTGACATGTTCCTCAAGGGAAAACTCCCTCTGATATCTCCCAAGACCAAAGATTTAAAGGCTGTTAGGGATATTTTTGAGAAGACCAAATAGCGATTGAGTAAGGAGGCAAGTGTTGAAAGTTTCATACTATCCGGGATGTTCACTCCATGGGACAGCAAAGGAGTACGATCAGTCTGTCAAGGCCGTGTGCGCCGCTCTGGGCATAGAACTAAAAGAAGTAGAAGATTGGTCTTGCTGTGGAGCAACGGCAGCCCATTCAACCAATTTTAACCTGTCGGTCGCCTTGCCGGCTCGAAATCTGGCGAGCATAGAGGCAAGTGGATTAAATGAAGTGCTGGTGCCATGTGCTGCCTGTTTCAATCGTTTTAAAAGTGCCCAACATCACTTGGCTCATGATGATAAGTTGAGAGGGGAAATTACAAAGATAATAGGCCAGCCATATCGAGGCTCCGCCGTCATTAAACATCCGATTGGTGTCTTCCATGATGATGTAGGCCTCGATAGAATTGCCGAAAAGGTCGTCAAGAAACTTACGGGCCTCAAACCGGTCTCTTACTATGGATGTCTGTTGGTCAGACCTCCCGAGGTATGCCAGTTTGAAAATTACGAACATCCCTACATGCTGGACGATGTCTTAATGGTCTTGGGGGCAGATGTGAAGCAGTGGTCTTTCAAGACGGATTGTTGTGGTGGCTCTTTGACGATTAGTCGAACGGAAATAGTGAACAGGTTAGTGGACCGGCTTATGACCATGGCGAGGGAAGCGGGGGCAAATTGTGTGGTTACGGCCTGTCCTGTATGTATGGCCAATCTCGATGCCAGGGCAAGTGAAAACTTAAAGCTCCCAGTCTTTTATTTTACAGAGCTCATGGCTTTGGCTTTTGGTCTACCTGGTACGTCGAATTGGTTGAAACTTCACATGGTAGATCCTACACCGCTTATGGGTGGATTGGGGTTGATATAAAAACTCACAAGATTGAAGGATACTATGGAAAAACGGTTAATTAAAAAAGACGCATTGGCTGGAATACCAAAGAAAATCAGGGAGAACTTTACTGTCTTTGCGCCCGTCAAGGTGGAAGACAATGTAGTCTTTAAAGAGCTGGAGCCTCAAGAGGAACCCCTGGTTGGTCATTATCAAAACACAAAAAATGCCCCTAAAGGGGTCTTCTTCCCGCGTACAGAAGTGATGATGCGTTATGTGAGAACTCCTAAAGGAGTTCAACTGAAGGGCATAGAAATGGCGGCTGCGGACGCTGTACTTTTTGGTGTGAGGCCGTGCGATGCGAGAAGTTTCGCTCTGCTCGATTTGCTTTTTGATCAGGAAAAGTACAAAGACCCTTACTATATAGCCAAAAGGGAAAAGGCGACGGTGGTTACTCTCGCCTGCGCTCGTGTTCCTTACCGCACCTGTTTTTGTACATCGGTCGAAGGAGGACCGCTAGATGGCAAAGGGAGCGATGTGCTGATCACGGACCTAGGTACCGATTTCCTGGTCGAGTTCCTTACCCCAAAGGGAGAGAAATTGGGTTCTTATTTTGAAGGTACTCCAGCTTCAGAGGAGGCGGAAAAGAAGAAGGAAGAGGTAAAACAAAAGGCCGAAGGAGAAATTGTTTCGCATATACCAGCGCGAGAAATTAAACCCATTTTAGATGTAAACTTCGATCATCCCTTTTGGGATACGATCCACAAAAAATGTTTGGCCTGTGGCACCTGTACGTACTTATGTCCCACTTGTCATTGTTTTGATATCAGTGATGAGATGAAATATGACGATGGTCGGCGCTTGAGAAACTGGGATTCCTGCATGTATCCCTTATTTACCAAAGAAACTTCGGGCCATAATCCTCGCCCAACCCAAAAGGAAAGGTGGCGTCAGCGGACGATGCATAAATTCAAGTATTATGTGGACAATTTCAACGCCATCGCCTGTGTAGGATGTGGGCGGTGTGTGATGTACTGCCCGGTAAATATCGATATTCGCAAGATCGTCGAAGATATATCGAAATTACAGTAATCGGGAGATCGTCATGGAGAATCCATATGTGCCCTATCCAGTCGAAGTAATAAAAATTGTGACCGAGGTGGACACAAAAGATATAAAGACTTTTCGGCTGGCTTTTGTAAATAAAGAAGATGAAGAAAAATTCAAGTACTTGCCCGGTCAGTTTGCGGAGCTTTCCCTTTTTGGAAAGGGCGAGTCACCCATCGGTATTGCCTCTTCTCCCACGAACCCTGGTTATGTAGAGTTCACCGTACAAAAAGCAGGAGTGGTGACAACCGCCCTTCATGAGATGGAAGAAGGAACAATTATGGGTATTCGGGGGCCCTTGGGGAATTCTTGGCCGCTTGAATATTTGGAAGGAAAAAATGTCGTGGTCGTCGGTGGAGGATTCGCGTTTACTACCCTGCGGTCACTTACGCAATACATGATTCATGAAGATAACAGAAAAAAATATGGAAAAATCACTGTTATCTACGGAGCGAGGACGCCGGGCTTGCTTATCTACAAGGATGAGCTGGCCGCGTGGTCGAAAAGGGATGATTTGGAACTTCACGTGACCGTAGACAAGGGCGACGAGAATTGGAAAGGTAAGGAAGGTTTTGTGCCTACGGTCTGCAAGGAAGTGGCCCCCAGTGCTGATAATGCAGTGGCCGTGATCTGTGGTCCTCCTATCATGATTAGGTTTACCTTGCCCGTCTTTTTTGAACTCGGCTTTTCAAAAGAAAATATTTATACATCTTTAGAAATGCGTATGAAGTGCGGGATCGGCAAATGCGGACGATGTAATGTGGGAAGTAAGTACGTATGCAAAGACGGGCCGGTGTTTTCTCTGGCCGAACTTGATCGGTTAACTCCGGAATACTAGATATTAAGCGAAATTAAATAATTCGTTTTTTCAGGGGGGAGCAGGGAAGGAGTCGCTGCCCCCTATTTTTAAATTTAGAGGGATTAACGATGGCTAAAATTCTGAAGAAAGAGGTTATTTCAGATGGAATTTTTCGTATGGACATCGAAGCACCGGAGATAGCCCGGCGTAGGAAGGCGGGCCAATTTGTCATTCTACGGCTCAACGAGAAGGGTGAACGGATTCCTCTGACGATAGTGGATTCCAATCCTGAAGAGGGTTCGATAACAATAATTTTTCAGGTCGTGGGCCATACGACGGCCCTTCTGTCCCATCTTATCGAAGGGGAAGAAATTCTAGACCTTCAAGGACCCTTGGGCAATCCGACGGAAATAAAGAATTATGGGCATGCCGTCTGTATCGGCGGAGGTGTAGGGGTAGGAGTCGTTTATCCTATCACAAAGGCATTAAAAGAAAGTGGTAACCGCGTTACTTCCATTATCGGGGCTCGGAGCAAGGATTTGTTAATTTTAGAAAAGGAGATGGCTGCGATAAGTGATCGCCTTATCGTTACGACCGACGACGGAAGTTACGGGTTTCGAGGATTTGTCTCTCAGGCCTTGGCGGAGTTATTAGAAAAAGGGGAGAAGATTGATTGCGTCTTTGCCATCGGACCCGTACCTATGATGAAAGCAGTATCAGAATGCACGAGACCATACGGAATCAAGACTTATGTCAGTTTGAACGCCATTATGGTTGACGGAACCGGGATGTGTGGTGCATGCCGCGTCTCCGTAGGGGAGCAAACGAAATTTACGTGTGTCGACGGTCCCGAATTCGATGGTCATGAGGTGGATTTTGATTTGCTCATGAAGAGGCTGCGCATGTATTGCGAACAAGAAAGAGTTTCATATGAAAGAAATCAGTGTAGGTGTCAAAATGGCTGATAAGATAAAAATTCCCCGGCAGCCAATGCCAGAACAGGATCCCTTAATAAGGAGAAAAAATTTCGACGAGGTGCCTCTTGGGTACGATGCGGAGACTGCACAAAAAGAAGCTAGGAGATGTATCCAGTGTAAAAAGCCAGGCTGTGTCTCCGGTTGCCCAGTCGAGGTGAACATTCCCCTCTTCATTCAACAGATTGCAGAAGGAGACTTCCTGGGTGCCGCTCATACAATAAAAGAAACCAATAGTTTGCCTGCCATCTGCGGTCGGGTATGCCCTCAGGAAGACCAATGTGAAAAATTCTGCATTTTGGGGAAAAAGGGAGACCCTGTGGCCATCGGACGGCTGGAACGGTTTGCCGCCGATTACGAAAGGGCACAAGGAAGTGTAGAAATACCCCCAACCTTACCGGCGACGGGTAAGAAGATAGCCGTCATCGGATCTGGTCCTTCAGGATTAACTATTGCCGGTGACCTGGTAAAGTTGGGTTACGATGTTACCATCTTTGAAGCCTTGCATAAACCGGGCGGAGTTTTGATTTATGGCATCCCCGAATTTAGGTTGCCGAAAGCGATTGTCGAGGCGGAAGTTGAATACTTGAAAAAATTAGGTGTTAAAATCGAACTAAATTCCGTCATTGGACGTTTGAAAACCATTGACGATCTGTTTTCTGAAGGATATGCGGCCGTGTATATAGCTGTTGGTGCTGGCGCCCCGGTGTTTATGAATATTCCTGGGGAGAATCTCTTGGGAATCTACTCGGCCAACGAATATCTCACCCGTTCTAATTTGATGAAGGCCTACCTCTTCCCCGATTACGATACCCCCATTGTGACAGGAAAGAACGTTGCCGTCATTGGGGGTGGCAATGTGGCGATGGATGCAGTAAGGACAGCTTTGCGTCTAGGAGCGGAGAATGCTTATATCGTATATCGAAGGGGGAGAGAGGAAATGCCAGCCCGAAAAGAAGAAATTCACCATGCCGAGGAGGAAGGGGTTCAGTTTCATTTCCTTACCACTCCTATTTCTTATTCCGGAGACGAGAATGGTTGGGTTAAGGAGATGACATGCCTAAGGATGGAACTAGGGGAGCCGGATGCCTCCGGTCGCCGGAGTCCTGTTCCGATCCCGGGCTCTGAGTTTACCCTGGACGTCGACACGGTGGTCGTCGCAATTGGAACACAGGCTAATCCTGTGATACCTTTGACTACACCGGGTTTAGAAACGAATAAGCGGGGATATATTGTGACTAAGGGAGAAAACGGCGAAACTTCCCGGCCGGGAGTTTATGCGGGAGGGGATATAGTTACGGGTTCGGCAACCGTCATCCTCGCTATGGGAGCGGGAAAAAGAGCAGCCCGAGCCATTCATGAGTTTCTCTCGAGGAAATAGTTGTTTTGTAAAATGATTTTTGTATAATGTGCCCATGATAGTGGGACTTGATTTGCAAAAAGTAAAAGACATTCTGTCTGTTATGGCTGAGTATGAAGAAGTAATTGCGGCACTTTACTCTGCTTGTGCAGAAAGATGGGAAGAGGACAAAGAACTGTGGGGCGAGATGGGGAAAGAAGAGATTCTCCATGCTGAACGTATCAGATGGATTTCTCAAGCGCTCGAAGAAAATCCGCGCCTCTTCGATCTTGGACGGCCCTTCAACCAGGTTGCCATCAGTACGGCTATCGCTGGGGTGAAAAAGCACATAGAAGCAGTTAGAAAGGGCGCATACACTAGAGATAGAGCCGTTGCTATTGCCCGTGATATAGAGCAGTCTATCTTAGAATCCCGCTATCTGGAAATGCTAAAGACAACAAACATAGAATATCTTGAAGTTATGAATAGCATAGCCCAAGATACTGCTAGACATAGACACACTATTCAAAAAAAACTAGAAGAAATAATCAGACCGTAATTCCGTCGATTCCAACCCCCTTTAAGTTTTTTAATTGTTTGATGAGGTAATCGATTACTTTTTTGTTTTTTATTAAACTTCCATGCTGTGGAGCAATCAATCTAGCGTCGAGTTTCTCTATTGTCTCTAGAGCAAATCGCAAAGATTTTTCTGAAGGCATGACGGTACGATGGAATTCGAAAATTTCTCGTAGAGGACACTCGTCACATAAATCTATCTTTTCGCATGTATAACAGTTTTCTTTCAGTTCCAGGTATAGGTTCCAATCTTTAGATGTGCTTCCAAACAGATCACTGGAAAACAAAGTACCTGTTTGAATGTCATAAGTAACAAAGTTCCCAGCAGTATGGGCGTACGGTGTTGGGTAAAACTTAAGAACCCGGTTCCCAATTTTGAATCCTTCGGGGTAATCAACGATGGATTTTAAGAGATGTCTTTTATCGCGTTCGATATAAAAACTAACAAATGTATTATTTTTTGGGTCCGAGAGGATTTTCAAGTTTGGATTGTTGCACATGTCAATCATGTGGAGAATGGATCCGCATAGATCTGGATCTGCATGATGGTAGATCAGGGTTGAAATCTGCCCCGGAGAAATACCTGTTTGCAGTATTTTGAGCATTACGATAGCGAAATCGGGACGACTGCCAGCATCTATGATGGCCGCATCTCCGTTATCCACGATCAGATATGGATTACAATGCAGATGGGATGCGGGATCGTTGTAACCCACCCAGAAAATGCCTGAAGCTACTTCCACTGGTCGATTATAATTTCTCTTCTCTGACACCGGGTTCCTCTTTCACTATATAAGCAGCCATTTTTCCTTTGGCTTTAAGGGCAATTTTTCCTCTCGGTTCAAATGAAAATTTTCCCCGAGATTGAAGATAGGTAGACTCAGAAACGTTAATTCGGCTAGGTATACCAGCGGATTCGAAGCGAGCCGCTATGTTGACATCATCACCAAAAACGTCAAATTGCATCCTTTCTTTCCCCACAACCCCACCGATTACCCGGCCGCTGTGTATGCCAATTCTCATTTCCACGTCTTCTCCCAGTGATTCATTTATTTCTCTAAGTGAACGCAGGATTTCTTGGGCGCTCTCAATCGCTCTTTCAGCATGATTCGAGAGGGGTACTGGAGCACCAAAGACTGCCATATAGGCGTCGCCTATCGTTTTTATCTTATTACCACCCTTCATATTTACGATCGCATCAATTCTCTGGAACAGTATATCGAGAAAATTGATCAATTCCTCATGAGTTTTCCTTTCGGCGAGTTTGGTAAATCCCACGAGGTCGGAAAAAAGAATGGTGCAGTCGAAAAAACGAGGACTATAGTGGCCAAAACTTTTTATTTCTTCTACAACAGGGGAAGGAAGGGTATTTTTAAGAAGGGAATCGACTCTCTTCTCAAGCTCTACGTAACCGGCAATCAGCTCCTTGAGGAGACGCTTCTGTAAATAGTCGTCTTGCGTACGGGAAAAGGAATTTAGATATTCTATCAATAGGGCATTTCTTGTTTCGTCATCCTCTACGATACGGCAAAATTCTGGGCTAATGAGATTTCCATCTACCATCTTTTGGCTTTCGATTGGATTTTTAAACAAAAGAATATCTCCATAGACCTATCCTTGTCAAGGAAAGCCATTAAAAAAGGGGGATTCCAATTGACCCCCCCTTGAAGCACAAGCTAGCGATCAATGATGTTCTTCCATGGCACCGGCAATATACATCATGGAAAGGAGCATGAAGACCAAGGTCTGGATGAAACATACGAATAATTTTAATACTAACACGGGAAGCGGTACGAGAAGAGGCACCAAAAAGGCAATGACGAGTAGCACGATATGACCACCTTCGATGTTACCGAAAAGACGGAAGGTAAGGGATACGGGACGTGCGATATGGCTTACTAGTTCAATAGGGATCATGATCGGGGCAAGCCATGGGCTCGGGCCTACAAATTGTTTTAAATATTTTATCCCATGGACCTTAACACCGACGATATGAGTAAGAAAGAACACGATGAGTGCCATCGCCAGGTTGGTGTTGAGATTCGCCGTCGGTGAGTCAAAACCCGGGATGAGGCCAAGCACGTTGGATGTGAAGATGAAAAGACCAATGGTGGCAATGAGAGCGAAAAATCTTTTTCCTTCCGGGCCCATAGTATCAACGAGCAAATTATGCAGAGCTTCTACCACAACTTCCATTACGTTTTGGGCTGAGCCTGGTTTCACATTAAGACGTCTCGTCGCTAAAAATGAAATCAGAATGAGAAAGAGCATCACTAACCATGTATAGCTCACATGAATAGGTATGGACGGGAAGGCAAGCTGCAAAAAAGACAAGGCATGCATTTTTAATTGACCTCCTCAGGGCAGTTTTTTTTTGCCGTAAGTACAATGGCAGTGAGAATAAAGTTAATGAGCAGGATGGAAAGTCCAATCAAAAGTCCTATTATGTTCAGAAACTGGGCTTTTATGATGAAGTATAGGATCACCGCCGTCACACCAAATCTAATATAATATTTGAACATAACACGCGACTTGGCGCGCTCATTCAGTTTACGGAAGATCTTTCTTAAATCATGCTTTAGCCAATAGAAATTGAGAATGCTGATGAGACCCCCAACTATGACCCCCAGAGTGAAAGCGTCCGACATGAACAGGAAACTCAAAAGGGTCAAACTTCCGAGGATTATCCAGCTTGAAAGATCAAGCCTTCTGAGGAAGGGGTCTTTTTCTATGAGGCTCACTTTTCACCGACCGGATGATATTTTCCTCATCTTTAAAGTGCTTCTTAATGAGCGTATATAGGCTTCTAAAGCCTGCCGCAATACCCATAAGCAGGAAGAGGAATGTGAAAAAAGGCGAGGTTCCCATTTGATTGTCCAGCCATCGGCCGAAAAACAAACCGCCAAAGATGGCAAGGACCATGGCGAAACCCACACTCGATGCATAAGCCAGATTATTATAATTTTTTTTCATAATCCGGCACCTCCCTGCCGGGCAGGCTCATACCATTTAAAGTGGGTGAAGTCAACGGTAATTTGCCGCCATAGTTGCATCGGATTTTCTCTTATGGTGCAATTCCATAAAAATCCAAATACCAATCTACGAATCTTTTGATGCCCTCCTCGATGGGAGTGGAAGGGCGAAAACCTATCTCTGCCATCAGGTCTGAAACGTCGGCACAGGTGACGGGAACATCCCCCGGCTGCATGGGAAGTAGATTTTTCTTGGCCACTTTGCCTAAGTTTTTTTCGAGACATTCAATGAAGGTCAGCAAATCAACGGGAGAGTTATTTCCTATGTTGTATATCCGATAAGGGGCAAAGCTCGAAGCCGGGTCCGGGCACATTCCTGTCCAGTCGGGGTTGGGAGAGGGAAACTTGCCCATCACCCTTATTACTCCCTCGATGATATCGTCTATATAGGTGAAGTCCCGTTTCATTTCGCCATAGTTATATATATCGATCGGAGATCCTTCGAGAATGGCTCGGGTAAAGATGAAAAGAGCCATGTCCGGACGACCCCAGGGACCGTAGACGGTAAAGAACCTTAAACCCGTTGACGGGATACCGTAAAGAGCAGCATAGGTATGGGCCATAAGTTCGTTGGCCTTTTTCGTTGCCGCATATAGGCTTATCGGATGGTCTACATTGTCATGGACGGAAAAGGGAAAACGCGTGTTGGCACCGTATACTGAACTGGAAGATGCAAAGACGAGATGCTTAACCTGGCTGTGTCGGCACCCCTCGAGAATGTTGAGGAATCCTTTTAAATTAGAGTCAATATAGGTATGAGGGTGGGTAATGGAATACCGAACTCCCGCTTGGGCTGCCAAATGTACCACTATTTCCGGTCTTGTTTTTGAGAAAAAATCCATGATCACTTCTGTTTCTGCGATATCGATCCGGTGAAAAGAAAAAGATGGGTACTTCTCTAACCTCTTAAGCCTGGCTTCCTTCAACCGAACGTCATAGTAAGCATTCAGATTATCCACGCCGAAGACAGAAAATCCCTCTTGAAGTAGTCTCTCACATAGATGATAGCCGATAAAACCTGCTGCTCCTGTAACGAGAATTGGTTCCGGTAGTGTCACGCTACAACCTCCAGTAAGGGAGACCCAAGTCTTGTACCTCTTTTGGGTCTAATATACCTTTAACATCTACTATCACGGGGTGAGCATCCCGACCCCAGCGAGCCATTTCTGTTGGTTTAATTGTTTTATAAAATTCATGTGCGACGGCGACCACAATCCCGTCTAAATCTTTTACCTCCGATAATACCACTGTTTTTATTCCATACGTTTTATTTATTTCCCTTGGGTCGGCTAAGGGATCGTGCACAAAGACCTTAATACCGTATCCTTCAAGCTCTTTGACAATGTCTATCACCCTTGTATTTCGGATATCGGTGATGTTTTCTTTAAACGTGAACCCTAAGATTAGAATACGAGCATCCCGTACCGGTTTTCCTTCGCTTATGAGCATTTTCACCGTCCGTTCGGCCACGTATTTGCCCATATTGTCATTGATCCGTCTGCCCGCTAGTATAACCTCTGGATGGTATCCAACCATCTCCGCTTTATAGGTTAGGTAGTAGGGATCGACACCGATGCAGTGGCCACCGACGAGACCGGGTCGGAAAGGAAGAAAGTTCCACTTCGTACCCGCGGCTGCCAAGACTTCCAAGGTGTCCAGGCCCAACCGATGGAAAATAATGGCCAGCTCGTTCATCAAGGCGATGTTTAAGTCGCGTTGGACGTTTTCGATCACCTTGGCGGCCTCAGCGACTCGAATGGATGATGCCTCAAAGACGCCCGCCTTCACCACTGTACCGTAAATTTGGGTCAAAAAATGTCTGGTGTGTGGGTCGGAGGCGGATACGATTTTGGTGACATTCTCTAAGGTGTGTTTTTTATCCCCTGGATTAATTCGCTCCGGTGAATATCCGACAGTGAAACCGGCACCGAGCCTGAGATTAGATTCCTGTTCCAGAATAGGAACACAAATCTCCTCCGTCACTCCCGGGTAAACGGTAGATTCATATACTACACAAGAACCTGTCTGCATCATTTTCCCGACCATGGTAGTTGCGGAGATTAAGGCATTTAGATCGGGAATTTTGGCTGCCGTAACGGGTGTGGGGACGGTTACGATCAAGAGTCGACATTCCCGTAAGGCCTGGGGATCATTTGTATAAGTGATACTAACTTCTTTTAAATCCGAAGAGCTTAATTCTCCAGTCGTATCTATACCTTGAGAAAGTTCCAGTAGGCGTTCTTTTTTTATATCGTATCCCGTAACGGAGAAATGGCGCGCCAAATGCACGGCTAAAGGAAGCCCGACATAGCCTAGACCAATAATCGCAATTTTCTCCTTTTTTTCTATGAAATCATCGTAATTAAGTCGTATCTCCATAAATCGGTCCTATATCAGATCAACTGCCCGCCGGCAGGCGGCGATAGTTTTTTCTAAATCATCTGCTGTGTGAGCGATGGAGGTAAACCAGGCTTCGAATTGTGAGGGTGGGGGGTAGATACCTTGACGGATCATTTCTTGGAAGAATTGTGCATATCTCTTTACATCGGATCGGGCGGCGGAAGCAAAATCCCTCACCTTTTCTTCCGTAAAGAAGATGGTAAACATGGAGCCCATGTGATTAATTCGAATAGCAAGGCCCCGGTGGGTGAAGATCTGTTCAATTTCACGGCATAATGTGCCAGTGAAATCCGCGAGGCTGGTGTAGATATCCTTCCTTTCTCTGAGGATTTGAAGGGTGATCAATCCGGCACACGTGGCAACGGGGTTGCCTGAAAGTGTGCCCGCCTGGTAAACAGGCCCTAAAGGGGCAAGGAGAGACATTATATCCCTTTTTCCCCCCAAGGCACCGATGGGCAAACCTCCACCGATTATCTTGCCCAGGCAGGTTAAATCCGGCGAGATTCCTACCACATTCTGCCATCCACCCCAAGTGAATCGAAATCCCGTAATAACTTCGTCAAAGATAAGGAGGATGCCTTTATCCTGCGTTAATCTTCTTAACTCCGGCAGAAACTCTTTTTCTGGTATGACTACTCCCATATTACCTGCCACTGGCTCTACAATGGCAGCAGCAATGTCATCTCCATGAACGTTTATTATTTCTTTTAAGGTGTTCAAATCGTTATAGGGGATGGTTAAGGTAAGTGATGCCACCTCTTCGGGAACACCGGGACAACCGGGGATACCTAGGGTCGCCAAACCCGAACCCGCCCTGGCCAAAAGAGAATCACTGTGACCATGGTAACATCCTTCAAATTTGAGGATTTTTTTTCGGCCCGTATAAGCCCGAGCTATTCTCAGGGCGGTCATGATTGCTTCTGTACCGGAATTCACCAGCCTGACCATCTCCATCGAGGGCATGGCTTCCCGAATGAGTTCCGCAAGAATTAGTTCCTGCTCGGTCGGGGCCCCGTAGCTTAAACCCTTCTCCAGTTGTTTTTTTATCCCTTCTACCACCTGTTTGTAAGCGTGACCCAGGATTAAGGGGCCCCAGGATAGAACGTAATCGATGTATTCTTTGCCATCGACGTCGTAAATTTTGGATCCCTGACCTCTAGCTATGAAAAGAGGGCCTCCACCCACGGCCGTCCACGCACGAACGGGGCTGTTGACCCCACCGGGAATTAATTGACTGCTTTTAAAATACAGTTCTTGTGATATTGACATGTTCCCCCTTTTTCGATGGCGGCAGTTTATAGGTAAAGGTGGTTCGCCTGTCAATGGTCTTTCAAAAGTACCTCATGCTTGTTTTCTTCAGCTCCTCAATCGTTTCAAGGATGATGTAATCACTTATACCACTTGCCTTTACCATTTCTTCTATGATGTTTTCTTTTTTCTTCAGTGGGAAGTGAACCATGGTGAAGAGGTTATAGCGATTTAGATACGGTGGTTTGCGTTCGTAGCAGTGGGAAACCCATTTCTTTTGCGCCAACGCCTTTCCCACTTGATCAATTAATGGGGAAGGTACGGCCCAGACAACGAGGGCGTTTTTATTGTAGCCCACCCTATGGTGTCGAAGGGCGGCTCCGAACTTTCGCATTAAGCCTTCTTTCTTCCAGCGATAGAGGATCTCCAGTACCTGTTCTTCCTCCATTTGACAGGCCTTCCCCAAGAGGAGAAAAGGTCTTTTTTCTAAGGGAAAATCATCTTGAAGCAATTTAATCAGAGAAATTTCTTTGGTTGATAGTTTCATAGATGACTTATAACCCACAATTGATGAGACGTAAAGAGAGGAAAAATGTTGACAAGCTTTAAGGCCTGTTGTAATTCTCAATTCGAAGTGTTAAGCGGGGTATAATTTTCTAAAGAAGGGAGGTGGGAAAAAAAAGCGGTGGCAAGTGATTTTGACTGGACGATTAACAAAAAACTAAAAGAAGGAGATGAGAAGATGATGAAACGTATCTGTTCGATGATGGTGACGTTGTTTATGATGTTTGTCTTGGTACCTGTATTGTATGCAGCAGAGCAAGCAGGTGCCGGCTCAACAGTTGACTATACGAAAGCGATCGTGGTGGGTATTTCTCTCTTCGCCGCTGGTATGGTCATGGGTATTGGGACCATCGGTACGGGAATCGGTATGGGTAACGGGTTGAGCGGGGCCACGAATGCCGTAGGCCGTAATCCGGAAGCCCAGGGTAGAATTCTCCTTACCATGATGGTAGGTCTGGCGATGATCGAGTCGCTCGCTATTTACGCGCTCGTCATTGCATTGGTCATTCTGTATGCCAATCCGCTGCTCAAGGTGATTGGGGCATAAAAAGGCAAGATAATAATTAGTGGTTTCATTCAAGGGAGGGGAGCGTACATCGACTTTCTCTCCCTTTTTTATTTCTAGCCCGCCTGGCCCGCCTCTCCTTTTGGCGCCTTATTTTTTCCCCTTGGGTAGCTTTTTCTTTTACAGTTCCCATTAGCCATCCTTCTATTCTATCGAGAAGGATGCGTCTAGCTATAAAACGGTTGAGGCTTTGGGATCTATTGATGCCGCATTTGACGGAAATGCCTGACGGCAAATGGACCAGGCGCACGCAGGAGGCGCTTTTATTAACTTTTTGTCCTCCAGGGCCAGGGGCATGGATGAAGGTTTCTTTTAGGTCTTTCTCAAAAACCTTCAAAGCGTCCATCCGTTCTTTAAGGGCTTTCTCTTTTTCGGGGGAGACTCCAAATTTGCTCATTTTTATAGGGCGTATATCTCTTCGCCCACGAAGTTTATCCAGTGTTCTTTCAAAATAGAGATGGCTTTATCCATCGGCTCACAACCGATGATAACGATGGTCTCTTTACCAATGCGTTCAATGGTGGTGTATATATAATGGATATTTACCTCCCCTTCGGCTAGGGGTTTTACGATAGCATTCATCCCTCCAGGGTGAAGCGGTACTTCGACTGCAATGACTGGGGTCACCTCGAAATTAAAGTGGAAGCTCTTCAAGGTTGTGACCGCCCTTTCTGGATCGTTGACTACAAGCCTCACGGTGCTTTGCTCTTCCGTACTCGCCGCAGAGACGGCCTTAATTTTGATATCCTCCTTATCTAGGATGTCAATAAGACGGCTAAAACTGCCAGGTACATTTTCGAGGATGACGGAAATTTGCGAAACGGCCATTATTTACTTTGCCCCCATTCGTAACCGGCCATAAAAGCCCGGCGGTTGCTTTCCCAGGCGGCTCCCCTTTTTCCTTTCATTCGTTCCTCGATACTTTTTAAACAACTCTGAGGTGAAACGAGGCTCGTCTTCCGTACAAAAGCCCCTAACATAATGAGATTTTGACCGCGCGGGACCCCGATGGTTTCTGCAATTTCTGCTAAAGGAATTTCATGAACGGTAACGTCTTTCCTGGTAGGTTTGATGTCGGCGAGCGAGGTGTTAAGAAAGATGACCCCACCATGAGTGACACGGTTTTGAAAGGTGAGCAGAGAAGGCTTATTCATGATAACCAGGTATTCCGGTTCTGAGGCAATGGGAGAGGCAATTTCTTCGTCCCCCACGGCGACGGTACAGTTTGCCGCTCCACCCCTCACCTCGGCTCCATAGGACGGCAAATAGGTTACGTGATAGCCTTCCATCATAGCCGCCTGGGCGAAGGTGTAGCCCATCATAAGCACGCCCTGTCCTCCAAAACCAGCGAAGATGGTCTTCGTTATCATTTATTCCGCCCCTTTGATAGCAGTGACATCTTTTATAATCCCCAAGGGGTATTCCTTCATCATCACCTCTTCCATCCATCGGCACGCATCGGGAGGACTCATCTTCCAGTTAGTTGGGCATTGGGACAGGATTTCAATCATAGTCAGACCGAAATCATTATCCATCTGATAAAGAAAGGCTTTTTTTAACGCCTTCTTTGTGCGGTTAATATTGAGAGGGGAATTCACCGCACACCTTTCAATGTATACCGTGCCGGGTAATTGAGCGAGTAGCTCACTTACCCGGATGGGATAGCCGTCGAGTTTTTCGGATCGACCGAAAGGGGTGGTCGTGGAGAACTGCCCCGTCAAGGTAGTGGGCGCCATCTGACCTCCCGTCATGCCGTAGACGGCATTGTTGATGAAAATAATCGTAAAGTTTTCCCCTCTATTGGCGGCATGCAGTGTCTCGGCTGTACCGATGGCGGCAAGGTCCCCATCGCCTTGATACGTGAATATTACTCGATCCGGGAGGACCCTCTTTATTCCCGTTGCCACAGCGCATCCTCTTCCGTGAGCGGCTTCTATCATGTCTACATCAAAGTAATTATAAGCAATTACAGCACAACCGGCCGGGCAGACGCCGATCGTGCGATCTGCAATGCTAAGTTCATCTATTACCTCACATATGAGACGGTGGACAGTGCTGTGACCGCAGCCTGGGCAGTAATGAAACTTGGTCGGTTTTAAAGATTTGGGTCTACTGTAGACCTTCTTCATCGCTCGTTCCTTCGGGCTTTATAAGCAATGACTTTCGCCAGCTCTGCTGGGGTGGGAATTACTCCTCCTGGACGGCCGTAAAAATCTATGTGCGCCCTTCCCTCCAACGCCAGTTTTACATCTTCCAGCATCTGACCTGTGCTCATTTCGAAGACGATAAAAGAATTTACTTTTTTTGCTATCTCCCGAAGCTCTTTTTCGGGGAACGGCCACAATGTAATTGGGCGTAATAGGCCTACGGCGTAACCTTCTTCCCTTAACCTCTTGATAGCTCCTTTGGCAATACGAGCGGCCGTCCCGTAAGCAACGATGACTATTTCTGCATCCTCAATCAAATGCGCTTCGTAACGGACCTCTTTTTGCGCCATTACTTGGTATTTTCTATACAATTTCCAGTTGTGCTCTTCCATTCGGATCGCGTCGAGGATGAGCCCCCTGATAAACCGACTTTTTCCCATCTCCTTGCCCTTCAGGACGTAACTTTCATCGTACTGTCTTGGAGGAGGGGTTTTGAAAATGACCGGTTCCATCATCTGTCCCATCATGCCATCGGCCAGGATGACGACAGGTGTTCGGTAACGATCGGCGAGATCAAAGGCATCCATGGTTAGGTCGGCGAGTTCTTGAATATGAGCCGGTGCAAGGACAGGCGTTCTGTAATCGCCGTGCCCACCACCTTTTGTGGCCTGGAAGTAATCCCCTTGAGATGGGGCAATATTACCCAATCCGGGTCCTCCTCGCATGATATTGACGATGACGGCCGGTAACTCATCACAGGCAAGGAAGGATATTCCTTCTTGCTTGAGAGAGATACCGGGGCTTGAAGAGGAGGTCATGGCCCGAGCACCGGCTGCTGCTGCTCCTAACACCATATTGATGGCTGCGATTTCACTTTCTGCTTGGATAAAGATACCTCCAGGTGTCTTACGCATATGCTCAGCCATATATTCCGCGAGCTCGTTTTGGGGTGTAATAGGATACCCGGCGTAGAAGCGGCAACCAGCGAGGATGGCAGCTTCTCCGATTACATGATTTCCTGACATCAGGACTTTTTTATGCACGGAACACCTCAATGGCACCATCGGGACACATTACGGCACATAAGGTACATCCGGTACATTTGCCGTTGTCTTTAAAGGAGGCAGGATGAAAGCCGCTGGAGTTTAAACGCGAGGAAAAGGCGATATTGTCCGTGCGGCAAACGGTAATACATAAACCGCATTCTTTGCAAAGCTCCTCATCTATTTCAATTTTACCCTTCGGGGCCACCTAGAACCTCTCTTTAAGCTTGTAACATGCGGGCTTTCTTACCTATCGAGACAATTATGTCAAGGGAAAAATCAGATTTTTGCAATCTGAAATCCTTCTAGTTTGATGGCTACCGCTCGATGGAGCAATTCAAAGGATACGACGAACACCTCATGTTCTAAATCCGAGGCCGTCACTATGCCTTCTATACCAGCAAAGGGGCCATCGATGATGCGTGCCCTTTCACCCACATTTGGATATCTAAAATGGTTGATTTCTACCGGTGAGCTGATGAGCCGGTTGATGGTGTTAATATGTTCGTCCGGTACCGGTATCGGCTCGCCTCCATTGGCCTTCCCAAGAATTTTCACGACACCAAAGGTTTTGAGGATGTCGAGGCGCGTATAGTTATTCGGTGAGGTTAGAAGATGTACAAACAGGTAGCCAGGAAACATGGGTACCCAAATCTTTTTCCTTCTATCCTTTCTCTTACTCCAGACGTGGATTTTTGGCAGGAAAACGTGGTAAGATTTCGCCATTAGTTGCTCATGAACGCGGTCTTCATGTCTACTTCTTGTATATACGGCGTACCACGGCATCGTCCTGACCAATTTCTATAAATTTTGAGTCGGAATCTATAGCACAAATATTAAATTTGTAAACTCCCGGAGGTAAAATGCGGTGGATAAGGATTGAGGGATTGAGACTTCATTCCCGGGACGAAGAAGGACGATTGAGGAGCCAGATTGTCGATCTTCTGGGGTTGAGGGAGAGCGAAGTAGGGCTCGTAAACATAATAAGAAGATCACTCGATGCTCGGCATCGTCGGAAACCAGTTTTTGTTTACACAGTTGACGTTCAAGTCGAAAAGAATGTTTCTCCGGCCATAAAGTTTAAAAAGGGCATAAACGTACACGAAAGACCGGATGAGCCGGTTGCTCCAACAATCATTCCCTTACGGAAGAAAATTAAGCCTATCGTTGTTGGATCCGGACCTGCGGGGTTATTTGCTGCCCTTACGTTGGTTCGTAACAATGTGCCGGTCGTTCTTTTGGAGAGAGGCAGGAAGATTCCCGAACGTGTGCAAGATGTAGAGGCTTTTTGGCGAAAGGGAGAATTAAATTTGGAAAGCAATGTGCAATTCGGAGAGGGAGGAGCAGGTACTTTTTCCGACGGGAAGCTCATAAGCCGTACCAAGGACCCATTGGCCCGCTGGGTTAAGCAGGTATTGGTAGACATGGGGGCACCGGAGAAAATACTGGTAGAAGCCAAGCCTCACATCGGTACCGATCGGTTGCGTGAAGTGATGATAAATTATCGTATGTACTTGGAAAAGAAAGGATGTGAGTTTAAATTTGAGGCTCGAGTGACAGATTTAATATGTCATAAAGGGCAATTGAGAGGATGTGTTGTGAATGATCGAGAAGAGATTGTGGGTGACTTTTTGATCTTAGCCATCGGTCAGAGTGCGGAGGACACATACGTGCTTCTATCGAGAAAAGGGGTCACACTTGCCCCCAAACCTTTTGCTATGGGTTTACGCATAGAACATCCACAAGCTCAAATAAATGCCATGCAATACGGGAGGTGGAAAGATGAAGCCGGGCTTCCCCCCGCTGAATATTTTCTCTCTGCCCGCTTGAAGGATGGGAGGTCTATTTATACTTTCTGTATGTGCCCTGGCGGATCAGTCATCAATGCCTCCAATCATCTAGGTCGAGTCGTCACCAATGGCATGAGTTTAAGTGATCGGAATGGATTTTACGCCAACAGTGCTCTGGTCATCCCAGTGAAAACATCTGATTTCTATCGGAAATCTCCTTTGGATGGTCTTAATTTTCGCCGTATATGGGAAGAGAAGGCCTTTCTCTTGGCGGGAGGGAACTATTTTGCACCAGCGGAGGGGCTAAATTCATTTCTTCGAAACAAAACGAGTCCGGAGGTGGGTTTTACGACTTTTCTTCCCGGCGCGAGAGCCGTATCTCTTGACCAGGTATTGCCTTCTTTTGTTGTTGCCGCTCTCAAAGAAGGCCTACTTCTTTTAGGTAAAAAGGTGCCGCCCTTTTTGTCCCGAGAAGCAAACTTAATCGCTGTGGAAACCCGTACCTCTGCTCCTATAAGAATTTTGCGGGGAGAAGACGGTGTCAGTGTGTCGTTAGAAGGACTTTATCCGTGTGGAGAGGGGGCCGGGTATGCAGGAGGTATCATCAGTTCCGCCCTGGATGGAATTAAGGCTGCAACCAAAGCCATAGTAAGGGAGAGTAGTTCGCTGTGAGTTGCGTTATGTTACCCCTCCCTTTACCACACGTGATCAATTATTTATCGGAGGGGAAAAGGGGTTTTGATTAACCGTGGCAGTGGCGGAAATTTTTTTGTATAGATGTTAATCCGTCAAAAAAGAATTTAGTTTTTTGGTGGAGATTAATAACCAGCAAGGGGGAAGCTGCATGATAAGAAGTTTTCAGGGAAAAACGCCGAAGATTGCGGAGACGGCCTTTATCAGTGAGGCGGCATATATAGTCGGGGATGTGGAAATAGGAGAGTATTCGAGTGTCTGGCCGGGTGCGGTCATAAGGGGGGATTTTGCCCCAATTGTTATCGGTTCATATACAAATGTAGAAGATAACTGCGTTATTCATTGTGCAACACCTCTCACCATTGGAAACGAGGTGATCATAGGGCACGGGGCGGTTGTACACTGTCGCCGGATTGGTAGTAATGTACTCATTGGCAATAATGCCACCATATTAGACGAGGCTGAGATTGGAGACTATTGTCTCATTGCCGCCGGTAGCCTCGTTCCACCAGGCATGGTCGTGCCTTCTTATTCTTTGGTTATGGGTGTCCCGGGAAAAGTTAAGGGAAAACTTACGGAAAAACAGCTAGAAGAGCTAAAACTGGGAGACCGGGCCTATTTTGAATTAAGTCAGAGATACAAGAATGAAGGATTATAAGTCAAAACTGTTTTAAAGGAGGGAATAAGAGATGGAATTGAAAGAGATTATGAAGTTGAGACGGGCGGTCAACTTTTTTGATCCCACGCAAAATGTAACAGACGAAGAGTTAAAACAAATTCTTGAAACGGCGACTTTGGTGCCTTCCAGTATGAATTTCCAACCGTGGCAGGTGATCGTCGTGCGTGAGCCGGAGGCCAAAGAAAGACTCATGAAAGCGGCGATGAATCAAACGAAAATAGTGGAGGCTCCGGTGACCTTAATCGTATTGGCGGATAAAGATGGTTGGCGGGCAGGTCATCCCACAGTGGAGAAGGTTTGGGAAAATCTCCTTACCCTCGGTTACATGACGGACAAGCAGCGTTCTTGGTTCGAAAAGGGGCCGGAGAAGCTCTATGGAGGCCCAGAAAAATCTCTCGCCTTTGCCGTGAAAAATGCCGCTTTCTTTGCCATGGCCATTATGTTGGCGGCAAAGGATCTGGGTATCGACTCTCATCCGATGGATGGATTCGATCACGAGGCCGTAAGGGAGGCCTTTAATATACCGGAAAACTTTTTTGTGCCCGTACTCATTGCCTTAGGACATTTTGATAAGTCAAAGACGCTCATGCCCCCTAAATGGCGTAAGTCGTGGAATGAAATTGTCTGGCAGTATATTTGATAACCGTCGAAAGACGCAGGTTAGGTGCGCATTTTGCGAGAGACGATATGTAATAAAGTAGCAAATTGATAGACCTATAGTTGCACCGATTATACAAAGAAAGGGACAGGTGCTATATTAATACGTTAACCAGTGTGGCGAGGGAAGCAAAGATTGCATATTTGACGCTCTTCTTCATCGGCTATAAATGAGAGCGTAAAAGGTGATAATCCATCCGATCACATATGTTTGGATCATGCCATCTTTGAAGATTATTTCTGATGGATCCGCCGTTTTCTGCTCCCCCCTGTGAAGAAAGATACTGGTTTTTTCATCCTTCCAGAAGATGGAGAGGTGCAAGTGGGTTTTAAAAACAATTATCTGTTAATCTCTTTAACCGGTATTTTATGTACCGTTCTGCTCGTTTTTTCTGATCTGTTTTTTAACGGTGGGACGTTAATTCTCACCTCTGGAATAACGGATACGGCAACCCAGTTTGTCTATTTCCGTGAATTTGCCTTCAGTGAATTGAAAAAGGGAAACCTCCCTCTCTGGAATCCCTATCTGTTCTCCGGTGCCCCCTACCTGGGGGGCTTTCAGGCCGCCTTATTTTACCCTTTAAATGCGATCTATCTGTTTTTGCCTTTGGCTTACGCCATCAATGTAAGTATCGTTCTTCACGTGATGCTGCTCGGGTTTTTTATGTTTTTATGGGCGGAAAGGAGCGGTCTCAGGTGGCACACGGCATTTCTATCTGCAATCCTGCTAATGTTTTCCGGTGCCCATTTCCCCCATATCTTTGCCGGGCACCTTCCTAACCTCTGCGCCATGGCCTGGGTGCCGCTTATTTTTCTCTGCCTGGATGAATTAATAAAAAAGTATACTTTGAGATGGGTTCTAATTGGGATTGCTTCCGTATCCATGCAGATATTGGCTGGTCATCCACAGTATGTATACTACACGGTTATCGTCTCCCTTCTATACGTAGTCTTAAAGATTTTTTGGGGTGTAGTAGACGGAAGGCGTTTAGCCAATTCTGTGGTGGCAATTGTTTTCATGTTTTTTGGAGGGGCTTTACTGTGCGCCGTTCAGATTCTGACGGGGATAGAGGCGTCCGGGGAAAGCGTCCGTGCCGGAGGGGTGCCTTATCATTTCGCCGCCATGTTTTCCCTGCCTCCAGAAAATCTTCTCACCCTTTTTATTCCTAATATCTTCGGTGACCTTACATTCCATCCTTACTGGGGGAGATTGTATTATTGGGAATCCAATCTATTCATCGGAATAGGTGGGTTTACCCTCGCTTTGTACGCCTGCTTTCGCGGAGGAAGACGGGAACATCTCATTGGGATCTTGATTTTATTTTGTATCATTTTATCTCTCGGAGCCCGTACTCCTCTCTTTGATGTGCTTTACCGTTATCTCCCGGGCTTTAATCAGTTTCGTGGTACGGCCAAATTTGCCTTCTTTGTTAATGTATTTCTCTCCTTCCTCGCCGGTGCCGGTTTGCATCTTTTGGTCCAACAAGTTGAAGACAGGCCGACAAGGAGAGTAGTTTTGTCTCTTTTGGGAGGTGCCGTATTAGCCTCGATTTTATCTGGAATTCTTTATTTGGTCTCTGTCAATGAAACGCTTCTTAATTGTTGGAGGGATTTTCTTCATTTTATTGCCGAAAGCGGCGAGTCTTTTTTACCCAAAGACATCTACTACCAGAAGAGATTCTCTCTCATAACCTCTTCCCTCAGTGCTTTTCAAGTGCTCTTGTCGGCTTTTGTTTTTCTTTTTACGGCCTTGGCCTGGCATGTGTACCTGAAAAGAAAAGGGCATTTTTTTTATCTCATTGTGCTCTTGGCGGCTGTGGAAGTTTTGGTTGTGGCTGGTATGACGAGGACTTCTTTCGATATAGAGGAAAGCCGGCCGATTGGGTTGGTTAAATTTCTTTCTCAGGTGGATAGAGATGCCCGGGTTTTGAATTTGTGGCGCCCGAACATAGCTTTATTCACTCGGGTGGGTGATATCTGGGGGTACGATCCCGGAGTGGGAAGAAGGTATGCCGAATTTATTACCTTTACCCAAGGAGGAGATCCGCGTTTTGCTTCTCAGTATGTAAATTTTAATCGCTATCATCCGTTGTTGAAACTGACCCGTCTAAAATACATCCTCGTACCCACGGAAAAAGGTTTGGCGGTGCATGAAATTAAAGACATCATGTCACCCGTTAGCCTGGTCTATAATTGGCAGTGGGTGGTGGAAAAAGAAAAAATTTTGGAAGAGATGGCAAAAGATGATTTCGATCCCCGCCAACAGGTAATTTTAGAAAAAAACCCCCTGCTTGAAAGACCTGGCTCCTGTCCTTCCCCAGGGCAGGTGAAGATAAAAAGCCTCGATACGGATACAATGATCGTAGAAGCCGAAAGTGAATGTCCAGGGGTCATTTTAATTACAGATAACTATGCCAAGGGCTGGCGGGCCGAATCCCTTCTTCCGGGTCAGAATAGATATGAGATTTTGCGGGCCGACTACACCTTTATGGCTATCCCGGTGAATAAGGGAAAACACAAAATTAGATTAGAGTATCTCCCTCAAGGCTATAAAATAGGTTGTTGGGTCTCCCTCGGCGCTTTTTTACTGTACCTTGCGTTATGGGTGTATGCTGTGAAATTTCGCTGCCAGAGGCAATGACATAATGAACGCAGAAAGGGGGACAAAAAAATATGTGCCGGAGGTGGTTGGATGCATAGTCATTCTCTTGTTTTGTCTCTTCTTTCTCTTTTACGGTCTTAATCATTATGCCTTATGGGACGACGAAGCTCTTACGGCCTTGTCAGCCCGTGGAGTTTTAAAAACGGGGGATACAACGGCCTTTATCGACCACAACATCGTAGCTTTTCGCAACGGATCTCTTCTTTATGAGGGATACGATAGGTCTACTCCTCCATTATCGTCGTACATTTTAGCCCCTGTCATGTACTTATTAGGAGATGATGCCTGGGTATGTCGCCTTCCCTTCGCTCTATTTGGGCTATGCACTTATTTAATTATCCTTTATTGGTTGTGGCGTGAAGCGGCAGACAAAAGTTTATGGTTGGTCATAGTCATTGCCCTGATCGGCAATGTGTCTTTGTTTTTGTATTTCCGCCAGTGTCGCTATTACAGTCCGACTATTTTTTTTACGGTGCTATCCGCTTATTATTATTTAAGGTTAAACGCTGAAAGAAGTATACATCATGCATGGCTCCTATTCTTAAGCCTAACGATGCTTCTGGCATCCAGTTCCTTGAATTATTTTGTTTTTTTGATCGTATTAGGGGTGGATTATGTCCTTTGGGAGAGGAAGAACAAGAAATTAAGTGTAGGTTTACTCTTTTTCCCCGTCGTAATCCACGCTGCATTAGTGGCGCTTCTCCTTTCTGTGTGGAATCCTTTAAAAACGGCCAATGCCGAGCCTCTTTTGATCAATTCAATGCCCGACCGCATGAGATTAATGTGGCTCGCCTTAAGGGATATGAATCGATGTGAATTTTTCCCCGGTCTTTTTTTTAGCTTGGTGCCTATTTTTGCTTTCCTTCGCCAGGATAGATGGCTAAAGAGGGGCTTCCTTGCCTTCTTTGTTTATCTCCTGGGGATATGTCTTTTTTCTCCCCAGCATTTAAAAGGGGTCGTTTTTGCCGATGTCAGATATTATACACCTTTAATTCCTCTTTCCATCACCCTTTCAGGGCGTCTCTTATGGGTACTCTTGAGAAAAAAGCGTTTGTTGGTGATCGGTTTTTCTTTTCTTCTTTTTTGGACCAATTTGTTTAATGAAATGGGAATGGGATATGCGGGGCTGCGTTCTACTCCTCTGGCCTATGGTTTTGAACTGATCTTTCCTCCTCCGGAGTCTTACACGCCAGCTATCAAATGGGTGAAGGGGCATGTAAAGCCACGCCAGAGTGTCTTGGTGATACCTCTGTGGAAGACATATCCCCTTATGTATCACGCACCGGAGGCCTTATATGCCTGGCAATTTAGCGATCCACCGCCGAGAGAGTATGCCCATGTTAATCCCATTCATATCCGAGGCCGTATAAAGCCGGATTACATAATTGCTTTTGGTCCCGTTGTTATCGACTTGGCAAGGAGTCACTTGGCCCAAGAATACCGTCTGATTGACATTTTACCCTATTACTGGCAGGATCTGTACCGCCCCGAGTTGTTCTGGCGTAGCTTCCGTCCAGTTAAATACGACAAAGACGCTGGGCAAGAGGTTTATATTCTAAAGCGTAAAGATTTACCTCTGGCGTATTAGACAGGGAACGTATGGCCAGAAAAAGATTGTCTTTTTTGAAGTGAACCCGTTCAAAGCGATTATGGTTGGGCGATAGATTCAGAAAGTTTGAGGTATTGATTAGCTTTTTCTTTGTTTCCTTTGGCCCGGTGGGCTAAACTGAGCAGGCGATACAATTCGGCATCCATTACCTTTTTCTGGATCGCTTCTTCCCCTATTCGAATGACTTCTTCGTAATCCTTATTAATAAGTCTAAGGTACATCAGGCGTTTCAGGGCTAAGACATCGCCAGGGAATGATATGATTATTTTTTTCCATTCTTTTTGCGCTTCTTCTGTTTTTCCTACCGCCTCTAAGGCATATGCTAGGGCGCGGAAGCCGGCGAGACTACTTGGCTTTTTTTCTATTATTTTGCGATAAGATGCGATCGCTTCATCCCAATTTCCCAATTTTTCATGAGCATGGCCGATCTGCAGGAGTGTATCTTCCAGTTTGAAACCCATCTTTAAAGCATTTTCGAGGTAAGGAAGGGCTTCGGCATGTCTTTTTAGGAGGTTCAGCGTGTAACCCATATTGTAATGAATAATGCTGTATTGTGGTTTGAGTTTGATGGCCTGTTCTATGTGCCGAAGGCCTTCTTCCGGTTTTCCTTCGGCGCTGTAAAATACACCGAGGTTAGTGTAGGCAATCCAGTTTTTTTCCGTAACTTGAAGGGCTCTTTTCATGAGCGTCTCCGTATTTTTCCAATACCCTGTCTGTACCCAGGCGGCGTAAGAAAGCAGAATAATCGCCAGTATCCAGGCGGTAGAGATGATGATTTTCCTGATATGGGTTGTGGCCATCTCCGCCGTTCCCCAGGCGGCCATGATAAAAAGGCCGTTAATGGGTATGTATGAATACCGGTCTGCCATCGCATGCGCCCCCACCTGGATGATGCCGGAGACAGGAAGGAGCGTAATCACGTACCAGAGCCAACCAGCGGCGAGGTATGGATACCTTTTGGCCCGAAGGAACACGAGGGCTGTAAGGCCGACTAAAAGCACCAATGCACCCAGCCATTGCCAAACGGGTATCCGATCGGGATACGGGTAGAAAAAGGCAAGATTGGTCGGGTAGATGGTAAGGAGCATATATTTAACATAAGAAACCAGCGTATTGGCCAGTCTGATGCCTAAGCCCAGGTCCTGGATTGAGGTAAGGGCCCCGATTTTTTTTTCTGTGTAGATGACGAGCCCGGAGGCAACGAGGGAAAAGAAGAAGAGCGGTAGTTTTTCTCCTATTAAGCGTTTGATGGAGATGGTAAGGTTGCGGCCCAAGGGCCAAAAATCGAGGATGAGCATGATTAAGGGAAAGGTTACGACCATTGGCTTGGCCATCAAAGCGAGGATGAATAAAAAAAGAACGAGCACATATCTCCACCAAACGGGGGTGCGGGCATAGTAAACATAGGCCAGAAGGGATGCAAATCCGAAGAGGGTGGAGAGCACATCCTTTCTTTGCGATACCCAGGCAACGGATTCGACGTGGAGCGGGTGGACGGCAAATAAAAGGGCGCTGAGGAAGCTCAAAATTTCTCTCCCGGAAGCAATGCGCAAAAAGAAGAAGAAAAGGAGGCTTGAAATGAGATGAAAAATAACATTTGTCCAGTGATAGGCGCCGGTATGCAGGCGGAATAACTCACTATCCAACATGAGGGAAAGCCAGGTTATGGGATGCCAGAATCCCGCCTCTGTCGCCGTGAAGGCCCATTTTACACCCTTCCACGTGAGGCCGGCAAGGACATATGGTTTTTCCGTTACGTATGCGTTATCGTCGTAGTAGACGAATTTAAATTCCTGAACCTGCCAATAAATGCAGATAATCGTTACAGAAATAATGATAAAAAAAAGAGCTGTTTTATATCTCCCTGTATTCATGAGAAAGATTTAAAAAAAGGGGTGAAGATCAATTCACCCCTTTTCTAACATAAGGATTTTTAATCTCTTTTATGGAGTGATAGCGCCGGTGCTGTCAACAGTAAATTGGCGACCACCGCTAGTATGCGAGGCTGTGATCTGTAATGTGGCTTGAGCACCGTTAACTATGCTTGTCACAACATTTGTTGTTGTTTTAAATCCATAGCTCTGAAGAATATCGAGAGTTACTGTGCCACTTGGGTTATCAGAAAAATACGCTTGAGCCGCCGTATAGGCATTCTTTGCATCGGCTCGGGCGGCTGTCTCGTATCCCCTTGTTCTATACGCCGTAAATTGAGGGATGGCGATGGCGGCAAGGATGCCGATAATGGCGATGACGATCATGAGTTCGATTAAGGTAAAACCCTTCTGCCCCCTTTTTTTGGTCAACATGTTCATCATAATTTCTCCTTTCTTGGTTTATGTTGTAATCGTTTTATATCTTCTGAGTCGAACGATGTCAAATGTTTTAGCTCCGCCTCCTTTTCTCTCCCACCTCCCTGTTGCAAATTTTTTGGGTACATAAGTTTCATAAATTGTGCCAGCTAAACCCCGTATCAAGTAGCAGTCATATTCATCATTTTGTTCTCTCTTTTTTTTCATCTCATGGTCAATTTCACCGTGATGCCCGTCTTTTTCACCGGAAACTTTCCTTGATAATGTCTAAGTAGTCTGATAGAAAAGGGAAAAGGTCTTCAGGGGCGCATTATGTATGAGGTTGCCGTAGTTGACACTTTTTTTGCTACTCATGCCATCGATGGTGAAATTCCCCATGGCCATACCTTTAGGGTGGAAGTGGCGGTGGGGGGGGAGAATCTAAAAAAAGGTGAAATCTTGATCGATTTCCGCTCGCTCCGCAGCCAATTAAGGGAGATAACGACGAAATGGGAGGGAAAGAATCTCCTGGAGCAAGACATATGGAGGATAGGTTTTCCCTCGACGGAGGCCATTGCGGCGCACATCTTTCAAGAAATGAAGGTGGCCGTTGAAGACTGGGGACTTAAACTGCTCTATGTTACCGTTTGGGAAGGGGATGATGCGAAGGTGACGTACTATGAGTAAAGGTAGGCTCGCAGACATTCAAAATCAAAGAGATACGAGGAACATCGCCATAAACAAGGTGGGAGTCAAGGGAATCAAATACCCTATCACCGTCCTCGACCGGGCAAAAGGTACCCAGGCGGTAAATGCCGAAATAAACATGTACGTAGATTTGCCCCATCATTTCAAAGGTACCCACATGAGCCGTTTTATCGAGGTCTTGAATGAATTTCGCGGTCAAATCAACATTAAGACCTTTCACATGGTCCTGCAAAAGATGAGGGAACGCTTAAGGGCGAAGTCGGCCCATATGGAAATTTCTTTCCCTTACTTCATCCAGAAGCGAGCACCCGTAACGAAGGCAAAAAGCATGATGGAGTATCGGTGCTTCTTCTTCGGTTCCGATGATGGGGCAAGAACTGAATTTAAAGTGGGGGTATCGGTGCCTGTGACAACCGTCTGCCCGTGCTCCAAAGAAATTAGTGCCGTCGGGGCTCACAATCAGAGGGGGCTCGTTACCGTATTTGTTCGGTTTAAAAAGTTTTTTTGGATTGAGGACTTGATCCGCTTAATTGAGGAGTCCGCCAGTGGTGAAGTATATGCCCTGTTGAAGCGGCCGGATGAAAAATACGTGACGGAAAGGGCATACAATAATCCCATGTTTGTCGAGGATGTGGTAAGAAACGTGGCTTTAAAGCTCAGTCGGGAGGAAAATTTCCCCTGGTACAGTATAGAAGCGGAAAATTACGAAAGTATTCATAATCATAGTGCTTATGCTTATGTGGAGTCGCCATGAGTGGTTTTTTTAATCTGTACAATCATGGCTTTGTCCGGGTGGCCGTCGGTGTGCCGGAAGTGAGAGTGGCAGACCCTCGTTTTAATACGGAGAAAACCCTGGAACTCGCGGATCAAGCCTTAAAAGAAAAGGCTATTTTCGCCGTCTTTCCCGAATTGGGATTAAGTGCCTATTCTAATGAAGACCTCTTTCATCAGGAGGCGCTCTTGTCAGGTGTCCTCCAAGGGGTGGAGAGAATCTGTGCCTGGAGTCGGGACAAAAACATTATTTTACTCGTCGGCGCTCCTCTAGTGGTCGATGAAAGGCTTTTCAACTGCGCCTTAGTTATAAGTCTGGGCACCGTCTGTGGGGTGGCGGTCAAGTCTTATCTCCCCAATTACCGAGAATTTTACGAAGCACGCCAGTTTCGACCAGCCTCCGAGGCCGTGTCGGAGGTAATTTCCATCGCCGGCCAGAGAAACGTTCCCTTCGGTGCCGACCTAATCTTTCGGGTGGAGGGGACAAGGCATTTTAGTTTTTACGCGGAAATATGTGAGGACCTCTGGGTGCCGATACCCCCCTCCAGTTATGCGGCTTTGGCGGGGGCCACGGTGATCGCCAACCTCTCCGCATCGAATGTCACTGTTGGAAAGGCCGATTATCGCCGAGATCTCGTAGCCAATCAATCGGCACGATGTATTGCCGCTTATCTTTACACTGCCGCCGGCCCGGGAGAATCGACGACCGACCTCGCGTGGGATGGTCAGGCCCTCGTGTACGAGAACGGAACGCTTTTGGCCGAATCGGAGCGATTTGTCCAGAGAGGTCAGATCATTTTTGCCGACATTGATCTTAATCGTTTGGCGCAAGATAGGATGCGGATGAATACGTTCAGTTGGAATGCCCGCCATCACGCAAGTAAAGTTAAGAGCTTTCGTTCTATTCCCATCGCTTTGGACCTGAATCCTTATCTCTCTATTTCTCACCTTCCCCTCTTGAGGGACATACCCCGTTTTCCCTATGTGCCGGCTGACCCGTCTTTGAGAGATCAGAGATGCTACGAGGTTTATAATATTCAAGTTGCCGGGCTCGCCAAAAGGATAGTTTCCTCGGGGGCGGAAAATGTCGTGATAGGCATTTCTGGGGGACTTGATTCTACCCACGCCTTACTCGTAGCCGCCCGGACGATGGATCTGTTGGGTCGAAGTAGGTCTTGTATAAAAGCCTTTACAATGCCGGGCTTTGCTACGTCGGAAAAGACGTATAAAAATGCCTGGCGGCTCATGAAGGCCCTTGAAGTGGAGGCGAGGGAATTGGATATCCGTCCGAGTTCCCTGCAGATGATGAAGGATATAGGTCACCCCTTTGCCGAGGGGAAAGCAGTTTACGACGTAACGTTTGAAAACGTTCAGGCCGGGGAGAGGACTTCCCATTTATTTCGCCTCGCCAATTTAAAAAACGGTCTCGTTTTGGGGACGGGTGATTTAAGTGAGCTCGCCTTGGGGTGGTGCACTTATGGGGTAGGTGATCATATGTCTCACTACGCCGTTAATGTTAGTGTGCCCAAAACCCTGATCCAACACCTGATCCGTTGGGTGGCGGATCGTAATATCTTCGCCCCTGAGGTTTCGCCTATCCTAAGAGAGATCCTCGCAACGGAAATTAGTCCGGAGCTTGTTCCGGGAGATGAAAGAGCAGAGCCCTCCCAGAAAACGGAAGAAATTATAGGACCTTACGAACTGCACGACTTCTTTAATTATTTTATTACCCGTTACGGTTATCGTCCTTCCAAGGTTGCGTTCCTCGCTTGGACCGCGTGGCGAGATGAAAATAAAGGATCGTGGATTGATGTGCCGGTGGAGAAAAGAAGAAGTTACACAATTGGGGAGATAAAACACTGGCTGTCCGTTTATCTTTATCGCTTCTTCCAGATCAGTCAGTTCAAGCGATCATGTATTCCCAACGGGCCGAAGGTGGGTTCGGGTGGCTCCCTTTCTCCCCGGGGAGACTACCGTGCCCCCAGCGATAGCGAAGCCCAGGTATGGCTAGATGATTTAGCGAAGGTGCCTGATAGGGAGGAGGAGGTAGAATGAAGAGGGAACAGTACAGAGATTTCGATGCAACAGAACTGTTTTGCCCCCGCTGTCGAAGGGCAGTTCCCGTAAGGAAAAGGCTTCTCCTCGTTCTACCGGAAGGTGATAAGTACGATTATTCGTGTGTTTTCTGCGGCACATCGGTAGGTGACAAAATCGTAAGAGGAACGAATCAGACAGAACTGATTATTATTCGGTGAGTCTCTTTGGGGGCAAAAACGGTAGCGGATTTATCGGTTTCGTATTTTCTCTTAACTCGAAGTGGATAAAGGCTTTTCCATCTTTTCCGGTAGGACGGGGGGTGCCTATTTTTTTGCCTTGGGGAACTTTTTCTTCTATTTTTACCGTGCGGGTGCCCAGATAGGTGTAAACGGTCGTAAAGCCGCGATCGTGCTTCAATATGACCGTTTCGCCAAATTCTTTTAGGCTGGCCGAGAAGATAACGGTGCCCGCGGCTGCGGCCAGAACGGGATCCGAATCTCTGCCTTCAATCCGGATGTGGTTATAGAACATTCCTCCCGGCTGGGGACCGAAAGTATTCGTGATTTCCCCTTGGTATGGCCAAATAAAAAGCCTTTTTTCTCCTTTGGCTAAACTCGTGTCAGATTTTGGCTCATCTTTAGGCTCAGGGGGTTTTTCTACTTTCTCTTTTCTTTCCGGTGGCGGAACCGATTTTTTCTCCGCTGGTTCCTCTTTCCGCTGAGGTGGCGGGGGTGAGGGCGAGGGGGAGGATTTCTTTTCCTTTGGCTCCTTTGGCTTGGTTGCTCCAGGGATGAAAAGGACCGTATCCTCTTTCAGGCTCGATGAAAGGTCTTTGATATTATTCGCGCGAGCTATTTCCAGGGGGCTTACGTTATATTCTCGGGCGATTTTGTAAATAGTATCCCCAGGTTTTACCTGGTGATAAATGCCGGGTCGGTGTCCTCCACAGGCGATAAGAAGTAGAAAAAAGCCGAGGGCAAAAAGTGCGGTGAGAATGTAATTGGCTAATTCCCGCGTCGAAGAAAGATTCAATGTCTCCAACCGTGTTCCCCAATTAGGTCGACGAAACGACATCCGCCCAAGGCTTCTTTTTTCACATCTTCTGGATCGGAGGAGAGGCGAGTAACACGATAAAGCTCTTGGGTAAAACGTCCGCCCACTGGAATTACCAAGCGACCACCAATGGCCAGTTGTTCGACTAGAGGTCGGGGTATGTGAGGGGCGCCGGCTGTGACAATGATGGCATCAAAAGGGGCCTCTTCCTTCCAACCCAGCGTGCCATCCCCGACGCGAATGGCCACATTAAAGTACTTCAGGGCGTCCAAAATTTTTCTCGCCTGTGCAGCTAGGGAAGCGATACGCTCGACGGAGAAGACCTGCTCGGCCAGCTCGGCTAGAATGGCCGTTTGATAACCCGATCCGGTACCGATCTCTAATACTTTTTCGTGGCCTTTAAGATTCATGGCCTCGGTCATCAGTGCCACCATATAAGGTTGGGAGATCGTCTGCCCCTCTCCAATAGGCAGGGGTGTGTCGGCATATGCTTGATCTTCTAAGGCCGGTTCGACGAAGAGATGGCGGGGGATCTTCTCCATGGCCTTCAGTACCCTTTCATCCCGCACGCCCCGCGCTCGGATTTGAGAGTCCACCATCTTCTTCCTCTGTCTTGCGAACCTGTCAATCATGGCTATTCCTTAATGGTCAATATGCGGGGTGGGATGGTGTAAATTTCCGCCACCCGCTGATGATGGCGAAGCCCCAATGCTTCACGGGTAACAATGAGGTAGTAGTAGCGCAAATTGGCGTAATTACGCAACTCGTTGTAGCGGCGAATATATTCATTTATTGCCTTGATGAGATGTATGCGTTCGTCTCTATTTTCCCGGGACACTTGCGCCAGCGTTTTCTTTAGCCCTTCGATATGTTCAGCCAGCATCTTCAAGCGCTCTATGGCCTCGTCAACGCTTTTTCCTGCCCGAGCCAGGGCTTCGGCTCTTTCCCGGAGGATTTCTTGCTGAATGATTTCTTCCGGCGATTGTTCCATATTGCCACTTTAGCATCATGCGGGTCTAACTTCAAGAAGCAACAAACTATTTTCCTGCCCTTTACATAAGAACGTTCCTCTCGTATAAAGTCGATGAGGACAAAGGAAGGAAAAACGGCATATGGAGATGAACCCCGATTATCGCATGTCCCAAGCTATTAGGGAGGCATACGGGAGAAACGAAGACGATGAAACTATGTTGCCTCTCGTACGAGTTGCGTTAAGTGGTACACCCATAGGCAGGATGAAGACTGGTGATGGGGTGATTTTCTATAATATCCGAGGGGAGAGGGAGGTGGAACTTACGCGTGCCCTGGCAGATCCCAATTTCCGTGAATTCCCCGTCCGCAAGGATCTAAACCTCGATTTCGCAACAATGGTAGAATACGCTCCGCGATTAAAAGTACCCTGCGCCTTTCCTCCCGAGGGGGAAATAAGAGATACTTTATGCGAGGTTATTTCTCAGGCAGGTCGGAGGCAGATTAAAATTACGGAAGCGGAAAAGGCGATACATGTAGGTTACTTTTTAAACGGAAAACGGACCGCACCTTTTCCCGGTGAAGAGAGGATCATCGTTCCTACCCGCAAAGATGTCACTCTTTTCGATGAGGCACCCCGCATGTCTATTGATGGTATCGTGGAGGCAGCCGTTGAGGCGCTCAAAAATCCAAAATATGACTTCTTGGTCGTCAATTTTCCCAATGTGGATGTAGTGGGACACATCGAAAACGAGAAGGCCGTCATGGAGGCGGTCTCCGCCGTGGATGAGGCAATGGGCAAGGTGTTGGAGGTGGCAAAAAAAGAGCGAGTTACCGCGGTCGTTACTGCGGATCACGGTACTGTGGAGAAATGGCTTTACCCCGATGGGAAGATCGACACGGGGCATACGACAAGCCCGGTACCTTTTGCCATCATCCATCCCTCGGGCCTTAAATTAGATTTAAGGGAAGGCGGGTCTTTAATCGATGTTGCACCGACCATTCTTCATCTTCTCGGTTTAGATGTTCCTTCCGCCATGCGAGGCAGGACCTTGGTGGTGGGGGATGCATATCAAACTTCAAAGAGGGTGATTCTTCTCATTCTTGATGGGTGGGGAGAATCCTCATCGAGGGTAGGGAATCTCATATCACGCGCCTCTACGCCTATCATGGATCGGTTGCGAGGAGAGTATCCGTTTACGCTCCTCAGGGCGGCCGAAGGAGCGGTGGGGCTTCCTGAAGGCACCGTGGGAAACTCCGAAGCCGGCCACCTTCATATCGGTGCTGGCCGGGTCATTCCCGCCGATCGGGTACGAATCGAGCAGGCCATCGGCGACGGAAGTTTTTTTCAAAACTCTGTTTTCAGAGACGTGATGCAAAGGGCGCGAGAAAGGAAGAAAGCCTTACATCTTATGGGTATTGTTTCATTCTTTAGCTCTCATGGCTCCGTTTTGCATCTTTATGCCCTGCTGGAGATGGCGAAACTCGCGGGGGTAAGAGAGGTATACATTCATGCCATGTTGGGCAGAAGAGGAGAAAAACCGGAAAGTGGTGCCCGCTATGTGAGGGAAATAGAAGAAAAGTGTGGCCATTTAGGTGTGGGGCAAGTGGTTTCGGTCATTGGTCGGTATTGGTCTTTAGATCGGGAGGAAAACTGGGATCGGATCGAAAAAACTTATCGGATGCTGGTCTTCGGTGAGGGAAGGCCGGTCTTTTGATTTCTGAAGAACGAAGGAGGTGGATTTATGGAGGTGAAGATAAAAAATGCACGCCTAGTCTTGGTGAAAGGGGATATTACGGAGGAAGAGACAGATGCCATTGTAAATGCTGCCAATTCGAGACTCGCTGGAGGGGGAGGAGTAGATGGGGCCATTCATCGGGCGGGAGGACCGTCTATCATGGAAGAATGTCGGAAGATAGGGGGGTGTCCAACGGGTCAGGCAGTCATCACCAGCGCAGGAAATCTCAAGGCCCGTTATGTAATCCATGCCGTGGGGCCCATTTATCAGGGGGGTACCAAGGGGGAGGAAAAATTACTGCGTAGTGCTTACGAAGAGAGTTTAAAGCTGGCGTCAAAGAAGGGTTTAAAGAGCATTTCCTTTCCCGCCCTGAGCGCTGGCGCATATGGCTATCCTTTAGATGAAGCAGCTAGGGTAGCACTCCAGGCAGTGATAGATTACCTCAAGACGACGGAAGGGATAGAGTTGGTTCGATTTGTCCTGTTCGATGATCGGACGTTTGAGGCTTTTAAAAGGCAGCTTACATTTTTGAAGCCTACTATTGGATAGTACTAATGCCCAAAAGGCCGGCCTTGAAATCACCACTTAGTGTGGGAGATGTTATTGAAGCAGTGTTAAAAAAGAGGAAGCTCCCCTTCGTCAGGAAGGACCGTTCTTTACAGCTTATCTGGAGTCGGGTGGTAGGTGAAACAATCTCTTCTAATACCTTTCCTGAACGTGTGGATCGGGGTGTCTTGACGGTACGCGTTGCCTCTTCGGCGTGGCTGCAGGAGCTCAGATTTTTGAAAGAAGAAATAATTTTGCGTTTCAATGAGGTATCGCAAATCGCGCCGATCGAGAACATCCGGTTTCTTTTGGGTGAGATACCAATACATAATGGGGAGGAGACAAAGGGTACACCCCTCCCCTCTCTGAAGGATTTTCTTACGCCCAGGGATAAGCGCATGATGGAAAGTAGCCTGGAGAAGATCAAAGATCCGGAACTGAGAGGAATTCTTCGGCGGGTGATGGAGAAGGAAATCGGCCGCCGTCGCCTTAGGGAAAAGAGGCAAGGTTTTTGAGGAAGGTATTCATCTCCAACGTGTAAGTTTTATCATCACCATAGATGGTTAAAGGAGGCTCGAGATAAAGCTCTTCACCGCCGAAAAGTAATCCCTCCACCAAAACAAACTCCCCTCTCCCCTGAGCTTTCGAGTAGATTAAACGAGCTCGCTTTGGTTCTAAATGATAAGCGCGCATCTGACAGAAAAGTTCCACCAGGCGGTGGGCGGGAAAGATAATAAAAATCTTTCCCTTCGATTTTAGGGCAAAGGATGCAGCCGCCAGGAAATCTCTCACGGAGCCATAAATTTCATGTCGAGCAAAAGCCTTTTCCTGGCTAGGGTTAGTGCGACCGGAAAGAAGTTTTCTATAGGGAGGGTTGGCAAGACAAGAGTCGAAGGCCTTAGGAGGCAGGAATTCTCTGTAGTGTCTGAGGTCTCCTTCGATGATCTCTACTCGGTCTTCTAGTCCATTCAACTTAACGTTTCGCCTGGCCATTTCCACCATTGCCGGTTGAATTTCTATGCCCGTAACACGGGCTTCTGGCTTATGGGCGGCCATGATGATGGCTAATACTCCGCTTCCCGTGCCGAGGTCGAGAATGGTTTTTCCTACCCGCCGCAGGGCAAAGGCGGAGAGAAGCAAAGCATCAATAGCAAAACGGTACCCCGTCTTCTTTTGAAAGAAACGTAACTTTCCGTTAAAAAGGCTGTCGAGGGTTTCTTCTGCCTTCATGACCTCAATCGAGGAGGTGGATAAAGAGTCCGCTTAAGAGTTTCGGCTCAAACCAGGTAGATTTGGGAGGCATGATGTAGCCGTGATCGGCTATTTCCATGAGACTGGCGACAGAGACAGGGAAAAGAGAAAAGGCTACTTTGAATTCGCCAGAGTCAACTAATCGCTCCAATGTCTCTGGCCCCCGAATCCCACCAATAAAGTCGATTCTTTTGTCCGTCCTCGGATCTCTTATCCCCAAGATGGGATCGAGGAGGTATGCCTGTAGAATGGATACGTCTAATATGCTGATTGGATTTCGGCTTGATGTTATCGTCTCTTTGGCTTGCAGGCGATACCAGCGCCCTGGTAGATAGAGACCGAATTCATGAGTTCTTCGAGGGAGGCGGGCGGCGTAATCGCGCTCAACAGAGAAATTGCAACTTACCTCTTCTAAGAAGCGGTCTTCTGTGTAACCGTTCAAGTCTCTGACCACGCGGTTATAGGCCATGATGTTCAGCTGGTCGTGGGGAAATAGGGCGGCAAGAAAATAAGCGGTTTCTGCTTTTTCTGGTTTTTTACGATAAACGGCCGCTGCCGCAGCTGCTCGGTGATGTCCGTCGGCAATGTATAATTCTTTGATATTAGAGAAGAAGACGGAAATTTCCTCTATTTCCTCTGTGTTTTCTATCTTCCATACCCGATGAATGACGCGGTCAGGGGAAGTGAAAATATATTCTGGCGCTCCTTTGATGACTTGACTGATAAGTGCATTGAGACCTCCTGTATTCTTGTAGATCAGGAAAACCGGTCCCGTATGGGCTCCTACCGCCTCTACATGATAAGTGCGTTCCTCTTCTTTGTCTTTCCTCGTAAGTTCATGGCGCTTGATGAGGCCCTGCTCATAGGCTTGAACACTTGCCAAGGCCATGATACCGAATTGGGTGTGCCCTCCTGACTGTTGCCCGTAAATATAGTAGCAGGGGGTGTCGTCTTGAAAAAGAATGCCTTCTTTTCTAAGAAAAGAGAGGTTTTCTTGAGCTCGCTTGAAGGCGGCTACCGGATCTTTGGCGTCTTGAAGTGGCAAATCTATCTCTGACTTTTCAACCCGGAGGAAACAGAGGGGATTGCCACGGGCATATTCGCGGGCTTCTTCCACCGTTAGGACGTCATAGGGGGGAGCCGCAACCAAGGCCGCATATTCAGGTTTAGGTCGCAGGGCACGAAAAGGCTTGACGATTTTCATCCACAGATTCCCCTCAAACGGCATGCACATCCGCCGTAGGTGGGCGGCGGTCTGTCCAGGGTTGAGCTCTTTCCAACTGGGCGGCTAGTCTGAAGAGAAGCCCTTCCTCTCCATACCGTCCTACAAAGTGAAGTCCTATCGGCAACCCTTCACTATTCCAGTAGAGAGGCATGGACATGGCAGGTTGGCCAGTGGCGTTGAAAATGGGAGTAAAGGGAACAAATGCTGCTGACCTCCTCCAACCTCTCAACGGATCTTCCGGCGGAGAATCGAAGGTTCCTAACTTTACCGGCGGTTCACCCAGTGTGGGGGTCAAAAGCACGTCAAACTGACCGTACATTTTGGCCATGTCTCGGGAGAGGCGCTGGAGTACTTGTATGGCCATCAGATATTCGGCTCCGGTCACCTTTTCTCCCATTTGATACATTGCCCACGTAAGAGGCTCATATTGGTCCGGAGCAGGGGGTTTTTGGGTGAAGAAAGAGATGCCTTTCACGGTGGCGGCGCATCCGGCAACCCACACGGTCGTGAAGGCGCGGGCGATAAACTCGGCGGGAAGATTTGGGTTTACTTCCTCCACGTCGTGTCCCAGGGATTCAAGCAATTTCAATCCATGCTCGAGGGCAAGTCGACAGTCAGGATGTAGGTTAATGCCTTCCCTCAAGGTGGAGGTTAGATAGGCGATGCGGAGTCGTCCTGGATCTTTTTCCACTTCTTCTCGGAAGGGACGAGCGGGTGGAGGAGCGATATAAGGGTCACCTGGATCGTAACCCGCTGTCACATCAAGGATAGCTGCAGAGTCTCTTACGGAGCGCGTCAGCACATGCTCTGCTACCAATCCACTCATTACGTCGCCAAAGTCTGGGCCTAGGGGATTTCTCCCGCGCGATGGTTTTAGTCCGAATACACCACAACAAGAGGCGGGGATACGAATAGAACCTCCCCCGTCATTTCCGTGGGCGACGGGAACTAGTCCGGCCGCAACTGCGGCAGCTGAGCCACCACTCGATCCCCCTGTCGTACGACTTAAATCCCAAGGATTGCGGCAGGGGCCGAAAAGGACGGATTCGGTAGTGGGAAGAAGCCCAAGTTCCGGGGTGTTCGTTTTACCCAAGATAATGAACCCGGCCTGTTTGTACCGTCGAACGAGCTCACTGTCGTGATCGGCAATGTAGTTGGCTAGGTTTCTAGTGCCAAAAGTATGCCTCACCCCTTTGTAGGCGGCTAGGAGGTCTTTGAGCAGCATCGGTACTCCTTTAAATGGACCATCGGGAAGGGGTCTCTGAGCTAATTGGCGCGCCTCTTCGAACATGGGGGTAACGACGGCGTTAAGTTTAGGGTTTATCAGCTCGATTCGTCCGATGAAGAAGTCCACCAATTCTAGTGGCGTCACCTCTTTTTTTCTCACAAGCCGGGCAAGTTCTGTCGCATCCATAAAAGTCAGTGCTTCAAAGCCACCCATAGATCCTCCTTCTTCTCTATAAAGCAGAAAAAATCGGGATGCCCTTTCATTAGGGCATCCCGAGCCCGAATCGGTCCTATGCGTTTTGCTTTTGTTTTTTCTCCTCTTCTTCCCTCAAGACCTTGCGCAAGATCTTGCCCACTGCCGATTTGGGCAAGGAATCGCGGAATTCAATAATCTTGGGCACCTTGTAGGGAGCGAGTTTTTCTTTACAGAACTTTATTATTTCATCTTCTGTAGCCGTCTCACCCGGTTTCAGGACGACATATGCCTTTACTGTCTCACCACGATAGGGGTCCTTAACGCCAATAGAGACTGCTTCCGCCACTTTGGGATGCTGGAAGAGGACTTCATCTATTTCTCGTGGATAGATGTTGAAGCCACCGGCGATGATCATGTCTTTCTTTCTGTCCACGATAAAGAGATATCCGTCTTCGTCTCGGATGGCTATATCGCCCGTGTAAAGCCAACCATCTTTGAGCTGATTGGCCGTCTCTTCCGGATTATTCCAGTAACCTTGCATGATGGTGGGGCCTTTCATGATAATTTCTCCCGGCTCTCCTTGAGGTACTTCTGTTTTTCCCTCCTCAACATCAACTAGTTTTACGTCCGCATCTGGAATGGGGATACCGATACTACCTACTTTCTTCATGCCTAATACCGGGTTAGATATGCCGACAGAAGTAGATTCGGAGAGGCCATAACCTTCGCTGAAATAGATACCCATATCTCTGCATTTTTCGATGAGCTCAACCGGCATAGGGGCGGCACCGGAGTTTAGTAGGCCGATTTTTTTATCTAACTGAAGTTCTTCCGCTCGCGGGTGATTGACTAAAGCGGTAATTAAGGTTGGTACCGTTGGGAAAAAGGTAATTTTTTCTACTTTGGCTATCATGTCCATCATTTCATCGATATTGAATCGGGGAACCTGAATCTGCGTTGCGCAGGCGAGCATAGACCAGTTCATGACGACAATGTTTCCGTAGACATGAAAGTAGGGTAAGACGGCCATGACAGTTCTTTTCTCTGGGGGAGTTAACGGGATAGTCGGGCTACCCCAGAGATAGCAGAAAAAGGCCGCTGCCACTACATTACCATGGGTTAAAACAGCCCCTTTGGGGATGCCGGTGGTTCCTCCCGTAAACTGGATGAGGGCTGGGTCCGACGGCTTTATTTCTACTCTGGGGAGTCTAGTCGAAGTTGATTTTTCCAGTAGCTCACCAAAATGAATCCACCCTTCCTCTAAGTCTAGGCTCTTGGCCGAACTTGGGGGGAATCCTTTTATAAAGTCCGTTACGGCCGTAACGATTACCCGGGGGATAGAAACTTCTTTACATAGGATGCGAATGTTAGGGAGGGCCATGTCAAAAGTAATGAGTGTTTCTACCCCGGCGGTTGAAACCATGAGTTTCAATTCTTCGGGAGTGTAGAGAGGATTCAGGTTGACTACTATGGCCCCTAACGAGAGGGCAGCATAGTAAGCGATGGGATATTGGGGGCAGTTGGGCAAGTGGAGGCCTACTCGATCTCCCTTCTTTATTCCCAGTCCACCTAGGGCGTTGGCAAACCGGATGGATAGAGTACGCAGCTCGTAATAAGAAATTTCCGTCCCGAAAAAGTTCAGAGCCGGTTTGTCAGGATACGCATTGCTCGGCAGACCCATAAGCTCGTGGATCGCCAAGCGCGGATAGCGAATGGTCGTAGGTACGTTGTAGTCGTAATGCTGATGCCAGGGTTTTGTTTCCATGATTCCCTCCTCTTTAATAATGACGATATGGTGTTTCTATAATGAAACGGGCCTGTAAAGTCAAAAGGATTTTGCCAGAAATTAGTTCATAGCACAGGCCACGGCTGCGCCAATGCCTGACCCTGACTTTATGGGGTAAAGTTCGATTAATTTTCCTTTGTTCGGCAAAAGCTGGCAAATAAACTCTTCGATTCTTTTCCTGTATCTCCGATAGCCGGTAAAAAGGGCACCGTCGACGGCTACTCGGTGATGATTATTCACGTGAGGATCGAGCCAAGTTATTACTGCAACAATGGTCGCTGCCACAATCTGCGCCGAGCGAGAAAAAACCAGATCGGCAATTTCCTTTTCCCGTGGATCAGTCATGTCATTCGAGATCAGAGAGGTAAGCTTCTTAGAGGATAAGCTGTATGGTGGGCTACTTTTTCCCTTTATTTTGAGGAGGATCAACCTGACCAGCTCTCCCAAGTAGAGACCTGAGACCATTTTTTCCATTCGCTGTTCTCCCGGATTGGGGCTGGAGATATCGAGTAGATGGTCGTATTCGTTCACGGGTAGGCGATTAAAGTTGCCCCATTCGAGGTTGACGATGACCTCTTCTCCCAAGTTTTCTTCTAGATTAACTTGTAGACAGGTTGAAGATTCGATATAGCAGGCGTTTGTACCCGTACCTAATATAACAGCCATATCGAATCCCGGCGATTGGTAAGAAGCAGTAAGCAAAGTAGCTACTGTATCATTCAACAGAGCACGAAGGCGAAGGTGTGGGATCCCTTTTCGCTGTAAGGCTTCCGAAAGGAGAAGTGCCACGTCTTCTCCTTCCACTCCGGGAACGGTGAACCCCTTCGTCCAGCGAACGAGCATACCGGAAGAGACCGACTTTTGGACCATAGGAAAGGAAAAGGTAAAGGCGAAAGAGGTATCTTGATATTGGCATTTATGCAAAAATGTGCCTAAGTGATGGGCAAGAAAATCGAATAACTCTTCCTTACTTCCCTGTCGCAGTTTTTTTGGTATCGTTTGGCGCATTGCCGCCTCAATTCGAGCCCCCCTTTTCCCGTTTAGGTGAACCTTCATCAGCCGAAAGTTTGTTCCCCCCATATCGAGAACGATAAAATCTCCTTTTTCTGTTCCTTTGGGCCTTCCCATATAAACGGGTAGCATTTTAAGGGAACTTTTTTCTCCCCGGAGGCCACGAGCCATCTCCTCTTGAAAGGCCTCTTTGATTTCTTGTAAATCGGAGGTCGTCAAGGTGAAGAGAAGTCTCACATTCTCGATCGATTCTTTCATGGCATCAAAGCTGCACATTTATGCCGCGAGACCTTAAATAGGCTTTTACTTCTCCTATGCGGAAGGTACGAAAATGAAAAACCGATGCGGCCAAGAGAATCGAAGCGCCACCTTCTACTACGGCTTCATAGAAGTGGCTTAACTTGCCGGCTCCCCCGGACGCCACAACCGGCACAGAGACCACAGAAGTTATGGCTTTTATAAATGCCAGATCGTATCCGGAAAGAGAACCATCACCATCCATGCTCGTGGGTAGAATGACCCCGGCCCCTAATTCTTCTACCCTACGGGCCCATTCAACAGCGTCTTTGCCGACCGGTTTCGTACCGCCGTTTACGACCAGCTCAAAACCTGACGGCATGTGAGGATTTCTCCTAGCATCTATAGCTACAGTTATCCTTTGGGAACCAAAGTGCTTTGCCGCTTCCTTAACTAACTCCGGGTTCTTGACGGCCGCACTGTTCATAGAAATTTTACTTGCCCCCGTTTTAAAGAGAAGCTCCATATCCTCTAGGCTAACAATACCTCCTCCCACGGTAAGGGGGATAGAGATCGCATCGGCTACATTTTTTACCCATTCTAGCCGAGTTTTCCGGTTTTCCAGGGTGGCGGCAATATCCAGCATGGCCAATTCGTCGGCTCCTTCTCGTTCGTAAAAAACAGCATTTTCTACGGGATCTCCCGCATCGCGCAGATTTACAAAGTGTACTCCCTTAACAACCCGCCCATCCTTCATATCGAGACAAGGCATTATCTTTATTTTTTCCATCTTTGCCTCCCAGGTTATTTTTTTTCTCATACCATGTTTTTCTTTTTTAGAGGGGGGAGAAATTTTTGACTGAATGCTTGACTGTTTTTATTAATTACTATATTCAATATTTACCTGAATGAAAAATTTCAAAAGGGGGGCATATGAAGGGAAGGAATTTTTTACAAATCAGGTATCTGTGGCTCTTTTTGCTTTCTTTTGGAATAATCCTATCAACGTCTGATCTGGCATTTTCTACCAAATGGGATGGTACCATCTATTTCGGCTATACTGGGCCTTTGAGCGGTGGTGCGGCAAAGTATGGTAATAACTGTTTGACGGGGATGAAAGTGGCCGTCGATGATGTGAATGCCGCAGGGGGGATCAATATCGGGGGCAAGAAATACGAGCTCAAACTCGTCTATTATGATGACATGTACAAGCCTGCTAATACGGTGGCAAACGCACGTCGTATGCTCATGGCTGAAAAACCAGTACTCATCGTATGTCCCCATGCGGGCGGTATTCTTGCCTTGGAAAAGATTAACGAAAAAGAGGGGTTTCTCATTGGCGGATATACCACTAATGTCGCGATCATTAGTCAGGGTAATAAACTGGTTTTCATGGTACCTCCCAGGGCAGATTTGGCCTATGGAGTTGAAATGCTCAAGAAGGCCTTTTCGTTTGGCAAGAGGCTTGCTCATTTAACAGGGAGCCATGAAGCAGGTGTGGCGTGGAAGGAACTGGCAGGGGCCAATTGGAAGAAGTTGGGAGGGGAAGAGGTGGCAGCGGAGAGTGTAAATTACAGTGCCGTTACGGATTTCTTTCCCTATCTAACGAAAATACTTCAAGCCAAGCCTGACGTGATAAACCTTTACGGTCCCTCGGAACCGGCGGCGATGATTGTTAATCAGGCGCGCCAGTTGGGTTACAAAGGAGGATTCCTCATGGGGGACCAGTGTAAGTTAGATGAAATGGCGAAGGTGGCCAGTATGGCCAATCTAAACAATTCTGTCGGGGTATGTCCTTTTGAACTTCGTCCTTTGGCCATTGCCAAAGCCTTTGGCAAAAGACTGCATGACATGTATGGAAAAGATTACGTGCCCACTTTTGAGGCGGCGGCTCATTATGAGGTTGTGTGGATAATGGTAAAGGCGATGGAGAAAGCCCAAGTCAAAGATGATCCTCACGCCATATTCAAGAGGTTCAACGATGTATTGCCCGTCGGTAAGTATGCCAACACCCTTCGCGACGGGTTAGGACCTAACGGCGAGCTCCTCGGGGTCACGTTTGCGATAATGGTCCAGGATAACAACTATTCCAAACCCATACCTTTAGTCTGGGGCCAGGATCTTTACCCTCCGGGAAAGAAATCGGCCTGGAAAGATTAACGAGATGACCTGACCTGTACCCGAGGCTACTCTTGAGAGAGCCTCGGGCTTATCCTTAAATTTTTAAGGAGGGGGGATTCGTGGATCTTCTGTTTCAGCAAACGTTGAACGGTATTATGGTGGGTAGTGTCTATGCCTTGGTGGCTCTGGGTCTTACTTTGGAGTACGGGATACTCCATATTCCCAACTTTGCCCACGGCGTCCTCTACACCTTAGGGGCATATTTGACATTTCTTGCCGTCGCGGCTCTTGGTTACAACTATTGGCTTGCGATGGCGTGCGCCATGTTGGTCTTGGCCGTTATGGGCATTGTGATCGATCGGTTAGTTTATCAGCCTCTGATTGCGGCCCCCCATCTCAATTCCTTTATTGCCGCCATCGGCCTCATCTACATATTTAAAGCCGGCATGCTTATCATTTGGGGTCCGGACTTTAAGAGATTTCCACCGATCAATGAGGAGGTAATCAACTTTTTTGGGGCCACGGTTACAATTCAGAGGATTATTATTGTTTTAGTCACGGCGGTCCTCATAGTTTTGCTCAACCTATTTATAAAAAAGACCATGGCCGGCATGTCTATAGAGGCTTTGGCCCAAGATCGAGAAGGGGCACTACTGGCTGGTATTAACGTCAAGAGAGTTGAAACAATGGTGTTTGCTGTCGGGTCAGCCATGGCGGCGGTGGCAGCGGCCCTCATTTCTCCCATATTCCTCGTATACAACACCATGGGTGATGCAGTCATTCTCAAGGCCTTCGTTATCATTATTTTGGGAGGTATGGGTAGCATTCCCGGCGCCGTCATTGGCGGGTATATAATCGGGTTGATAGAAAGCTTAGGTGGTGCCTATTTAAGTACCGACTATAACGAGATTGTGGCTTTTGCCATTCTTATCGGCGTGCTGGCCGTAAAACCAACTGGATTATTCGGAACGAGGGCGCACTGATGAATACCCTATTAAAACTATTATCCAACAGATGGACCTTAGGTTTAATCGTTATTGCTTTGGTTTGCCTCGTGCCCATTGTGATCACGAGTAAATATTGGATGCATGTTTTCATCCTCATATTGATCTGGTCGATTGCCGCCCTTTCGCTCAATCTTATAATGGGATACACGGGACAGGCAAATTTAGCGCACGGAGGATTTTTTGGAATCGGGGCGTATGCTACGGCTCTCTTAATGCTGAAATTGAACTTGGGTTTCTGGCCCGCCCTCTTACTTGCGGCCCTTATTACGTCAGTGGTCGGATTTTTGATTGGCCTTCCCACTTTAAGAACGAAAGGATCCTACTTTGCCATCGGCACTTTATGTTTTAACGTGATAGTGTTCATCGCTGCCGAAAGGTGGGAATCTCTGACGGGTGGGGCTAGAGGCGTCATAGGGATTCCTCCTCCCTCCCCCATTTCACTGCCCTTTGGCATCGTAGTGAAATTTTCTACTTTATCGGGAATGTTCTACCTGTCCTTTTTCCTGTTGCTTGTCACCTTGTTTATCAAATATCGGATCGTCCATTCCTTGGTGGGAAGGAGTTTTATGGCGGTGAGAGAAAGCGAAGATTTGACCAGTTCCATCGGTATTGATACTATGAAGACGAAGATTATATCCTTTGTGACCAGCGTTTTTATCGTCAGTCTCTCAGGTAGTCTATATGCTGTTTACATCGGCTTTCTGGATCCAGAGATAGCCAGTCACCACGTAACATTCGAAGTCCTCCTCTTTGTTGTGCTCGGTGGTATAGGGACCATCGCGGGACCTATAATTGGGACCATCATCGTTACCCTCCTCGGTGAAATGTTGCACTTTTTAGAAGCCTTTCGTCTTGTTGCGTACGGACTGGTGCTCGTATTGGTTATTATTTTTATGCCTCAAGGTCTCATGGGAGGGATAAGAAGTCTGCAGCAGAAAATAGCGGCAAGGGATATGTGATATGCTGGAAGTGAAGAACCTTTCGAAACATTTCGGCGGATTAAGGGCGGTAGACGAACTCTCTTTCAAAGTGGAAAAGGGAGATATTCTCAGCATCATTGGACCTAACGGTTCGGGAAAATCCACCGTTTTCAATCTCATTACCGGTTTTCATGAGCCCACGGAGGGGCGAGTGCTCTACCTGGGAGAAGATATAACGGGTCTGAAGCCGCATGTAATAGCCCGCAAGGGCATTGCCCGCACCTTTCAGCACACAACCATATACTTGCAAAACACAGTGCAGGGGAACCTCATTATCGCCCATCGATTGAGAACAAATACCGGTATCCTCGGCGCAATATTTCGCACGTCCCGTCATCGACAAGATGAGAAACAGTGTCTGGAGAAAGCAGAAGCGACAGCCGATTTCATCGGTCTTTATAGCAAACGGTTGTTACCCGCATCGTTGCTCTCCCAGGAGGAGCAAAAAAGACTTGCCATTGGAATTGCCATAGCGACTGAACCCCAACTTTTACTACTCGACGAGCCCATGGGGGGAGTAACGGATAAAGAAATGGGTCCCCTTATGGCTTTGATCAAAAAAATTAACGAGCAGGGTGTCACCATATGTCTAATTGAGCACAAAATGGGTGTGGTAATGAGCATTTCGAACCGCGTGATTGTGCTCAATTACGGGAGAAAGATTGCCGAAGGACTGCCGGAGAATGTGGCCAAAAGTAAAGATGTCATCGAGGCGTATTTAGGAGAGGACTATCATGCTTAAGGTCAAGGATCTAAACGTCTACTACGGTACGGCGCACGTATTAGAAGAAGTTTCTCTAGAGGTGGAGGAGCGAGAAATGGTGGCCGTATTGGGTGCCAATGGTGCGGGTAAAAGTACGTTGCTCAAGACCATCTCCGGGTTAGTACGTCCTCAATCAGGTAGCATCGAGTTCCAAGGGCGGGATATCACCCTTTTGAGGCCAGACGAAATAGTGGCTCTCGGTATTACTCAGTGTCCCGAAGGGCGACATTTGTTTCCCGAGATGTCGGTTTACAAGAACCTGCTGGTCGGGGCCTACATTTTTCGTCGGGACAAGAACAAGATAGCCAGGCTTCTTTCGAGTGTCTATGAAATTTTTCCCATTTTGCGGGAAAGAAAAGAACAAATGGCAGGCACTTTAAGTGGTGGTGAGCAGCAGATGCTGGCAATTGCGAGGGCTCTTATGTCGGAACCAAAGTTACTCATGTTGGATGAAATGTCCCTCGGCCTGGCCCCGAAGGTAGTTGAAAATCTGTTTAAGATTATTCAAGAGATAAATGGTCGAGGAATTACGATTATCCTTGTTGAGCAGAACGCCGCCAAAGCCCTAGCAACCTCGAAACGGGTTTATGTCATGGAGTCAGGTAAGATTGCCGTAGCGGGGGATAGTCTTGATTTGTCAAAGGATCCCAAGATAAGGTCTGCTTATTTGGGGATATAAGCAGCATATTTTCCTTTTGTGGCCGCAGCCCTCTAATCTGACTGCGGCCACAAAAGACGCTTTATTTCCTCATGCGATAACGACTATTATCCCAAAATGGTTTTATTTCTTGGTAACGAGGCTCTTTTTTGAGGGCCTCTTCGATCATGCCTTCCGTTAGCTCCTGAGTACTCATGGAAATCATTGCTTTATCGAGCGTGGCATCGAAGAGGATGGTTTTAGGTCCGTTCGCATCGTTTGACCAAGGCAACCATTTGGGCAAATTATCACCCGAGCGATTTGGGTCTCCCGTCTGGACAAAGTTTGCCCAGTAACTCATCATCGCCTGGGATAAAGCCGTCCTTCCCGGGCGATTCTTTTCGTTGAATACGAGCGCCCCTAAAGAGGCTTTTTCAGTGCCGAAAACAAAATCAATTTCCATCGCATGGCACGCCCCGAGGATTATATTAAGGGGAGGGGGAATTACATTATTTTTCTCTCCTCCCGCACCCCACAGAAATTCGTAAGCATAAATGGCTGGCTGATCTCTATGGTTACGAAAGGCTCTCGCCAGGTAGTCCACGGCCATTACTTTCCAACCCGCACTCTGATATTTGGCTACGAGTTCGTAGAGCTCCATCTTCGCTCGGTCTGTAAGGAGGGAATTGTCTTGACGCCAGGCGGCGAAGGGAGGTTCCGCGCGGAGAAAAATTTTAGCCTCTTCTTTGTTCGTACCGAGAATGATGGGAACTTTACTGTAGCTCCCCTTTTCTATGGCTCCGTAGAAATCTTTCGGTAATACATAACCATCAGCAAAACACTGAGGAAATCTGATCATGCCACCCGCTTTCCCCTCCGGATGCCATTCAAGAAAATCCTGGGCTGACTTGGTTCGGAGGTAAGATTCCACTTCTTTCAGCGGCATGGCCTTCAAGACTTCATCTGCAGTCTTCTCGTCTTTTGCCTTTCCGTCCTTAACGAGCATTTTTATAAGCAGACCGTTCACGTAGTTCGTTCCTTCTTCCGCTCGAGCTATGCGTACCACGCCGCTCTGAGAAATGGCCTTCTGAAAAAGCCCTCGAGCAAGGGGTGAAGTGATGAGCTTAAGTACGTTTTGACCACCAGCCGATTCTCCCGCAATGGTAATGTTATTGGGATCACCACCGAAACGGCTAATGTTAGCCTTTATCCATTTAAGGGCGGCAATTTGGTCAAGGAGAGCAAAGTTACCCGAATCGTTTTCCGGATTACCGTTTTTCAATGCGGGGTGATTCAGAAACCCCATGGGACCTAAGCGATAGTTAAACGTAACTACGACCATTTTCCCTCGACTCGCCAGATGTGCTCCCGACAAAACGGACAGAGGTGGCCATTGGATGCTGTTCCCGCCACCGTGAATCCAGAAAAAGACGGGCAGATTGCCGTTAGTGCCTTTGGGAGCCCAGATATTTAGGTAAAGACAATCTTCGTTTCCCATTATGACTTGGGGTGTGGCCGGGTTGCGATCATGGTCAACGTACTGTGGGCACAGAGGGCAAAAAGTGTCTGCCTTCAATAAAGACACACGTTTTTCAGGTGCCTGAGGAGGCCTCCATCGTAAATCTTTTATCGGTGGACGTGCATAGGGAATGCCTTTCCAGACGATCGTGCCCGTTGCCGGTTCTTCAGTACCCAACACAGGTCCCTCGGTAGTTTCGACCAGCGGGGTTACTTCTACTTTTTTAACCGTCGCCTGTTCGAGGGCTCCGCACCCCATAAACAGGGTAAAGACCCCTGCTATGATAAAAATTACGGCCCAATTAGATCTAAAATCAGTTCTTCTTCCCATTCTCTCTCTCCCCCCTATGTTAAATTTTCAACTTCTAATCGACACTAGGATCCCTTTTATTCCGCTAAAGACTTAATCATATTATTTTTGTTGTCGTCAGGCGCCCTCGTTCCTTCCATGGGGTAAGAGCGACCTAACTGCTCACATTTTCCCGTCCCTCCTTCATGATAGGGGAGGACGGATATTTTTATTTATCTTAAGCCTTTCCATCAGGTCAACTATGAAAAGTATATGTTCTTCGGAGTCGTTGAAGTCGGCTATTAGAGGGACGCAAAGCCAGATGTCGAATTTGAGGGCGGCTCTTTCTAAATTTGCCAAAAGAAGTTTATTGTCCACGCCCGTCGTCAAACGATGCCTCTCTTAATCTAGGTGCTTTAAGTCAAAGAGGGCCAGGTCTTAAAATAGTCGAGAATTTTCTCCATGACTGGCTCTTTGTATACCACATTGAATTGAATGTGATGTATTTTAAGAACTCTCCACGTTTTCAAGTAGCTTATAAAAACAGGCTTCAAATCCTCTGGATTTTTTTACCCCCCGCTTTATTAAAAGCATACGAACACAAAGAAGAAAAGAGAAAAAAGGGCCAGAAAAGAGCAGATAGCGACCCCGATGGGTGGGCGATAGTTATCCGGATCGTAACGAATCAATTTCTTTTCCTTTCGTCTCCATTTGGATGGAAAAGAAAGGGGATTGATTCCTATTATTGTGACCAGGTCCAGTAGGCTATTTACTGCCTTTTGAAGTCCTGATCTTGCAAAGGCAACGGCATTACACATTTTATAGAACCAAATTGCTCCGCGGCGATAAATCCAATCTATATCTATGTTAATTGCCGCAGTTCCTCTTAGTCTATCCATGAAAAGCCAGAAGGCTAGTCCCGAAAAGAGGAGAAGCTGTAATGTCGTTGCTACCGAATATACAGTATAGGGTAGAAATTCCGCTTCATAGGGGAGAATTTGATAGAGCATTGTCGGAAAAATTCCTATTATTAGGCAGAGAAGGGCGTTTAAAACCATTGCGATAATCATGTTAATGGGGAGGTTTTTTATCTGGAGGTTTCGTTGCTCATTTCTGTTTTTCCAGGCCTGACCGAACCAGGTACCATAGGGGAGCTTTAGGGTTGTACTGAGGAAGGTACCGATAGAGGCCAAATGAAGTAACGTATGCACAAAGGGGCGATGGACCTCTCCTGCCGCAGTCACAATCATATTCTTACTGACGAATCCGCTGAAAAGGGGTACACCGGAGATGGAGAAGGCCCCTATCATATAAAGGAAAAAGGCCATCGGTAACCGGGGGTATAAATTCTTGCCCTGGAGGTCGGTTAATTTACTTTTCCCCGTAGCTTCTATAACAACGCCCACCCCCATAAAAAGCAGGGCTTTATAGAGAATATGACAAAAAGCGTGGGCAGCAGCTCCGTTCATTGAAAGAGGGGTGCCCAGACCGACACCGCAAACCATATAACCTACTTGGCTGACGATATGATAGGAAAGAAGCCTTCTGACGTCGTTTTCCATGGCAGCGTAGACTACACCGTAAAAGGCCATGATGGCACCAAGCCAGACTAGAATCTCGGCCCCGGGGAAAACACGCAGGAGGATATACACGGCGCTTTTGGTCGTGAAGGCTGACAGAAAGACACTTCCCGTGATGGTTGCCTCTGGGTAAGCGTCAGTCAGCCAGGCATGAAGCGGTGGAACGGCGGCATTCAAAATGAAACTAATCAAGATAAGAGAAGTAGCTAGTCCCTCTCGGGGGAGGGCGGTCAGATAAAAATTTCCTCCTTCTCCCACGTGCAGAACGATGCCCGCGAGGAGGAAGGATCCTCCTAACAGATGGACCATCAGGTAGCGAAAGCCGGCGGCAAGAGATGTTCGGGTTCCTCTATACCAGATGAGAAAAACAGAAGAAACGGCCATGAGTTCCCAGCTCACAAGGAGAGTAAACCAATCGCCCGCAAAAGTGACACCTAAACTGCCTCCGACGTATAAAAGGGCGGCCGCATGTTCACCTTTGTTTTTCACATGGAGGGAGTAAACGAAACTCGTGAAAGAGGCGATGACGAACACATAGGCAAATACAAGACTTAGAGGGTCTGATTTTAAAAGTATTAGTTGATATGAAAAGAAATCAGCCGTCCAGAGGGCGCCCTCTTCGAGGGCTAAAAGTGAAAAAAATGAAAGGAGAGGGGTGCCCAACAGAAGCATATGCCTCACGAATTTTGTTTGTACGAGCGGAAGAAGGATGGCTCCTACAATAAAGAAAAGTGCCGGGTGAAAACTAATCATAGTAGTCTTCATTCTTCTGTAGTATTTTACCTAAGATTTTGGCTAAGGCGATTATGAAAACGCAACCTATGAAACCGAAGGCGAGATTAAAAAGAGGAAATTTTTCCCAGACAAAATGAGCCTCATCGGTGGGGATAGCAAGATTGGCTAAAGAATATAAAAGGACAGCGGATATCAATGCGATCTTCTTTTTCATTTACGCCATCCCTCGAAGATGGATTTGCTCGCGCCATCGGCAAGCTCCTGAAAATGGAAAAGGAAGTTTGGAAAAAAGAAAAACACAATGGAAAAAATAGCCGTTCCCATCAGAGGTAGGAGCAGGAGAAATGGGGCCTCCTGATTAATATTTGCTCCCTCGACTGACCTTTGGAAGAAAGCATGGTAAATGATAGGTAAAAAGTACACAGCATCGAGCAGGGCACTCGTAAGAAAAATAAGCAAAAATCCTGTCCGTTGTACTTCTATAGCACCCAGGCACAAAAACCATTTACTCAAAAAACCTATGATGGGAGGAATCCCGATAAGTCCTAGAGCGCCGACCGTGAAGGCTGCCATTGTATAAGGCATTTTTTTTCCTATCCCCCCCATTTGGCTTACCATTTCCTTCCCTTCCTGAACAAAAATGGCTCCGGCACACATAAAGAGTGTAATCTTCAGAAAACCGTGGGAAACGAGATGAAGCATAGCTCCTAGAGTGCTCACAGGATTCAACAGGAGGGCACCTAAAATGATAATGGAAAGGTTGTTAATCGTCGAGAAAGCGAGTCGTTGCTTTAAGTTGTCTTGGGTAATGGCGATGACATTGGCACCAATAATGGTAAGAGATACAATTAAGGCCAAAGCGAACGACAACTCAAGGGTTTTTAGCGACTCGGGGCCATAGATATAAAGAAGAACCCTAAGAACGCAAAACACACCTGCCTTCACCACGGCAACCGCATGAAGCAGGGCACTTACCGGGGTCGGTGCGATCATGGCAGAGGGCAGCCATTCATGAAGAGGCATGATCGCGGCTTTGGTGCCGAACCCGAGTAGAAACGACAAAAATGTTATCCGGTATAATTGGCCGCGGCCTTCCTGTTCTATCATACCCCCGGGGTGGAAGTCTAAACTACCTTCACAGGTGTAAAGCATAGCCATGGCGAAGAGGATGAAGACCGCTCCCCCCATCAGGTAGGCGAGGTATTTTCTGCCCGCCCTTCTTGCCTCCGGCGATTCTTTGTGAGCTACGAGGGGATAGGTAGATACGGTGAGAATTTCGTAGAACATATACTGGGTCAGCAGATCGGCCGAAAGGGCAACGCCGATTGCGCCACCCATGGCTATAGAAAAGGCAGCGAAAAAGCGCGTTTGATTATGCTCTTTCAGGGACCTCATATATCCTATGGTATAAAGGGAAACGATAAACCAAAGAGCAGATGACAACAGGGCGAAGATGAGACCGAAGGCATCTACCTTCAGTTTTAAGTGCAGGCCGCGGTAAATTTCCACTATGTGGCATTCTACTGTTTGGCCGTTTAGCACGTAAGGTATGAGAGAGGTAATGGCGATAAAGGTTCCGAAGGACGTGACTATAGTCCAGCTTTCCCGAAGATTGGGTTTTCGTTCACCCGTAAGGATTATTAAGGCCGCACCCACAAAGGGAAGAAAAATGGCCGTTAAGGGTAGAAGAGTAATATACCCCGGCATAGGATTAAAGCGCTCCCAGGAAAGGTATTTTTTCGATGAAGGAAACGAGATAACCGCTTACTGCCCCTAGAATGATGAGAAAGGCACTTAAAGAGGCGAGCACTACACCTTCGCTCAAAGACGTCTTTTTTTCGCTCCGGTCATCCATGGTATTGGAGCCGTGCGTTAAGGATGTCTGCTCCAGAATGCGGAAAAAGCAAACGGCAGCAAGAAGTGTACTTAAGAGTAAGGTTGCAAGGAGAAACCATTTTCCTCCTTCGACCAGACCTAAGATAATGAACCACTTGCTGAAAAAACCGCAAAAAGGTGGGATGCCTATTACTGATAACCCGCCCAGAATGAAGGTCGCCACCTCCAAGGGGTATTTTTTGCTAATCCCTCTCCATGCGCTTATGTGAGAGCTTTTTAAATGTTCGTATATCGTTGCCCAGGCGTTAAAGAGTAGGGCCATCATGAACATATCGTAAACGATGTGGAGTATGGCGCCGATCATTCCAAGTCTATTGCCCGCCGCCAAGCCAAGGATGATATAGCCTACTTCTGCAATGACTATATAACATAACATGCGTCTTATATCCGATTGGGCAATGGCCATAACTCCCATGACAATAATGCCGACGCCGACTATGGCACCCATGATAGGTATTAAGGGATAAGTGTGCAGGGCAAAGGAAGGATGAAAAACGGTGAAACATATTCTGATAATCACGTAGGCTACCACCTTTGTAAACAAAGGGGCAAGGAGGGTACTGGTACTCGCCGGGGCCTGGCTATATGCGTCTGGCAACCAGCCATGTAAAGGGAAGGCTGCCATTTTTATTGCCAAACCCAGTAATATGAACAGTAAGCCCGCCAATAGGGTAGGTGAGCCGTAAAGGTTGCTAAGGAGACGTAAGAGGTCTGACATATTGAGAGAGCCAGTCAGTATATAAAGGTATCCAACTCCTAAAAGATATGCCCCGGCCCCGACGGTGCCGAAAATCATATAACGAAGAGCGGCAAATTCAGCCCCTTTTCTTCCCACAGCAATGAGTCCATAAGCGGAAAAAGAGGCAATCTCCAGGAGTACGTACAGATTGAACACGTCGGAGGTCACGGTCATCCCTAGGAGACCTGTAATTTGCAGTAAAACCAGGGCATAAAAAATGTGAGTCTTTTCTCCTCCTATTTCCCGGGCGACGATCTTTCGGGAATGAATAATGGTAAGGAGGCCTATTAGGGAAGTCGCTAAAAGAACAAGGGCATTTAAGTGGTCTACGGCATACTCGATACCCCAGGGAGGTTCCCATCCACCGATGTGATAACTAATCGTCATGCCCTCAACAATAACTTGTATGAATAGGCAGATGGCGATAAAGGTTGAAAAGGCTGCAGTTATCACCGTCAGATGGTATGCCGCGGCACGATAGCATATGCCCGTCATGAAAGTGACGAAGGACATGATGAGGGGTAAGGCAACGATAAGAATGGGCCAATGGGCTTTCATCGTTTTTTTAGCGCCTCGATAATTCTATCTTCTTCTATAGTACGGTATCTACGATAAGCGAGGATAATTAGTGCGAGAGCTATGCCGGTTGTTGCTACGCCTACGACGATCGCGGTCAGCATAAGGACGTGAGGTAAAGGGTTTATGTAATCGGCAGCTTTGACAGCGTGTTCCGTTCCTTTTATTATGATAGGGACAGTGGCGCCTTTTTTGGCTCCTATCGAGATGAAGAAAAGGATTATTGACCATTGGAAAATATTCATCCCGATAACCTTTTTCATGAGATTCCTTTTAACCATCATGCCATAGAGTCCAACTAGTATCATTACAATGTATGCCCAGTAATTAAATTTACTAACGATCAATTCCATTTTCTCTGTCCTTCAATATTGATTCGTGTCGGCCTGCGGTGACCAGATCTTGAAAAAGAGAAATCATGACGGCCATCACCGTAATTTGAACTCCCAGCTCAACTAGTGCCACACCGTAATACCGGGCCATGACGGGGTCTAATGGGAGGAATTGGCTTAGATGTTGGTAATCAAGGAAATTGCCTTGAACGAAGAGGGGAACCAAGCCCGTAAAGGCGTAGATAAAGACCCCTAACCCGATGAACAAAAGGTTTTTTCTGCCAGATAAAATTTTTTTTGCCTCACCGATATTAAATGCTAAAGAAATTAGTATGAAGCTGGCAGCGAGAATGCATCCTCCTTGAAAACCGCCACCCGGACTAATATGGCCATGCACGTATACATACAAACTGAAGAGCTGGATGATAGGTATCATGAATCGGGCGACGGTTCTTACGATTATGTCATCAGGGTCCTTCACCATTTTTTTTCTCTCCTAAGAAGGAGTATAACCACGACACCAGCAGTGAAAATCACCGAGGTTTCGAAGAGGGTGTCGTACCCTCGGTAATCGGCCAAAACTGAGGTTACCACATTAGGAATACCAGTTTCCTCTATAGTGCGTTCGATATATCGGGGTGATACATGAACGGCCGCCGGTTGGGCAGGGTCGGACCAGGGGCTGAAATCGACAGTGCTAAGAATCAATAGTGCCCCGAAAAAGGTAACCATCATTATGCCCAAAATGCGGCTCAATCTCTTGACCTCCGGGCAATATGGTATAGGGTCGCAACAAAAAAGGCCATGCTCACTCCCGCTCCCACAGCTGCTTCCGTAAAGGCTACATCTACCGCTCCCATTTCTGCCCAGAGGAGACACATAAAGAAACTGAAGGCACCCAGAAGTGCAACGGCCCCAAGGAGATCTTTTACGGAGATGGCAGCGATGGCCGTAATGATGGCTAATATGAGAAGAAGAATATTAGCGGCCGATATCATTGGACTCTCCCTGGGTTTTGTCGATGAGGAATTCTTTATCCTTCGACCATGGTCTGATTCCCGTTTCGAAGGCCGCCCGAAGGAGGGTATGAGTGGCCGTTGGACTAGCGAGAAACCAGAAAAGGGCCATGGCTATAAGTTTTAGTCCCGTTATGACACCGGACCAGGTCCAATTTATGCTTAGTTCGTAGAAAAAAAGCCCCATAATTATGAGTAGTAGGCCTAGGGTATCACCTTTTCCGGTTGCATGCATCCGCGTGTAAAAATCGGGTAATCTCAAGAAACCTATCGTGGCGGCAAGGAAAAGAAAAAAACCGCTTGAGATCATAATTACTGATACGTACTTCACTCTCGATGTCCCTTCTTGATAAAGTATTTGGAGATAACGATGGTCCCCATAAAATTTAGAATTGAGTACCCAATTGCCAAATCGATAAACATGTCCGGTCGTCCGTAGATGTACCCAATTAAGATAATAAGGACTGCCGCCTTGGTACCGATAAATCCCGAACCTATGATACGATCGAACACGGTGGGTCCGAATACAGCCCGATAGAGACACATAAGCATAAGGAGACACATGCCAACGGTTACGCTGACAAAAAAATATTCAATCATTTTTCCCTGAAGATTTTTTTTACCCGTTTTTCCATTTCTCCTGGAAGAGATTGGGCCACCTTTTCGTTTATGGCATGAACGTAAAATGTTTCTCGGTCAATCGCAATGGTGATGGTGCCTGGTGTCAAGGTTATTGAATTGGCAAAAGTCGTAAGTCCCAGATCACCTTTCAGCTGGCTCCTAAATTTAACGACATGCGGGAATATTATGTCTCGCATCCGAGGGTGGAAAACGATGTATATCATGTAGATATTGGCCAGCACTATCTGCCAGAGGAGCCAGGGTATATATATCAGAAAGCGGGGTATGATGAGCAGGTCACGAATAATTAATTTTTTCGGTAGTAGCCCGCGGCAAAGCCAGGTTACGATCCCGCAACTGACAATGCCAAGTCCTAAATGCCAAGCATCGAAGAGACCCGAGAAAATAACCCAGAACAGAAGGAGAAAAATAAAAAGAAGGATATAAATCATTCCGTCACTTCCCGGGAATTATTAATGGGTTAGTGACGCATAACGTATTTGCCCGCTCCTGTCAATATTTTTGGGCATGGCTTCGAGAATGATAATTTCTTTCGGCAAGAAGAATCGCTTTAGTTTTGTTGCTGCTCAGGCCTTCAAATCTCCTACGGTCACCATCGCTTGCAGTTTTAAAGTTAAAAAATATCTAATCTCTTCTCCATAGACGGGATCGGGCATCCCGACGGCCGCCGCCTCCGCCACTTGAGTATAACAACTGTAGTGTACTTCTTCCAACAAGCGTGGAGAAATGTTCTCTACCCCCCTTGATGATGAGGTCTTTTTTTCTATGAGTGATAAAAAAGTATCCTTCTTCGTCCATATAACCAATGTTACCCGTGTGCAACCATCCGTACCGTAAAACATCTGCCGTCTCTTCCGGCTTATTTTTCGCCTTCATTCCATTTAGGGGTTTGCAATAGAGCCAGGTTTAATTTTTCGCCCCCCGTTTGTCATGACATTGGCGCCTGCGGCAATTTCCCTCCAAATTTCTCTTTGAAACGACGCCATGTGTCAAGGGTCAGAGGAGCGAATCCGCCGATCCAGTATTTAACTGAGCTTACATCATACTTATCTGCTTCCGGATATATGAGCATGTATACGTATATGGTAGGTACAAGTGGGACACTCTGGATGCGGTAATTTTGTATATTTTTGAATAGAAGCTATAAATTGATTTGCCTCATAATGACCACTTTCCCAAGTTTGCGTAGGTATGAGCCGTTCATCATGGCCACTTCGCACGAATGGCATAAGGATAGGACAGCTAAGGACACGAGGTCTTGGGGAAGCTGAGTAGTCTCTTGCAGAGCACGGACCGAAAAGGCAAGCCCTCCGGGAGTAAGCATAACTCCCTTCGGCAAGAAGATAGTACCGGAAGTGTAAATGAGGGCTGCTACATTTTCATTTGTCGTATCTTCTACCATTAAGTCCGATGAGCTTTGACTTACAATTTCGTTACTGGGGATACCTGATCGGAGGCGACAATAATATTTTTTTAAGTCGTCATAGGTGCTTTGGGCTATTTTAACCTTGTCTAAGAACTCCGGTGGCGTGATGACGGCCGTTGCACCCGAGTCGCGGTAAATGAAGTTGTTTTCCTCTTGTCGGACTTGGAAATTGATGGGCACCGTGATTGCTCCGAGACGCCAGATAGCTTGGAAGGCCTGGAAGACTTCTGGATAGATCGGCATCTGCATGATAATTCGATCGCCCCTTTTGACTTTTGATTTCAAGCTTTTTCAGACCATTCGCTAAGCGGCTAGTTGCCTCATGCATCTGAAGGTTTGTAAATTCTTTTCCTTCGAAGATAGTTCTTACATGCTCTCCTGCTTCTAAACTTTCTATGGCGAGTGAAGCTAAGTTCATATTTCTACCTCATCAGGCTTGATGCAGCATCCAATTTATCACAAGAAAAAAACTGTCTTGACCCTATCTCGTTTGACCGACTATAGAAAGAAAAAAGTGGGAAGGAGGAAGACAATGACACAGGCGGAGCTCCTGCTGCAGGTGGCTGCCAAAGGGGGGGTAAGGGTATGTTTTGCCAACGCCGGAACGACGGAACTTGCCCTCGTGGCCGCCATGGATAAGGTACAAGAAATAAAGCCCGTTTTATGTCTCTTCGAAGGGGTTTGTACGGGGGCAGCGGACGGATATGCGCGTATAACAGGTAATCCGGCCATGACTCTGCTACATTTGGGTCCAGGCCTGGCCAATGGAATTGCAAATCTACACAATGCAAGAAGAGCGCGAATGCCTGTTTTCAACATAGTGGGAGAACATGCCTCTTGGCATATTAAGCACGATGCCCCTCTTACAATGGAGATAGAAAAACTGGCTCAGACGGTTTCTCGGTGGGTAGGAAGAGTGGAAGCTGGCGAAGGGATCACAGGGAAGACCCAGCAAGCCCTGCTCGAGGCTATGAAAGGAGGGGTTGCGACTCTCATTTGCCCGGCTGACTATATGGAAAAGGAAGCTGAAGAAAGAGATATCCCACCTTTGACATGTACCCGACCGCGAGTGGAGCGAGATGCAATTGAAGAAGCGGTACGTCGTCTTGAATCCGGACAGAAGATAGCCATGATCTTGGGTGAAAATGCATTGAGGGAAAAGGGATTACGTGCTGCTGTCAGGATAAAGGCAAAAACCGGATGTGAGCTTCTTTCTGTGACCTTCCCACCCGTTATGGAGCGTGGAGCACACCTGCCAGAATTGATTCGTCTTCCTTATTTTCCTCGGCATGCCAGAAAAACTTTGGCGCCTTACGAAGGCTTTATTCTAGCCGGCACCAATCCCCCTGTTACCTTTTTTGGATATTCCGGAGAAGAAAGCCTGCTTCTTAGACCAGATCAGGATTTCGTCCGCATCGATGTGCCTGAAACTAATACGGCGGTTGAGGCCTTGGAGGCTCTGGCCGAGGCTTTGGAGGCGCCTGGGGCAGAAGAGGCCACAAGAAAATTCGCCCGCTCCCTATCAGTACCTCCTCTTCCCCAAGGGCGGATTAACGTACAAACCATGTCTGAGGTCATTGCTGCCTTGCAACCCGAAGGGACAGTAGTGATCGAAGAGGGGCTCATGTCGGGATACCACTATCATTTGCTCTCCCCTGGCCTACCGCCACATGTTGTGATGACTTTGACTGGGGGGTCCATCGGGTGGGGTTTGCCTTGTGCCCTAGGAGTTGCCTTGGGGGCGCCAGAGCGGCAGGTTATATTAATTGAAGCAGATGGAAGTGCCATGTACACCATCCAGGCCCTCTGGAGTATGGCGCGAGAAGGGGCGAATGTAACGACGATCATTTGCAACAACGGCAAGTACTCTACCATCGGCTACGAATACAAAATGGCCACGGGGGTTCATCCGGGACCGGCGGGTAAAGCCCTCATTGACCTAACTCCTCCGGTGATTGATTGGGTTTACTTAAGCCGCTCGATGGGAGTAGATGCTTGCCGCGTCGAATACACTGACGAATTTGCCCGGGCCCTAAAGGGCGCCTTCGAGGAACCAGGTCCCCATTTGGTGGAGGTGCGGTTGTAATAAAACAATTGACACAGTGGATGTAAAGTTCCATAATCCACACATATTTCTTCCTGGGGGTGACGCATGGTACGCAAGTTGATGTTGGTCGCGCAAACGTGTTTTTTTCTTTTTGTTTTTTCTTTTTCCGCCTATGCTCAAATATCAACAGAGTTGGAGAAAGGGATAAGGGAGTATCAGGCCGACAACTACGAAGAGGCCATCGAAATACTGTCTTCCTTGAGGCAGAAAGAACCCTTGAACGCTATGACCGCTTTCTTCCTCGGGATGGCCTACAAGCAGGTGGGTGATTATCCCAAGGCCATAAGACATCTGGAGGATGCCTCCACCCTGAAACCACCGGTGAGAGAAGCGCCCATCGAACTTATCGATTGCCTCGTCCAAATGAAAAAATATCCAGAGGCAAAAAAATGGGTAGCTGAAGCGGAGAGATCCGGTATCTATCCTGCCAAAGTGTTCTTTTTAAAGGGAATTCTGTTGGCTGAGGAAGGAAAGACAGAGGAGGCCGTGGCGAGTTTCGAAAGGTCCAAAAGCCTCGATAAATCATATGCGCAGGCCGCAGATCTTCAAATTGGGCTGGTTTACATGGGGGCGCGGAAGTTCGATAAAGCAAGAGAGAGACTCCAGGCGGTTATTACCCAGGACCCCGTCTCAGACCTCGCCATATTTGCCCGTAGGTATCGGGATATGGTGGAGCAGAGGAGTTTCTTAGAGCGCCCTTTGAGATTTACCATCAGTCTTCTCGGTCAATATGATACCAATATGTTGCAAGAACCTTATGCTTGGCCCGGGTTAGGTGATACTGGTGAGGAGAAGAGTTATGCCATGACTAACACGGTAAGAGTGGATTTCGTTCCTCGACTTTCAGGCCCCTGGCTCTTTAACGCTACCTATGCCCTAGTCAGTAACGTGCATCAAAAGAACGCAACGAGCCACGATCTTCTTGCCAATACTTTTTCCATCAATCCGGGATACAATTTTGGGAGGCTTGCCCTGAATATAGCCGCCACTTACACCCATGTCCTGCGGCGGAACCCTAGTTATGAGAGATATGTGGAAAACCTGGACGTAGGCCCCCTTCTTCGCGTTGTCGTGACGGAAAATCAATTGGTGGAATTGTACGGTGGCTATTTGAAGAAAAACTATTTTACCACACCTTTAGCCCCCGCAGAGGACCAAAGTTCTCAGGGCTTTGGCTCTTATATTTCATATGCCTTCTTCTTCAAGAACGGAGCGTTGGTCAATGTAAGGTATCGCTACACGGAAGAAAATACCAAAGGAGAAAACTGGGAAAATACGGCCCATGCCATTACGCTAAACTCTATCATCCCGCTATGGAAGACACTGAGAGCCCAATTAGGGGGGGAAGTAACTATTCAAAATTACGATAATGTTCACACCTTTTTCGGAGAAAAGAGGCGTGATCGACTATACGTGGGCATAGCCGGTCTCGTGTACGATATTAACAACTATATGAGCCTCACGGCCCAGTATCAGTACACCCGAGGGTATTCGAACATTTTCCTCTACGACTATCATCGTCATCTGTGGTCGGCGGGTGTGGAATTTCGGTTTTAAACGTTTTGATGCCTGAACGGAGGGTTAATATGAAAACGAATCGTATCTCGATGGCCCTACTATTGGGGATCCTTTTGACCCTTTTACCCTTTACCATCTGGGCTGCCCCGGTGGGAAAGATAACAACTCTGGAGGGTCAGGCGGATGTCACTGTTCGGGGAGTGACGTCTCCCTGTAAAATAGGTTTAGAAGTAAATGAGGGGGATATTATTCGGACGAAAAAGCAATCTCGCGTGGGGGTAACCTTACTAGATGGGAACGTCATCTGGGTTGCGCCTCTTTCGCGGTTAAGGATAACCCAGTACCATCCAGGGGAGGGAAAGCAGAATTACTGTGATCTCTTCCGAGGGAAAACCCGGGTGGTGGTGAATGCCATTGCCAAAGGCGCCTCCCTTGAGGTTCATACGCCCACAGCCGTGGCTGGTGTACGGGGTACTATTTTTATCGGCTTCTTCGAGCGCGGAGAAAGTGGCTTCGTCTTTGAGCGCGGCTCTGGCTATGGTTATAACCGCCAGATGCCGGCGAAGGTAGTTACCATCGAAGCAGGGCATGTAATGCTTGTGCCCAAGGCAGATCAAGAACCCATTGTGCGACCTGCGACGAAGCAAGAAATAGAGCGTCACATGAAAGATACGACGGGGGGGGAAGAAAAGCCAAAAGAAAAGAAGGAGGCAGAAGCAACCAAAGCGGGTGAGCCGCAGAAAAAAAGTGAGCCAACTCCTTCATCCGAAACGCCTGTGGTTGCACCCACCGAGCCACCGGCAGTGGTAAAAGTGGAAAAAGATGCTGCAACTCCATTGCCAGTAACGGGGGACGTAACTAAAAAGGTTGGGGAAATAGTGCAGCGAAGAGTGGAGACGACAACAGTAATAACCACGCCTACTAACGATTTAGTGCCCATTTCCGTTGACCTAGGGGGAGTTGCGGGATCTCTTTCCGGGTCGATCGACGATAAGACGGGAGAGGGCACGATAAAGTTTACGACCACTAGTACAACCCCTGATTTTGCCAGTTATGTGAAGGGGTCGTTTAAAGATGGTAGCGTCCTTGACGCCTATCTCGGAGGAATTACTGGTTCTTGGCAGGGACTATTCTATGG
>JAOAFE010000040.1 GCA_026416455.1 Syntrophales bacterium
GCCATAGATGGAGCTTATATTTATGATGGACCCACCCCCTTGGGGAATCATAATTCTAGCCGCTGCTTGACACCCATAGAATACACCGAAGAGGTCCGTCTCGATGGCATTCCGCCATTCTTCCGGTGATAAAGTTTCCGAAGGATGTGCCATGGAAATGCCCGCATTGTTAACCATGACATCGAGGCGACCGAACCGGGACATCGTTTCCTTTACTACATTCTCAACACTACTTAGGTCACGCACATCGAGAAAGAGGGCGAGCGCCTCTCCACCAGCAGATGAGATCTCTTTTTCAATTTCTCGAAGGAGATCGATGGAACGACTGGCTATAATGACTTTGGCTCCTTCTTTAGCGTAGCCTAAAGCAATCGCTTTGCCGATACCTTTGCTCGCCCCCGTTACGATGGCGACTTTGTCTTTTAGTCTCATCTTAGAGTTTTTCTTACTTTTTCGCTTTTTTCATCAAGTTAGCTATGGTGAGTTCCATGGCGAGTTCTCGTCCTGCGGACATGGCTGGGGCGAAGCGGCGGATG
>JAOAFE010000041.1 GCA_026416455.1 Syntrophales bacterium
ACCCTGCGAGACGTCGCCGATTGCGTTTGAAGAAATGAGACCTGACCTTAGAAGGGATTGAGACCCTGCGCTAACATTTCAATAACATCCTCAACGTCGTCATAGAAGAAATGAGACCTGACCTTAGAAGGGATTGAGACGGTGCGCGGGAACTCGATTTTGTCGAGTCCCCGCTCAAGAAGAAATGAGACCTGACCTTAGAAGGGATTGAGACATTAGTCGTTTTCTTACGATGTACTCAATTACGTCATGAAGAAATGAGACCTGACCTTAGAAGGGATTGAGACGTGCCTTTTTTTCATTCATATTCTCTTTCTCCTTTCTCGAAGAAATGAGACCTGACCTTAGAAGGGATTGAGACTCATCTGCTAACATTTTTAAATCCATTTTTATACCTCCTGGAAGAAATGAGACCTGACCTTAGAAGGGATTGAGACTGTACTCGATTACGTCATCTGCTAGGGTTTTTAAGTTCACAGAAGAAATGAGACCTGACCTTAGAAGGGATTGAGACCAAGATAT
>JAOAFE010000042.1 GCA_026416455.1 Syntrophales bacterium
CTCTTTTTGGGCACGCTTCGAGGGTTTCCACTGTGGTCTTCCGCCTACTTCAAAATTGCGAATCACAGATGTTCTGACAATCTGGGCAATCTGCTTCATCACCGGTGATAGATCCCGCAGACGATATTGCAACTGCTCCAAACTCTTTCTTACTTCCTCATCTCTTGCCCTAATCGTAATTTGCACTTGACAACCTCAATAATTTTGATAGTATCCAAACAACCGGCATTACAGGGTCGAGAAGTCGGTAGTGTCCGGGCACGTAACCGATGGAAGGCGCCGATGGTCCCGGAGCCAGGAGTGCGAGACGCCCTGTAAAACCGGCTTTATTTTCCATAAAGCAGACTTCCCATTCTGTTATTGTTCATAGATTTGTCTTTCCCTTGCATGAAATTCCACACGACACTGCCATCACGCCGCAGCACCACCGATACCAACAAATCACGCTGCCCTGCGAAGAGACCGATGTATTGCTTCCGCAGACCATCATCGAAATCGGTGAGCCATATCTCATAGGGAGT
>JAOAFE010000043.1 GCA_026416455.1 Syntrophales bacterium
CCTCAGGACAAGGATTATGCGGTATCTTTTGCCATTCCTGGTGATTGGGATGGTTTAAAGCAGGTCGTCACAATTCATAATTTGAGGAAAAGGGAACATTTCAAACGAGGGTTCGTCCCTGGGGCCACGGATTCCTATCTTATTTTTGAGGATTGTTTTATTCCGTGGGAGCGTGTGTTTTTGGCTGGTGAGTGGCAGCATGGTGGGGTGCTGGCTTTGTTATTTGCCCTTTTCCATCGTCATTCATATTCGGGTTGCAAGCCGGCCATTGGAGATATAATTTTAGGTACGGCGGCGTTGGCGGCGGAGGTGAATAATATACACAAGACCTCCCATGTAAGAGAAAAGCTCGCGGAAATTATACTTACCACCGAGCTCGGATATGCGGCGGGATATACAGCCTCTGATCTCGGCAAACCGGAAGTGTACATGCCTGGTGTTGGTTTTATTCCTTACGGACCCGGTTCTTACATTCCCCATTCAATTTACTGTAATGTGGGGCGTTGTCTTACGGGTGA
>JAOAFE010000044.1 GCA_026416455.1 Syntrophales bacterium
CGGGTATTATTTTCCGCCGTTGCAGTGACTTTCCCAAAGATGAGGGAACTGAAAGACTTTTCCCAGCTCCTCAGCCGCTTTGCCTGTCGGTGCGTTGCAGTGACTTTCCCAAAGATGAGGGAACTGAAAGATCCTCTCCGATTTACTCATACCCTTCACCTTCTCTAGTTGCAGTGACTTTCCCAAAGATGAGGGAACTGAAAGTCCAGCGGAAGGGGCGACCTGACCTAATCCCCCACGTTGCAGTGACTTTCCCAAAGATGAGGGAACTGAAAGAGAGTGAAGATGCGATCTTTTTTTGCTCGAGTTGCCGTTGCAGTGACTTTCCCAAAGATGAGGGAACTGAAAGCAACTTCCATCATCTGCCGGTAGCGGCCCACGTTGTAGGTTGCAGTGACTTTCCCAAAGATGAGGGAACTGAAAGGGTCCACGGATACCTGCTTCGTCCCGGAACCAGTCTCCGTTGCAGTGACTTTCCCAAAGATGAGGGAACTGAAAGGCGCCTGCTACGC
>JAOAFE010000004.1 GCA_026416455.1 Syntrophales bacterium
ACTCTACTCGTAAGCACAGAGAGGCAGTTGGCAGCGGCGGAATTCGCCGAGCGGGCTGCCTACATCAGGTTGAAGAAAGCGACCGGGGTGCTTATTTCTGAAATACTCGAAGGAACACATAAATCTTAGGAGGGATCAGGTTTGAAAAAAAGCAAAATAGGAATAACGCTCCTCTTTTGTTTGCTGGTTCTCTTTATAATTGCCGGTTGCGCAAAGAAAGAGGAAAAAAAGAAGGTCGAGAGGGTAATCAACGTTCAGGTGGCGACCGTCAACACCAAGACCTTACGTCCCTATGTTGAAACCGTGGGCACACTTAAGCCTTTCGAGGAGGTAATGGTCAGTGCGGAAGTTGAGGGAATAGTGGAGAGGATAGATGTCATTGAGGGAAGCAAGGTTAAAAAAGGGGAGCTTTTGGTCAAGATAAAAGATACAGATTATCGTTTGAACTTACGTCAGACGGAGGCCGTTTTAAAGCAAGCAGAGGCTAATTTAACCAATATTACACAAGAATTCAGGCGAAAAGAGGCTCTCTTTAAAGAAGAGTTGGTGACGAAGCAGCAGTTCGATGACGTTTCGGCCCGTCTCGAAGTGGCGAGAAGTGAGGTAGAAAGGGCCCGCTCAGCCCACGATTTGGCGAAAGAGAGGTTGCAAAAGACGAACATCTCAGCCCCCTTGTCGGGAGCCGTGAAAGAAAAAAAGGTCAATGCCGGGGACTACGTCCGCAGTGGATCCCCCCTCGTGAGAATAATTTCGACCCATCCCCTTCTGCTGAATTTCTCGGTCGTAGAAAAGGACTGGAAGCAGTTGAAGATTGGTCAAGAAGTGAGTTTTAGGGTGGACAGCGCTCCCGGCCGTCTATTTTCCGGAAGAATCCGTAACTTATATGCCGATCTCGATGAGAGAACGAGAACTCTTCAGGCAGAGGCACTGGTGCCCAACCCCAAAGAAGAACTGAAACCCGGTCTCTTTGCCCGGGTGACCGTGTTTATAGGTGCACCGGAAGAGAAGATCGTGGTTCCGATCAATGCGCTGCTCTATGAAGGTACCCAGGTTCGGGTATTCACGGTAGAAGAGGGGAGGGCTAAAGAAAGAGTCATCAAAACTGGCCAAAAATATGGAGATATGATGGAAATAGTTGATGGACTGAAGACGGGAGAAACCCTCGTCGTTGTCGGACAGAATAATTTAGCGCCAGGGGCAAAGGTGCATGTGGCTCGCTAGGACGTCCATCAAGCGTCCCGTTTTTGCCACGATGATCATCATGGCCCTGGTGGTCTTAGGCGTCGTGAGCTATCCGGAGATCGGTGTTGATCTCTTTCCCCGTGTCGAATTCCCTATTGTAAACATCATTACGACTTTAAAAGGCGCCAGTCCCGAAATCATGGATATCGATGTGACAGACCGCATAGAAGAAGCCGTAAACACCATCAACGGGGTTAAATCTATAACTTCTACCAGTTCCGAAGGGGTCTCGTCGATTACAGTTGAGTTTGTTTTGGAGCGGGATATCGATCTTGCCGTGCAGGACGTGAGAGAAAAGATCTCTCTCGTTCGCAACAAACTTCCTACCGACATTGCCGAGCCCATTATTCAGAAGGTGGATACGGATGCGACGCCGGTTATGTATTTGAGCCTTTCGGGTCAGAGGTCGGTAAGAGAGCTATCTACCTATGCGGATGAAGTATTGAAGGAACAACTCCAGCGCATCAATGGGGTAGGTGCCTTGCGCCTTTTCGGACTTCGGCTCAGGCAGGTGAGAATCTGGCTCGATGCCGATCGGATGAGGGCATACAATATTTCCGCTACCGATGTCGCTCAGGTCCTAGCTCGTGAAAATATTGAACTGCCTGGCGGTCGCATAGAAGAGGCGGTTAAAGAGTACGGGGTAAAGGTGAAGGGAGAAATACCCTCGGCCCAGGCGTTCAACGAGTTAATAGTCGGCTGGTATCGGGGAGCACCGGTGCGGATAAAGGACATTGGCCGCGCTGAAGACGGAATGGATGAGAAAAGGACTATTTCCCGTTTTAACGGTGTACCTTCCGTCAATATTGCCATTCAGAAACAGTCGGGTACGAATACGGTCGAGGTCATCGACCGGGTAAAAGAAGAGTTAAAGAGGATTCGTCGCCAACTTCCCCCCGGCATGCAACTCAACATCGCCTTCGACCAGTCTATTTTCATCAAGCGCTCTATCCGCGAAGTCCAGTATCATCTTATTTTAGGGGGGATCTTAGCCGTTTTGGCTATTTTGCTCTTTTTGAAAAATATGCGGGTGACGCTGATCAGTGCCGTGGCGCTCCCCGTTTCCGTTATCTCGACTTTTACCATCATGCGGGCCTTCGGTTTCACCTTCAACAACATGACAATGTTGGGGCTTACATTATCGGTCGGCATTCTCATCGATGATGCTATTATCGTGATAGAAAACATCTATCGCCATATCGAAAAGGGTATGGAGCCGCGTGAGGCCGCTAATTTTGCCACTTCTGAAATTGGCCTCGCCGTTATGGCGACGACCTTGGCTATCGTCGTCATCTTTTTGCCCGTCGCTTTTATGAAAGGCATTATCGGACGTTTTTTCATGTCCTTTGCGTTAACCGTTGTCTTTGCCGTTCTCGTGTCCCTGCTCGTTTCTTTTACCCTAACTCCCATGCTTGCCTCCATCTATCTCCGGGCACGACACGGGCAGGAAAAGAGAATCCCCATCTTCAGTAACTTGGGAGACATGTTCGAAAGGGGATATTACCGCTTGGAGAGGTTTTATCGACGACTGCTCGATTTCACCCTTGAACATAGAGGTAAGATTTTGATCTCCGCCCTCGTCGTGTTTATTTTCAGTCTGTTCATGACGCGTTTTATGGGGAAAGAGTTTGTGCCGCCGGAAGATCAGGGACGGTTTCTCGTCAGATTAGAGGCCCCTATTGATTACTCCGTCGAAAAGGTCAATGAGCTCTTTTCCAAAGCCGAGGCCATTGTACGTTCCCTGCCAGAAGTGGAATCGGTGAATTATCTCCAGGGGTTGGGTCCCGGTGGGTCAGGGCAGGTCAACCGCGGTGTGATTATGGTCAATCTGATCGAGAAAAAAAAGCGAAAGAGGAGCCAAGAAGAAATCAAGGCCGATCTAAGAAGGAAGATGAGAGAAATCCCGGGTCTTAAGGGTATGGCCGAGGATGTGGCCTTCATCTCCGGATTGGGACGCAACGTACCGATTCAGTTTACCCTTCGGGGAGGTGACATCAACCTTTTGACCTCTTATACCAAGCAATTTGTGTCGGAACTTTCACATATACCGGGTATCGTGGATATTGATACTTCTCTAGAAGCGGGGAAGCCAGAGTTAAAGGTTTTCATTGACCGGGAAAAGGCAGCGGCCCTCGGTGTGAGCGTTGCTTCCATTACTGAAGCCATAAATCTGCTCGTAAGCGGTGAGGTGGATATCACCAAATTCAAAGACGAGGGGCGGGGCCGTAGATACGATTTGCGAATAAGATTATTTCCCGACGATCGCCGTGATTTTTCGGATCTGGGCAAGATTTGTGTACGGGCGAAAGATGGAACGTTGGTTGAACTGGCCAACCTTATAACACTTCAAGAAGGGGGGGCGCCCAGTACCATCTGGCGTGTGGACCGACAGAGGGCACAGATCGTATACGCCAACTTGGAAAACAAGCCTTTAGGACAGGCTAAGGAAGAAATTGATGCCCTTGCGGCTCGAATTTTACCACCTGATATCTCCACTCTGTATAAGGGACACGCCGATACGATGCAAGAATCGTTTTACTACCTTATCTTTGCCCTTATTTTGGGGATAGTACTTGCGTACATGGTGCTCGCGGCACAATTTGAAAGTTTTATTCATCCCTTTACCATTCTCCTCTCCATGCCCCTTTCGCTCATTGGGGCTTTTGGGGCTTTAATGCTGACGGGAAAGACGATTAATATCTTCAGTATGATCGGTCTCATTCTCCTTATGGGCTTGGTCAAGAAAAATGCCATTCTTCTCGTGGATTACACCAATACCCTGCGCGGGCGGGGTCTTCCGCGAAGAGAGGCCATTAAGGAGGCGGGACCGGTGAGATTGCGACCCATTCTAATGACGACCTTTGCCATGGTTTTCGGTATGGTGCCCGTAGCCTTTGGCGTGGGAGAAGGGGCAGAAACCCGTTCCCCGATGGGAGTGGCCGTCATCGGCGGCCTTTTGACATCTCTTTTCCTTACCTTACTGGTCGTACCAGCGGCTTATGACCTGTTCGACGAGTGGATAGGAAAGCTGAGAGGGAGAAATAATGGTCGGTGAAAGGCAAACGCGCAGACAGAAAGATATAGGTCGCCTTAAAAGGGAAAGGATGGAGCGGATCCAGCCAGCACGGGGGAGATTAATAAAACAGGATACGGTTGTTCAGAAGGCAAAGGGGGTTTTTAACCGCCGAGAAATCAAGGAGCTTAAATTACACGGCCTGAACAAAGAAGAGGCCTTTAGACAATACGCTTTACTCCAAGCGGGTACCTCTTTTGTCAAGCTTCATCGCCCAGCCCGCTTGGGTGATGGCATCCTTGTCATAGAAGAGAAAGATTATGCGCGCCTTGTCTCGTTGCATGAAGAGGCCATGGCTTGTGGGAGAATGCTCAAGTTCGTTCCGGCCTCGGGGGCGGCGACAAGAATGTTTCAGGATTGGTACGATTTACTGGGGAAAAGCAGACAAGGTCTCATAACCCCCTCGGTGCTCGACCATCTTGAACGTTATCCCTTCTATCCTGAAATTAGAGAGGCTTCGCTACGACGGGGCATTAATCTAGACGACCGAGAGGTGAGAGTAAAAAGGCTGACGGAGATATTGGAGACAATTTTGGGTCCGGGTGGTCTCAATTACGGGGATATGCCCAAAGCCCTCATTCCTTTCCATCGTTATTCAACGGGCGTCCGTACGGCTTTAGAGGAACATCTATTAGAAGCGGCGCATTACGTATGCGATAGTAATCATGTCGCTCGCCTGCATTTTACCGTTCAGGCGGATCACGAAGGGCGGTTTAGAGAATTCCTTTCCTCGGTGATTACCAATTATGAAAAGACCTGCGGGGTAACTTTTGAAATTACCATTTCAAGCCAAAGTTCCGATACAGATGCGATTGCCCTAAACGAGCGGGGTGAGGTGCTAAAAGACGAAAACGGTAGAATAGTTTTCCGTCCGGGGGGGCACGGTGCCTTGCTTAAGAATCTGCAGGCTCTGGGCGGGGATATAGTTTTTGTAAAGAACATTGACAACGTGGTGCGAGAAGAGCATCTCTCCCCCGTGGTCTTCTGGCATAAGCTCATGGGTGGTTTTCTCCTGGAAACGGAAAAGAAAGTACACCACCTTTTAAAGGAGGTAAAGGAAGGGAGATTGGATGAAGCCCACGCCTTTGTAGAAGAGGTGTTAGACCTGAAAATATCGGAAAAAATAGCGCCTGTAAGTAGTGAGGAAAAAAAGGAAATCCTGTACGATCTGTTGCACCGCCCGATCAGGGTTGCCGGTATGGTGAAAAACGAGGGCGAACCGGGCGGAGGACCATTTTGGGTAGAGATGCCGGAAGGTGACATAGCGCTCCAAATTGTCGAAGAGGTTCAGGTCAATACCCGTTCGGCGGAGCAGCAGAAAAAATGGCAAGAAGCCACCCATTTCAACCCCGTCGATATGGTCTTAAGCTTACGGGATGAGGAGGGAAAGAATTACGATTTATCGTACTTTGCCGATCCGCGGATGGCGATAGTGACGCGCAAAACGTTTCGGGGAAAACCCATCCGGGTCCTTGAACATCCAGGCCTGTGGAATGGGGGTATGGCCAGATGGCTCACCTTTTTCGTCGAGATCCCTTCCTTCACCTTCAATCCGGTAAAGACTTGTGCCGACCTTCTTCGGCCCGCCCATCAGCCTTCCGAAAAATAGCGATCATCAACTTTGTTACGAGTCGGCTTATTTCCATGATGCGTGATAGGTAGATTTTCCAACGGGGAAGTGAGGCTTTTCTCATCCTCTGCTGCCCAATTTTTAGGGGAGGAAAAATCGTACGGAAAACGAAGTGGAACTTTCCTTTCATGCCCGGTACCAATGATAAGTAAAGGGGATAACTTAAGCCTCTCATCCTGATGCCCCTCTTGATTAACTTGAGGTACAAATACTGCAAATGGTGCAGAGGGATGGGTTTAAACTGTTCTTGAATGGACAAGGGTACGACCGCTGGGTCCCAGTAACTTAGGTGCACCAATCCGAAATAGACGAAGGGGAAGAGACCAGATAACAAGGCCATTTTTCTTACATAGCTCCAATCGATTGTCCCCTTCTTTAAGACGAGGGAAAGGTCGTAAAGGAGGATGAGGCGATCGAAGGCATGATTCACCCTCAAGCCATGTTCCGTTAAGTGCAAAATCATGTGCTCCCCAGAAGGTATGCGGCTTTCAACCCCTTCAATGAGGACGATTTCCGACTGTTGCCAGAGGTCGGCTACAGGGTACTGGATGGACGGGGGAAAGGGAACGGATGTATTGATCGGATACCAGTGGAGATGAATGATGGGACGCTCATCCGGTGTATGGTATTCCAAGCTCGAGAGATAGCCAGGAGGATTGGTCAGGGCTTTTTTTAAGGTGGTATCGACGGGCGAATAGTGTATCGATGATAGATAGTCATGGGCGGCATCGACATCCTCTCTCTTGACGAGAACATCCACATCCGTCAGGCGGCGTGTAGCCGGGTGCGGGTAATAGAAGAGAGATAAAGCCAGGCCTTTTAAGATTACGTGTTCGATTCCTCGGTCATTAAAGCCTTGCAGGACCGACGCTGTATCGAGAGTGAGTCGAAAATTCCTTCCCAGATTGAGAAGAAAAAAATCTTCCAATGTGCCTAAGGTTTGGGTAGAAAATTTCGCCGCATAACCTTTTTTCTTTAAAAGGTAGTAGGCAAGGGGCGCAAGATCCTCGGCCAATATACGTTCGACGAGATAGGTTTCCGGCACCGGGAGGTCATTCCACTTGTCCCACTCCTCAGAGAAGAGAAACCATTGAAGCCAGTGATCTAGAGCCGGGAGATTTTTTTTCATTTCCCGCCAGAGAGGGACGTCAATCGAGAAGTTGGAAAGAGGCCTTGAGCCTCTGCCTCTTCGCAGAACCAGAAGGGGGACCACACATCGCGTCTTCGATAGAAATTCTGTGCGAGACAACTACCAAGACAGATGCCTTTTAAAATACAGCGACGGCAAGTTCCCTTGAGCCGGCCAGGTAAACCTCTCCTGATCTCTTTTAGGATTTTGCTTTCCGACCATATTTCTTTCACGGAATGGTCTTGGGCCCGGCCGAAGACCATCTCTTTTACAATTTCCCCTATGCCACATAGAGCGTAAGAGCCATCGGCGAGGAGTCCCAAGATGCCCAAGATGCCACAGGTCGCACAGGCGTCACCTTTTTGGCTGAAAATTTGGCTCAAGGGACGAAAAGCAAGTGGTAGATGAACCGAGACGGGGAGGGCGGGGGAGGTAAGCTCTTCATCGACCATACGACTTATGGTGAGAATTTCCTCTACCGGGACAGCGCCACCGCGGGAAAAAATTTTTTTCCCCCTTGCGACCGGTTGCAAACAGTTGATTTTAACGGAGCAGGCCCCTACCTCCTGTGCCAGCTTCACTATTGCTGTCACTTCTTCTTTGTTCGACTCCATCAGGGTAAAGATAATCTGCGGTCGAAGATTCGAGCTCACTAACCTCTCGATACCACTGATCGTGTGTTTAAAAGCACCTTTCACGTTTCTTATGTGGTCATTGGTTTCCGGTGTGGCGCCGTCCAGACTTACGGAAACATGCAGAACTGAATGCTCGCAAAGAGCGGCGACCACGTTTTCGCCGATCAGGGTGCCGTTTGTTTCCAAAGTCAGCTCGAGATTTAGTCTCCTTATCGTTGACAGTATTTTTATTAGCTCCGGGTGTAAAAGGGGCTCACCACCTGTCAATTTAACTCCCTTGAGCCCCAGTGGGAGTGCCTCCTCAAGAATGTGCGAAAACAGCTCCGCATTCAAATAATTAACGCCTTTCTCCTGAGCAATATAATGCGGCTTAATCCAACAGTGACGGCACCGTAAATTGCATCCATCGGTGATGTAGCTGTAGAGATAATGAAGGGGGGGTATTTCTTTCTCATCCATGTAACCGATTCCACCTTTCGGGAAGATGCCCCCCTTTTTTTAAAAAGAGGAAGAGGCAGCCTTCGGGACTGGGATGGTTAATCTCTCCAAAGTGGGTATAGGCCGTGGCTGGGCAATTTCCCGTACAGGAGGAAAGATAGGGGCAGTCCCGGCAAAAGGAAAAGGTGGCGAGGGGTATGTGCTGGCGGTTTCGCAGGAGAGAAAGGGTGGGGTGGTTCCGCCAAATCGTAAGGAGAGGATCTCGATTGATGCGACCGAGAGGCAGATGGCTTAACTGTTGACAGGGGATGAGCATTCCGTCGGCACGCACGGCCAGTGTTTCAAATGGGCCACGGCAGCCGCTTAAATATCCACCTCCGGCCGGGGGCGTAATCCGACCCCATCGGGCCTCTTCCATCGCACGCCAGGTATAACCATCGGCGAGAGGTCCTGCCGTCGCATTAACCTGTCCTGGAAAAAGATCTGAGATTTCAAGCATGATCTCCATCGCCGCCGCATACTCAGGTGGGGTAAGCTGCGTAATGGAGGCGTGGCGCCGGCATAAGCCCATATGGGAGGCCGAGTTGGTAGAGAAGGATGGGAGCCTCAATTCTTCCAGGATAAAGCGGGCGATGGATTTTAATTGGAGATAGTTTTTTCGATGAATTGTCACCCGAACGACGGGTGTTAATCCAACCTCCTGTAAGGCCTGAATTCCTTTCACGGCTTTATCAAAACTGCCCTTGCCTCGGAAGGAGTCGTGAGTTTCTGCGTCCGCCCCATCGAGGGAAATTTGAATGTAATCCAATCTACCGCTTTTCTGGAGGAACTGGGCTATTTTGTTGTCAATGAGGGTGCCGTTCGACAGGATGGCAAATCGGATGGGATGGCGTTTTAGATCGATGAGGAGATCGAGAAAATCGTGCCGTGCGAAGGGCTCTCCTCCCGAGAAAACGACCCGCATTATACCCGCCCGGCCCAGCTCTTCAAAGAATTGCCGCCACTCGAAAAAAGGTATATCTTCTTCCACATCAGCGGCCGAGGTAAAGTGACTACAGTAGGTACACCTTAAATTACACCGACTGGTGATTTCGATATCTATATAGCGTGGAGACCGCATGACAGCGGCCGTCATGGCTTTTCTCTTTCTACGTTTTCTACCAAGTTAAGAGTTTGAAGGGCCGTGAGAAAAGAACTTATCTGTTCCTTCGCTTCGGGCGGCAAGGACTCAACTTCTTTTGCTACAATACGAATGATATCCTCTTCACTGTTAGTCCCGGTTAAGTGTTTCCACACGATCACGGCTACCGGATTCAAGGCGTAGGTGTGCCCCGTATCGGGATCGAAAAGGACTGCCCAATCGTCGAATTCTTCCCGCAGGACTAAGTTGGCGTTCGCCTTTAAATATATCAACTAATCACTCCCTTTTCCTCAAATTGGCCAATCTATGGTTTACTTCCCACAACTTCTACGTAAACGCGCCTCGTGCGGGGGCCATCGAACTCGCAGAAGAAAATAGATTGCCATTGACCTAGCATAAGTTCACCACCAGAGACAATGACCAACTCCGATGAGCCGACCAGGGAAGCCTTAACATGGGCATCGGAATTACCTTCACAATGAAGGAAAGGGGCATTTTTCGGGATGAGACGGTTTAGCTGGTTCAATATATCTCTCGGCACGTCTGGGTCGGCATTTTCGTTGATCGTGACGGCGGCGGTCGTATGGGGAACGAAGATACAAACTAATCCGGTGGAGATCTTCTGCTTTGAAACTATATCTCTCACCTTTTTGGTTATGTCTATCATTTCGCATCTTTCGCGTGTGGTTACCGTAAAACTATCCATCTTACTTATCTCCTTTTCCCGCATATGACGGCGTTAACTTTTTCAATACGCCGAGGGTTTTTGTCATGGGCTCAACCAAAAATTCTCCCGTTGCCGCCGCCCTTTTATACACCTCATAAGGGGCTTGTCCCCCTTGAGACGGATCGAGAAAGATATCGTGAAAAAGAAGATAACCTCCTTGCACGATATGGGGACTCCAGAGACGATAATCCTGCCAGGCCGATTCGAAGGTGTGGCTGCCATCGATAAAGACAAGGCTTAAGGGTGTATGCCAGAGACGTGCCACCGTGGCGGAAGATGACACGATGGGTACGACGGTATCGAGGAGATCGAACATCTCCAAAGTATGCCGGAAGTGAGGAAAAGTATCTATTTTTCCCGTTTTGTCGTCCAGCAGCTCTGGATCGAAGTACGCCTCCCCCGGTTGCTGCTCTTCCGATCCGCGATGATGGTCGATAGAAAAAAGGATGCCTTTGTTTTTACGACAGCCGAATCCCAGGTATAGGGCCGATTTCCCGCAATAGCTTCCTATTTCTAAACACGGCCCCAGACGACTGGCCGCCTGCGCCAGGCGGTACAAACATTTACCTTCTTCGGGATCAAGAAACCCTTTGACGGGTGCCTTCTGGATTTGACTGAATAAATCTTCTTCTCCTCTCATGGCCTTAGATTTTAGCCTCTTTTTTAAATAAGGAAAAGAGGTCATCCAACAGCATGAGTAGCCTCTCCATCAAAGAAACACGATCCAAAAGGGAAGCGTAATTTGCCTCTTTTTCCTCCTCGTCGTCTTTCATATTCGATAGTCGTAAACCCTGGAGTACGAAATCATCCGCCTTCAAAGTAAATTCCCATTCATCTCGGTCTTCCTGAAGGTTCAATCGTGCCTCTTTGATTTTTTTTCCCTGACGCAGGGCCTCTTCAACCTCGTAGAAGCCGGCATGGTGGCCCTGACAGACAACCGATTCAACATATTCTCCCTCTCCCGATTCCAGCATGACTCGTTTAAGAAACTCGAGCCGTACTTCTCTTCCCCGAGAGACGGCAATAGTACCCTCTCTTTCCTTTGCCTTAGCCCAAAGCCAGGTAAGGAACTGGCGATTTTCGATTGGATCTTGAGCAGGGCAAAAGGGGTTAAGAGGCATTTCGAACGTATCTTCGAAGTACGAAACGAAGTCGTCTCTCACCTTTGGGCTGGTTCCGGAAAAGTAAACGGTCCCCGTCTGCCAAGACCAGCAGACCTCATAAAAAGAGGGAACGGGTGGAATTTTCAGGGCGAGTTCTCTCTTTGCCCCCTCTCGGATAGATTGTTTTTGTTCTCGGCTTATTTTTTTTAACCCCTGCTCCGAGAGAAATTTTTTTTCCTCCTCGAGGCAGCGGAGATTGAGTAAGGACGAGGGAATACGCCGTTCATCAACCCGAAGGGTAAAGATTAAGTAAGACCCGAACTTGTATTGAGGCAGCGTAAAATTGCTACTTAACGGATCGTCGATCAGTGTCCAACCCCATCTTTCTTTGGCTTCTAAGGGAAAAAAGTCACTAAATGCACGGGATTTTAATTTTTCCCCTACAGAGTCTAAGTCTAACTGTTCTTGGGGCGTACGAAAACGCGCTAGGGATACCAATCCTTTTTTGAAACCCATGTCAGTTTTCTCCTTCCAAAGTGCAAAGGAGCGTATACGAAAGAGGTCAGCGTGTCAATCTTGAGGAAAAATAGACAGAGATGAACAATTATGTTATCTGAATCGACGAGGTAAAAATGGAGATTAATCGAATAGGTATAATCGCCAATGTGGCGAAAGAAAACGCCTTACCCCAGGTGGCGAGGTTGAAGAGCTGGCTTCGAGAGAAGGGGGTCCAAGTATTCCTCCATCGGGAGCTGGCGGCGCTTCACGGTGAAGATGGAGGGTACGAGATTGAGAATCTGGCACGCATGTGTGACCTTTTGGCCGTCATGGGGGGGGATGGTACGATCTTGCGCGCCGCTCGCAAAACTAAGGAAGTACCCATCCCGATCCTCGGTATTAATTTAGGACAGTTCGGTTATCTAGCCGAGGTGAACTTAGACGAAATGTACGACACCTTTAGCGCCATTCTCGATGGTCGCTTTCAGACCGAAGAAAGAATGATGCTCGACGTGGTCGACAAATCTGAACAAAAATGGACTATCCTCAACGATGCCGTCATAAATCGTGGAAATCTGTCGCGCATAGTCGAGATCGAAACCTTTGTCGACGATGCCTACCTGACAACCTATAAAGCTGATGGCCTCATTATTTCCACACCTACCGGATCTACGGCTTATTCACTTTCGGCGGGGGGGCCGATCGTGCTACCCCGCCATGAGTCAATCATTATAAATCCCATCTGTCCTCATACCTTAACCAATCGCCCCGTGATTTTACCCGGATCGGCCCGGGTGTCTATAGTCTTGCGTTCTAAAGAAGAAGGCGCAACACTCACCTTAGATGGTCAAGTCATGGTACATCTCAAATCGGGAGACAGGATCGAAGTTACCCGTTCACCATTTGTAACGATTCTCGTAGTTTCCCCTCATCGCAACTATTTCGAAATTCTCCGAAGCAAGTTAGGGTGGGGGGGGATGCCGGCGTCTCTCACGGGGAGGTGATACGGAAAAAGGATGTTGACGGAGCTCACCATCAGGAATTTTGCCATCATCGACGAGTTGAAGGTTCATTTTTCGGAAGGACTCAACATCATAACGGGAGAAACGGGGGCGGGGAAATCCATCATTATTAATGCCCTCGCGCTCATTATGGGAGATCGGGCATCTGCCGATTTGATCCGCACCGGAGAAGATGCGGCACAGGTGGAGGCCGTATTCGATTTACATAAGAAACAAAAGACCCAAGAGATACTTGCCCGCTGGGGGATAAAGGAAAAGGAAGAAATCGTCGTCAAACGTATCATATCCCGCTCAGGCAAGAGTCGGGCTTATATCAACGGCGAGGCAGTTACTGCCTCCCAGCTCTCCCTTTTAGGGGAGGAACTCCTCAATATTTGCGGACAGCATGAACATCAACTCCTGTTAAATGAACAAAATCACATCACTATCCTCGATGCCTATGCCAATTTGGGGGACTTAATCGGCGACTATGGGCAGCTCTTCCATCGGGTCAATGAACTGGAGGATGAGATAAGGTCTCAGGAAGAGATCAGGAAAAGAAGGGCGGAGATGAGAGAGCTGCTCGATTTTCAGTATCGAGAGATAGAAGAAGTAGCCCCCCAATTAGGGGAGGATGAAAGATTATTAGAGGAAAGAAGGGTTCTGACCAACGCGCAGAGGTTGAAAGAGCTCGCTTTCGATCTTTATGAAGAACTTTACGGTGGAGACGGAAGTATTTTGGAGAAGCTCGGCCGTCTTCGCCGCGCCGTCGAGGAAATAAAGAAAATAGACGGTCACTTTCAAAAGAAGCCCGATGAAGTGGAGAGCGTCTATTATCAGCTTGAGGAAATTGCCCATTACGCCCGCAGTTATGGGCAGAGTTTGGACATTAATACCCATCGTCTTTCGGAGGTAGAGGAAAGACTGGAGAAGTTGAATCGACTGAAGAAAAAGTATGGGGGGTCGATAGAGGCAGTCCTGGCCCGTAAAGATGAGATTGCCAGGGAACTGGCGGATAATGCAAACCTAGAGGAAGAATTGGAGAAAAAGAGGAAAGAATGGGAGGATAAGTATCGCGAGCTCGAGCTACTGTCACGTCAAATATCGGATCGCCGTCAGGAAGCGGCCCGGCATCTGGAAGAAGAACTGGCAGGAGAGTTGTGTTCCCTGATGATGGAAAAGGCGCAATTTAAGGTTGATCTCAGGGAGACGGCACTTAATAGATTAGGACGAGATAACGTGTCTTTTTTATTTACGGCCAACCCGGGAGAAGAATTGAAACCGTTACATAAAGTGGCATCGGGAGGGGAATTATCCCGATTGATGTTGGCGTTGAAGAAGGTACTGGCCGACCGAGGGTTTGCCGGCACGATTATATTCGATGAAGTCGATAGTGGAATTGGGGGTGCCACGGCCGAGGTGGTGGGTGAGAAGATAGAGGAGGTGGCTTATTACAATCAAGTTATCTGTATTACCCACCTACCCCAAATTGCCCGCTTCGCCCATCGCCACTTACGAGTTGAAAAGAAAGTGTCGGACGGTAAAACGGTTACCTCTATTAGTGATTTGGACGAGGTGGAAAGAAGGGAAGAACTGGCCCGCATGCTTGGAGGCAGAGAGATATCCACCATAACTTTAGAGCATGCCACAGAATTACTTGCCACCAAGGCCAGGAAAGGGGGATCCTATGCTGAGGAAGGCCAAGGTTAGTGATGTGCGGACAATTCACAAAATGATCAACAATGCCGCCTCTCAAGGAGACGTCTTACCCCGCTCCCTTATGGACATTTACGGCAGCCTACGGGATTTTTTTGTTTACCTGGACCGGGACGATAATATCATCGGCATCTGTGCCATGACTATCATTTGGGAGAATTTGGCGGAGATTAGGTCTCTGGTCGTGTTGGAAGAACACCGAAAAAAGGGAATCGGTCGTATACTAGTAGAGGCTTGCATCTCCGAAGCCATCACCCTGGACCTTTTTCGCATTTTTACCCTCACGAATAAGAAAGAATTTTTCGAGCGCCTCGGTTTTCATGAGGTTGAACGTACCTCTTTATCGGAGAAGATATGGTCCGACTGCTTCCGGTGTCCCAAGTATCCCGATTTCTGCGATGAAGTTGCCATGATTATCGAGCTGTAGGTCATGAGAAGAATCTTCTGCCTCCTCTTCTTTTTCCTCATTTGGTCGGTGTTTGGGTGTGCTCCTCGAATGGCTTATCTCCCTCACCCGTCGGGAGAAGAAGAGAAAGCCGTGATGGTGGACGATATGGATCTCCGTTCCCTCGAGGAGGCGATAGAGCGGAGCCTTAGATTTTTCCAAACCAGAGGGGAACAGAGGGAATATTGCTTTCGAGATCGGTGTCATCGAGGCCGGGAGTTTATAGTTGCCCTGGGGAACATGAAAGGTATCTTGGCTAAAGCGGGAGAACCGTGGTCGGAGAAGGAAAAGGCGATCACCGAGATTTTCGATTTCATTCCCGTAAGTGATAACTTAATTGTAACTGGTTATTTTGAGCCTATCTTGGAGGGTTCGCTGACAAAAGATGAGCGATTCCGCTATCCCATATATCGTCCCCCTGAGGATATAGTTATTGTCAGATTGGGCAAATTCAACCGCAAGTATGGGAATGATGTGCTGGTTGGCAGGCTCGCAAAGAATGAGGTGGTGCCTTTTTTTAGCCGCAAGGAAATTGACGTCGACAAAGTTCTAGCCCGTCGCGGGCTGGAAATTGCTTGGGTAGATGAACCGGTTGAACTCTTTTTTCTCCACCTCCAGGGCTCGGGCAAAATCAGATTAAGAGACGGATCATTTATCAATGTAAGTTATGCCCAGCGAAACGGTAGGCCCTATCGGAGCATCGCCACCTACATGGTGGAGAAAGGTTACGTCAAATCAACGGAGACTTCTCATCGCCATATCAAGGCCTTTCTTAAGGCCAACCCTCATTTGCGGGATGAAATACTCTCGTACAATGAGAGTTATATTTTCTTTCGGGAGGTGGAAGAGGGACCCGTTGGGGCCTTGGGTGTAACTCTCGTAAGTGGAAGATCTGTTGCCTTAGATGGAGATGTGTATCCTCCCGGTGCGCCTCTTATTTTGAAATCACGACGTCCCGTCAGGTTTGAAGAGGACCGACCCACGATGTGGGAGAGTTTTACCCGCCTCGTTTTTCATCATGACGGAGGGACGGCTATTAAAGGCCCCCATCGTTTAGACCTCTTCTGCGGTACCGGTCCACAAAAGGAATTGGAGGCCGGCAGTCTAAAAGAGCCGGGTAAATTGATTCTTCTCCTTCCTAAAAAATAGCCATCCGGTTTGACAAGGCACCTGGCATTTGCTATACGTCGCCCACTAATTTATTGGCAGGTGGCGGGTGAAAAGAATCTTAAGCGGCATGAGACCGACGGGTTATTTACATTTGGGGAACTTGCACGGCGCTTTAAAAAATTGGATTACCTTGCAAAATCAGGGTGAGTTCGAGTGTTTTTACTTTGTCGCCGATTGGCATGCTTTGACCAGTGACTTTGCCGATCCTTCAATGATCGGTACATATACGGAGGCTATCTTCATCGATTGGTTAAGTGCTGGTTTGGATCCGGAGAAAAGTACCCTCTTTGTGCAATCGGCCGTAAAAGAGCATGCCGAACTGTTCGTACTCTTTTCGATGATCACCCCCGTAGCGTGGTTGGAACGAAACCCCACCTATAAAGAGATGAAAGAGGAAATCTCGAACCGGGATTTGTCCAACTTGGGTTTTCTTGCGTACCCCGTATTACAAGCGGCGGATATACTTATGTATAAGGCATACGGCGTTCCCGTCGGTATAGACCAGCTACCCCATGTGGAATTGACGAGGGAAATAGCCCGTCGTTTTAATTATCTATATGGGGAGGTTTTCCCTGAACCTCAGAGTCTTTTGGCGGATACGCCAAAGTTGCTCGGCATAGATGGCCGCAAAATGAGTAAATCTTACGAAAACGCTATCTATTTGAGTGATGAGGGGGTCGAGCTCCATCGTAAGGTAATGTCTATGTTTACGGATCCTCAGAGGAAGAGACGTACAGACCCTGGCCGTCCGGAAATCTGTAACGTTTTTTCCTTTCATAATATCTATACCGAGAAACAAAAAGTGGAAGAGTTAGAGATAGATTGTCGAAATGCCCACATCGGGTGTACAGACTGTAAAGAGCTTCTTTCGAAAAACATCGCAGCGGGGCTGGAAGATTTCCATGCCAAGAGGCGGTACTATTTGCAACACATCGACGAAGTTAGGGATATAATCAAGGAGGGTAACAGAAGGGCTCGCTTCGTGGCCGAAAAAACGATGGCCGAAGTGCGGGAAGTCATGATGGGGAAATCCATCTACTAATTGCGCGTAATGGAAAGATAGACGACATGAGAAAGGGTTACTATGGGAAATTTGGGGGCGTCTTTGTCCCCGAAACACTCATGCCCTCCATTTATGAATTGGAAGAGGCCTTCTTTCGATGGTGGAGAAGTAGAGACTTCAGAAAGGAATTCGAAGGATATTTAAAAGATTACGTCGGGCGCCCCACTCCTCTCTACCATGCCTCCAATCTCTCTGTGCGCTGCGGGCTCACACTTTATCTGAAACGCGAGGATCTTTGCCATACGGGGGCACACAAGATCATAAACGCCTTGGGTCAAGCCCTGTTGGCAAAAAAAATGGGAAAAAGGAGGGTCATTGCCGAAACTGGGGCGGGTCAACACGGGGTCGCCGTAGCCACCGCCGCGGCCCTATTGGGACTGGAATGTTGTATTTACATGGGAGCGGACGATGTGGAGCGACAGAAAATGAACGTAATCCGTATGGATATGTTAGGGGCGGAAGTTCGGGGTGTGGAAACAGGTACGAGAACATTAAAAGATGCGATTAACGAAGCTTTAAGAGATTGGGTGACAAACGTAAGAACGACCCATTACATTTTGGGTACCGTTTTTGGACCTTATCCCTACCCGCAAATGGTGAAGGAATTTGTTTCTGTCATCGGACGAGAGGCGGCAAGACAAATCTGGAAAAAGGAAAAGAGGCTACCCGATGTGGTTGTCGCATGCGTAGGGGGCGGGAGTAACGCGATGGGTATTTTTTACCCTTTTCTTAAGCGGAAGGAAGTAACGCTCGTTGGCGTGGAGGCAGGAGGCAAAGGTATCTCAACGGGACATCATGCCGCTCGCTTTCAAGGAGGCAAGGTAGGTATCTTTCAGGGGACAAAAAGTTATGTCCTCCAAGACTCGAATGGGCAGATATTAGATACCTACTCTATTGCCCCCGGACTCGATTACGCCAGTGTGGGACCGGAACATAGTTTTCTTATGGAATCCCAACGAGTAACATACACATCTGCCACCGATGAAGAAACTTTAGAGGCCTTTTTTCTTACCTCCCGGGAAGAAGGCATCATTCCCGCCCTCGAGAGCAGTCATGCCCTGGCATATGTCATAAAAAACTGCACCAGGTGGAAAGACAAACTTGTCCTGGTTAACCTTTCGGGGCGCGGGGATAAGGATGTCGAAACCGTATCGAGGACGATATCTCCATGAACGAAATCACGAACGTGTTTCGTCGGCTGAACAGGGAGGGGAAAAAAGCTCTTATCCCCTATGTGACCGGTGGGGATCCGTCGATAGAAAAAACATACGAATTCATGGAATTTCTGGCGAGAAATGGAGCGGATATCATTGAGGTGGGCATCCCTTTCTCCGATCCCATGGCCGACGGGCCGGTGATCCAAAGGGCAAGTGAAAGGGCCCTCAAAGCGGGAACGGCTGTAAAAGATATTTTCGCCCTCGTTCGCCGGTTCAATAAGGCGTTCACCATTCCGGTCGTTCTTATGGGTTATTTAAATCCCATTTACGCCTATGGGGTAGAAAGATTCGTGTCCGAAGCAGCTGACAATGGTGTGAAAGGACTCATCATTGTAGATATGCCGCCGGAAGAGGCGGGAGAAATCTGCCCATTACTCAGGAAGTATGGAATCGCAAGCATATTTCTCGCCACGCCCGTAACAAATCGAGATCGTATACTCAAAATAAAAAAGATAGCCCGGGGATTTCTTTATTTTGTCTCCGTCACGGGGGTAACGGGGGAGCGAGATGAAATTCCCACCGATATATTGGAAAAGATTAAGGAGATCAAAGGGCTGATATCTTTGCCCGTTACTTTAGGATTTGGCATCTCCCATCCCCGAATCGTAGAAGAATTTTTCCCCTATCTGGACGGCTTTGTAGTGGGTAGCGCCCTCGTAAGACGTTGGGAGCACTCTTTTAGCGTTGATGATCCGGAATTAAAAAACTTTTTCCAAGAGATGGTTATTGCCTGTCATGGTTCATGACGATGCAATACGAAGTTAAGCTGCCCGTCTTTGAAGGCCCCCTCGACCTTCTCCTTTACCTCATCAAAAAAAACGAGCTGGACATCTATCATATACCTATTGCGGAGATCACGGATCAGTATTTGAGGTATGTGGAATTCATGAGAACGTTAAACCTGGATTTAGCTGGTGAATATCTTGTTTTGGCGGCTACGTTATTACATATAAAATCTCGTCTCCTTCTGCCTCGATCGGAAGACGAAGAAGATGATACGGAAGACCCGCGCGCCGAGTTAGTTGAACAGCTCGTTACTTATCAAGCCTTCCGCGAGGCAGCCAAGGCGTTAGACCGTCGGCCTCAACTGGAAAGGGAAGTTTTTACCCGTGGTTCCGGAGATGTTAGGGTAGATGAGGGGCAAAAAAGCGTAGGTGAATGGGAAGAAATAGGATTGTTCGAATTGATAGATGCCTTCCAACGCGTCCTCAAGCGTATGAAACCGCAGCAAATTCTTGAAATTGAGGGAGAACAACTGTCCTTAGTACAGATCATCTCAGAGCTGAAAGAAAAGATCCAGCGCGCGGGCCGGCTCATGTTCCAAGAACTTTTTGAGGATCAGAAATCAAGGAAAAGAATCATCTATACCTTCCTTGCCGTTTTAGAAATGGTCAGAAGAAAAATGATCTCCATCTATCAGCTATCCCCCCTATCTTCTATCTACCTCTTTTATGAAGGCGATGGCATAGATGTTAACGAATAACTTGAAGAACATCATAGAAGCAATTATTTTTACTAGCGATAGTCCGATAAGCGTTGATAAAATCCATTCTATTTTGTCCGCCGAAGGATTCGAAAAAAGGGAAATCGTTCAAATCCTAAAGGAGTTGAAAGAGGAATATTTCTTACGCCAGGGTGGATTTACGTTGGAGGAGGTGGCGGGGGGATACCAATTTCGTACCCGTCCCGAATACGCCGGGTGGATCAGGAAGTTGAAATCTTCTCGCGTAAATCCTCTTAGCCCTGCGGCCTTAGAGACTCTTGCCATTGTAGCCTATCAACAGCCAATCACCAAGATGGAGATCGATCGCTTTAGAGGTGTCGACAGTGGTGGTGTCATTAGAGGCTTGATGGAGAGGCGATTGGTTAAAATCGTGGGACGGAAGGAGATACCGGGTCGTCCCATACTTTACGGCACGACAAAGCGTTTTTTAGAGATGTTCAATTTGAAAGACCTCTCTGAGTTGCCCACCGTTAAGGAGCTCCAGGATCTGGAAGGTTATGAAGGAAAAAGAAAATGAAGTACGGTTGCAAAAGATCCTTTCTCGGGCGGGGATAGCCTCTCGTCGAAAGGCCGAGGAGTTGATAAGAGAAGGCAGGGTGACGGTCAACGGAAGAATCGTCCGTGAATTGGGATCGAAGGTTAAAGAGGATGATTTGGTAAAGGTAGACGGGATTGCCGTCTCCATTCCAAAGAGATATCGGTATTTTATGGTCTATAAACCTCGCGGTTTTGTAACGACCATGAAGGACCCGCAGGGCGTCCCACGGTGGCAGAATTGCTTCCGGAGGTATCGGAGCGCTTATTCCCGGTCGGACGTTTGGATTTCGATTCCGAAGGTCTGCTTTTTATGACCAATGATGGTGATTTCGCTTTTCGCATCCAACATCCCCGTTTCCAGATTTCTAAAGTGTATCGGGTAAAGGTAAAAGGGCATTTTACCCCTGAGCATGCCGAGCTCTTCTCTGGCGGTCTGGCATTGGAAGACGGCCTTTTGCGGCCGGATGAAGTAAAGATCGAAAAGGTATTGAGTCACCATACGTGGCTTACCGTATCGATTCGAGAAGGAAGAAAAAGGGTGATCAGAAGGGCGATGAAAAAGCTTGGTTTCCAAGTGATAAGACTTGTGAGAATTAAAATCGGAAAGATTGAACTGGGTAATCTCAAACCCGGCCGCTATCGGGAGCTAGGGGCAGAGGAAATTAGTGAATTATTATCTTGACATTCAACGGAAAAAGTAATAGTTCCGCCGTCAGATTCATATTGGTAGACCACATGGCATATCAAGGAGGTATCATGAATAAGTCTGGACTTATAGAGGAATTGAGTCGGAAAGAAAATTTGACCGAAAAGAAGGCCGCGGAGGTGATAAACCTTATCTTTAAAGGTTTTTCCGACGAATTGAAGAATGGTGGCCGCATCGAGATTCGAGGTTTTGGAAGCTTCGTCGTTCGCGAGTACAAGGGTTACACGGGGCGGAATCCTAAGACGGGGAAAAATATAGAAGTCCCCCCTAAGAGATTGCCCTTCTTTAAAGTCGGCAAGGAATTGAAGGAAAGAGTAGATAAGGGCAAATAAAGTTTTTGAGCAAAAAAACATGGTAGGGGGTACTTTTAAGTACCCCCTATTTTTTTAGGGCGGGTGGATCCGTGAAAAAATACCGAGGTCTTTTAGTCGCTTTACTCTTCTTCTGTCTGTTGCTTTTAAAATTGGACATTCAACTGCGACTCGAGCCCGGCAGTTGGCGGGAAGGGAAAATGAGCCGTCTTCCTCCGACGGAATATTGGATGGCGATTTCTCAAGGAAATAAAACAATAGGCTTGGTTCATCGCCTTTTTAGTCAGACGGATGAGGGGTACCGGGTCAAGGAAGAGATGTTTTTGCGCATAAAGACAATGGGCATTCCTCAAGATATAAAATTATACTTTCATGGAACAGCGGATGCATCACTTAAATTGAAGAAATTTGAGGCCCAGCTATTTTCTTCCCTTTATCAGACGAAGATAGTGGGAGAGGTGAAAAATAAGCATTTATTGGTAAACATTGGGGGTAAGGACGCGATCCTACCGGTGAAAGATTCACCCGTTATGGTCAGTGGCCTCTGTCTTGGATCGAAGCAGGGGCGGGTGCCTCTGTTTGATGCCCTGACCGGTACGGTAGAGGAGGCCGAGGTCGCCTATCTGGGTGAAGAGGTGAGAGAGGTGGCATCAAGGCAGGGAAAGCTTACGCGGATGAGACTTAAATACAGTGGCATAGAAGAAATTCTCTGGTGTAACGAGAACGGGGAAGTGGTAAGGGAAGAGGGTCCCCTTGGATTCGTCGTCGAAAGGATATCGAAGGATAAAGCCGAAAAGATGCAAAAGGAAATGAAAGGAGAGGTGGACGTCACGCAGCTTGCCGCCATTCCTTCTAACGTAACGATCCGGGACCCTTCGAAACTGAAAAAATTGACATGTCGCCTAGAGGGGGTTGAGGGGGAAAATCTGTTTCTCCCAGGGGATAGGCAGAAATTGCAGGGACATTTACTCGTCATCGAAAGGGAAAATCTCTCAGCCCGTCGAGGACAGATTAAAACGGATGTATTCCCCAATTGGGCCCTCAACTCCACACCTTTTATCCCAGTAGGCCATCCGGAATTGAAGATGGTGGTAGAGAAAACGATATCCCCAAGCGATATCCCAGTAGAAAAGGCGCGCCGTATAGTGCAATGGGTGTATAGGACATTGGAAAAATGGCCGGTCGCTTCTTTAGCTGATGGGGTATCCATTTTGAAGCGCCGTCGAGGAGACTGCACAGAGCACGCGATTCTAGTTGCCGCTTTAGGGAGGACAGCCGGCCTCCCCACCGCCGTAGAGACGGGGCTCGTTTATCGAGAAGGAAAATTTTTCTATCATGCCTGGAATGCATTTTATTTTGACGATCACGGTTGGGTCACGGCCGATGCCGTTTTCAACCAGTTTCCTGCCGATTGTACTCACATCCGCTTTTCCCGGGGAGATTTCGGAAAGGAGATATCTCCCCTAGCTAATATCATCGGAAAATTAAAAATAACCATCGTCGGGATAGAATATGATCGTTCTTGAAGAAGTTACCAAGAATTACGGTGCCCTGAGGGCGGTTGACGGCATTTCCTTAAGGGTCGAAGCTGGCGAAATCTTCGGTCTCCTGGGTCCTAACGGGGCGGGTAAAACAACCACCTTACGCCTTATGGGAGGTATTATTTTGCCGGATAGTGGAAGAATTACGATCGGAGGTATTTCACTTTTACAAGACCCGGTTGCAGCTAAAAAAATAATCGGTTTTATACCTGACCGACCTTACGTTTACGAAAAACTAACGGGACGAGAGTTTCTTCAATTCATAGCCGACGTTTATCGGTTGGAGAGATCACGGGCGATGAAAAGGGCCGATAGTTTACTGGAAATGTTCGGTTTGGACGGTCGGCAAAACGATCTGGTGGAATCTTATTCTCACGGAATGAAACAGCGTCTTGTGATCATCTCGGCCCTGCTACATGATCCACAGGTTATCATCGTTGACGAACCTATGGTCGGTTTGGATCCCGCCGGGGTGAAACTCGTGCGCGAGACCTTGCAGGAACAGGCCAAGCGGGGGAGCACCGTTTTTCTCTCCACTCATACTCTCTCACTGGCAGAGGAGATTTGTGATCGAATCGGTATCATCCACCGAGGGCGACTTTTGGCGACGGGCACGATGGAAGAACTTAGACACTTAGTTCAAACAGGGGTTCAGGACTTGGAATCGATCTTCCTCAAAATCACGATGGAGGATATAAATTGAATTCGTCACTTCCTTTTTGGCGCGTTCGTTTTCTTACGATAAGAAATCAACTTTTTTCACAGGAAAGAAGACATCAGGGAGTGAAAATCGCGTGTGGTGGAAGCCTTGGGGTTATTTTCTGGCTCGTTATTTTTTTCGTGTTCTATCGGGTGTTGACTTACTTTCAACGAGTCGATGTGTTAGGCGATATGCTGGCCATGAAACTCCTGCATATGATCATTGTGACCAGTTTTTTTGTCTTGGTTTTGAGCCACCTCATCGTCGGACTCTCCAAACTGTATCTCGCTCGTGATCTGAATCTGGTCTATGTGTTACCTCTCCCCGCTAGGGAGGTTTTCCGTACCCGTATCTGGGAGGTAGCTTTCGATGCCTCCTGGATGGTGCTGTTGTTCGGATTTCCCGTGTTTCTGTCTTATGGCCTCGTTTATAAGGCTAATCTGCTTTTCTACTTTCTATCCCTCTGTGCAATGATTGCTTTGTGTCTTGTCGCCTCGGGTTTGAGTGCAGTCCTTATTCTTTTGGCCGGGGCCTTTATTCCCGCGGGGAGATTAAAAGTAGGGCTTTCCCTTATTACCGTACTCGTCGTGGTTTTTGTTGTAGTGGCAGTTAGATTGCTGCGTCCGGAGCAATTGGTAAATCCGGAGCAGTTCTCTCAGGTAGCGCATTATCTTTCTTCCCTAAAGGTCTCCTCTTCTCCTATCTTGCCTACAACTTGGGTATATGATGCCGTGCGTCTCGCCTTGGGTAAGGCAGGCTTTTTCTCTGCTCTGCACAATCTCGCCCTTGCCTTTACCGGCGCCGGCACGCTTTATTACTTGGGTAGCTATTTGGCGGAAAAATATCTAACCCGGGGTTTCACGTTGGCCGAGACCGTGCATACAAGGGCCTTAGGTGGAAAAAGGGCTTATTGGAGACGAAGATGGCCGATTATTTCCGGTGATATAGAAGCCTTTGTTACAAAAGAATGGAAAACTTTTTTTCGCGATCCATCACAATGGCCGCAACTTTTTCTCATCATCGTGCTCATTGGTATTTATCTGTACAATTTTTCCGTCCTTCCTTTAGATAAAAGCCCCATTCAAACGGTTTATCTTCAAAATGTCTTTTCCTTCCTCAACGTTGGCCTTACGGCGTTTGTTTTGACGGCTATTGCTGCTAGGTTCGTCTATCCAGCCGTGAGTTTGGAAGGGAAGGCTTTTTGGATCGTCCTTTCGGCCCCCACACGTGTGGGCAGATTCTTGATGATAAAATTTTTCTTCTATTTAATTCCCTTGCTTTTCCTTTCCGAAGGGCTCATCATCAGCACGAACCTGCTTCTGGGAGTCGAACCCCTCATGATGGTCATTTCCGCTGGGACGATGTTGTTGATCGTACCGATGGTCACCGCTTTGGCATTGGCATTTGGGATCGCATTTCCATTCTTCCACAATGAAAACCCTATGGAGGTTGTAACTAGTTTTGGCGGTATCCTGTATATGATTGTGAGTACCCTTTTGGTAGTGATCGTCATTCTTTTGGAGGCCGGTCCGGTGTACCATCTATTCATGGCGCAAATGAGAGGAGAAAGTATGTCGGTACTTCAAATTCTATGGTCGTGTACTTCCCTGATAATTATCGTTTTTCTTTCCATCTCTACCGTTGTCATCTCTATGAGGGAAGGAAAGAGGCGAATCACTTCGATGAATTGACGAGGAAAAATGAAGGCCATCTTCGTGTCAGATGTTCATCTAAGAAGGAGAGACGAAAACAACTATAGATTTTTTATGGATTTCCTATCTTACCTCGAGATGGGGTCGGTCCCGGGCCATTCGGGGGACCAGGTTAACCATCTCTATCTGCTCGGTGATATTTTCGATTTTTGGTTTGCCCGGAAAGAGGTCATCTACCCTGAATATCAACCCGTCTTAGAAAAACTAAAAGAGCTTAAAAGAAGGGGGGTACAAATTTTTTATTTCGAGGGGAACCACGATTTTTTCCTTAGAGAATACTTTTCCCACTCGATAGAAGCGATTGTGTATGAAGACTGGGGAGATATTACAATCGACGGGCATCGCTTTCTTCTCGCCCACGGGGATTTGATCGATCGCCAGAACCGCTCCTACTTGATGTTAAGAAGCCTCCTCCGAAGCCGGGCGTTTTATCTCTTTCAGAGAATCCTTCCTCTTAAATTCGTATGGCGGATTGCCGGCTTCAGTTCTGATTTAGGAAAAGAAAAGAGGCAATCGGGAGAAGAGAACTTGTTGAATATTATGCATAGTTATGCCCTTAAGTGTTTTGCCCAGGGTTACGATGCGGCCATTTTTGGCCACTGTCACTTACCGCGCCTCTACAGTTATCATAGAGAAGAGAAAAATAAGGTATTTGCCGTGCTAGGTGATTGGTTGAAGTACTTTACCTTCGTTTATTATCGGGATGGACGCATAGATCTCAAGCATATGACGGGGCGAAATATTGGTTCTGGACTTTTGGGGTAGAGCGTGCTAATGCGCACTCAATTTATTTTTATGGGAGAAAATTATCTATGAATTTCTGTGGGTTACATGGTCCACAGTCTGAATATGGGTACTCGCGTTTTGTCGTTCTACCCGTTCCATACGATGCGACAACTTCCTATCAGGGGGGTACGCGTTGGGGGCCGCAGGCGATTATCACCGCCTCTCAATATTTGGAGTGGTACGATGAAGAGCTTGAAATAGAGCCGTGTGATAAGGGTATTCATACAGCATCTTACGTAGAATGCGATGCCCGTGGTCCGGAGCACATGGTATCGTTGATGGAAGAGAGGGTCAGGGACGTTTTGAAGGATAAAAAAATTCCCGTTCTCCTTGGTGGAGAGCATACCATAACTGTAGGAGCTGTTCGCGCCCTAAAAGAGTACTACCCCGATATTTCGGTTCTTCACCTCGATGCACATGCTGATTTGCGGGATATGTATCAAAAGAGTCGTTACAGTCATGCATGTGTGGCCCGCAGAATTTTCGAAATATGTCCTATCGTCCAGGTGGGAATTCGGAGCCTAAGTCGGGAAGAGGCGGTTTTTATCAAGGAAAAAAAAGTGTCTTCCCTTTCTGCGCAATTTGTGATGGAAAATGACGATTGGATAGAAAAAGTATTGGGGTGTTTAAAAAACGACGTCTATATAACGATTGACGTAGATTGTTTAGATCCGTCGGTCATGCCGGCGACGGGGACCCCCGAGCCGGGGGGACTAACTTATCGGGATGTAGTAAGATTGCTCAAGGCGGTGACACAAAATTTTCAAGTGCGAGGTTTTGATCTCGTTGAATTGGCGCCCATACCGGGGATGGTAGCACCAGATTTTCTTTGTGCCCGTCTTGTCTATCGATTGATAGGTTATATAGAAAATAATAAAGAGTGAGGAGGGAGAATGGAGAAATGGACACCTTTGTCCCGCGAAAAGTGTTTTTTACGAAAGGGGTAGGCACCCATAAAGAGGAACTGCATTCTTTTGAGCTGGCACTACGAGATGCCGGCATCGAAAAATTCAATCTCGTGCAGGTTTCCAGCATTCTACCACCGGGATGTAAGGTGATATCCAAGAGTAAAGGTTTAAAAGAGTTAAAACCAGGCGCCATGACCTTTTGTGTCATGAGTAGATGCTGTACCAATGAGCCGCGGAGACTTTTGGTGGCTTCAATTGGATGTGCCATTCCAGCCGACAAGCGGGCCTACGGTTACATAAGCGAACATCACGCCTTCGGGCAGACAGAAAAACAGGCGGGCGAATATGCTGAAGATCTAGCCGCCGCCATGCTAGCCTCCACTTTGGGCATTGATTTCAACATAGAAGAAAGCTGGGACGAAAAGAAAGAAATCTTCAAAATAAGTGGTAAAATAGTTAAAACAAGAAATATAACCCAATCGAGTGTGACCAAGGGGAATGGTTATACGACGGTAATTGCAGCGGCAGTTTTTGTTTTCTAAATAAAATGGAGTAAAGTGGGCCGTGCAATCCTTCCCTCCCGAAGAGGCGTGGCTGGCCATTGTTCCCTCTTTAATGGGAACTTTTGTTTGCCTCGGGTTGGTCATAGCGTCTTTTTTCTGGGGTCGACGAAGGAGCGTCGATTACCTGTTTGCCGCCATCTGCTTCATGGGGGCGCTCATCAATGCCGACCTATCTCTCATCAATATTATAGAAGATGAAAGCACAGCCCTGATTATTGATCGGTTAACTTACTATATATTCGTTTTCGGCCCCGCCGTTTATATCCATTTTATTCACGTGTGGCTAAAAATAGAACGGAGACGATGGGTCGTTTTCGGAGCTTACGTTTTTGGTGTAGCCTTTAGCTTTTCTATCTTTTCCGATCAATTTATTGCCGGTTTTCATTATTACACCTTTGGGCGCATAGCGAAGGGTGGAATCCTGTATCAATTATTTACCTTGTATTGTGCAATTACGGTCATATACATTCTCTTTCAGCTTTATATCTCCATGGAACAAAAAAACAACGAGGAAAGAAACCGAATCAAGTACATTCTGTCCGGATTGGGTTTGGCTTCCCTATTATTGGCATTAAACATAATTCCTACCTATGGTTATGATGTTTACCCCTTAGGTAGTTTAAGCTTCATACCGGCCATTATCCTTGCCATCGGTGTGCTGAAATACGATCTGCTCGATATGGGCACCGTCTTGAGAAAAAGTATAACCTATACCATACTTACCGTTGCCCTGGCTTTCGTTTATATCACCATCGCTACCATCGTAAATGCAAGTATGGCGACCATTTCTCCTCTGAAGGAGTCTCTCCTTCCTCCCCTTCTCAGTGCCTTGATAATGGTTGCCGTTTTCAATCCTACCAAAAACTTTGTTCAAAAAACGATCGCGCACGTGTTTTTCCGCCGTCAGGTTGATTATGAAGTCGTATTAGAGGAAGTGAGCGCCAAACTGGCCTCTCTGGTCAATTTGGAGGAACTTTGTCGTTTCATTACATCATGGTTGATGGAAACCCTAAATGTATCACAGGCGATATTATTCCTAAGGCAGGAAGAATGCTTCGAACCGATGGGCGCGCAGGCAGGCATGGTTAGGGTCAACCTTTCCCATCCATTGTTTTCCACTGCCCTCGTAAAAGGACAGCCTTTGCATGCATATCGAGTGGAAAGGCTTCCGGTGTCCGAAATCGAGAAAAAGGCATTAAGGGATTTTTTTACGCCCCTGTCCGTTTCTTTAGTCGTGCCCGTTATCCACCACGCACATCTAACCGCCTTTTTTGTCCTCGGTGAAAAAAGATCGGGAGAGGTATTCCTGCGGGAAGAAGTAAGATTGCTTATGACTCTAGCCCATCAAATGGGCATTGCTATAGAAAACGCCAAGGCTTTCGCGGAAATAAAGGCTTGGAGTGAAACTTTAGAGAAAAAGGTCGAGGAAAGGACAAGAGAATTGGCGCAGGCTCTTAAAGAAAAGGAACTTGCGCAAAAACAAATGATTCGCTCCGAGGCCTTAGCAGCTATTGGGGAACTGGTAGCCGGGACGGCTCACGAATTGAACAATCCCCTCTCTTCCGCCATGAGCCTCCTCCAGAGTTCGGTAGAAGAAATAAGGGAAAAGGGCCCCGATGTCGGTATAAGGGAAATGGTAGACGATCTGGAATTTGCCCGGAAAGAATTGAAGCGGGCAGCCGATATCGTAAAGAGTTTGCTTGATGTGTCACGCCAAACCCACCATTATTTGGAAGACGTAGATTTGAATCACGTCATCGCAGATGCCCTACGAGTGCTTCACAACATGATCAAAAAAATGGACGTGCAAATAAATACCGATCTCGCCCCCGATTTACCAAGATTTAAAGGCAACTTTGCTCAGCTCGGACAGGTGTTTATCAACATAATAAAAAATGCCATTCAAGCGTTACCTGACGGAAAAGGTGAGATTTTTCTCTCGACCTACCGGGAGGGGAATTGTATAATAGCCACCTGCGCTGATACGGGATGTGGTATTCCTGATGAATTGAAAGAGCAGGTTTTCAAACCCTTCTTCACTACCAAGACAGTGGGTGAAGGGACGGGTTTAGGTTTATACATCTGCCATGAATTGGTCAGGCGACATAATGGCAGCATTACCATCAAGGATCGTCCAGGAGGGGGAACAATTGTTCGACTGGAATTTCCGTTAGGGAGGGAATGAGGTATGCAAATTATGGTCGTCGATGATGAAGAAGGCGTGCGCCGATCTATCAAAAAGGTTTTGCAGAAGGACGGATATGAGGTGATATTAGCAGAAAGGGGAGAGGAGGCAATTCAAATCGTGGCAGATAACGGCCATGAATTGGAAACCGTCATCTCCGATTATAAGATGCCCGGCATGAACGGTCTCGAAACCTTGTATAAAATAGGTCGAATCAATCCTCAGATCACAAGAATTATTCTGACTGGTTACGCGACTTTGGAAAATGCCATCGAGGCGGTGAATAAGGGAATTGATGGCTTCTTAACCAAACCATTTGACAACGAAGAACTCAGATTGAAGGTGAAAGAATGTAATCTTAGGAAGAGATTGAGTCAATTTGTGTCCGAACCCATTCTTCAAATCCTTCTAGGTGAAGGTGTAACGATCAGAGCCAATGTGAGGACCGTGACGGTTATGTTTGTGGACATTAGAAATTTTTCCCTAATGACGGAAGCCATTAAAGCCGAAGAGCTCCCTTACTTTTTAGATCGCTACTATTTCACACCTCTCGATGAGATCGTTCATCGTTACAATGGGACGCTCGACAAACATATCGGAGATGGCATCATGGCAGTGTTTGGTGCCCCCATGTCGACCGAGGAAGATGCTTTAAATGCCGTGCGTTGTGCTTTGTCTATGCAGAAAGAAATATCCGAAATCAATTCGTTATTGATGAATACAGCAAAAAGAATCGGAATTGGAATTGGTATCGCTACAGGTGCAGTCACAGCTGGCATCTTCGGTTCTCGGAAGAAAAAAGAATACACGGTCTTCGGCCCACCAGTTAATCTAGCTTCTCATCTACAGGAGGCCGCGGGAGAGGGTGAGATATTTGTGTGTAAAGAAACTTATCAATCCATAAAAGATTATCTGACAGCGGAAAAAGTGAATCTGCCGTTGACGAAAAAGCGTATGAGAGAGGTAGAAGCGTATCGAATCCTGGGCTAGAAAGAAGGATAAAAAGGACGTCAAATTGACAAAGTCGCCAAACGTGGAGAGGAAAAAATCGCCCGTTGTCGGTTTTACCCTTTTAGAAGTAATGGTAGCCATATCTATACTGGCGATTGTTTTGGTGGCCGTCTTTCAGTCTCAGAGTTACAGTATCTCTCTTTCCAACCAGAATAAATTTCTCATCACTTCTTCTTATCTTGCCCATGTGTGCATTTCTGAGATAGAGACGAAGGGATATTCAAGTAGTGGCACGACAAAAGGGATTTTTGGAGACGATTTCCCAGGCTATCGTTGGCAGGTGGAGGTACTTTCTTCACCGATTCCAAAGACAAAAAAGATTAAAGTCACCATTTCGCACGCTGAATTCTCGCCGGAGAGAGAATTCATCACCTATTATTATGCCTTGGAAAGTTAGAAAAATAGAAGGTGGTTTTACCCTGGTCGAGATTCTCATTGCCGTTTTGATATTAGGCGTTGCGCTTTCAACCGTTTATCTTTCTTACACCGGTATTTTCCGCATGACCCGGGAGGTGAGTACGGAAAACGAACAACTGTCAACTGCTCACATTTTCTTTACCCGTCTTGAAAGTGATCTGGGTAGGTTGGTGCCCTACAATGGAAATTACGAATTCTTCTGCCGAATGAAAGAAATAGAGGAGAAAAAATTCCCCGTTCTTTTTTTCCGTTCCTCCGCTTTCCTACAACTTATGGAAAAAGAACAAAGGGGAGGCATAGCTGGCATCGTTTATGAGGTGGCAAAGGATAATGAAGGAGTCTTATGTCTGTGGAGAAAGGAGATGCCGGTATCCAGATCGCTAACCCTTCTCAAGAAAATTGTAGGTGGCTTCCGGGTCTGTGAAGAGGTGAAAAGTATTTCATATATATTTTACGATGCGTCGGGCAAGGCTTACGAAGAGTGGGATACGAGTTCGGGGCCGGTCTCGCAGAAGGGCAAGCTACCAGCTGCGGTCTATATAAAATTGGAGGTCGCGGACAAATCTTTTGGGAAAAAGATATTTTTGACCCCGTCAAAAATCGCTCAGGGCTTATGAAGAAAAAAGATGGAGTAGCACTCATTGTCGTCCTGTTGGCTATCTGTGCCGTTATTCCTGTTGTACTGGAGCTGCAGAGAACGGTTAGACAAACGACGTCCGCGGCTTTGAACGAAAGGGACAGAGAGATCTTGTATCAAATGGCTAATTCGGGATTTAACATTGGTCAGGCAGTGCTCATGAATCGAGAAGAAAAACCTTATGTTAGTTTAACACAAAAGTGGGCCCAACTTGCTGAACCTAGTGGATGGGCGGACAAGCTCTTTCCGGACGGGAATTTGAAGATAAAGATTGAAGATGAATTGGGCAAGATACCTTTAAACATGCTTATTTCGGGGAATAAAATTAATGGCGAAATTAAAAACATGATCATTCGTCTTCTCTGCTTACCCGAGTTTGCAATGTCACAGGAGCAGGCAGAGGGAATAGTGGCTGCTATTATCGATTGGATTGATGCCGATGAAGAAATCACTCCCGGCGGGGCAGAATCCGTCTATTACCGAAGTCGCGCCTTTCCTTACGACGCGAAAGGGGCGCCCCTCGATGATATTTATGAATTACTCATGATAAAAGGCATAACCAAAGATATGTTCTATGGAAAGGCAAACCGACCGGGATTGAAAGATTTGTTGAGTCTTCATGGAACGGGAAGAATTAACATCAACACTGCGCCTCTCATGGTACTTCGCAGTCTAACACCGGAAATCACCTACGATTTGGCGAAAGAAATGGATGTTTACCGCCGGAACGAATATAATGACTTGTCGGATGTTATGTGGTATAAAAAAGTAAAAGGGATGGCAGACATCACCATTAATCGAGACGTGATTACCGTCAAAAGCGAGATTTTTCGCATTCATTCTCAGGCATTATTAGAACGGATGCAGCGAAATGTCACGGGAATCGTAGAATTGCAGGGACAAAAAAAGCCTAAAATTCTTTCCTTTCGATGGGATGAATGAAAGAATACAGTATCGGAATTGATATCGGAGAACGGAGTATTAAGGCGGTAAAGATTCAGCGTTCTCGCCTGTCAGGTAGAGTGGAAATTCTGGCCTTAGAGGAATTATCCTATGAAAAAAAGACGGAATTGCGGCTAGTTTTAGAGTACATTTTAAAAAAAGAGCCCTTTGTATCCGGTAAAGTCAATCTGAACCTCCCCATGCATGAGTGTTACTTTGTTAGCATACCCATGCCCTTTTCCTCCCGGAAAAAGGTTGAGCAAACTATACATTACGAAATAGAATCCCGTGTTCCCTTTTCTCTTCGTGATTTTAAGGTTGATTATCAAATTTTTCCCACCGCCGATGGCACGAGTGAAGTGTTGGTAGCGATGATACCGTCATCTAGAGCGGAGTTTTACGGGGAGTTGCTCAATTTTCCCCACCGCATGATGAGATACCTGGACATCTCCGGCCTTTCCTCTTTCGGATTGATCGCCGAGAGTCTTAATAATAAGACATCGTTTGTTTATGTTCATCAAGAGGCATCCTCTGTTCATTTGCTGTTTTGTAATCAAGAACGCCTAGCGGATATTCGTTCCCTCGCTGTAAACGGGGAGACAGAAAATGCCAAGGCTCAAATAAAGGCGGCAATAAACCTGTTTAAGATAAGGTCGCTCCCTAAAAGTGAATTGGCGATCTATGTAAGCGGTAATGGATCGACGGAGAATGAGACGTTTGAAAAAGTGCAAACGGAGATCAAAGAACATTTTAACGTCGTAGACCTGCGGACACTCCTTCGGGTCGAAATGGACGAAAGACTAGCTTCCAGATGGCACCCGCAAAAATTTAATGAAGCTTTGGCTTTAGCCTATAGAGGCATCGTGCGCCCCAAAGAGGGTTTCCATCTTGTTAGTCCTCATCGGGGCCTCAAAGATCTGTTGGGTTCTATGGCGGACAAAAAATGGTTCGCCGTGGCAGCCGGTATCGTTTTATTTCTCTTCATTCTGGAAGGATTACTTGAATATGTAATCATCCAAACCAAAATTAAAGGCTTGGAAAATGAGATGAGAAGAGCTTACCAGGCCCTTATCCCCGATTCAGGCGCGGTTAAAGACCCCCTAAGAAGGCTAACGGCTTTAGTTGAACAAGAAAGAAAAAAGGGTTCTAGTTTTCACTTATTATCGTTCCCGTCCTTTGTACATGTAATGGGAGAAATTTCTCGGCTGATTCCACCTGACTATAAAATTTTGATCGATAAGATGGATTATCGCCCTCCAAGTGTTACCATGAAAGGTGTGGTGAAAGACCCTTCTTCGGCAGAAAAAATCAAACAGCGGCTGGAGCAGTCCTCTTTAATTGAGAAAGCCGATTTGGAGTTACCCGTGGGAGCCGGAAAGGAAGAAAGAATTTACGTTACATATTCGTTGAAATTAAAGCAGAAATGAGATCTCTCAACTGAGGTCGAGTCATGGGCAGATTGACGGTAAAATGGATGGCTCTTGCTGTAATAATAGCCATCTTTTCTTTATTGGCTTGGTCCTGGGCGAAAGAAGAGATAAGAAAGAATAAAGATCTCCTCACTTCCAAAGAGAAGGCTTACTCTGAATTCAATCAGTTATACCGAGAATACCGTCAGACGAAAGACCTCGAAATTAAGGTTAAGCAATTGATTGCCCAAAGGCCCAGAGATTTTAATTTAAATGCCTGGGTGGAGAGGAAACTAGCTCATTTAGGAATCAAAGGAAACGTAAAATCCATTCCTCCAGACAAACTATCATCTTATGGCGGGCTGCATGGGGTGGGCGTGGTGGTAGAGTTGGAGGGGGTAACATTGAAACAGCTCATCGAGATCCTAAACCAAATCGATCAGCCCGGTGAAATGGTGTACGTAACGAGCGTTTCCGTAGGGGCCAATCGAGATAGAGCCGGGTACCTCAATGTGGGAATGGATCTTTTTACTTGGGTAGAAAAATGAGGAAATTCGATCTCGGCATACTGGGGAAAGAGAAAATAGAATCGTATTTCCGTCGTGGAGGGAGATATATATTATGGTTTGTTTTTTTATGCATCATTGCATACCAGTTAGCAGGCATCGTCTACCGGGTTATAATCCTCAACCTTAGCCTCCCAGCATACCAACAGCGGTTTTCAACCCCAAGTATGACCAACTCTGGAGAGAAGACAAATTGGGCCGAATTACATAATCTTATCGTCGAAAGAAACCTCTTTGGGTCCTCGAAGGAACCCCTCGCGCAAAAGATAAAGGCCACCGGTCAAGAAGACACCTCCAGTCGATGGGAATTGAAAGGCACAGTTGTTTTTAATTCTCATATCGGTTATGCAATTCTCTTTGAAAAGTCAAAAGGCATTCAACGGCTGTTAACTACGGGGCAGAAAGTGGAGAATACTACTCTCCTTCGGGTGGGACGTGATTACTGCGTTCTTGAGGAAGGGGGGAAGCAATATTTCTTGCGCAGTTCAGGGGCTAAATTATCACCCCTCATGCCGCAAGAGGGGATTACCATACCGCGGAAGGATATAATGGCCCATATCTCTAATCTAGGTCAGATGTTTAATGAAGCAAGAATAGTACCTTACATGGTGGACGGAAACGCGGCTGGATTTCAGTTATTGCAGGTCATGCCGGGTAGTTTGTTCCAACGGATGGGTTTGATGGTCGGAGACGTGGTTCAGGAGGTAAACGACAAAAAGATTACAGGGGCCGAGGATGTGTCACAATTGATCCAAGCCCTTCAAACTTCCTCGTCTTTGAGCATAACGATTCTTCGAGGAGGAAAAACGGAACGACTTAGCTATCAATTTATTTAAGAGGTTGGGTATGTACGAAGCCTTTTTCGGGCTAAATGAAAATCCTTTTAACATAACACCGGACCCAAGATATCTCTACCTCAGTATCCAACATCGGGAAGCCTTAGACCATATTCTCTATGGGATAACTCAGAGAAAAGGGTTTGTGATGGTGACAGGTGGAGTAGGAACGGGGAAAACAACTCTGAGCCGCGCCTTGCTCCATAGTCTCGATGAATCGGTAGATTCGGCCCTGATTTTCAACCCTTCTGTCTCGGAGATAGAGCTTTTGCAAACTATACTTAAGGAATTCCGTGTCGACTTTGAATCGACTGGTGTGTCGAAACGGGACTATATCGAGGCCTTAAATAATTTCCTTTTGAAAAACTTCGCTTCCGGTAGAAACGCTGTGTTAATAATAGACGAAGCGCAAAACCTTTCCTATCGAGTTTTGGAAGAGTTGAGACTGCTCTCCAATTTAGAAACGGATCGGGAGAAGCTACTGCAAATTGTCCTTTTAGGACAGATTGAATTGGCTGAGATGATTTCCCTCTATTCCCTCCGACAACTAAACCAGCGCATTGCCGTGCGCTATCACTTGGGTTTTCTAAATCTAGAGGAAACGGTGGCCTATATAAACCATCGCCTAATGGTGGCGGGTAGAGTTTCGAATCAACTATTTACCGATAGTGCCTGTAAGCTGATCTATAAATATTCGGAAGGATGTCCCCGCATGATTAATATTATCTGCGATCGGGCCATTTTGGTTGCGTACGCTTGCAATCAAAGCGTCATAAATCGATGGACCGTCGCAGAGGCTCTTCGAGATTTGGGAAAGAAACGAAAATGGAGTCCCATTAAATGGATAGGTATACGTAAAAAAACGGAAGGTGTAACAAGGCTGTGAGCTATATAAGTGAGGCCCTAAAAAAAGCAGAAAGAGAGAGATTGGGGAAAAAAGACGAGTTCTTTGACGGTCGGTTGGGAACGAAAAAAGAAAGCGCCAAAAGGGTAGGGAGTAAAAAAGCCATCGTTTCTTTAATAGCTTTTGTTTTTTTGGTTTTATTCACCTTTTTGGGGTACCGCGTGCTGTCTCGGCCGGAAAAAATATCCCACTCAACAGCGGTGGTGGAGATAGGTAATATGTTTACCGAGGCGAGGATAGCCCAGAAATCGGGTGATCTAATTCGGGCCGAGGTCATTTATCGAAAGATTGTCTCGGTGGATCCGGACCATATCGATTCATTGAACAATCTAGGGATAATTTGCATGACCAAGGGAGAGAATAAAGAGGCTGAGTCCCTGTTTCGGCGAGTTATTTCCCTAAATTCGAGACATGTCTATGGACATTACAATCTTGCCTGCCTCTATGCCAAGGAAGGAAAATCCTCCGAGGCCTTGACTCAATTGAAGCACGCCGCTGACATAGACACCCAGGTTAAGGCCTGGGCCATGAAAGATATGGATTTCTTATCTCTCCGTAATAAAAAAGAATTCCAGCAATTGGTGGGGATAGAAAAATAAAGAGGGGGAAAGATGAAGAAAACGTTTTTTGCTCTTTTGGGTTTTGCATTAGCTTTTATCCTCCTCGGAGGGCTGCCGCTTTTGGGCGCCGTCTTGAGCGGCGAAGGGGAACCGCTTCAAGTACAGAGGGCGGAAAAAAAAGAGGCAACCAGTAAACCGCCCAACAAAAAAGTCTCCTCTAGGCCCAAAGAGGTAAAATCCGGAGAGAAAAGAGTCGAAGCGGTAGAGGTGGCAAAAACGGGAGAAGAGAAAAAACCGCCAGAAGCCATCGGCTCTACCTCACCCAAAGTGACATCCACCAGCGCAAAGAGGTACATAACCATCGACTTTGACAATGTTGACCTGCCGGTTTTCGCCCGTTTTATAAGCGAAATGACGGGTAAAAATATCATTTACGACGAAAAATTCCGCGGTAAGGCTACTATCATCTCGCCCCGTAAAGTAACGGTAGATGAAGCGTTTAAGATTTTTGAATCCGTACTTGATGTGAATGGCTATACGGCTGTTCCGGCAGGAGAAATGATAAAGATTGTACCCGTACAGCAAGCGAAGGAGAAATTCATCGAAACGAGGGTTGGATTAAAGAAGGATGGGGTAGAGGATCGGATGGCCACTCAAATAATTCCCCTTAATTATGCCAATCCCGAAGAGGTAAGAAAGGTGCTGGAGCCTCTCGTACCCAAAACAAGTGTTCTCGTTTCATACCCTCCCACCGGCATGCTCATCGTGACTGACCTAATTTCTAATATAAGAAAAATTTTGGAAATTGTGGAAGCCATTGACCAGAAGGGTTTGGGAGCACAGATTACCTATCTGCCTCTCAAACATGCCGTCGCATCTGATCTGGTCACCATCCTGACCAATATCTTCCAACATCAAAAGGGCTTTGAGTTGTTAAAGTTCGTTGCCGATAGCAGAAACAATGCCTTGGTTGTTGTCGGTACAGAGACTCAGGCCGAAAGGGTGAAGAACCTCATCTCCCTCATGGATAAGGACACGCGGGAGCAGGCGGTAAATGTGCATGTATACCGACTACAGAATGCATGGGCGGAAGATTTAGCCAAGGTGCTCATGAATCTGCCCAAGACCGGCACTCCACAGCAGGCAGGCGCCGGACCAGCGGCAACCCCACTTTTTTCAAAAAACGTCCAGATTGTAGCCGATAAGGCCACCAATACTCTGGTTATTACCGCCGATCGAGCCGATTACGCTATTCTGGAGAAGGTGATAAAACAACTCGACACTAGCCGCCCCATGGTCTATTTGGAGACCCTCATCATGGAAGTCTCAGTGGAAAAGAACTTGCGCTTGGGGGTAGAGTGGGCAGGAGTGCAGAGTTTTTCCTATGCGACGGATCAAAAAAGTGTCTCCCGAACGGGAGGCATCATTGGTGGAATGAGTGGCGAAGGTTATACTAATATTATGGGTTTAATGCCTTCGACGACCAAGACCATTCCCACCCTGCCATCAGGTTTATCCTTAGGCATTATCGGTCAAGGTATCTCTGTTGCGATGGGGAGTACTACTCTCACTTTTCCTAATTTCGCCGCTTTACTGCAGTTTTTTCAAAGTGACAGTGATATCTCCGTCTTGGCCACCCCACAACTGTTGACGATGGAAAACGAAGAGGCGGAAATAAATATCAGTAAGAACATACCTTACATAACCAGGTTGGATCAAACTAATGTCGGTGTCACCGGTACTAATTTCAGCAATTATGAATACAAGGACGTCGGCATCATCATTAAACTGACTCCCCATATTAACGAAGACGGATATATACGAGTAAAAATTGACATGAATGTATCTTCCGTGGATACCTCGGCCGATCCGTTCCGACCCACAACAAGAAAACGCTCGGTCAAAACGACGGTGATGTTAAAAGACGGAAATACTCTAGTTATTGGAGGTCTCATTCAGGATAACTCCGAATCGGGGGTATCAAAGGCTCCGTTTCTCGGGGACATACCCATCTTAGGATGGCTTTTCAAGTATAAGAGAAAGACGATGGATAAAACAAATCTCTTTTTCTTCATTTCCCCGCGGGTCATAAGAACGGTGGCAGAAGCACAGGCCTTGACGGAAAGGAAAAATACCGAGGCGGTTATACCAGAGGGTAAAGATATAAAAATGTTTGAGCCGTTGAAAGCCCCCAAGAAGGAGAAGGAAAAGTGAGCCTCCATGAAAGGCTTATATCCGCCGGGGTTGCACCGGAGGATCTGGCAGAATTTGGGAAAAGAGGAAACGGCACCGGTCTGGTGGATTTCCTGGTGCATAGGAAATTAATTGACGAAGAAGAACTGTTAAATATCCTTTCCCAAGACCTGGGCCTGCCTTTAATGCAAGAACTTCCCATCGAAGGTATAGACACAGATTTTGTAGAGGTCGTGCCGATACAATATCTAAGGCAGTATAAAATGGTACCCCTTCCCTGGAGGGAGAAGAAGATAATAGTGGTAAACGATCCCTCTTTGTCCTTCCCGCTCGACAATCTAATAAGATTACTCAACTGGGACGATTACGTTTTAGCCCTTTCCTCTCAGGCGAATATTAATTCGACCATCAATCTTATTTACGATAGAACACGTCAATCGGCGGTAGAGTTTTTCCAAGAGATCAGTGAGGAGTCGCCGGAAAAGATTATCTCGGAAATAGAAGAAACGGGAGACCTTTTAGATGACGCAAGTGAGGCGCCGATTATAAAACTCGTTAACTTGCTTCTCACAGGTGCCGTACGTGATCGGGCGAGTGATATTCATGTCGAGCCTTACCAATCGCAGGTAAAAATCCGTTACCGCATAGATGGGATTCTCTATGACGTCCTCTCCTTACCACGGCGTATTCATTCACCCTTGACCTCACGTATCAAAATTATGGCCAAGCTAAATATTGCGGAAAAAAGGCTACCCCAGGACGGACGGATCGACATCCGCATCGGCGATAAGACGATTGACATTAGAGTGTCCGTTCTCCCTACTGCTTTCGGCGAAAGGGTAGTCTTGAGACTATTGGACAAGACGGCCGATCTTTTGCAACTTTCCGATTTGGGCATGACGGAACGAGATGTTAAATTGTTTAAAGAATTGATCAAATCTCCTTATGGCATTATTCTGGTCACCGGACCGACGGGGAGTGGAAAATCCACGACCCTTTATGCGGCGATTTCCACTATCAACAGCCCTGAAATTAACATTATAACCATCGAAGACCCAATAGAATATCAGATCGAAGGGGTAGGGCAAATCCAGGTCAACCCAAAGATTGATCTCACTTTTGCTAACGGTCTGCGCTCCATCGTTCGGCAAGACCCGGATGTCATTCTGGTGGGAGAAATTAGAGACCGGGAGACAGCTGAAATTGCCATTCAATCTTCCCTTACGGGACATCTAGTCTTTTCCACCCTCCATACAAACGACGCGGCAAGTGCCATTACAAGGCTAATCGACATGGGAATTGAACCGTTTCTTGTAACTTCCTCTGTCATTGCCATCGTGGCCCAAAGGTTGGTGCGGGTGCTGTGTACAAAGTGTAAGGAACCATACATACCCGATGAAGAAACGTTGAAGAAAATAGGCTTAGAAAAGGAGCAAGCAAGAGAACGGGTCTTCTTCCGGCGGAAGGGATGTCTACATTGTATGCACACGGGCTACCGCGGCCGGACGGGAATTTTTGAAATTCTGACGATGGATGAGGCGATTAAAAAATTAGTTCTCACGACCTCTGACGCGAACCAAATAAACGAACTCGCTTCAAAAAGGGGCATGGTAAGTTTAATGCACGATGGTATTGTCAAGGTCTTAAATGGAATAACAACGATAGAAGAGGTCTTACGGGTCACACGCGTATCACAAAAAGACTTTAACGTTAGAACCGAGTGGGGAGATGGGCTTTAAGATTGTTGGGGGATGCTTTTCGCTAAACATCCCCCTTCTCAGGTCTCGTCATTTAAGGGTAGATAAACCAGTTTTTACCGAAAGTGTCTTTCCCAGCTCGGCATAGGAGTCGTTGGAGCTGGTGTAAGCCGGCCAAGTAAAGGTGCTCGTACTCGGATTTCCGGTACGGGCGAAATTAGTCCAAATAGTCATCATCGTTTCGGCCATCGCGTCATCGGATACCCCCCAGCCAGCGGAAGCGAAAATGTCGGCTGTATCGCCCTGGGAGCCCGTCTTTCCATCGCCGTTGAGATCTCCTATAGCGAGAGGTTGACCGGTTGCTGGATCCGTTACAAGATTGAATAAATAGTGAACGATCAAGCTACGTGGATAGTTAAAAACGTAGAGAAGTTCGCAGCCGTGATAGGCCCCTATTTTGCTCGCCCAACCTTCTGGCACTTTAGTAAATACGTATGGGTAGGAAGGAGTGGTTTTTCTCGCCGCTATCCAGGGGAAATAGGTTCGAAGTGCCGTCTGCCAACCGGTCAAGTCCTGATTGTTGTAGCCTCCCATCAAGGGGACGTCGTTATGCTGATTGTTGTCGTAAATGTATCTCATTGTGTTAGGCATGTAGTAGTTGTCTACGTTAGGCTGCCAGGAGAGGTTTCTGGCCGCCTGTTCTATTTCTTGCCAAGTTTTACTCCGCAGTTGTGTTAAATCGGTCACGCCAAGCGCATTAGTTAACTGGACACCGATGTTTTCTGCTGTAGACAAGGTTCGGGAGTCGGGGGACCCGATACCTCCGCTTTGGGCTATAGCCTTGTGAAAAAGTCCCTTAGCCAGGGGAGAACACGTCAGAGAAATTACTTTGCCGCCCCCTCCCGATTCGCCAAAGATGGTGACGTTGTTCGGGTCTCCTCCGAAATTAGCGATATTGTTTTTTATCCATTGTAAGGCCTTGACCAAATCCATCTGTCCGTAATTACCGGAACCCTTATAGCTCGCTTCCTGGGTCAGCCATGGGTGCGCAAGGTACCCAAACGCACCGAGACGATGGTTAACGGTGACGAGAACGACATTTTTTTTCGGTAACGAATTAGGATTATTAAAAGCAACTGTATTTCCCGTGAGAATATAAAATCCACCCCCATGGAACCAGACCATGACGGGTAAATTCTTCGCGTTTTTAGGCGCTGTTATATTCAGATAAAGACAATCCTCACTCATTCCTCCTTCGCCAAAGGCCTTGTAGTAAGGGTTTTGAGCTGCCTGATCTCCCCAGTTTGTGGCTTCTCTTACCCCGGTCCAGGGAGCCGGATCTTCAGGCGGTTTCCATCTTAATGATCCAATGGGAGGCTTCGCATAAGGAATGCCTAGCCATTGCCACGTAGTTTCGTTTACCGCAAAGCCACTCACTTTTCCAAACTGCGTATCTACCACAATCCTTTCCGCTGTACTGTTGTTAAAGTGAGCAACAGCCGCGCTCGCACTGCGCAACGTTCTGTCCCCCTTCACCGAGCGATCCGTAAATGCCCCGGACGTTGAGTTTAAGGCGGTAAGGAGTGCTGTAATATTTGTATCTGCTGCAAAGGCAGATGTAGCCTGATCGAAATTAATCTTAGAAGCGTTGGACGAAATGACCGCTGCTGCTGCAGTACTTATCTTAATGCCGTTATTCAAATCTCCATCTTCATCCAGCGTCTGCAACAGCACCATCATGTTTTGAACTCGCCTATCGTTAATAGTACCTCCCGCAACTATATCGACAGGTGTCAGACGTGAGGACCCACGGGCGGTACCGAGATTCAGATTGCCAATTTTAAAAGTTACCATGTCACCGGGATCGTAATAGAACATACCGTTGGCATCTGTTTTCCCAGATATTCCAGAACTAGTTACATAATCCAAACCGGCGACCGGGGCATCAACAAACACCCCACGTAACGGACCGGTACCGGATGTGCCCCCACCACAGCTCCAGATGAAAAACAAAAGGACTACAATAAAAAATAACCTTCGTCTCTTCACTTCCTTCATTTGGACTCCTCCTTTTTTTATTCTTCCCCCCCTTATTTTACTCACCCCCTTTCTTCTATGGAGCCCGCCATTCTTTCCCCTCGGTTTTCATTCCGGTATAGGGATGTGAACGGCGGGCCAGGGGGGTAACGATTTTTATAATTTTATCGCAAGGCCCATACCAAGTGGTTGACAAAAAAATGCAATCATTTCAGTTTATTAAAAAAGTGAGGAAGATTAATAATGTTCCATTAGTTCCATTTATGTTTCAGATATGTTTCACAAACTGCATATGGAGAGTAGGCTTCCCGCTTGACAGGAAGGATAGGTAAAGGCATAGGTAAAACGCAAGTTCAATCGAGTTGGAGGATATATGTCAAACATTCTCAGTCGTGACACAATAGGAGATATGGCAAGAAGAGCGGCTACAAAGTATGGGAATAAAACAGCCGTTATCTTTCGGGATGAAGTTTTAACCTACTACGATCTCGAGCGTCAGGCCCGCCGTTTTGCCCATTTGATGTTAAGTTGGGGGGTAAAGAAGGGTGATTGCGTTGCCATCTACGCCTACAATTCACATTATTACCCTTTAAGTTTGCTTGGATTGACAAAGGTGGGTGCCGTTCAGGTTCCCATCAATTTTATGTTGAATGTGGACGAAATAGCGTACATCGTAAATCATTCGGAAGCGCAGGTTATGATCGTAGAGGATTCCCTTTATCCCATCTTAGAAGGCCATTTGCATAAATTCCCGCGCATAAGAATTTGGGGTTTTTTACCTCTCGCCGGAAAAGAGGCACCTCAGGGTTTTGAGGATGTCTCCGTTCTCATGGGAAACATGCCCGCAACCGAAGTAATGGTAGAAATTGATGCCGAAGATATTGCCCAAATTCCCTATACCAGTGGCACGGAGTCCAAGCCTAAAGGAGCTATGCTTTCACATCGGGCACTGATGTCTCAATATTTCAGTTGCATTCATGGTGGGCAGTACGAAGAAGAAGACATAAGTCTTCATGCTTTACCACTTTTCCACTGCGCACAACTACACTGTTTTCTTATGCCTTTTCTCTATGTAGGAGCGAAAAACGTAATCTTACACCGGGCCGATCCACGGGAGATGATGATAGCGATAGAAATGTATAAAATCACCCACATGTTTGCTCCCCCTACCGTTTGGATCGCCATTTTGAATCACCCGGATTTTTCCAAATATGATCTCTCCAGCTTGAAGAAAGCTGCTTACGGCGCTTCCATCATGCCCGTAGAAATCATAAAGAGATTAACCGAAGCCTTTCCGGGTATACGACTGTGGAATTATTATGGTCAGACGGAAATGTCCCCGGTGGCCACAATTCTTAAGCCTGAAGATCAACTAAAAAAACCTGGCTCCGCTGGCAAACCCGTTCTCAATGTAGAGACGAGAATTATGGGAGACGATGGAAAGTTTGTGCCCGTCGGGGAGGTGGGTGAGATCGTCCATCGTTCTGGGCATGTCATGACGGGGTATCTAAAAGATCCTGAAAAAACGGAAGAGGCCTTTGCTTTCGGTTGGTTCCATAGTGGAGACCTGGGTCGATTTGACGAAGACGGTTATCTTTATGTGGTGGACAGAAAAAAAGATATGATCAAGACGGGTGGAGAGAATGTCGCTTCCAGAGAGGTGGAAGAAGTAATTTATCAACATCCTGCCGTAGCCGAGGTAGCAGTTATCGGTCTTCCTGACCCGAAATGGATAGAAATGGTGACGGCCGTGGTTGTCTTAAAAACAGGCATGAACATAATGGAGAAGGAATTGATCGAGTTTTGCCGGGAGCGCTTAGCGGGATTTAAGTGTCCAAAAAAGATTATATTTCTTGATCAACTACCCAAAAATCCTTCGGGGAAAATCTTAAAACGTGAGCTCAAAGAAACCTTACGCTGACCGTCCAAGTCAGGTAGAAAAAGGGATGTTAAAGTTTATAGTCCTTCTGGGCGTGGTTAGCCTTTTGGCCGACATTACTTATGAGGGTGCTCGGTCAATAATCGGTCCCTATCTAGGACTGCTGGGTGCTTCCGCCTTCTGGATCGGTTTTGTCTCTGGAGCCGGCGAATTGATCGGTTACGGTCTTAGACTTTTTTTCGGCTATATCAGCGATCGGACGAAGAGTTATTGGACCATTACCATCGTGGGATACGCCGTAAATCTTTTGGCCGTTCCCGCTCTGGCTCTGGCAGGCAGATGGGAAATCGCGGCCGGTCTCGTGATTTTGGAGAGATTGGGCAAGGCGATTCGGACACCGGCTAGGGATGTACTACTCTCTCGGGCGGCAAAACAGATAGGAAGCGGTCGGGGATTCGGTATCCATGAAGCTCTTGACCAGATAGGCGCGGTCATGGGTCCCCTGATAATCGGCGCCGTCCTTTTCTTCAAGGGAGATTACCGATTGGGATTATCCGTGCTCATCGTGCCTGCCTTGGCTGCTTTGGGTGTCTTGATCTTGGCGAGGTATCTCGCTTCGATTCCTTTGGACAAAGAGAAAATTGTCGTCACTAATTCCTCAACCGAAAAGCTCAAAGCTCCATATTGGATTTATTTAGTTGCCGTAGGATTCATGGCCGCTGGCTATGTCGATTACCCTCTTATTGCCTATCATCTGGAAAGAAATTCCCTTTTTTCTAAGGAGATGATCCCCTTCACCTATGCGGTAGCGATGGCAGTGGATGCCGTTTCGGCGCTTCTTTTTGGTTATCTCTACGATCGATCGGGGTTTCGAATCGTTCCCTTTTCGGTACTGTTGGCCAGTCTCTTTTCTCCCCTGATCTTTCTGGGGGCGAGCTCGCTACCATGGTTGGGCATAATCTGTTGGGGCATAGGGTTGGGAGCCCAAGAATCGATTATGAGAGCTGCGGTAGCAGATTTGGTGCCCGAAAGCAAACGGGGAACAGGCTACGGTATGTTTCAGACAGGATACGGTTTGTGTTGGTTCGCCGGCAGCGCGCTTATGGCATACCTGTATCAGATAGCAATCATCTGGTTGGTCCTTTTTTCTTGGGTTGCGTTGCTCTCTTCCTTTTTACTTTTAATTTACGTAAACTCGATTTTGAAGCAGAAAAATTAAATCTGTCGAAGACTTGAAAATTAAAAAAAGGAGGAAGTGGTTATGTACGATGTCAAGTGTACCGTCAAATCAGTCGCTGGTTTCTGCTCCGCCGGTTATAAACCGGGGGACTTTTTTATCCTTCGGGACGGGCTTATGGTGGAAGGGGGAAACCCCAAAGGCATATGCCTTTATGCGTTGGCGGCCTTCCTTCCCTATTTATCCGCCTACAGTCGGAAAACGGATCCTCAGGATTGGATTAACATGAAAAAGGAGCTTCAGTGTCCCGACAATGACAATGCCGTTATTTTTCGTCTGGAAAGGATAGAAAAGATCTAGCGAGATTATGATACGGTAGAAGAGATACAGACTTTGAGTACCTGATCCAGGTCTGTTTCTCCCTGCAGGACTTTTGCGATTCCGTCTTGGAGAAGGGTACGCATGCCCTCCTCCAAGGCGAGATCTTTTATGACATCCCCGGACGTTCTCTCTTTTATGGCTTGCTTTATTTTTTTTGTTCCCACCAGCAGCTCGTGTACCGCCAATCTTCCTCGGTATCCCGTTCCATCGCAAAAACTACACCCCACTCTTCGGTAGAGGGGCAATTCCGGCCGATAAGAGGGCATTTCATGACGCTCCCACCAATATGCACCGTAATAGTTCATGAGATGTTCATATTCATCACGGGACGGGTGATAGGGTTCCTTGCATTTATCACACAGGCGTCTGGCCAGGCGCTGAGCGAGGACGCCGAGCAGGGCATCGGCAAAATTTACGGGATCGATCCCCATTTCGATGAGACGTTGGATCGTCTCTACGGCGCTATTTGTGTGAAGGGTACTCAGGACGAGGTGTCCCGTAAGTGATGCCTCTACGGCGGTTTTGGCCGTTTCAAAATCTCTCATCTCCCCGATCATGATGACATCCGGATCGGCCCGCAAAAAAGACCTGAGTACTTCGGCAAAGGTAAGACCAATTTTGGGCATAACCTGAACCTGTCTGAGGCCCGGCTGGACAATCTCCACCGGATCTTCGGCCGTCCAGATCTTTCTCTCTTCCGTATTTATCTGTCCTAAAGCAGAATGCAAGGTAGTGGTTTTACCCGATCCGGTGGGGCCCACACAGAGAATGATACCGTAAGGGTATTGGAGGAGGCTCTTGAATCTCTCTAAATTTCTAGGAGAAAATCCCATCTGCTCTAAGGGTAGGGGCTTGGCGGAAGAAAGGAGACGCAAGACGGCATCCTCATTGCCTCCCACCGTTGGGGTAATCTCCAGGCGATATTCTATTTTCCGATTCTGATATTTGATGAGGATCTTTCCGCTCTGGGGTTTTCGTCGCTCGGCTATGTCGAGATTGGCCATGATTTTCAGGCGCGATATTATGGCCTTTCTATAGTGATTGGGTATTTGATGGGCAATTTTACAGAGTCCGTCTATTCTATACCGAATGGTCAATGGGTGCTCACCGACACCCGGTTCGAGGTGAATATCCGAAGCCTCTTTATTGTAAGCATCGATTAAAATCTTGTTTACGATGTTAACGATCTGGGAATCCGATTCACTAAGCGAGAGGGCGTCATCTCCCTCCTCCAGCTCCTCTTTTTCTTCGAGAACGGCCAAGTCTTCTATGACATAATCTATCAGGGAACTAGCTTTGGCATAATGTCGTGAGATGGCATCTTCTATCTGTTTCCTCGTCGTAGCCACGAGTTCTATCCTTCGTCCCGTGTAGAAACGCAGATAATCGTAAATGGAATAATTAGTCGGTTCCCAAGTGGCCACGACCAGTTTCGTCCCGTCATCCAATAGGGGGAACACCTTTAGACGCTGGGCAATTTCGAAGGGAACTGTCTCCAACGCGTGAGGGTTAGGAATTTCCCGCTCAAGATCTACGATGGGCATACGAAATTTCTGGGCCAAAACTCGCACTAACTGTTCTTCCGTAATCAGCCCTTTTTCGATCAATAACTCTCCCAGTTTTTTCCTCCTGCCCTTTTCTTGTTCCGCTAAGGCATGCTCCAGCTGTTCTTTAGTTATCAAACCTTCTTCGATTAAGAGATCTCCTACCCTGATGCGAGGATGACGGCCTTCCGTCTTTGCCTTTTCAATTTTCTCTTCGATTACCTGGTGGGAAATGGAGGTCTGACTCGAGATAATTTCTCCGATTTTTCTTTCCCTTAACTTTTTCTGCTCTGCCAAAGTCGCCTCGAGATCCTCGCTTTCGATTACCCCTTGGCTACGTAGAATTTGACCGACTTCCCTTACTTCACAGCGCGATTTAATGCCTACCACGGTAAAGAAAATTAAAGAGTAGGGGGTGTTTTCGTCTACCGGAAGCCCAAAGAAACCGTTTCCAACCAATGCTTCATCGCTGACTTTAACTCTATAAGTGTTACCTGTCACGGTATTGATTTCGATGGCTACGAGGTCTTCTGGCAAATTTAATTCCACTTTATCAAGAAGGCGAATAGTGCAAATATCGTCTAAGGCGTATCTTTGAAGGGAGTGGACGGGTTCCACTAATATTGTGCAAGTGCTTATGTGGGGATTTAAATCTTCCGTAAGGAAGGCCCTTAAAATGTGACCATCAACGAATTCGACTTCCGCTTTACTATTCTTAGTTTTTGTCGCAATTATTTCCGTATTCACTTTACGTAATCGGGTAGTTCCCTTTCCTCCTTTCCCCTAAAGCTACAAACGATGGGACAATCACGGCAAGGGCTCTTAATAGCCGGAAGGGGTGGCTCTCCTTTAATCTGTTCGGCAATGAAATCAAGGCAGGAGGTAATATTTTCTGCCTCTCCAATCAGGGAAAAAGTTACCGATCCTTCGGCTCCTCCCCATCCACCGGCAGCAACGGGGAGCGCTTCCACCTCGAATAGGTCGGCGAAAGCATCGATTTCCGTATAAACATCCGCATCGGGAACACATACCATACCTGCGAAGGCGCCAATCCCTTTTAAGGTCTGAATTCCACCCAGGGATGATGAAGCGATGGGAACGGAAAATACGGTTTTTTCCAGGCCCACAGGGTATATGATTTTAAGCCCCCTTGCTTTCATGGCCAAATAGAACTGCCCCATCGTGCCACCGGTAGGGCCGGCCATTAAGACACCGACATTACCCTCTGCATCGATGGCATTAGCTCCTTTTAAGAGCAGGTCTCCCGGGCCCAGTTTGTCTATCACCTCTGCGGGTTCTACATGGAGCACCTCTCCCCGATGAAAGATAAAAGGTTTTATGCGTTCTTTTGCTCCTAAGACGCAGAGGAAGCCTTTGATCGTTTGTCCGGCACAATACCTCGCCTTTTCTATTTTACCTCCTAAGAGCTCTTCTAAAATATAGGCATTAGTCGATCCCCGACCAATGAGCAAATAACCTTTTTGGCGGGCTTTCTCCACCTCGGGTCTTTTTACAATACCTTTGGCTATTAATCTTTTTGCTTCCGCCGGTGTTAATGTAACGATGGCCTGCATAGTCACCTCCTTTAATTCTAGTTGCACTTTCAGAAGCACAGTTATACATAATTACCATATAAACACCATCTCTCGGAAAACATTCCGATCAGGGGCCAATATGTACACCATGGGAATCGACGTAGGATCCATTACCACAAAAGCGGCTTTGATTAAAGATGAAACTGTGCTGGGAACAAAGGTTGTTTTTACTGGATATAAAGTAGAGTCTGCCGTCCAACGGGTAATGAACGAATTACTTGGGTCTTTGGACGTTAAACTTCAAGACGTTCAAGCTATATGGGCGACGGGTTATGGGAGAAAGTCCGTCTCCATAGCCGAAAAAACTATAACAGAAATAATGGGACATGCGGCAGGTGCCTACTTTTTCGATCCCACCGTGAGAACCGTCATCGACATAGGGGGACAGGACAGTAAGGGTATATCAGTGGATGAGAAGGGAAGGGTCGTGAATTTTATCATGAACGACAAATGTGCCGCCGGTACAGGGAGATTCTTGGAAGTTATGGCCCGGGCTTTGGAGGTAGATCTTGAACAATTTGAAGAAATGTCTTTCCAATCAAATCGGCCGGCAAAGATAAGTAGTCTTTGTACGGTTTTTGCGGAGTCAGAAATTATCAGTCTCATCACAACAGGGGAAAAAAGGGAAAACATAATCGCCGGTCTTCATCAGTCCATTGCCTTAAGGGTAGCGTCGATGCTTAGCCGCCTGGAGATAAAAGAAAAAGTCTTAATGTCTGGAGGGGTGGCCAAGAATAGGGGCGTGGTAAAGGCACTGGAGCAAGTGCTGGGAGTTCCCATTATCACTTCTGAGTACGCACAGGAGTTGGGGGCAATCGGCGCCGCTATTCTGGCAGCCAGAGGAAGTTCATGAACAGAGGATTGACAGATTCGGATGAGTTAGCAAGGCGCGGGATAAACTATCTCATCTTTTTTAGATTTCTCGTTCTTGCTTTTCTACTAGGTGTCGTTGTTATCTTGGTGCGACAGATTGAGGGAGGGTTAGCAGAAGTATACCCTTTCTATTATTATCTTGTCATCACCCTATCCCTCCTTTTGAATTTTATCGCTTGGCTAATAAATAAGGGGAAAATATCTCCTTTCATTCACCTTTATCTTCATATCTCCTTCGACCTCATCGCCATAACATTTATGGTTTATCTGACCGGCGGCATCAATAGTATCTATCCTGTCCTTTATCAGCTTGTGATCATCTATGCGGTGTTCTTCCTCGGAAAGATCGGAGGCCTATACAGTGCCTCCGGAGCCAGCATTTTGTATGGAGTTTTAATAGATGCCGAATATCTACAAATTATACCCTCTTTCACTAGTCAGGCGACAGAGGGAAGCGTTACGGCAGGATTCGTCCTCTTTCGTCTCTGCCTATACATCCTTTCCTATTACATTACGGCCGCCTTGGCTATATTCGTTGTCGAAAGGGAGCGAAGAACGGCCAGGCTCTTGAAAGAAAGCGAGAGGGCCTTCAGTGATTTATCTCGCCTCTATCAAAGCATCATCGAATCCGTAAGCACGGGAATTATCACCGTTGACAAGCGAGGGTTAATAAAAACCTTTAACCGTGCAGCCGGCCTTATTACAGGCTTAAAGCGGGAAGAGGTAATAAACAGACCGATTAACGAGATATTAAAAGATCTGCCCAATACCAATGCAGGTGAGGGAAGGGGGGAGATTCATCATTTAACACGAAATGGCAAACATTTAATTCTGGGCTATTCCTGCTCCCCCTTAAAGAACGAGAGAGATGAAGAGATAGGAGAAATCATTCTGCTTCGGGATTTGACGGATATCAGATTGATGCAGGAAGAGGCAAAGAAAAATGAGAGACTTGCTTTCATTGGACAGATGGCAGCCAACCTGGCCCATGAATTTCGTAATCCCCTTATGTCGATGAGCGGGTCAATCCAAATGCTCAAACGTACGCTTCCCTTGGGAGAAGAGGAAAGACGGTTGATGGACATCATCGCAAGAGCGCGCGATAGGCTGGAGGCTGTAATCGGCGACTTTCTTCTTCTGTCTCGACAAAAGCGAAGGGAAGTAGAGGAGTTAAGTCTCTCGCCATTATTAGAAGAATTAATCGATCGGGTGAGAAAAGAAGGTGACGGTGCGAAAGAAATTGACTTCAATATAGAAGCCGATCAGAATATTACCTTTAAAGGTAATCGAGACGAGCTGAGACATCTCGTCTATAATCTTCTCCTCAATGCGGTGCAGGCCGTGGGGGAAAAAGGCAAGATTAAAGTGTCGGCTAAATACGTTAGTAAAAACAGTCAAAATGCGGTTGAGATAGCAGTGGAAGACAACGGTATGGGCATTCCAAGAGAAGAAATAAATCACATTTTCGAACCTTTCTATACCACTAAAGATAAGGGCACAGGACTTGGATTAAGTATTGTCAGCACCATCGTTCAGACGTACGGTGGAACGATAGAGGTGGATAGCAACCCCGGTATAAGTACCAAATTCACGGTTACTCTACCTTATCAACAGTGAGGGAAGACCATGAGGGGGCATATTCTAATCGTTGATGATGATCGTGAAATGAGGGATTTCCTCGAAATCCTCCTTGAAAAGGAAGGGTACAAAGTAAAAACGGCAGAAAGGGCGGATAAGGCTCTTCGCTATTTATCTCAAGACGAGTTCGATCTTATTATCACCGACCTCAAAATGCCGAAAATAGACGGTTTAGATTTTCTGAGACGGGTGAGAGAAATAAACGAAAAGGTGAGAGTCATTCTCGTTACCGCCTTTGCTTCGGCTGAAACGGCCTACGAGGCCATGAAAGAAGGGGCGTTCGATTATGTAGAGAAACATTTCGAAGTTGATAGCTTTCTGGACATCGTTGAGCGCGCCCTGAAACAGAAGAAAGAGAAAAAGGAAGGTGACGGCGCCTTCACCCCGGGACAGGTCGTTAAATTTGGCCAGATGCTGACGAGGAATAAGGAAATGATACGCATTTTCAACATGATAAAGAAAATAGCCGACACAACGGCGAATGTCCTTATCCTCGGTGAGAGCGGTACGGGTAAGGAATTGGTGGCTCGAGCTATTCATGAACACAGTAGCAGGAAAAGCCGGCCTTTTGTTGCCATAAACTGCGGAGGGATACCGGAAAATCTTCTCGAATCCGAATTGTTCGGACATGTGAAAGGCTCTTTTACGGGTGCTTACACCGATAAAATAGGGCTCATGGAATTGGCTTCGGGGGGTACCGTGTTCCTCGACGAAATATCCGAGCTTACTCCGGCGCTACAGGTTAAACTGTTGAGAGTAGTAGAAGAAAAAAGTTTTCGTCGTGTCGGTGGCGGGGAAAACATTCACGTGAATATCAGAATAATTTCGGCCACGAATCGCAATTTACAAGAGAGGGTAAAAGCAGGTAAATTTCGGGAAGATTTGTACTATCGTTTGAATGTTATCCCCATTGAATTACCCCCGTTAAGGCATAGAAAGGAAGACATACCCATTTTGGTTGAGCATTTCATTGAGAAGTATGCCCGTGCTTTTTCTAAAGAGATCCGAAATATTTCTTCTTATGCTTTAGAGCTCTTATCCCAATACTCATTTCCCGGCAATATTCGTGAATTGGAGCATATAATAGAGCGTTCCGTGGCTTTGGAAACATCTAATATTATTTTACCCGACAATTTAATCTTTGATTTAACAAAGTCCGAGGATGCTCTTTCTAAACTGGATGAAATAGGGGATGAAGGGATCAATTTAAACGAGGTTCTCACCAAAATAGAAAAAAGCTTAATTGAGAAAGCCTTAAAAAAGGTAAACGGATCTCGAACGAAAGCAGCAGAGCTGTTACACATCACTGTGGATTCCTTAAAATACCGCATGGAAAAACTAAATATCACATAAATCAAAATTATCTTGACAGGAAAAAGGCTCTATAATATTGACGGCACAGAGGTAAACATGGGCGATAAGTTATTTATCCACAATTCATTCTTTAGCTTTTACGGTTTTTTCCGTTTGGTCTGCTGGCGGCAGCCGTAACTTAAAAAGTGAGGATAGGCCGCGGGCAGACCGAAAGATCGCCCGCGGTTTTTTTTAGACCGTGGGTATATCCACGGTTTTTTTTTAAACTTTTACAGGAGGTATAGGGAGATGACAGAGATGAGAACCAAGGGTTGGTGGCTTTTGATGGTGGCCATGTTATGTCTGACCTACACCTGGGCAGAAGCCAAGACCATCAAAGTCGGAGCGGCTATCAACATGACAGGACCGGCTTCTACGTGGGGTCAATATCATGCCAAAGGGATGGGGGACTACTTTAGGTACGTCAATGAAGTGAAGGGAGGAGTAGGGGGAAACAAGATCGAACTGATTTTGGTCGATACACAGTATAAGGTACCAGAAGCCCAGGCGGCGGTTAAGAGATTTGCCGTACAAGACCAGGTAGACATGATAGCTACCTGGAGCACAGGAGAGGGACTGGCGGCCAAGCCAATGGTGCAACAGTACAAAATACCTACCATCAACTTTTCTACGGGATGGGAAATTCTAACGCCACCGGTAGATTATATGTACCTTCCCTTTGGAAGCTACCGAATGGATTGCTATGCGATTTTAGCCTATATCAAGACCATCCATCGAACTAAAGACAAGCCCAAAGTAGGACTTTTAACTTACAATAATGCCTACGGACGTTCGATTCATCAACCCAGTAAGGAGTATGCAGAAAAGGTTGGGATTGACATTGTAGCCATAGAGGAATTTCCACCTAAAACGGTAGACCTGACGACAGAACTTCTGAGACTACAGAAAAGCGGGGCAAGTTACATATTCCTGCAGATGCTTCCTGCTGCCATAATTACTACTTTGAAGAGTGCAGACCGGATAAACTATCAGCCTATGTTTCTGGGTACCTGGACGTCGACAGATCCCGATTTCTTTAAACAAGGCCAAGGCTTAATTAAGGACCGGTTAATTATCCAATTTCCCGGTTGTGTGCCGGGAGATAAGACACCGGGCATAAAGCTCGTTCAGACCCTGATGGAAAAATATAAGACCGTAAGCACTTTTGATGCCGCCTACTGGGAAGGAATTGTTGTTGCTTCTATTATGGAAAGGGCTTTCCAGAGGGCGTACGAACGGAAAAAAGAAATCAATCGCGAAACCATCACCGAGGCGTTGGAAACATTCCACAATGAAGATTTTGGCGGTCTGGTTCCCCCGGTTACTTACACGAAAACCAATCACGAAGCATCTTTTATGGCGCGTATCGTAAGGGTAAAAGAGGATGGGTCTTTCATTCCGCTGACACAATTTTTCGACCCCTCTAAGGAAAAAATAAAATTGATTAAGTAAACGGATGAAATCAAGGCGCGGCGAGCCAAAAGTTTTTACATCACGGGCCCTCGAGGAGAGGAGGGCGGAACTACAAGTAGAGGACATACACCTTCATTTTGGGGGCGTAAAAGCCCTAAATGGAGTAAGTCTGAAAGTAAAAACAGGGGAAATTTTAGCCGTAATAGGGCCCAACGGCGCCGGCAAGACAAGCCTGATGAATTGTATTACCGGCTTTTATCGTCCCGACCGTGGAAAAATTATTTTTAACGGTCGGGACATCACAAGACTTAAGCCCCACCATTTAGTTCCTCTCGGTATCGGTCGTACCTTTCAAAATATCGAATTGTTTCCAGGTATGACCGTCCTCGCCAATCTTATGCTGGCTCGCCATATACACACTCGATACAGTTTTGGCCGGGCTCTTTTCTTTTCTCCGACTGTAAAAAAAGAAGAAATCACCCATCGGGAAATAATTGAGGATATCATCGACTTTTTAGAACTTCAGCCTATTAGAAAAAAACCGGTAGGCTCTCTCCCTTATGGCCTTATGAAGAGAGTGGAGCTAGGTCGCGCCCTCGCCCTAGAGCCGAAATTACTCGTTTTAGACGAGCCGTTTGCGGGCATGACTTTCGAAGAAAAAGAAGACATGGTTCGGTTTATTCGGGAAATGAACGAGGGATGGGGGCAAACCATGATCCTGGTGGAGCACGATATGGCCGTGGTCATGAGCCTATCGCACCGCATCGTCGTTCTTAATTTCGGAGAAAAACTGGCTGAAGGTGTACCGGAGGAGATAAAAAATAACGAAGAGGTTATCCATGCCTACCTCGGCTGATCGCGTTCAGACGATACCTCAAATGTTGAAAATCCAGGCCGAAGAATTAGGCAATAGTTATGTCGCAATCCGCGAAAAAGCCTTCGGTCGATGGGAAACCTACACGTGGAAAGAGTATTTCCAACATGTAAAGGAGATCGCCCTTGGGCTTTGTACCCTAGGAGTAAAAAGACAAGAGCCCATCGTTATTATTATGGACAACCACGCCGAATGGCTGTTCGCCGAAATGGCGACGATGGTATTGGGTGGGGGCAGTTTAAATTTATTTACTACCTCTATTCCCGATGAACTGGCTTTCGCTATCAATCGGATCAATCCACCCGTCATCTTTGCCCAAGACCAGGAACAGGTGGATAAATTATTGGAAATTAAAAATAAAATCCCGGGAGTGAAAAGAATCGTCTACATAGATCCGACGGGCATGAGATCTTATCGAAATGATTCGTGGTTAATTAGCTTTAACGAGTTAAAAGAAAGAGGGAAAGATTTAGAAAGGGCAGAGCCGGATCGATTTTCTAACGAGCTGGCCCGAGGAAGAGGCACTGATATTGCGGTCTATATACAGACCTCGGGAACAACGGGTATCTCGAAGCTCGCCATGTTGACTCATCGAGGACTCTTAGAGATGGGCCGGATCTGGACGAATTACCTTCACATAAAGCCTGGAGAGAACTGGTTTTCCATGTCTCCCCCCGCCTGGATTGTAGATCAAATGTGGGGTTTTGGGGTCGCACCCACTTCGGGTATGACGATGAACTTTCCCGAAATGCCCTCAACCGTAATGGAAGACTTCCGTGAAATCGGCCCCAATATAATAATTACTTCCTCTCGTTTTTGGGAAGATATGGCTTCACGGATCAGGGTCAAAATAGCCGATTCCGCCTGGATTAACAGAAAGGTTTTTCACTGGGCGGAACAGGTAGGACGCACATATGTGGATTATAAATTTAGAAGATCACAACCTCCGGGTCAGCTTAAATTATTGTATCAATTAGCAAAAATCATCGTTTACCAACCCTTGCTCGATCGTATTGGCTGTCTTCATATGCGCTGCGCTTTGACGGGGGGGCATCCCATCAGTCCGGACGTAATAAAGTTCTTTCAGGCCGTTGGGCTGAATCTAAAGCAATGCTACGGTTTGACGGAGGCCGGTGGCATTTTCCAAGTCCAACCGGACGATGAGGTTAAGGTCGAAACTGTAGGCAAGACCCTGCCGGGCTTCGAGATTAAATTATCCGAGGAACAGGAAGTTTTGGTTAAAAGTAACACGTTGATTGCAGGTTATTTCAACGATTTTCGGGCTACTGCTGCCGCCTTTCAGGATGGATGGCTAAAAACGGGTGATGCTGGTTACATTGACGACGACGGACATCTGATTATCATTGGGCGGAAAGAGGATATTATCCGAGATAAAATGGGCCACGCCTTTTCCCCTGACTTTGTCGAAACACGTCTTAAATTCAGCCCCTACATCAAAGAGGCGGTGGTTTTCGGCGAGGGCAGACCTTACATAACCGCCCTGATCAACATTGATATGGAAAACGTCGGAAGTTGGGCAGAAGAACGGCTCATACCTTACACGACTTACCTGGACCTGTCTCAGCAACCGGCGGTGGCCAAACTCATTAAAGAAGAGGTACGGCAGGTTAACACTCAAATACCGGACATCATGAAGATTAGAAAATTCATCCTCCTTTACAAGCTATTGGACGCCGACGATGAAGAGCTGACCAGAACGGGGAAGGTAAGGAGACGATTTGTTTACGGTGTATATTTAGACATGATAGAGGCCATGTATCAGGGGAAAGAAGATATCGAGGTCACGGGGAAAATAAGATATCGGGATGGACGGGTTGGAGAAATTACGACCCGGGTGCGTATCATAGATGTTTATGGGGAGGAATAGATGGAATTTTTTTGGCAGCTGATGATCAACGGCCTAAGCTTAGGCTTTCTCTACGGAATTTCTGCCATGGGATTTGTTATGATCTATAAATCTTCTAGTGTTTTGAACTTTGCCCACGGGGAGCTATTGGCCCTGGGGGCCTATATCTTTCTTGCCTTTATGATGTGGTTCAAGATACCCGCCATCCCCGCTTTCATTATTACCCTGGTCTTATGCTTCGCCTTTGGTTTTCTCGTAGAGAGGGTATTCCTCCGCCCTTTAATAGGCGAGCCTCTGATCTTCGTTATCATGCTTACAGTTGGCTTAGCTTCCATGATGAAAGGAGCTATTCTTCTGCTCTGGGGAGGGAACCTCTATACTTATCCGGAATTCATTCCGCAAACATTAACTTTAAGCCTGGGAGGGGTAAATATTCAACCCGTTTATAACGTGTCTTTCATGCTGGGTGTTGTGTTCTTGCTCATCTTTGGATTCTTTTTCAAATACACATCCCAAGGGATTTTCATGCGTTCTGTGGCGGATAACCAGCGGGCGGCCCTTTCTTTGGGGGTCAACGTAAGGAGAATCTTTGCCCTTTCCTGGGCGATTGCAGCCCTTGTGGCCGGTATGAGCGGGATTGTTCTAGGCGTCATCAACGGAATTAATGTGCATGAGTTGAGTGCCATTGGTCTTAAGGTATTTCCTGTCGTTATACTCGGGGGACTAGACAGTATTGCTGGGGCCATAGTCGGTGGTGTGATCATCGGTGTTCTCGAGTCATTCACTGGCGGCTACCTCACTCCCTCATTGAGGGATGTGGTTCCCTATATAATCCTGGTCGGCATTTTAATGGTAAAACCCTATGGATTATTCGGGCAGGTGGAGATAGAAAGGGTATAAAGATGAGGGCACTCAAATTTCGACGCTGTGGGAACTTTCATGAATCCTACCGGGAAGAGTTAAATGTTTTTGAAACCGACTTTGGCCGTTTCTGGGTCGTGATCGGATTTTTTTTCGTGTTTCTTATTCTACCATTCGTTGCCACACCGTATGTGCTTTATTTAGTAACCAATATTGCTATTTACGCTATTGCGGTCATTGGACTTAATATTCTCACCGGATACACGGGTCAGATTTCTCTAGGTCACGGGGCTTTCTTCGGCGTAGGGGCCTATGCCGCAGCCATCATGGCAACCCGTTTTCATATGCCTTTCTTACTTTCCGTATTTGCGGGCGGGCTTATAACGGCTACCGTCGGGCTCGTCTTTGGTCTTCCGTCTAGCCGGCTCAAGGGGCTTTATCTGGCCATCGCTACTCTGGCTGGCCAGTTCATCATCGAATATGTCCTAATCCATTGGGAAGAAGTAACGATGGGGACGATGGGAATTAACCTACCACGCCCCACCATTTTTGGCGTTGATGTGGGCGGGGACGTTAAATTCTATTTTATTGCCTTTATATTCCTATTTTTCTTTCTCTGGATGGCCGTCAACCTGATGAGAACCAGGTATGGGAGGGCTTTTATTGCAATTAGAGATAACGATCGTGCGGCGGAAGGAATGGGCATTCCTATTTTCCCATATAAATTGTTGTCCTTTGCGGTTAGTTCTTTTTATGCCGGGGTGGCGGGTGCTCTCTGGGCGTTCTTCACCATGACCATAACAACCGAGCCCTTTAATCTTGGTTTATCCGTGGAATTCATAGCCATGGTTATCATAGGTGGTATGGGGAATATGTCGGGTGCCATCTTCGGCACCGTCTTCATTTCTCTTTTGAATGAAGGCTTACGATTGATGGCCGATATTCTTATAAACGCGAGGATTTTTGATCAGGCGGCCCTTACCATGGCCCCGTTGAAGGAATTTGCTTTTGGCCTCGCCATTGTCTTGTTTATATTAATTGAGCCACGAGGTCTGGCGGAGGTATGGAGAATAGTGAGGTCTAACTTCCGGCTCTGGCCTTTTTCCTATTGAGGAGGATAAGTCTTTCATGCTTTTGCTCATCAATAACATATCCGTCGTCTACTCCGATGTTATTCAAGTCCTGAAAGGGGTCTCCCTATCCATCGAGGAGCATAACATTGTGTCTCTTTTAGGCAGTAACGGGGCCGGAAAAACGACAACCCTTAAGGCAGTCTCAGGCCTTCTGAAACCGGAGAATGGGAAGGTAACAGATGGAGAAATTATATTTCAGGGCGAAAAAATCCATAATAAAGCTCCAGAAGAAATTACTCGATTAGGCATCATCCAGGTTCTCGAAGGAAGACAACCCTTTAAGTATCTAACGGTAGAAGAAAATTTACGCGTCGGCACCGCGACGAGACCAGGTCAGTCGTTTAAAGATGACTTGGAGCTCGTTTATCACTATTTTCCCGCTTTAAAGACGCGAAGAAAAATGAAAGCAGGATACTGTAGTGGCGGAGAGTTGCAGATGCTGGTCATCGGACGGGCCTTAATGGCTCATCCCAAACTTCTCCTCTTGGATGAACCGTCTCTGGGACTCGCCCCCCTAGTCGTAAGAGAGATCTTTCAAATCATCAAGCGCATCAATGAAGAACAAAAGACGACTATAATCCTGGTTGAGCAAAACGCCAATATGGCACTCCAGATCGCCCATTATGGATACGTAATGGAAAATGGACGCATCGTAATGGAGGGTAGGGCTAATGAGCTGAGAGAAAATCCCGATATAAAAGAATTCTACCTAGGCCTTGCCCCTGATGGCGAGGGACATTCGTATACAGATGTCAAGGCGTACCGACGCCGAAAGAGATGGCTGTAGTGACACTTAAACGTCCGTGAGGGACAGATCTCTTAACATAAGTTGCACTTCAGAAAAACCATTCCACTCATTGAGTTGAGGAGTAAAAGCAATATCAGAACACCCTTCGCTAACTAGGGAATACAGTTCGCCTTGGTTGAACCAGATGGAGTTACATACTGTGCTATCGTCTTTTATCTTCAAGCGAAGATGATTGCCGCCCACTACGTTTATGTCCATAATACTCACGCCGTGAGCACATAGGATCGGTTCTGGGTTTCCCTGTCCGAAAGGCGCCAGAAGCTTGACTTGCTCTATAAAATCCCACGTAAGTTCGCTTAACCGACAGGAGGCATCGATATACGTCTGGGGCCCCGATAGAGTATCACCCATGTTCTCCTCTATCACTTCTTCTAATAGACGTGAAAAAGCTTCCAAATTTTCTTCTCGAATAGATATTCCCGCAGCGTACTGATGTCCCCCGAAAGTGATCAGTAAAGGGGAACAACGCTTGAGTCCCTCATATAAATTAAAATCAGCAACGCTCCGACCGGAGCCTTTACCGATGCCATCCCGCAAGCTGATGAGGATAGCGGGACGACCAAATTTATCGACCAATCGCGAGGCAACTATCCCGATAATACCAGGATGCCAGTGGGGAGACGCCAAAACAAGGCTTTTTTTCCGATGAAAGTCCCTCATGCGACTAACTTCTACGAAAATTTCTTCTAGTATCTCTCTTTCCATAGTCTGACGCTGGCGATTGTATATCTCAAGCTTTCGGGCCAGCTCTAAGGCCAGGGAGTAATCTTCTGCCAGCAACAACTCCACGGCATCACGAGCCGAACCTACACGACCGGCGGCATTAATTCGTGGGATGAGTCCAAACGAAGCCCGATTCGCATCTATCACTTGATTATCTAAACCCGAAATCTCTTTTAAGGCCTTAATTCCTACCCGACGTCCCTCCGTTAAGAGATTCAATCCAATTTTGACTATGATACGATTCTCATCCGTGAGTGGGCAGATATCACCGATGGTGCCCAGAGCCACTAAATCCAAATATTCTTTTAGATTAGGGTACCGTCCATGGGACCAAAACCCCGACGATCTTAATTTCCCTCTCAAGGCGATGAGAAAATTAAAGGCAATACCGACGGCGGCTAGATTTTTGAACGGAAAACGGCAAGAGAATTGTTTAGGGTTGATTACAGCAATCGCGGGAGGAAGATGAGGGGGTACTTCGTGATGATCTAGGACGATAACGTCCAGGCCTAATGTACGGGCATAAGAAATGGCTTCTAAATCTGAAATACCGCAATCTACCGTTATAACCAGACTACCTCCCTCCGAGTGGAAACGCTCGAGAACGCTCTTATTTAGTCCATACCCTTCATCGATGCGATCGGGTATATAATACTCTACATGCGTTCCCAAATCTCGAAGGAATTTATAAAGAACCGCCACGCCCGTAATACCATCCGCATCATAATCTCCGTAGATTAGTATTTTTTCTTTATTGTAGACAGCGCGGATAACCCTTTCTGTTCCGCCTTTCATGCCCTCCATCGAAAGGGGTGAATGCAAATCATATAGGGAGGGATTTAAAAATTTTCGTGCTTGTTCCAGCTCCACAATGCCGCGACGAGCCAAAATGGATGATAGTACCGGGTGCAACTTTAATTCGTTTTTCAGAACTTCTTCCCAATCCGGCTTCTCGTCCCTAAATTTCCAGATGGTAAGGGGTAAGGATAAGGGTTTTGTCACGGCATATACGATCCCCAACCGAAGGGTTTCTTTTTTTTCTTCGATGTGGGTATAATAAAGGCATGATGAAGTCAAGATTAAAACTGCCACGTAGGATGATGGCCTATTTTCAATTAATCTTGGAAAGCTATGAAGGCATCTTTGCCGTCACTACGGAAGATGCCGACGCAGGGATTATGATCGTTACCGTGCCTCCCGGGCTGTGCGAAGACGGGGACACTATTTTACGGGAATTGAGAAAAGAAATTCCTTACGAAGACGTGTCTTTAAACGTTGAAAGGTGATGTATCATGCTGATGCTTACTCACTCCTGGCTTTTGGCCCATTATTTGGGAAGGGAAAGGTATAACCGAGAATTCCAAGATCTTTACGTGTACAACATCTGTCCTGATTTTTTGCCTGCCAGCTCCGACTTTAATTCTCGGATGACACACGGCGTATCCAGATTTCGCTCTATACCGAAAGAATTCAATGCGACCCATTTTATCGTCTTCCATTTAATGGTGGACGACATATCACACTACGGGCTTATCAAACCCCTGCCGGACGAAGACTTTAATCCCGATGCCAGGGGTTATTCCTATCTAAAAGGCACTCCTCTGCGAGAGCCTCTTATGGAATTCTACCGTATGTATGGAAATCCCATAGATCTGGCTACGGCGTCATATCAATCTCACATGATTATTGAGATGACATTTGATCTTGCCCTTTACTGGGGAAATCAGGAGGAGAGTCATTATCTACTTAACCATATGTGTGAGGCCTTTCGGTGTGTTTCGCAAGAAAGAAGTGAAGGCTTTGCCCGAACCGTTGGGTGGTTTTATGATGTAAACCCGCGCTCCGTATTGGATGCCCTTGATCGTTGCAATCATTTCTACGATCAGGGTAATATGGTGAAATTTATGTCCCTCGAGGGGCGTGTTAATACCTTTTTGCGCAAATTTGCGCCCGTTATGAATTCATCCGTCCCGCGCAAAAAATTGGCTTCCATCATGGAGGAGGGTATAACTCTCGTTCGGAATTTTACAGAATTCCTTTCCCCCACCCTCAGAGCGATACAAAGTGCCGGATTTTCACCCTTCGATTGACGGTTACTTCACGGCTTTTTTGACCGCACCCGACCGGAGACAGCGGGTACAGATTTTTACTCTCTTCGTGGCGCCGGAAAACTCATCGACGCATCTGATCTTATGGAGATTGGGATACCAAACCCTCTTTGTTTTATTATTGGCATGGCTTACGTTGTGGCCTATGGTCGGTTTCTTCCCGCAGATTTCACATGTTCTAGCCATACGTTACCTCCTCGGCGATTCAGAAATGGAGCTTTGCCCTCTACAATATTTTCTAGATATTTTCAATGTCTTTTTTCGCCAAAGACTTGATTCGACGAAAGACATCTTCGGCCTTTTCTAAAGAACTCCAACCGGGAAGAAGGGAATTGTTATGAAACAGGGGTTCCTCAGACAAAGGAAAACGGGAAGTTTTTAAAGCCTCCGACCAGAATAGGGTCCCTGGGATGGGGGAATACTCGGCCAAAATTGGTCTGACTCCCAATTTTTTTACATATTGAAGAGAAGATAATACTTCTTCCGGCGCCTGATTGGGCACCCCACATAAAATATAAACCCCGATTTCTCTTCCCTCATAGCCCGCCTCTTTCAGATAAGAAACAGCGGCTTCGAACTCTTCTTTGAACACTTTACCACCCCACGTGCGTTGTTTCACTTCATCCTCCGTCTCCAATCCCAGCCGCAGCGTCATAACACCCGCTTGGCGCATCAGAAGGGCCGTTTGGCTGTTGATTGCTCTTACATGTAAGCCGTTAGGAAAATGAAGGTTGATATGTAGCTCACGCTTAATTATCTCTCGGAAAAAGGGAACCGCGAAACTATCGGCCTCCAAAAGAAAAGCATCATCGTAAAAAGAAAAATTCCTTAGATTAAGATTTTCAACCCACCACTCGATTTCATCTATTACGAGGTCCGGATTTCGTCGAGTAAAACCAGGATAAAGCAGACGAGATGCACAGTATGGACAATGAAAAGGGCAGCCGCGAGACGTGAGAATGGGTACCTGATCTGGATCGACGAGCAAATCATAGGCGGGGTAGGGTAGGTCATCGAGGGAGAATAAATCTGGTGCGTAAATGAGAGGCATACCCAACGCATCTTTCACGATGAAGGAGAGGTTATTTTCGACGGGGCCGGGAAGAACAAAGTCAGCCCCGGATTTACGCGCATGATCGGGACATAGGGTAGCGTAAATGCCCCCCATTACAATCGGTGTCGAGGGGAAAAGCTCACGGAGAAGTTTGATGAGCTCCCACAGGCCTGGGTACCAATAAGTCATAGTCGTACCCGTTAGGATGAGGTCACAGGGAGGAAGATGAGCCAGTTTTTCTCTCACCAGGGCGGGTGGAACACCGTATCGATGATAGGGACGATTAACGGAGGTGAGGCAGGCAGGTAGATCGATCGGCTCCTTTATAAAATGGCCGTGACCTCCCGGTTTCCTGCTGGGCCTCCTGGGGTTACCATCGAAAAAAGCGGGATCCAAACAGTCAAGGAAAAGGACTTCTATGCCATTCTTCCTGAGAAGAGAAGCGAGATACAAAAGTCCCATAGGTTTTAGCCAATAATCGTAGGCCGCAAAATCGTATATCCACGGATTGACGATGAGAACCCTCTTACGCATGATGATGTCCCTAACAAAAATTTATCCCTCGAGCAACTTGCCATTCTGACAACATATTTTTCTTCTTTATTGCTGAAATGAGTCTCGGCAAGAAATTACTTGCTACCGATGGAGTACACAGGTTATCTAAATTTTATGAAAGCTCTCTTGCAAAGGATTATGTTGGCGAGAGTAAAGGTGGACGGGGAGATTGTCTCCACCACAGGACCGGGACTCATTGTTTTTTTGGGTGTCGAAAAGGGTGATGAAGTGAAGGATGCGGACTATCTTATAGATAAAATCATAAATTTGAGAATATTCGAGGATGAAAAGGGGAAAATGAACCTTTCCCTCCTTGATACGAAGGGGGAAATGATGGTAATTTCCCAATTCACCCTAGCCGCGGATTGTCGGAAAGGCCGCCGGCCTTCGTTTACGGAAGCCGAGGAGCCAGGTCGGGCGGAGATGATATATAAATATTTTGTTGAAGGGGTCAAACGCCAGATAAGTAAAGTGGAAACCGGCAAGTTCGGTGCCCTCATGACCATAGAAATGGTTCATCATGGACCGATTACGATTCTGCTGGACAGCAAAAGGTAAAAACTATGAGCGACATAAGGATAGACAAAGATGGGAAATGGTACTTTCGCGGCGCAGAGATGATACGCCGCGATATCATCCGGTACTTTTATGAACACCTAAAACTGGATGCAGAGGGTCGCTATAAAATTGAGATTCCGAGCGATTCCTGCTATGTGGAGGTGGAAGATACAGCCTTTGTAGTCAAGTCCGTTGATGTAAAAGATGACGAGGTAATACTTTATCTTTCCGATGATTCACAAGAAGTTCTCGATCCGTCAACCCTTATGGTTGGAGACAACAACGTCCTTTATTGCCGGGTGAAGAAGGGACAATTTCCCGCTCGTTTTAGCCGTTCCAGCTACTATCAATTAACCGCTTATTTAGATTACGACGAAGGCAAAGGATTTTATCTTAATTTGGCCCATGGTCAATTTTTCCTAAACGCTTTCGAATCATAATGGAGGTAATTGTTTGTTATGTGGGAGGAAAACATAAAAGAGGCTTACACTTTCGACGATCTCCTTCTGGTCCCGGCGGAATCTTCCGTTCTGCCCCGGGAGGTGGATGTAACAACGAGACTTTCACGGAATATATCCTTGAAGATACCCCTTGTCAGTGCAGCGATGGATACCGTAACGGAGTCGAGAACGGCTATCTGCATGGCCCAAGAAGGGGGAATAGGTATTATCCATCGGAATATGAGTATTGAGCGCCAAGCAATAGAAGTCGACAAGGTAAAAAAATCAGAAAGCGGCATGATCGTAGATCCCATCACTATCGAGCCAGAACAAAAGGTACATGAGGCCCTGCGTTTAATGACGGAATATCACATCTCGGGGGTTCCAGTAGTAAAGGGCAAGAAATTGGTGGGCATCTTGACCAACCGGGACCTGAGATTCGAAACCAATTTAGACCAACCGGTTGCGAACGTTATGACCAAGGAGAATCTTGTCACGGTTAAGGATAATATCACCTTGGAAGAGTCAAAGGCCTTACTTCATAAACATCGAATCGAGAAGTTACTGGTCGTGGACGAAAATTTCAATCTCAAGGGGCTTATAACCATCAAGGACATTGAAAAAATTAAAAAATATCCTAACGCCTGCAAAGACTCCCTGGGTCGCTTGCGGGTAGGGGCAGCGGTCGGTATCATTGACCGGGAAGAACGTATTCAGGCTTTACTCGATGCGGGGTGCGACGTGATAGTGATCGATACGTCTCATGGCCATTCCAAAGGTGTACTGGATGCCATACGGGATACTAAAAGAAACTTTCCAAACTGTGAGTTAATAGCCGGCAACATCGCCACCGCGGAGGGAGCTGAAGCCCTGATCAAGGCTGGCGTAGATGCCGTTAAAGTCGGTGTCGGTCCCGGTTCTATCTGTACCACTCGCATCATAGCAGGGGTTGGGGTACCTCAGCTGACGGCAATTAGAGAAGCCTATCGGGTTTGTGAAAAATACGGGATCCCCGTCATCGCCGATGGGGGAATTAAGTATTCCGGCGATATTACCAAAGCCTTGGCCGCAGGTGCTGATTCTGTTATGATCGGTGGCTTATTTGCCGGCACAGAAGAAAGCCCGGGGGAGACAGTTCTTTACCAGGGTCGCAGCTACAAGGTTTATCGGGGTATGGGTTCTTTAGAGGCGATGAAGATGGGCAGTCGCGACCGCTACTTTCAAGACGAATTCGAAGGAAATCTGAAACTGGTGCCAGAGGGAATTGAGGGAAGAGTACCCTTCCGAGGATCCCTGTCGGCTAGTATTCATCAACTTATCGGCGGGCTGAAGGCCGGGATGGGGTATATTGGTTGTCGCAATATTCCGGAGATGCACAAAAAAGCAAAGTTCATAAAGATCACCCAGGCCGGCTTGAGGGAAAGCCACGTGCACGATGTCATAATCACAAAGGAAGCACCTAACTATTGGCTAGATTAATACCATGAAACATTCTGATTTCGTTCACTTGCATGTCCACAGTCAGTACAGCTTATTAGACGGAATGATTAGGTTCTCCGAGCTCTTTGAGCGAGCAAGGGAATATGCCATGCCGGCCGTGGCTTTAAGTGACCACGGCAACATGTTTGGGGCGATTGAATTTTATCAACAGGCCTTTAAACATGGCATTAAGCCCATCATAGGCTGTGAACTCTACGTAGCGCCCCGTCGATTGGATGAGAAAAACACAGGCCAAGGCATAGGTGAATCTTCGCGTCATTTATGTGTCCTGGCCAAAAACGTCAAAGGTTACAAAAACCTGATGAAACTTACAACGGCTGGCTATCTAAAGGGATTTTATTACCGACCTCGCGTAGATAAAGAACTTCTCCGGGAACACCATGAAGGACTCATCGCCATGAGTGCTTGCCTTCACGGCGAGATACCAGCTTTCCTACTCGACGGCAACTTAGATGGGGCGATTAGGGCGGCCGAGGAGTACCGGGACATCTTCGGCCGCGAAAACTTCTACCTAGAATTAATGGAAAATGGACTTCCGGAGCAAAAAATCGTCAATGAGGGTCTAAAAAATATTTCAGAGCGATTGGGAATCCCTCTCGTGGCAACGAACGATTGTCATTACCTTCGACGCGAAGATGCCGAGGCTCATGACGTTCTTCTCTGCATTCAAACGGGAAAAACCGTAGAGGATCGAGATCGCCTCCGTTTTCGCACCGACCAGTTTTACTTTCGGTCCCCAGAGGAAATGAAGGCCTTGTTTCGAGACACACCAGAAGCCATCGTCCATACGGTGGAAATTGCAGAAAGATGCAATCTCATGCTGGAATTTGGCCAGATCTATCTGCCTCACTATCCGGTCGAAGAGGGAAAAAGTGTAGATGAAGAATTAGCATCCCTAGCCTGGTCAGGTTTAAGAGAGCGACTGAGTCAGATGGGAAATCTCACGGACGTGGAAAAAGGAAAGTATGAGGAAAGGCTGAAGCATGAACTCGTTACTATTAAATCCATGGGGTTTTCTGGTTATTTTCTCATCGTGGCAGATTTTATAAATTACGCCAGAAGAAGAAACATCCCGGTCGGGCCCGGTAGGGGATCAGCGGCGGGGAGTCTTGTCGCCTTTGCACTTGGAATCACAAACATAGATCCTATACGTTACGGTCTATTTTTCGAGCGCTTTCTCAATCCTGACCGGAAAAGTATGCCCGATATAGATACGGATTTCTGTCCCGAGGGCCGAGAAGAAATCATACGCTATGTCACGGAAAAGTACGGGGCAAGCAACGTGGCTCAAATAATTACTTTTGGCAAGATGCAGGCTAAAGCGGTCATACGCGATGTAGGCCGAGCGCTCAACATTCCGTATGCAGAAGTGGACGCTATTGCCAAGCTCGTCCCCAATTTACTCAATATCACTCTTGATGAGGCCTTGCAGGCCGAACCTCGCCTGCGTGAAGAAGCGGCAAAAAATGAAAAAATAAACCGCCTTCTCTCCCTTTCTCGCGTTCTAGAGGGTTTAGCACGCCATTCTTCAACCCATGCCGCAGGAGTAGTGATATCCGATATCCCCTTAGTAGAAAGGGTACCTCTCTGCCGAAGCCCGCGCAACGAAATCGTGACCCAATATTCTATGAACGATCTGGCAGCCATTGGTCTGACGAAATTTGACTTCCTGGGACTGAAAACCTTAACCATGATCAAAAACATAAAAAAAACGGTAGAGCAGAGTAGGGGGATATCTATCGATTTAGACAACATTCCCTTAGACGATGGCCTCACCTATGAACTTTTACAGAAGGGGGATACAGACGGTATATTTCAACTGGAAAGCGCCGGCATGCGGGAAATTCTCGTCAACATGAAACCGGACTGCATCGAAGACCTCATTGCACTCATCGCTCTCTACCGTCCCGGCCCGATGGAGATGGTCCCCGATTTCATTGCCAGAAAACAGGGCAAATCTAAAATAACATATATTGTTCCACAGTTAGAACCAATTCTTAAAGAAACTTATGGAATAATTCTCTATCAAGAGCAGGTAATGCAGATTGCAAATGTTATAGGAAACTATACCATGGCTGAGGCGGACAATTTGAGAAAATCCATAAGTAAGAAAATTGCTGACGTCATGGATAAGGAAAGGCCTAAATTTCTGGCCGGAGCCAAGGCCAACAGAATCAGTGCGGAAAAAGCAGAAAAGATCTGGGAGTACATGGAGAGATTTGCCAAATATGGATTCAACAAATCTCATAGTACTGCCTATGCCATCATCTCTTATCAAACAGCTTATTTGAAGGCCCATTACCCGGTGGAATTTATGGCGGCCCTACTATCCAGTGAAAAAGATAATCGGGACAAAATCATAAAGTATATAAATAGTTGCAAGGAAAAAGGCATTAATGTGTATCCTCCCGATATAAACGAATCGCTCAGAGATTTCACGGTAGCGAGTGGGAGCATTCGCTTCGGTTTGGAAGCGGTAAAAAATGTGGGGGCGGGGGCGGTTGAGGCTATAATACGGGCCCGAAATGAAGCAGGAGGCAAGTTTAGGACGTTGGAGGACTTTTTCTTTAAAGTCGATCCCAAGAAGGTTAACAAAAGAGTAATCGAAAGTCTAATCAAATGCGGGGCCTTCGATTCCATGGGATATAACCGCAGACAACTCAGTTTATGTTACGAGCAGTTCATAGAGATGGCCCAGAGCAATCATCGCAAACATGGAGCTAACCAAATTGGCATGTTCGAGATAGAGACGGGAAACATGGATAAATTCCCAAATATGGCCGTTCCGGAGGTGGAAGACTGGGACGAAAGGGAAAAGTTAACCTTTGAGAAAGAACTTCTCGGCTTTTTTATAACTGGTCATCCCCTCTGGCAATATCGATCTCAGTTGGAACGTTTCACAACCGCCGATTCGTCGAACATATCGGAAAAAAGGGATAAAGAAGAAGTCATTGTGGCAGGTCTCCCAGGAGCCATCAGGGAAGTGACGACGAAAAAGAAAGAGGTCATGGCTCATTTAGTGTTAGAAGATTTATCCGGTACGATTAATATCATCCTTTTTCCCGAGGTCTATCGACGTAGTTTCGATGCCATCCACGGAGAAAAGCCCGTAATTGTTAAAGGTACTATCAGTCAAGAAGAGGAGTCTACAAAGGTTTTGGCGGCGGAAGTTATTTCTCTGCGTCATTTTTTGACCCAAAACGGATGGGGAGAAGAGGTTCACTTATATCTCGATATGGATCACGTAACAGAGGAAAATCTAGCTTTAATTAAAAAAATTTCTTTCCACCATCGAGGGTCGGCCAAACCCTACCTGCACCTATGCTCAGCTGAGGGGGAGGTCGTCGTTGCTCTGGGAGATGGTTATAAAATGAAAATATCGCCCCAGCTCAAAGCCGATCTAGAAGAAGCCCTCGGACCGTCGACTGTTATCTGGAAATGAGGGAAAGTTTTTATATAGAAAGAAGTTATCGCCAACATACCCGTCTTAATGGTCTAACCTATTTTTCTGTCATGGAAAAGGAATCGGATTTATACATCGGTGCCCATCGAGACTTATCTGAGGAGGCCACGAAAATTCTCAAGTATTATCGAGGCTTAATAGAAAACTATATACGTCAACATGAAGATTTCCTTAGGTCCTTAATTCCCGTTCCACCTAATCCCCTGGCGCCTCCTATCATAAGAGAAATGATCGCGGTATCTCAAACAGTCCAGGTAGGGCCGATGGCGGCCGTAGCGGGAGCAATCGCTGAGTTTGTGGGAAAGGATCTATTAAGATATTCGCCGGAAATAATAGTAGAAAATGGAGGAGATATTTACTTAAATGCACAGAGAACCATAGAAATAGGCATTTTTGCCGGTCGCTCTCCACTAAGTGAAAAATTGATTATCACCGTGGAAAAAAAAGAGATGCCCCTTGGGGTTTGTACTTCCTCAGGGACAATCGGGCCATCTCTTAGTTTTGGCACGGCGGACGCAGTTTGCGTTCTGTCTTCTTCAGCCTTACTGGCCGATGCAGCTGCTACGGCCATCGGAAACCTAGTGAAGAGGCCACAAGATATAAATTATGCCATCGGAAAAGGAAAAAAGATTCCGGGAATTAAGGGAATTATCATCATAAAAGATCAATACCTAGGTATCTGGGGGGCCGTAAATTTAAAGTTTACATAACATATCTTATGCGCCCTTTGTTTTGAACTTTCTTATAATCCCTCTTTGGCCAATTGACGTACGAGTTCTTCTTGTTTCGACGTTAGTTTTTTTGGTATATCAACGGTGATTTTTACGTATTGATCTCCCTTTTCTCCCTTTAACCCTTGCACACCGCATCCTTTCATCCGAATTTTGGTGTTTGGCTGGGTACCGGCCGGTACTTTCACCCTTTTGATCGAGCCGTCAATCGTTGGCACTTCAATAGTCGTACCCAGAATGGCTTGCGAGAGAGAAATACTCTTTTCGATATAAATGTCATTTCCCTCGCGGGCAAAAATCGGATGAGGCAGGATATTTATATGCAAATAAAGGTCACCCGCCGGCCCTCCGTTTTTTCCGGGACTGCCCCGTCCCGCCACCCTTAGTTTCTTTCCCGCCGTAATTCCGGCCGGTATTCTAACGTTTATTTCATCAATCTTCCCATCTTTAGGAATAGCGATTTTTTTTTCTGCTCCAAAAACCGATTCTTCAAGGGAAATGGAAAGATTAAAGTGTAAATCTTCTCCCCGCTGAGGCATTTCGTACTCATACGAATGCCCTCCGCCGAATAAATCGGCAAAGGGATCAAAAGTACCCCGTGTCGTCCTTCTCGTGAAACCTCGACCGCCTCCAAAATCAAAACCAAAGCTCCGCAAAATCTCGTTGAGATCGAATCCGCGGAAAATCTCTTCCTGCGAATAACGCTGGCGGAATTGATCGGCAGAGCCAAACGTATCGTATTGCTTTCTCTTTTCCTCATCACTCAGAACCGCATAGGCCTCGCTTATTTTTTTGAACATTTCTTCTGCTTGCGCCTTGTTCTCGGGATTGCGATCGGGATGCCATTTAAAGGCAAGCTTACGATAAGCCTTCTTTATATCATCTAAAGAGGCATTCCGGCTCACACCGAGAATTTTATAATAGTCTTCCCCCATAAACCCTATCTCCGCTTAAAGTGATGAGAATAGTATTCACAGAATAATCAAATCATGACAAAACTTTTGTCAAGATGGGAGGGCACTGTAACCTAATTGAAAGGCCCTAATATTAACATCTCTTAGGTCTTCCGAAAATGACTCATTTATAACCCTTTCCCATATCTCCCTCTTAACCGGTAGGTGGCGTGCCAAGATACCAACCATTACCACGTTTTCAGAGCGAAAATTCCCCGCCTTCCTCGCTATTTCACGCGCTTTTATCACTTCTAATGAAGTCACCTGTTCCTTCCAAATGTCTTCTATGTGCTCGGGATATTTCATTATTCCCAAATTGACAACCGGTGGGTTAATGCGAAAATCATTAAGTATTACTTTAGAAGTAGGTTTCAAGTAATTGATATATCTAAGTGATTCTAAAATTTCAAATGCGATTAGGATGTCGACCTCTCCCCGACCTGCAACGGGAGAGAAAACTTTGGATCCGTAGAGGACATGGCTCGTGACCGAACCCCCTCTCTGGGCCATGCCGTGCACCTCGCTTTTTTTCACATCTAAGCCTTCGTACATGAGGGCCGTGCATATCATATCGCTGGCTTTAAGAATCCCCTGACCGCCGACACCAGCAAGAAGTAGTCTTCGAACTTTATCTTTCCTTTCCATGTTACTATCCCTTCCTCAAAATGGCTTTTTTGCTACAAAGCTGAGCGCAGATGCTACATCCGGTGCAAGAATCAGCATCAATCAAGGCTCTTCCCTTCTGTTTTTTTGTTATTTTCTTATATGCCCCCTCTGGTAGGTCAGAAAAATCTATCCATGAAAGAGAGGGGCATCCGACATTGAGACATTGGCGACATCCAACGCATTTTTCTTCATCCACCCAGAGACTTTCTTGCTTCACCTTTTCCCGGCGGTAAAGAACGCAGGCGCGGCGTGAGACAATAAGAGAAGAACCGGCTCGTGAAAGTTCTTCCTTCAAGACATCTTCTGTTTCTTTCAGGTCATAAGGGTCAACGACCCGGACGCTATCTAACCCTAATACCCTGCCTAGTTCCTCGTAATTGACCGCTTTCGTCAACTCCTGCTGTAAGGTAAAACCGGTTCCGGGATGGTCCTGCATTCCCGTCATGGCTGTCGTACGGTTGTCGCATATGACGATGACGGCTTCTCCCTTATTGTACACTATGTCGATGAGGGGCGTAATGCCGGAATGCAGGAATGTAGAATCACCTATAACACCTACTATTTTTCCTCTTCCTTTCTCCTTTAAGGCCTTACTCATGCCGTGGGCCATGCTAACACTCGCCCCCATACAGATACACGAATGCAATCCCTCCAATGGCTTCATAAAGGCCAACGTGTAGCAACCGATGTCACCGGTCACAAAAACTTGCAACTTTCCTAGCACATAAAAGATTCCTCGATGAGGACAACCGGGACACAGGTTAGGGGGACGAGGTGGTATTTCAATTTCCGGTGGGGTCAGGGTTATATTCTTTTTCCCCGTAATAGCTTCATAGATGATCCCCGGATCGAATTCCCCGGCATACGGAAAAATTTCTTTTCCGACGACACTTATCCCCATCGCTTTTACCTGTTCTTCGATGAAGGGATCCAGTTCCTCTATCACATACAGCTTCTTTACCCGCGAGGCAAAATCGCGGATAAGTCGTTCCGGCAGGGGGTAAACCAAACCCAGTTTTAAATAGGAATAATCGGGGAAAACCGATTTAGCATAATTGTAACACATGCCAGCAGTAATGATACCTACTTCAGGATCAGCCATTTCTATTCTATTTTCGGGACATGTGTTTGCATATTCTTTAAGCGCCCGCAGTCTTTTTTCCACCTCGTGTCTCCTTCCGCGGGCCATAGCTGGCACCATTACGTACTTGGCTACATCTGGCTTGATCATTCTCTTGTCTTCATATGCAGTTGGCTCTTCTAATTCAACTATTCCTTTAGAATGTGACACGCGGGTAGTTGTGCGCAAGATAACGGGGGTATCGAACTTCTCACTCAGTTCAAAGGCAATCTTCACGTATCTCCTCGCTTCTTCACTATCGGCTGGCTCTAAGAGAGGAACCTTGGCAAACTTGGCGTAATTCCGGTTGTCCTGCTCATTCTGAGAACTATGCATCGAGGGATCATCGGCGGAAACTATAACAAGGGCACCGTTCGTACCCGTGTAACTCACCGTGAAAAGGGGGTCTGCCGCTACGTTCAACCCGACATGCTTCATTGTCACTAATGCCTTTTCGCCCGCCAAAGCCGCACCGATCCCTACTTCCAACGCCACTTTTTCGTTAGGTGACCATTCCGCGTAAACTCCCTCATATTTCGAGAATGCTTCCAATATTTCCGTGCTGGGGGTTCCCGGGTAACCGGCTCCGAACCGGACACCATACTCATAGGCACCTCGAGCGATGGCTTCATTACCTGATAACAACGCCTTCATAAAAAATTCCTTTCACTTTAGATTAGTTTTTCTTGCGTACCAGTCCTTTAGGACGGGATCAACCGTTTTCGTTCTGGCTTTTTCGTAGTATTCAGTTGCCTTTTTGATATCTTTTAAGGCTTCATAAACACGGGCCATGTTTGCGTAGTTTATACTCTCGAACATAGCTCCTGATTTCAAGCGAGAGGCTTTTTCGTAATTTTCAAGGGCGAGTTTGAATTCCCCCTTTTCTTCATAACATATCCCCAAGGCATTGTAGGCTATAACGAGAAGTTCGTTGTCCTTTCGGTTTTGTTCAATGTACTTTTTGAACCAAGAAATACCTTCATCTATTTTGCCTTCTCTCACATAGATGTTCCCCAAACGAAAAAGGGCATAGGAAGCGGATTGGGTATGGGGATAACGATTAACGATATCTTTGAAGGCAGCTATAATAGGAGTTAAGTCCTTTTTTTCTGCTACGGCCAGACGGTAATCCTCCGACACTTTGGTGTACAAAGTAAGAGCTCTCATTTCCTGGTCATGTTGATAGTAAAGCCATCCCCCGATGATAAAAATTATAATTACGAGCGCCGTGCCCCCTATAATCACCTTCTTTCTGTGCTGGAGGAAGAAACTGAGTAGATTCGCTAGAAAAATCTGGAACCTGTCTGGTTGTTTTAGCTCTTTCTTCGTAATCTTTTCGACCATAAAAAATATCTCCTTACAAGTGCTTTAATCCAAAGCCCGCTTTATGATATCGATCATCTCCCATGGCAGGCGAACTACCTTACCCTGGGCATTTATACAGGCATGAATGGTATAGCCTTCAACCATCTCCTTTTTCCTATCTTCACTCCAGATGGTATAGTTAAATTTGACGGTCGCCCGATTCACATGCCCCACCGACGTCTCGATTAAGAGGACCTGGTCATAACGTGCCGCCTGTCGATAGTGACAATAGACCTCAATGACCGGTAGGTGATATCCCTTGCCTCCCCAGTCGGCGTATATAAATCCCGCCTCTCTTAATAACTCCGTGCGACCAATTTCGAACCATCGAATATAATTAGTATGATAAACGATACCCATCGCATCAGTATCCGCATATATGACTCGCACGGGGGTTACGTTTTTCATTTTCCTCTTCTCCACCCCTTGAACAACAATTCTATCAATTTATGTCCAGGAGATACGATGTTTCCCGTCAGGTGAGCATTCCCTTCCGAGAAGTTCATTCCCGTGCGGCTCTTTTCCTCTGAGAGGGAAGACCAAAGAACAAATGGGCTCGGATCTGAAGCATGGGTTCGAAGCTTAATGGGGGTCGGGTGATCACTGAGCAGAAGAATTCTCAATGGATTGATGTGTTTGCTCTCTTCGAGCACGTATCCAAGGATATCCTTATCAATTCTCTCTAATGCCATTATTTTCCCTTCAATATTTCCTTCATGACCCATCTCATCCGGTGCCTCGACATGGACAAAGACAAAATCCATTTCGCGCAAAGCTGCCATAGCATAAGTGGCTTTTCCATGAAAGTTTGTATCTATATACCCGGTAATGCCAGGCACGCTTATAATTTCCAACCCCGCATAGACACCAATTCCTTTGAGTAGATCGACGGCGGAGATTACCCCTCCCCTAATTCCATATCTATCCGTTATTCTCTCCATTAGAGGCGCCCGACCTTGACCCCACAACCAAATGCCATTGGCCGGCTTTTTTCCCTTTTGTCTTCTTCTGACATTCACCGGGTGGTCCTTCAGCACTGCTTGCGCCTTTTCCATGATCTCAATCAGGTAAGTTGCTCCTACCCCTTTCGGTAAGTGAGGGGTGGCCACTTGACCTGTTATGTCATGAGGCGGTGTCGTTTCCATTCCTTCTTCTCCACCTCTCCACACCATGAGATGGCGGTAACTTACACCGGCATAAAACTCGCGTTTTTCGTCCCGAAGCACCCGGTCGATGCCCTCGATCAATTGTCTGGCCTCGTCACTTTCAATATGATCAGCGGAAAAATCTACCATGACAGGCTCGGGGCCTTCACCCAGGGTCACCAGATTGCAGCGAAAAGCAACATCCGTTGGTCCTAATCTTATCCCCATACTGGCCGCCTCCAAGGGTGCACGACCTGGGTAGACGGTCCGGGGGTCATACCCAAGGATGGAAAGATTGGCGACATCGCTCCCCGGCTTCATGCCCGACGGTATGGTATCAACGAGACCCAGGAACCCTTCTTGGGCTAGGTAGTCCATATGAGGGACGTGAGCTACCTCAAGAGGTGTTTTCCCACCCAATTCGGATAGGGGATAATCGGCCATCCCATCGGCAAGCAAAACCAAATATTTCACTTTAACCTCTCATCTTCGATCCGGATAACCTTTACTCGTTCATGAACTACATCCAATTGCTCTATTTTTTCTAACGCATCTTGCACATCCCGCTCCCGGGCTTCATGGGTAACCATGACTATGGGTACTGCTCCGTCCTTTTTCCTCCCTTTCTGTATTACGGAAGCGATGCTGATGTTGTGATTTCCTAGTATGCCGGAAATCTTGGACAATACTCCGGCACGATCAACGGCCATAAAGCGAAAATAGTAGTTGGTACAGATTTCGTCAAAAGGTACGAGGTCCAGGGGACGAAGTACATGAACTTCTGGATCTCGTAACCCCACCCTTTTACCCCCCTCCCCTTTCAGCTTCTTGGCTATGTCCACGACATCTCCTAATACGGCACTAGCCGTCGGCATCATGCCAGCCCCTTGACCGAACAGGAAAATGGGACCGGATGCGCTACCTACGAGGTAGAAAGCATTATAATTGCTATTCACACTGGCCAAAAGATGATCCGACGGGATCATGGTGGGATGAATTCTTGCCTCTATTCTGGAGCCTCTTTTGAAGGCGATCGCCAGCAATTTGATCCGGTACCCCAACTCCAATGCAAACTCGATATCCTGATGACTAATTTCCCTAATACCTTCACAATAAAAATCCATTGTTTTGACCGAGCCCCCATAGGCCAGTCCTAAAACGATAGCCAGTTTATGCGCGGTATCTTTTCCATCTATATCGAAAGATGGATCGGCCTCGGCAAAACCAAGTTTTTGTGCCTCTTTTAAAACTTGATCAAATTCTTTCCGTTCGTCCGTCATTTGAGAGAGGATGTAATTGGTAGTTCCATTCATTATGGCCATTAAATGACTGATGTCGTTTGCGATTAGCGATTCCCGAACAGTTTTTATAATTGGGATCGTCCCCCCCACACTCGCTTCAAAGCCGAGCTCACATCCCTCTTCATTCGCAATGTGCCATATTTCATCACCGTACTCCGCCAAAAGGGCCTTGTTTGCCGTTACTACGTGTTTCTTATTTCGCAATGCCGCCTTAACGATGGAGCGGGCCGGTTCATAACCTCCCATCAGCTCGATCACAATATCTATTTCAGGATCGTTAACAATCATCATCGCATCTTGGCATAGTATGTCCTGGGGCACCGAAACAGGTCTAGGGCGACCGAGATCAATATCGGCTATTTTTTTCAACCGCAGCTCGAATCCCAGTTTTCGCGCTAAATTCTCCTTCTCCTCCTGCAACAGTTTGACTACCCCGCTTCCAATGGTACCAAATCCGATTAATCCCAAATAAATTACCTTCATGGCCCTTACCTTGTCCGGCGTGAGTCTTTATAACGGATACATCTAATTGTCAAAATAAAACGCCTTTAACCTGTTTTGGCGAGCTCTAGTTTTTGACCCCAGCGATGGATCAGTATTTTTCTCAATATTTTATTTTCTTCTTTCTCCAAGAACGGGTCATCTTCCACTATAGCAAAGGCATCACTTCTTGCCTCGCTCAAGATACGTCCATCTCGTACAATACTGGCAACGCGAAATTCCGGTACACCCCACTGTCTAGTTCCCATGAACTCACCAGGTCCGCGGATGGCCAGGTCTTCCTCGGCAATCCGGAAACCGTCGTTGGTCTTTTCCATCACCGCCAGCCTTCTCCTCGCCTCGTCTGACACATCGTACTGCGCCATCAAAATACAATGCCCAGGAATATTAGATCGCCCTACCCTGCCCCTCAATTGATGCAATTGAGACAAACCAAACCTGTCGGCGTGTTCTATGACCATGAGCGAGGCCTCCGGCACGTCTATACCCACCTCGATCACCGTGGTTGCAACAAGAATATCGATCTCTTTCCTCAAAAAAGCTGACATAATGCGGTCTTTGTCTCTCGGTCTCATTTTTCCATGGACAAGACCAACCTTGAATTCGGGAAAGACTATGTTTTGTAAATGATCGGCCATGTTGGTTGCATCTCTTAAATCTAAACTCTCCGACTCCTCCACCAAGGGATAAACGATGAACACCTGTTGACCTTTTTTTATCGTAGACCGTATAATTTCATAGACCTTTTCCCTCTCGCTTTCGTAGTAAACTTGAGTTTTTATCGGTTTTTTACCGGGTGGAAGCTCATCAATAACCGAGATATCCAGATCACCATATACAGTCATGGCTAGTGTACGGGGAATAGGGGTAGCTGTCATGACCATAATATGTGGATTTACCCCTTTGTATCTCAGGGCAGCCCGTTGAAGTACCCCAAACCTATGCTGTTCATCAATTACGGCCAAGCCGAGATTATGGAAAGACAGTCGGTCCTGGATGAGGGCATGGGTACCGATAATAATATGAATTTCCCCTTTCTCTATTTCTTTCAGGAGTTGACGTACTTCCGTTCCTTTCTTTCCCCCTGTAAGGAGGGCTGCTCTTAGACCCAAGCCCTCCGCCCAACGACCTATGTTTCTGAAATGCTGTTCCGCTAATATTTCTGTGGGAGCCATAATGGCTGCTTGGTAACCGTTGTCGCAGGCCGTTACCATAGCCGCCATTGCTACTACCGTTTTTCCACTCCCCACATCTCCCTGCAGCAACCGGTTCATGGGCCGCTCCTTCCTCACATCTTCTTCAATTTCCCGTATTACTCGCCATTGGGCGCCTGTCAGATTAAAGGGGAGTAGGCGATAAAACTTCTTCACCAATTCACCCCCAGTTTCAAAACGGATACCCTTTTCCTGTGCCACTTCTTTCCGACGGACCGCCATCCCCAACTCAAAGAAAAAAAATTCTTCGTAAATGAGTCTCCTCAAATAGGCTGATCGTCCTGTCTCTATCTCTTCCACGACCTCCATATGAGGAGGAAAATGGAGCATATTCAAACTCACATTCAGAGCGGGCAGGTCCCTTTTTTTGCATATGTACTCGGGTATTGGGCTTTTTAAATGGGGCGACGTTATGGACAAAGCCGAATGGATAATCTTTCTTATGGTTTTCTGATGCAAACCCTCTGATTCCGAATAGATGGGTACAATTCGACGGAAGTGAAGCGAATCATCGTCTTCGCTGGAGATTACTTCGAAATCCGGGTGGATCATGGACCTATTACCCTTAAAGGCCCTTACCTCTCCCGTGAAGATTACTCGATGCCCCGGTCTAAAAGTTGCCTTGAGAAACGAAGGACTCCCTTTAAACCAGGTTGCAAGAAGCCTTCCGGAACCGTCATCTACCGTTACTTCAAAGACCTTTTTTAACCCGTACCCTTGGAACTGGGCTGCCGTTATCTCCCCGACGATGGTTTCCTTCTGACCGATAGTTGTCTCGACTATCTTCTTGATTTGCCGCCGATCTTCGTAACGCCGAGGGAGAAAGTAGAGAAGGTCCTCGACGTTGTGGATCCGTTTCCTTTCCAATATGGAAGCAATGCGTGGACCCACCCCTTTCACATACTGAACTGGTTGAGACAAAACTCTCAACATTTCCTCCCAGTCTATGGCGTCTTCGTTGGATGCCGAACAATTCGTTCGCATCTCACTGACAAGTAGCAGGGCCTCAGACACCCTCGATTTCTTCTCTTCAAGTGGTAGGGCATCGAAATCGACGAAAAGATTTTTAAATCTGTGCACTAATGGAGGGGATATTTCTCCCGTGGCGGCAAGTCCATCCGCCAGGGATACCATGAGGGGCCCCAGCTCTTTTACCAAAGCCAAGTGGGAATAATTGCTCTGGTAAGAGAATCGAAGTGGTTTTTCTATTTTTTCCAATATATCCGCACATTTAGACATCATCATTCAAGCTCCCGGCCAAAAATACTCGATCTTACATTGCCATAAGACACATCTATCTTCAACGCAAACGTAATGATCGAAAATTGACATTTTGTTGGCTGTAATATACTAAAAAAACAAATTTCAAAATTATAGGAAGAACGTATGTGTGCTAAGGCATACAAAGAATCCGGAGTAGATATTGATCGGGCCAATACTTTTGTTAATCTTATTAAGCCCAAAGTTAAAGAAACGTTAAGACCCGAAGCCATAGGAGCCATAGGTGGGTTCGGCGGTTTATTTCGATTAGATGTAAAGAAATATAAAAATCCCATCCTTGTGTCTTCTACCGATGGCGTCGGAACCAAGTTAAAAATAGCGCAAATGTTTGACCATCACCATACCGTCGGTATCGATCTGGTAGCCATGTCTGCTAACGATGTTATCGTCCAAGGGGCAGAACCCCTATTCTTTCTCGATTATCTCTCAACGGGGAAAATCGATCTCAACCGGGAAGTAAAAATTATAGAAGGCATAGTAAAGGGATGTCAGGAAGCTGGCTGTACCCTCTTAGGCGGAGAAACGGCAGAGATGCCTGGTATGTACCGTGAAGGCGAGTACGATTTAGCCGGCTTTTGTGTGGGGGTAGTCGAAGCGGAGGCTCTAATCGACGGATCGACTATCCACGTGGATGACCATATAATCGGTTTGGCTTCAAACGGTCTTCATAGTAACGGTTTCTCCCTCGTAAGAAAAATTGTCTTTGAACAGAAGAGGTTTAAGGGAAATGAAAAAATAGAGGGATATGAGGGATCTTTATCCTCTGTTCTCCTTACTCCGACACGCATATACGTGCGACCCATTCTTAATCTATTAAAATCTTTTGAGATAAAGGGAATAGCTCACATAACGGGAGGGGGTTTTTACGATAACATCCCCCGCATTTTACCCCAAGGTGTACAGGCGGTAATTACAAAGGGCTCATGGCCCATTCCACCCATTTTTTCTAAACTCAAGGAGTGGGGTCAGATCGAGGAAGAGGAGATGTACCGTGTCTTTAACATGGGAATCGGCATGATTCTGATCGTTAAACCGGAAGATACACGGGAAATTATGGTCCGTCTCGAGAACATGGGTGAAAAAGCTTACTTGCTTGGATACATCAAGATGAGAAAAGAACAAGACCCGGCCGTGGTGCTCGTATGAAACTCAAATTAGGTATTCTCGTTTCGGGGAACGGATCCAATCTACAAGCCATCATTGATGCCATTGAACAAGGCTTGCTGGATGCGAAGATCGAGGTCGTAATAAGCAATAATCCCGAGGCTTATGCCCTTCGACGATGTGAAAAACACGGGATAAATTATGTAATACTGAAACATGAGGATTATACCTCGCGGGAAGAGTTCGATCGGGCCATGGTGTCTATCATGCAACATTATGAAGTTGAATTGGTAGTTATGGCCGGCTTCATGAGGATTCTTACGCCTGAATTCATTCGTGCCTTTCCTTTAAGGATCATGAATATCCACCCCGCCCTCCTTCCATCTTTTCCTGGTCTGCATGGCCAGAAAAAGGCGTTCGATTACGGGGTAAAGTTTTCCGGATGTACGGTGCATTTCGCAGATGAGGGAGTGGATACGGGTCCCATCATCATCCAGGCGGTGGTACCCGTCTACCCTGATGATACGGTAGATACTTTAGCGGCAAGAATTTTGAAGGAAGAACATCGAATCTATCCTCAAGCGATTCAATGGTTTGCTGAAGGAAGACTGGAGGTAAAGGGAAGAAAAGTCTTCTTGCGAGATGGTGGTTCTCCCGCTCCGGGGGTTCTCATCAATCCGCCTTTAACTATGTTTTAACTGAACGAAGGGGGGATACATGGGCGAACAACATTACGATTTTACTATCAAGTCTTTGGGGGAGTGTACCATTCCTTCCCCGATTGTTACCAGCTATTTTACGCCGGATGATAAACGTATCCTCTTCTTTAATGATCTTCACTCTTACCATCGTGACAGGATGGAGGGACTCGAGCCACTAACCTTAGAGTTAGCTGGACCGAGAGAGATGATCTTCTTCGATCCCGTCAAGACAAAAGCTGCCATTGTTACTTGTGGAGGCCTTTGCCCCGGAATAAACGATGTGATCAGAGCGATCGTCATGGAGCTGTACTACCGATACGGGGTGCAGAATATAATCGGTATCCGGTACGGGTTCCAAGGTCTCATCCCACGCTTCCGACATGAGGTAATGGAACTGTCTCCCGAGGTGGTAGACGACATTCATACCCATGGCGGTAGCATTCTCTCTTCTTCCCGCGGGAATCAAGATATTGAAGAAATGGTAACGGTTTTGAAGAGAATGAACGTGGATATACTTTTTTGCATCGGTGGGGATGGCACCATGCGCGCCGCTGAAAGAATTGCAAACGAAATAGAAAAGCGGGGCTTATATATAAGCATTGTGGGGATTCCCAAAACCATAGATAATGATTTGAATTTGATAGACAAAACTTTTGGTTTCGATACCGCCATTTCGGAAGCGGTAAAGGCAATCCAATGCGCCCATGTTGAGGCTAAAGGGGCGCCTAACGGTATCGGTCTCGTCAAGCTAATGGGACGTAGATCTGGTCACATCGCCGTTCATGCCTCCCTCGCCCAAAATGATGCCAATTTTGTCTTGATTCCGGAGGTACCCTTCGATTTAGAGGGGGAGAAGGGGTTTCTCAAGGCCTTAGAGGAAAGACTGCGTAGAAGGGGTCACTGCGTCATTCTCGTCGCTGAGGGGGCTGGCCAGGATCTGGTCCCCTTTGATGGAGACGCGGTCGGTTATGATGCCTCGGGGAACATCAAGTTACGAGATATAGGCGTATTTCTAAAAGACCGCATTGAAAGCCATTTCAAGAAAATAGGTATGGAGATCAATCTAAAATACATAGATCCCAGCTATATGATTCGCTCGGTCCCGGCTAATGCGAGTGATAGTATTTACTGCGCCGCCCTCGGTCAATACGCCGTCCATGCAGCTATGGCGGGAAAAACGGACATGCTAGTCGGTCTTTTCCGAGGGGAATACGTGCATATTCCCCTCAAATATGTAACCTCGGGAAAGCAGGTTGATCCGGGAGGAAATATCTGGATGCGGGTCTTGGAATCGACAGGGCAACCCGCATCCATGAAAAATAACTAAAAAATCATGATTTTATGACCGCCCCTTCATCTGAGGCCGAAACGAGTCGGGCGTACAGGGCGAGGTAACCTGTGGGCAACTGTCGAGTGGGCGGTTGAAAATTTGCCCGCCTCCTCATAAGTTCTGCGTCCGTGAGTTCAACTTCCAGCTTTCTTTCCCCTACATCTATATTGATCATATCACCATCTTCAACGAAGGCAATCGTGCCTCCGATGGCTGCTTCTGGTGATAGGTAGCCGATACAAGGGCCGTCACTATACCCGGAAAAACGACCGTCCGTTACGAGATAGGTTGTCTCACCTAAACCGGCCAACTTCAAGGCAACACGAACCAGAGCCATCTCCCTCATTCCTGGCCCTCCGACAGGTCCTTCGTACCTGATAACTATAACATCCCCTGCCTTGATCGCGCCCGCCCCGATCCCCGCGAGGGCTTCTTCTTCGCCGTTGAAGATTTTAGCCGGTCCCCTAAAGCGCCAAAGATCCTCTTTGACCGCTACTTGCTTGATGACGGCCCCCCTTTCAGCTAAGTTTCCTTTCAAAACGGCAATACCACCGTAAGGATGAACGGGATCTGAGAGGGGCCGAATAATCTCGGAGGAGAAAACAGCCGTCGCAGATAGATTTTCCCCTAATGTTTTCCCTGTTACGGTAAGTACTGACCTGTCCAAAAGACTTTCCATCGCCTTCATAACACCGGGGATACCGCCAGCGTCATCCAACTCGGTGACGGAAAAAGGTCCGGCGGGTTCGACATTAGCGAGGTGTGGAGTACTACGGGAGAGGCGATCAAAGTCTTCATAAGTTATTGAGAAACCTAACTCATGAGCTAACGCGGGCAGATGCAAGACCGTATTAAGAGAGCCACCAATGGCGGCATTGACCTTCAGCGCATTTTCCAAAGCCGACTTCGTCATTATTTTTCTAGGCGTAATATCTCTTTCCAAAAGCTCCATCACCTTCTCTCCCGCCATCTCTGCCAGTCTCATTTTTTTAGCCATGACACCAGGGGCCGTACCGTCTCCCGGCAGACTCATTCCTAAAGCCTCCGAGAGACAGGCCATCGTGTTAGCCGTTCCCATACCCCAACAAGCACCTGCACAGGGATAAAAAGAAGCCAAGGCTTCTTCCCTTATTTCTTCCGAATAAAGCTCAGTAAAAACCTTTTTCATCATCTGACCGTAACGAGATACCGATGCCCTTATCCCTTGTCTAGCCCAGTATCCAGCCGGCATGGGACCTCCGGTTACGATGACGGACGGGATGTTTAGCCTGGCCGCCGCCATTAGTAAAGCGGGTATGATCTTATCGCAGGAACCGATGAAAACGGCGGCATCGTAACAATGGGCATTAATCACACATTCTATCGAATAGGTTATTATCTCCCGGCTCGGCAGGGGATACTTCATCCCCGCATGTCCGTTAGCCAAACCGTCACATAGAGCGATGGTGCAAAATTCTGACGGCATCCCCCCGGCCGTTCTCACCCCCGCTTTCACCCGTTCGGCTATATGCCTCAAATGCTGGTGACCGGGATGCATCTCATTGAACGTATTTACCACCGCTACAAAAGGTCGCTTGATTTCACCATAATTCCAGCCACAGGCGTAAAGCATCGACCTTCTTACCATTGAAAGTACATCATGATCTGAAAATACATGACTTTTTGCCTTTTTCATGTTGTCCCTCCCCTTTTTTATTCTTTTTAACTTAAAATATTTTATTTGACAAAAAACTTTTTCAATATTATCGAACTAAGTAAATTAAATCATGGGACAACAACATGATTCAATCTGTTACCCGGGCCTTGGAAATTCTCGAAATCTTTCAAAGCGGGGCAGAAAGCGTGGGTATCACAGAAGTTGCCAAACATTTAGGAATTTCCAAAGCCGCCGCCTATGCTCTGGTTACGACGCTGGAGAAAAAAAACTTTCTCCAGCAAGACGAAAACTCTCGGAGATACAAACTCGGCTTTAAAGTCCTTCAGTTGGGTGCCCTGTTCACCAATCAGAGTGAACTAGGCCGAGCCGCCCAACCCTGGGCCGTAGCACTGTGTGACCGATACGGCGAAGTAGTTCACATATCTGTTTTGGCTAAAGATGCGGCTCTCATCGTCCATCGCTATGAACCGAAGGAACCATTTTTACTCTACCCGCAGCCCGGTTCGACCATGCCTCTAAATTCTACAGCGGGAGGCAAGATTCTTCTCGCCTATGCCCCCGTTGAGGTGCAAGAAAAATATTTGAATCAAGCTCCTTTTCCCCAGAGAACTCCCAACACCATTGTTAAAAAAAACGACCTCCTAAAGGAAATAAAGAATATACTTAAACAAGATTATGCGGAAGATCGAGAGGAAACTATTGTTGGGGTATCTTGCGTGGGGGCTCCGATCAGGGACAAATCCGGGCGGGTCATTGCCGCCATTAGTCTCACGGGTTCGCGAACAAGAATGGAGGAAAGGGGTTGGGAAGAAATAGTGAAATCCGTCAAAATGACGGCCTTACAAATTTCTTCCGCCCTAGGATATCGCATGGATATGGGTCGTTAAAGATTAAAAGGAGGGGGGAAAATGAAAAAAGGAGGGTATTTGTTTTTTCTTTTTCTAATGGGGGTGCTAATCGTCACGACGGGGACACACCTTAGGGCCGATGAGAATACTATTACCATCGGCTACAGTGGTCCTCTCAGTGGTGGAGGTGCCAAGTTTGGGAAAAACCTCCAAATGGGGCTCCAGATGGCCGTTGACCAAGTAAACCAAATGGGCGGTCTGGAGGTGGCAGGTAAGAAGTACCAAGTGAGGCTGATAAGTTTGGACGATCAGTTTCAGACGGCCCTCACGGTAAGTAACGCGAAAAGACTGGTCCACAAGGAAGGGGCGAAGATGATCTTCAACCCTTCAAGTGGAGGCATCTTCGGTCTTATGGCCATCAATGAGAAAGAGAAATTTATTATCTGTGCCTACACCACCAATCAGGTTTGCGTTACTTCGGGCAACAAACTGATCTTTCGGGGGCCACCGGCCATGATGGCTTATGTCCAGGCGTGGGCGAACCGAGCGATGGATAAGTTCGGTTGGAAGAAGTGTGCCATGATGCCCGATGCTTACGATTACGGCAAGCTATGGAGTGGGCTTTTCGAGAAATACTGGCAGAAGAAAGGCGGTGTAATTACTACCCATATTCCCGTTGATTTCATGAAGCTTTCTGATTACTATCCGCTGCTCACTAAAGCCCTAGCTACCAATCCCGATTGTATTCTCATCGGTTCCTCTTCCGAACCCAATGCCATGCAGGTCAAACAGGCCCGAGAGCTCGGGTTCAGGGGCGGTTTCATCGTCATCGAACGGGGTAAATTGGAAGAGATGCTTCAGTTTGTACCCGATCCAAACATGTTAAACGGTTCTATTGGCACCTGTCCTCTCATTTTTTATCCAAATCCATCGGCCAAAAAGTTTATCAAGAAATTTAAGGAGAAATACGGAGCCGATCAGGTACCCGTCCACGAATCTGCGATAGCCTATGCGAATATCATCTACTACCTAGCGGCAATAAAGCTTGCCGGCACTACAACCGATGTGTACAAAATAATGGATGCCCTCAAGGACCCCCGTATCCAAAAGATGCCGCTCGTGAAGGAGAATGATCCCTACGAAAATGAAAAGATCTTCCCCAATGGGGCAGTCAAAGGTCGGGTCTTAGGGGTGGAGTTCGTAAACGGCAAATTCTCCGATCCATTCCCCGTTCCCACCCCAGATTGGGTATATACGGAAAAATATTGAAACAAATCAGAACCCACCCATCCGGGATTTTTCCCGGATGGGTGGTGGGAGGTTGAATCGTGGGAATCCTTTTACAGACTTTAATCAACGGCATCATGCTCGGCTCCGTATATGCTATGGTTGCCCTGGGCCTGACCCTCATTTACGGTATCCTCAATGTACCGAACTTTGTCCACGGCACCCTTTATATGATCGGCGCTTATATTGCCTATTTTGCCATCGTATCCTTCGGAGCACCTTACTGGGTCGGGCTCATCGTATCATTGATTATTCTCTTTGCTATTGGCATCTTGCTGGAGAGGATTGTATTCCGACCTTTTTACGATAAGCCTCTTATTAACTCCTTTATCGTAGCCGTTGGGCTCATTCTCGTTCTGGAGAATACAGCCCTCAGCCTCTGGGGACCGGAATTCAGACAGTTTGCCGCTCCGAGCGATAAAGTGATTAAGGTTATGGGTGTAATGATTACGGCGCAACGTATTATTGTCATCGTAACGGCCGCCGTTCTTATATGGTTAGTTCACCTATTCATAAAAAAAACACGGTTGGGTTCGGCTATCGAGGCCACCTCCCAAAATCCCGATGGAGCACTCCTTATGGGTATAAACATAAGCCACATGCGGGGAATAACTTTCGGCATTGGTACGGCTCTGGCCGCGGTGGCAGCGGTATTAGTCGGCCCCATCCTCTTAATCTATCCGGCGATGGGTCACACGGTAATAGGCATGGCCTTTGTCATCATTATAATTGGAGGCATGGGTAGTTTCATCGGAGCCGTTTTAGGCGGATATATAATCGGTATCCTCGAAACATTAGTTACCTCTTATATAACTAACTTCTTTACCGAGGCCATTATCTTCGGCCTACTCGTGCTTCTACTCGCCGTAAGGCCGACAGGGCTGTTCGGGAAGCCGCATTGATAGGGGAACGCTATGGATAAAAAAAGAAAAGCCCTTTGCCTTGGTGTTCTCATTCTCATTATCCTGATTATCCCCCTCTTTATAAAAGACGAATATTACCTGCACATCTTGGTGATGAGCGGAATTTGGATTATCTCGGCCCTCTCGCTTAACCTTATTCTCGGCTATGCAGGTCAATTAAACTTGGCTCAGGGTACATTTTTCGGTATCGGCGCCTATGCTACTGGACTGCTAATGCAGAAAATGGGCCTGTCTTTCTGGGCTGCCTTACCGCTAGGTTGTCTGCTTACGGCAACGATTGGCTTCGTAACTGGGCTCCCCACTTTGCGCACGAGGGGACATTACTTCCCCATCGCCACCATGTGCCTAGGAATAGCCATATATTACGTAATCGCCCGATGGGATGACGTTACAGGCGGGGCTCGAGGGTTATTCGGACTGCCTAGGCCCGATCCGATAGTCATTCCTTTTTTAGGCACCATATCCTTTGAAAGTACGGCCAGCTGCTATTATCTTGTCTCTTTTCTCGTCTTCATTACGATCGTCGTGATACACCGTCTTATCACATCTCTATCCGGCAAACGTCTAATAGCCATTCGAGGCAATGAAGATCTGGCCCAAGCCCTCGGTATAAATACCATGCGGGATAAGGTAATATGTTTTACTATTAGCACCTTCTTTGCCGGATTAGCGGGGGGAGTATTCGCCTCCTATATGGGATCCCTTATGGCCGAAAATGCCCACTTCGTCACAAGCTTCGAGATGCTGCTCAACGTTATGATCGGTGGTGTCGGTACTATTATCGGTCCTATCATTGGCGCCATTTTTCTGCCCTTGTTGTCGGAGGAATTGCATTTTCTCGGTGGATGGCGCCTCGTCGTTTATGGCCTCATCCTCATTCTGACCATTAGATTTCTGCCCTTTGGCATCGTAGGGGGCATTCGAACGGCTTTAGCAAAAAGACACGATAAAAGGGGTGTCTGATGGATGAATATATCTTAGAAGTCAGAAATCTGACCAAATATTTCGGTGGCCTCAAGGCGATCGATAACGTGTCTTTTAAAATAAACCGGGGGGAAATTTATAGTATCATCGGCCCTAATGGTGCCGGAAAAACTACCCTATTTAACATGATTACCGGATTTATACCTCCGACAGAAGGTGAAATCTTCTTCCAAGGACAGAAAATAAATGGGTTGAAACCGTATCAAATCGCCCGTCTGGGTATCGGCCGGACGTTTCAACTGACAACCCTTTTTATGCAAAATACAGTATTGGAAAATCTTCTCATAGGGCAAAAACAGACCCGGGAATTCCCTGTTTTTCATTCCATCATGAGTGTCAAAAGGAGACGTGTTAGCCAATCGGAAGCAGTGGAACGAGCCCATGCGGTAGCTGAGTTCATAGGGTTGGGGACTTTTAAAAACACCATGGCGGCAATCCTGCCCCACGGGGCCCAAAAACAACTCTCCATAGGGCTTGCCCTCTCCGGCGATCCGGATCTCATTTTGCTTGACGAACCCCTTGGTGGGGTTGACATGGACGAAATTGACATGATCATCGAACTGATAAAAAAAATCAGAGATGAAGGAAAAACGATCTGCTTAATAGAACATAAGATGAGGGTGGTCATGAATATCTCTGACCGCATTCTTGCTCTAAGCTACGGTAAGAAGCTAGTAGAAGATTTGCCGGAAGTTGTTGCTTCTAATGAAGATGTCATTGCTTCGTATTTGGGGGATAGATATGCTGCTCGAGGTTAGACATCTAGATTGTTATTACGGCCAGTCACAGGCCTTAAAAGAAATTAACATCGAGGTCGAGGAAGGGGAATGCATCTGTATCCTGGGCGCTAATGGGGCCGGAAAGAGTACCCTCCTCAAGACGATAGCAGGTCTGATGAAACCACGCCGCGGCGAGATTTGGTTTACAGGGAAGAGAATGGATGAACTTCCTGCTTACACCATAGTGAGGGAAGGCATAACCCTCTGTCCGGAAGATAAAAAGATATTTCCCCAGATGAGCGTCTATAAAAACTTATGTCTCGGTGCTTGGATTCACGGAAGAAAAGAGGAGAGGATAAAGGCCAATCTAGAACACGTATATGAGCTCTTTCCCATCTTGAAAGAAAGAAGCGATCAGGACGCAGGCACCCTAAGTGGCGGGGAACAACAAATGTTAGTCATTGGCAGAAGTCTTATGTCAAATCCTCGCTTGCTCATGCTCGATGAGCCTTCTCTCGGCCTGGCACCGATGGTGGTCAACAGTATCTTTGAGACAATAAAAGAGATCAACGCCCGAAAAACAACCGTTCTATTAGTCGAACAAAATGCCTCTATGGCTTTGAAAATCGCCACGAGAGGGTATGTTATAGAGTCGGGACGCATAACTATGGCGGGCACGGCAGAGGAGCTACTTAAAAACGAAAAGGTAAAAAAAGCCTATCTCGGTATTTGAAGCGGCAAGACGGAGGATATTATGAGCAAAGTTTCTCTGTTCATCCCGTGTTTGGTCGACATGTTTGCACCTTCCATAGGAATGGCAACCGTTGCCATTTTAGAACGCTTAGGTGTTGAAACGGTTTATCACGATGAACAAACCTGTTGTGGTCAGCCCGCCCTAAATGCTGGATATGGTAACTATGCTTTAGAAGCGGCGCGCAGGTTTATCTCTATTTTCGGTGACGATGAGGTTATCGTTTCGCCCGCAGGTTCTTGTGTTTATATGATAAAAAGATACTATCCCGAGCTTTTAGAGGATGATCCCCTTTACCCAATGGCGGTAGACCTTTCATCTCGGGTATATGAATTAAGTCAGTATCTCGTAGACGTGTTGGATATCACAGATGTCGGGGCCCAATATGAAGGTAAGGTCGCCTACCACGAATCCTGCCATATTTTGCGGGGACTAGGCATCTCCCGTCAGCCCAAAGTCCTGCTTTCTAAAGTGAAAGGAACCGAAATAGTCCCTCTCTTTGCCGCCGAGATGTGTTGTGGCTTTGGCGGAGAGTTCGCCGATCGTTACCACTACATCTCCGAAGAGATGGTCAAAGACAAGGTAAACAACTTCCAAGCGAGCGGTGCGGACGTGCTGATTACCTGTGAACCGGGATGTTATCTCAATTTAAACGGATTCCTCCACAGGCAACAGGAAAATAAGAAAGTACTCCACCTCGCCCAATTGTTGGCAGGTCCGGAATTTCAGGGGTTATGAAATGAAGATTAGGACCGAAGAGTTTAACTCCATCGCAAAAAAAGAAATAAACAATGCCTATGCGAGGGCTTTTTTGGGTCTGCTCCCGCCAATTATCGCTATGCGCCGCGTCCAGGTCATGAGCTCCTTCCCCAATCCCGACCAAGCCCTGAAACTTTCTCGGGCGATAAGAAGTGAATCAATCGCTCGACTTCCGGACCTATTGGAAGAATTCGAGCAAAAGGCGACGAAAAGTGGGGCAAAAGTTTTGTGGGCAAAGGATGCCCAAGAGGCGAGAAAATTAGTCCTTTCTCTCATTCGGGACCGAGGAGCCACCTTTGTCACAAAAGGAAAATCGATGGTGACGGAGGAAATTGGTCTCAACGAAGCCCTGGAGCAGGCCCAGATAGAACCCATCGAGACCGATCTCGGAGAATTTATTGCCCAGCAATTAAACCGTCCTCCTTTTCACATTGTCGGTCCCGCCATAAACGTACCGGTGGAAGAAATCAGAGACCTCTTTCTCCGCGAGGGTATAATGAAAGAGGATACCACCGATCCCGTTCAGCTTGGATATGCGGCACGTATTTATTTGCGAGACAAATTTCACCATATTAAAGTTGGGCTGACAGGCGTCAATATGGCAGTGGCCGAAACAGGTACGATTATAAACGTGGAAAACGAAGGGAATATAAGGTTCAACAAATCTTCGCCGATAACCCAAATCTCCATTATGACTCCGGAGAAGGTCGTTCCCTCTTTGCGGGACGCGATGCATATAATCAGGCTTCTTTGCCGTAGTTGCACAGGTCAGAAGATTTCAGCCTATGTTACCCTGGATACGGGACCCAAGAAGGCGGGAGAAATAGACGGACCGGAAGAACTATACATTATTATCGTAGATAACGGCCGGTCAGAAATCTACGCCAATCCGCGGACAAGAGAAGTTCTCAGGTGCATAAGATGTGGTGCCTGCCTTAACACCTGTCCCGTTTACACCAAAATAGGTGGGTATCCCTATGGGTGGGCCTATTCAGGACCCATGGGTCAAATACTAAATCCGCTCCTTCTCGGTCTCGATCGCACCCAGGACCTGTATAGAGCATGTACCCAATGTGGTACCTGTCGAGATATCTGTCCCGGTGGTATTGATCATCCAGCGCTTTTTCTCTACTACCGGTCTTGCGATGTTGAAGGAAACGAAAAGCTGGCCGGCAAGAAAAGGCCCCGGTCGGAAAGGATTTCTTTTTCTCTCTGGGGTCTGGCCGTAAAAAACAAGTTACTTTGGAATACGGCTCTCCGTTTAGGACGTTTCCTAACAAAGAAATATTCATCCGACGGATGGCTCACGAATTTGGGCCGGTTATTTCCCGGTTGGTTTAAAGAAAGGGATTTTCCGAGCATAAGCGACTCAACGTTTCGGGAACGATGGAAAGAAATGAGGAAAGGCAAATATGGACACCCGTAAAGAGATAATAAATCGCCTGAGAAGTGCTCCTCGATCGTCATCGGAACCCAGACCCGACGTGCCACCTCTTCCTGAACTAGCCCTGGGACGAAGTGAGCTAATCCAAAAGCTCATGGACGAACTGACAAAACTCGAGGTGTCCTGTCATCGGGTGGTAAGAGAAGAGGTACGGGAAAAGCTAGCAGAAATATTGGTCGGAGAAGGCATAACTAAGGTCATAGTGTCAAACGATAGGATAGTTTCAGCCTTCGATCTTTCCGCGTGGGGAAAGGAACGGGGTTTTATGGTCTATCGCTCTTCCGATTTTAATGATCGAGACACTTTAAAACGGGTCGTCTTTGAAGAAGTTGAAGCCGGTGTGACGGGCGTTGACTTTGCCGTCGCCGAAAGCGGTACCTTGGGGATAATTCATGACCATAATCAACCTCGCCTCGTTTCGCTTGCCCCCGTTACCCATATTGCGCTAGTACCAACCTCGAAGGTGGTACCCATCTACGAGCAGGTGGTGGACGAGGTATTCTTGAAAGGAGGTAACATACCATCTCAGTTTACCTTCATTACCGGCCCCAGTATGACGGCCGACATCAAGGCGACTCCTTTCAAGGGCATGCATGGACCCAGACGTTTGATCGCAATAATTTACGATGACGATTAGGAGAAAAGAATGATCACGTTGAGCGTTCCTTCACGTCTCTGGTACGAAAATGTGGAGAGGGAGTTGAGTTTTCCCGATCACTGGGAAATCGAGAATCTCACCTCTCCCGGATTGGAAAAGAAAGAAATCTCCTCCGATGAAATAAGGGCGAAAATAGAAAAACCAATCGCCGGTCCAGACCTATCCACCCTCGCCAAAGGAAAGAGGGAAGCGGTCATCATCTTCGATGACATGACGCGCCCCACACCGGTTAAGGATGTAATCCCCCACGTCCTGGAAATACTGCATCAGGCGGGCTTAGGGCGCGATCAGATAAGATTCATCTGGGCTTTAGGTTCTCACGGAGCCTACGATATGATCAATGCTCGCAAAAAACTAGGTGATTATGTCGTAGAAAACTATGCAGTTTACAATCACGATCCTTTCCAGAATACAGTTCGTCTCGGTCGAACCCCCACGGGGGTGGAGGTATGGATTAACCGAGAAGTTATGGGCTGTGATCTGAAAATAGGCATCGGTTGCATTACCCCCCACGTCCATGTGGGTTTTGGCGGTGGAGGAAAGATAATACTACCCGGTGTTGCGGGAATCGAATCCATCAATCAATTCCATAATCGCCTCTACCACGACCCCACTCGAACGGGATTGGGAAATTTCGATCAGAACATTATGCGGTTGGAATGTGATGCCGCCGCCTCTTTAGTCGGACTGGACTATAAGATAGACTGTCTTGTCAACCGACGCGGCAAAATTACCAATCTTTACGCCGGTCCCTTCCAGTTAACTCACAGCGCCGGTGCTACCGAGGGAAAAGACCATTACGGTATTATCACTGCCGGTAATTTCGATATCGCCATCTGCAACTCATACGCTAAAGCTAATGAAGCCGCCATTGCCCTCTTGCTCGCCTTAAGTGTGCTCAAACTCGATGGCTCTGGAACGGCCGTCCTCATCTCCGATGCCCCCGAAGGACAAGTACCCCATTACGTGATGAGGGCTTGGGGATCCAACTATGGTGGTCGTCATTTTACACCCAAAGAAAAGGGCGGCAAGTCGGCCGTCGCTTTCTTGAAAAAACTCATCGTTCTCGCTCCCCACCCAGATCGGACGATGCTCGATTTAGTTTGTCATCCCGATGACGCGATCATCGTTAAGACCTGGGAAGAGGTGCTTGAGATACTATCCATGGATTATTCGAAAAAGGCCAGGGTCGCCGTCATTCCCGACGGTACAATGCAATACGTAAAAAAACCGGTATCGTGACCAATCCACAACCTACGAGGAGGTTCGTTTAATGGAAGAAAAGAAGCTAACGCGGGGACAGCAAGAGGTACGTGAAAAAGTAATTTCTCTAGGTTTATGCACAGGATGTGGCGCGTGCATTAACCTATGCCCGTACTTTCGTTCCCATCGAGGAAAAACATCTATTTTGTTTCCCTGCACCGTTGAGAACGGACGCTGTTTCGCCTTTTGTCCCAAAATCGAGGTCGATTTGGATAACCTTTCCCTCTCCATTTTTGACCAACCTTACGACGGCAATGCCTTGGGCAGGTACCGTTCAATTTTCACCGCAAAGGCCGGAGAGAAAATAAAATCCTTCGAAGCCCAGGCAGGAGGTACGGTTTCATCCCTCGTCTATTATGCATTGACGAAAGGCTATATCTCCGGGGCCGTCCTCACAGATCGCCGAGGGTTAGAACCGATACCGAGATACGTTACGAACGCGGAAGATGTGTTTTCTTGCAGCCAGTCCAAATATACCGCAGCTCCCACTCTGGCCGTTGTGAACGAAGTTGTGGAAAAAGGAGAAGTAAATATCGGCGTAGTGGGTACCCCCTGCCAGATACTGGCTTTGGCCCAAATGAAAACTCGTGAAAAACCATATCCCATTTCGCTTTCGATAGGGCTTTTCTGCACTTGGGCCATTGATTTTCGTCTTTTTGAACCCTTCATATCGAGGTGGATCCAAGCAAGCCATATTCGAAAAGTTGATATCCCACCACCTCCGGCTGAAATACTCCAGATTTTTACCTCTCAAGGGGAAAAAATAGAAATCCCTCTCTCCGAGATTCGTCCCCTCGTTCCGAAAGGGTGTGCCTACTGTATGGACATGACTTCCGAGTTTTCAGATATCTCTGTGGGAGTCTTGGAGGGCCGCCCTGATATGAACACTCTCATCGTTCGGACGGAACGCGGTCAGAAACTTGTCGATGAAGCCATCAAAGAAGGGTATCTCATCGTCTCCGATATGCCCAAAGAAAATCTTGAACACCTCCTTTGGGCAGCGGGAAACAAAAAACAGAGGGCACTGAAGCGGGCGAGTGATGAAAATCTAATAAACTGCGAGTCCTTATCCTACTTGCGCCTCAAAGGCGAATTACTAAATCAGCTGACTCAATGAAGGGAGGTCATCCATGTCTCACTTATTAGATCCAAAAGCAGGCGCAACTTATCTGTTAATGGGAAATGAAGCCATCGTAAGGGGAGCGCTGGAAGCAGGCGTCAACGTTGCCAGTGGTTATCCGGGAACCCCCTCTTCGGAAATCATAGAAAACCTTTCACGTATTGCAAAAGAAAGAAACATCTACGTGGAATGGTCGGTAAATGAAAAGGTGGCCCTTGAAGTTGCCGCCGCCGCATCTTTCGCTGGACTGCGTTCCCTGTGCGCCATGAAACAAAACGGTGTCAATGTGGCCTCAGATTTTCTCCTTCACCTTGTATATTCCGGAACCAGAGGAGGAATAGTACTAGTTTCTTGTGACGATCCGGGTGCATTATCCAGTGTCAACGAGGGAGAATCAAGATACTTTGCCCGCCAATTGGAAATGCCTCTGTTGGAGCCGGGCAATTTTCAGGAAGCCAAAGATATGACCAAATGGGCGTTCGAGCTTTCGGAACAGTTGAAACAAATTGTCATGTTACGCAGTGTAACTCGTATGTCTCATGCAAGCGGTAACGTGTCATACGGAGCGCTACCGGAGACCAAACGCAAAGCCGAGTTTAAATTCAAAGGTTTCATCCTCGACCCGGAGGAAGGAATAATTACGAGTGCACCCGTCGAATGGCGACATAAAGAGCAACAAGATAAAATAAGAAAAGCAAAAGAAATCTTCGAAGAATCGCCTTTCAACACCTATGAGGGGCCGGATAAGCCCGAACTTTTAATTATTACGAGCAGTGCATGTTACTTGTACAGCAAAGAAGCTGTAGAGGTGCTCAACGTACAAGACCGGGTGGGCATCCTTAAGTTGGGTACGACATGGCCATTGCCGCCTAAACTGGTAACACATTATCTCGCCAGAACGGAACAAGTTATGATTGTGGAAGAAGTCATCCCCTTTATGGAGGAAAACGTGAAAGTGCTGGCCGCGGAAAAGGCTGGTGAGATAGGAGCAAAGAAATTCTTCGGGAAGAACGAAGGTGTGCTACCTTCGGTTGGAGAGATGAACCCTGATTTTGTAATAAGCGCTATTTCCTCTATTTTGGGAATAGACTATTCACCCGTTTCCAAAGAGTATGATCAATCGGCCAAACTGTCAGCCTTTGTGCACGCTCCAGCCAGAGATCAGGTCTTCTGTCCCGGATGTCCCCATCGTGCCTCTTTCTTTGCCATTCGCCGGGCAATAGAACTAGACGGTCGCAATGGTTTCGTTTGTGGTGACATAGGATGTTACACCATGGCCGTCAGACCAACGGGATTCGAAACCTTAAAGACGGTTCATTCGATGGGGTCCGGCATGGGCTTGGCAAGTGGTTTCGGTAAGTTAGGGCTTTTCGGCATGGATCAACCGACCTTTGCGGTTTGCGGCGACTCAACCTTTTACCACGCCGTAATACCCGCCTTGATCAACGCCGTCCATAATAAATCTAACGTAACTCTCGTTATTCTCGATAATGGCGGAACGGCGATGACAGGTTTTCAACCGCATCCAGGTCAAGATTTTAATGTAATGGGCGAAAGTATGCCCGCCATCGATATGGCCCGTATCTGTGAAGCCATCGGTGCCCGAGTTGAAAAAAGAAATCCCTTAGATTTAGAGGACACCCTCCATACCCTGCTCGAGATGATGGAAGATAAAAACGGAGTCAAAGTGCTCATTCTAAGTCAATATTGTGCCTTAAGTCCCCAAAGGAGAGGGAAAAAAGACTATGAACTTTCGGTCGATGAAACGGTGTGCTTGGGAGAAGAATGCGGTTGTGGAAGATTCTGCACACGAATCTTCCGATGCCCTGGTCTCGTCTGGAACAAAGAAAAGGCAAAAGCCGAAATAGACCAGGTGATATGCGTTGGTTGTGGGGTGTGTGCTGATATTTGCCCGCGGGGTGCAATCAAGCGGAAGGAGGTGGCCTAAGAAATGACGACAAGCAAGCTTCCTAAAGATCCTTATAGCATTGTCATCACTGGAGTGGGGGGGCAAGGAAATGTTATGGCCTCTCGTGTACTTGCGAACATGCTGGTAAAAAAAGGATACTATGTTACCATCGGAGAGACTTTTGGTGCTTCTCAGCGCGGTGGATCGGTGATGAGTCACATCCGCGTATCCAACCTCTCCGCCTGGAGTCCCCAAATACCGGCGGGAAAGGCCCACTTAGTCGTAGCCTTAGAACCCATTGAGGCCATCAGAGTGCTCGCTCGTTACGGGAATCCGGATATTAAAGTGCTTTCTAACCTAAGGCCCATCTATCCGGCAGGAGTAATTGCTGGGGAAGCCTCTTATCCCAATGAACAGGAGATAAGAACAATTTTAGAAAAGCATACATCGAAATATTGGCTCATTAAAGCCACAGAAGAAGCCGTAAAATTAGGTAATCCCATCCTGGCAAATGTTATGATGGTCGGAGCTACTTGTGCCATCGGGGATCTTCCCTTCGACAGAAATGATTTTATAGATGCCATGTCTCAAGTCTTATCGGGTGACAAAATGGAAACAAACATAAAAGCCTTCGAGTTAGGATTCTCTTTACTCATGAAATAAACCATTAAAAACGGGGGGTATGTCTGCTACCCCCCTTTTTTAGCTTGCCAAAAAAGCTACGTATCTATATCATAACTTCATGCGGGAAAAAATTTGCTCAATTAATATGATAAAATTGATCCTCGCTGGCTTAGGAGGAGTAATTATCACCTACATCGGTGTGTGCCACCTGATGACATCTTACGAAGTCAATAATCCTCACGTATTCATTATGTACTTTTTTTCTTCATCTTTTATGATCTTAGTGGGGCTCACTCTTATGGCTTATTTCATCTGCCATCTATGGAGTATATTCACCAAACACCCAAATATTTCCACTATTAAAGATTAGCACTATGAACTTGAGGCATCTTGGCAGTCTTGTTCTGCTCCTTGCCCTTACAACTTCCTCTGCTCTGGCGCAAGACCTATCATTAGACAAGCGTATTCACAGTTTTGAATTAAAAAACGGATTGAAGGTGCTTATATTGGAGCGACACATAAGCCCCACGGTAGCCCTATATTTGGCTTATCGGGTGGGAGCAGTAGATGAACAAGAGGGAAAGACGGGAACAGCTCATTTTTTGGAACACATGATGTTTAAGGGAACGAAAACAATCGGAACCCGTAATCAAGCGAAGGAAGAGCGACTCCTCAATAAAATATTGAAAACCGGCAAACGACTTGATCAGGAAATAAATCGAGGAGAGAAAGCCGATAAAGAGAAAATCGAGGCCTTAAAAAGGACCCTTGCCCATTTAAAAAAAGAGCATCGGAAATGGATGATCTCGAATGAGATTGACCGCCTCTATACGGAAGCAGGGGCGATCAATATTAATGCCTCGACCGGTCAGGATATCACAATCTACCATGCCAGTTTTCCCGCGAACAAGATAGAACTATGGATGAGGGTCGAGTCAGAACGCATGAAGGAGGTCGTCCTGAGAGAATTTTACGAAGAAAGGAATGTGGTTTTAGAAGAAAGAAAGCAGAGAAAGGAAGCAAACCCACAAGGGGCCCTTTACGAGGCCTTTATGTCCCTCGCTTTCCAGCGTCACCATTACCGACGACCCATAATCGGCTGGGCGGAAGATGTGGCCCGTCTTCAACCAGAAGATTTGATTAGTTTTAAAAGGAAGCTTTATGTACCGAATAATGCAACGATAGCCATCGTCGGAGATGTAGATGCAAAAAAGACGTTGAAAATGGTGAAAACATATTTCGGGGCTATACCCCGGGCATACCTTCAAACTCCTCCCATTCCCGACGAACCTGTGTTGAAGGGTGAAAAGAGGATTTCCCTTGATGTAAAGGCATCGCCTCAAATTATGATCGGTTATCATAAGCCACCAGCTCCCCACCCAGACGATTATGTCTTCGATTTAATAGAATCTATACTTTCCCGGGGCCGTTCGGCCAGGCTACCTAAGAGATTAGTGGATGAAAAGGCCATTGCCCTCAGCGTTGAAGCCCAAAATGGTTTACCCGGTTCGCGCTTTAATAATCTTTTCATTATCTTTGGCCGTCCCAGAGACGGAAAAACTAATGCTGAATTAATGGCCTATATAGATGAAATTTTGGAAGAATTGAAAAACCGAGAGATAGACGATCAGGAGCTGGAAGCAGCAAAAAATAATATCGTGGCTGATTTTGTTCGCCTTCAAGAATCAAATGAAGGAATGGCCCGGATGCTCGCTTATAATCAAGCTATCATTGGAGATTATCGGTATACCTTCACCTATCTCGGTCGAATTAAAGAGATTACCCCAGCTGATATCCGACGGGTGGCCCAAAAATACTTGATAAAAAATGGGAGAGTGATCGCTACGATCGATTGATAATGGTTGGCATGGGTAAGCACATATTAGCTTTACTACTTACTACTCTTCTTTTCTCTACTCCGTCCTGGGCGACTAATCCCTGGAAAGATCCGGAACGGATAAAGTATCCACCTCTCAGATTTTCACCGCCACCGGTAAAGAAGGAAAAGCTACCTACGGGTATCACCGTCTTTTTTCTGGAAAACCATGAACTTCCCATCGTCCATATCTCACTCCTCATCCGTGCGGGGTCCATATACGATCCCCCCGGTAAAGAGGGACTGGCCGAATTGACAGCCCAGGTCATGAGAACAGGGGGAGCCGGTAAATGGACAGGCGATGAGATCGACGTGCGCCTCGATCGGATGGCAGCTCACATCGAGCCAATAGTCAGAGATGAATTCGTCCTGTGGCGAATAAACGCCCTTTCCAAAGACGTGAAAGAAGTTTGGGAGATTTTTCAGACCATACTAAGAAACCCCGTCTTAGATCCGCGTAAATTAAAGACGGCCTTAGATTTGAAAAAAGGCGAATTGAAGCGATTATCCGATATACCTGATAAATTTGCCTTTCGTGAGTTCCAACGACTTTACTTCCGTGGCAATTTGCAGGGAAGGCAACCGACCGAGGCCTCTTTGGATAACATATCAAGGGAGGATATTGTGGAATTTCATCGCCGCCATTACTTCCCGGAAAACATAACCGTGGCTGTTTCGGGTGCCGTAAGACGGGAGGAGATCTTTTCTCTCCTCACGGTAACGTTTACGGAGGCCTGGTCTAATCAGCCACTGCCTCTTGCCATATCCCCCCCCAACATCTCTTTACCAGATAAGCCTCAATGTTTAATTAAGGACACGCCTCAGGCCGTCATAATTACCGGTCATCCGGCTCCACCTCGCTTGAGCCCGGACTATTATGCCTTCGAGGTGTTGGATTTCATCTTGGGCAGTGGAGGATTTCGCTCTCGCATTTTTCAAGAGGTAAGAACCAACCAAGGTCTCTCTTACGCCACGGGCAGTTTTTATCGTCCCAAGAACAATTACGGCCTCTTTGGTACCTATGCTATAACCCAAAATAAATCGGCCTTCCTCGCTTTTTCAACGATCGAGCGTATTCTTCTCAATATACAAAAAGATTTGGGAAACAAGGAAGTAGAGCGGGCGAAAAATGCCATTATCCATAGTTTCGTTTTCGATTACAGCACTCCCCGTCAGATTGTGGAACGAGAGGCAGAGGCCTTCTTTTTCGGTTGGCCCGACGATTTTTGGAGTAGCTACATAAGAAGGGTGAAAGAAGTATCGCTGTCCATGGTTACGACCGTGGCACGTAAGTATCTCGTACCTCATCAAATGATGGTCTTTATCTTGGGAAAAGAAGAAGCCTGTACGCAGTTCCAAAAATACGAGCGGATGGATAGAAAACCATGAAAGAAAAACCATTATTTAGACATGTATGTGGTAGACTCGACTCCTTGATAGAAGAAATGATTTCTTTAACGGTTGAACTTACGGCCATACCGGCCATCGGTCCGGATAACGGAGGAGAAGGAGAGTGGCGAAAATCAATCTATTTAAAAGAATTCCTCTCTCGATTACCTGTCTCGGAAATGATTGAAATTAACGCCCCCGACCCCCGGGCACAGGCGGGATTCCGACCCAATCTCATAGTTAAGAAAAAAGGGAGGACACACGATAGAACAGTCTGGATCATCACCCATTTAGACATTGTACCACCGGGACCTCTCTCTCTATGGGATTACGATCCCTTCTCCGCTCAGGTAAAGGAAGGTCGAATTTATGGCCGCGGCACGGAAGATAACGGGCAGGATTTGGTGGCTTCCGTCTTTGCCTTCAAATCCTGCTTAGATGAGGGAATCGAGACGCCGCAAGACATGGGTTTGGCATTTGTCTCCGATGAAGAAACGTCCAGCAAGTACGGTTTAGCCTACATTCTAGATCATCCCAACAACCCCTTTCATCCCGAGGATATAATAGTCGTCCCCGATTCGGGAAATCCTTCGGGCACTTTAATTGAGATCGCAGAGAAAAGTATCTATTGGCTAAAATTCAGGACAATTGGAAAACAGTGTCACGCCAGTATTCCAGATAAAGGTATCAATGCTTGCCTGGCGGCATCACATCTCATGGTGAATATGTATCAAGTACTTCATAAAACATTCAACCTTGAAAATCCCCTTTTTACTCCGCGCCACAGCACTTTTGAGCCAACTAAAAGGGAAGCCAACGTCGAAAATGTAAATACCATCCCGGGGGAAGACATCTTTTATTTGGACTCCCGTATCTTACCCGATTATAGACTTGAGGAAGTCAAGGAAAGCATCCAACATGTCGTCTCGCACATAGAAAAAGAATTTTCTGTGACCGTAAACATCGAAGAAGTTCAGCGCGTTGAGGCTCCTGCCCCAACCGATGAGAACGCTCTTGTAGTCCGGGCACTAAAAGAAGCGATTGGCGAAGTATATGGAGTCGAAGCTCAAGCGCGTGGAATCGGGGCAGGAACGGTTGCCGCCTACCTAAGAAAAAAAGGGTATCCGGTTGCCGTCTGGTGCCGCTCGCAGAACACGGCTCACCAACCGAATGAGTACGCCCTCATCGACAATATCCTGGGTGATGCAAAAGTATTTGCCCATCTCTTTTTACAGGATTATAATTATCTAATGAAATGAAGGCACACAAAAAAAGGTGTAAGGAGGTGCAATCAAAAACTTAAGGTGAGTGCCCAGCTATTAGAAACCATAAATGTCTCTGGCCCCGATGAACTTAGGGTGCTGTGCGGAGAGCATGACAAACATTTAAGGACGATAGAAAAACTGGAAGGCATATCAATAGCGGTAAGGGGAAATGTAATCTCCATCTATGGGGAAGCGGAACGAGTTAAGCACGTAAAAAATATTTTGAGCCAACTCATAAGGCTGGTCGAAAAAGGTTACCCCCTTTATCCACAAGATATCGAATACGCCCACCGGGCATTGGCCGGTAACAGCCGCCTGAACTTGGAAACCATTTTTTTGGACCAGGTATACGTGTCTTCGGGCAAGAAAATCATCACCCCCAAATCGGTCGCGCAAAAGGAATATATTGATGCCATAAGAAATTACGATATGGTGTTCGGAATTGGACCGGCGGGAACGGGGAAAACGTATCTGGCCATGGCTATGGCCGTATCTTGTTTGATGGAAAAGAAGGTAACGAGGATAATTCTCACTCGTCCCGCGGTGGAAGCAGGTGAAAAGCTAGGATTCCTCCCGGGTGATCTGGCGGAGAAGGTAAATCCCTACTTACGCCCTCTATACGATGCCCTCTTTGACATGTTAGGGTTTGAAAAAGGCAACGCCCTCATCGCCAAGGGTATTATCGAAGTCGCACCCCTAGCCTTTATGCGCGGAAGAACCTTGAACGACTCCTTTGTCATCCTCGACGAGGCTCAGAATACCACCTCCGAGCAGATGAAAATGTTCCTGACGCGGCTAGGATTTGGTTCTAAAGCCGTCGTCACCGGCGACATTACCCAAATTGACCTGCCCACAGAAAAAACGTCCGGCCTGGTAGAAGCGGAAAAGATACTAAACCAAACGGAGGGGATATCTTTCGTCTACTTTTCTGAAGTAGATGTAGTACGTCACCCCCTCGTTCAAAATATTATCAGGGCTTACAATCACCTGGACATGATGAAGAGAAAGGGGAAAGAGCGGGATTGACCGTTCATATTATCAACTCCCAGAAAAAAATCCCTTTGGAACTTAAGCCCATAAAAACGATAGCGAATCGGATTATGAGGGAGCTAAAACTCAAAGATTATGAAGTGAGCCTTCTCCTTACTGATGATGAAGGCATTACCCAGCTGAATCATCTATATTTAAAGCGAAATAGGCCGACCAACGTCATTTCCTTCCCCATGAATGAAGGAACTTGGCTGGGAGATATCGCGATTTCAGTTGAAACGGCAGCACGGGAGGCAGAAGAAGGAGACATGACCCTGAGGGATGAAATCGTCTACCTCTTCATTCACGGTCTCCTCCATCTTATAGGCTACGACCACGAAAGTGGCGATGAATCCGCTGCCGCCCTTATGCGAGATAGGGAAAGGAGTCTTTTCTCCGCCGTTATGGGATACGAGATAGACTAAATGCCTTCCGCAATTGCTATCGTTGCCTTCTCTTTCAGTTTCCTTAAAAGAGCATGGAGAGCGGCATATTTTTTTTGTTTTTCCAAATAATCCGATATGCTGGCCTTCACTTCTCCCGTTAGCTCCTGAGTCCGTTCCGGGGTATGCTCTAATACCTGGATAATATGCCATCCAAACTCCGTTTCCACAATCGGCCCTATCTCTCCCTTCTTCTGCTTGAAAGCCGCTTCCTCGAATTTTTTCGTCATCTGCCCCTTGATAAAAACACCCAGATCCCCTCCCCTTTCCCTGCTAGGACAATCAGATTTCTCTTTCGCCAATTGGCCAAAATCAGCTCCTCCCAGGAGGGCTTTTCTTATCTGCTCAATCTTCTCTTTTTTTTCCGCCTTCATCGCGTCTGTATCTTCTTTGCCGGAAGCAACGAGGATATGGCGCACATGGACACTCTCCGGAATTTTGAACTTATCCCTATTTTTATCGTAGAACTCTTTCACCTCTTTTTCCGAGGGCTTGGCCTGGCCAGAGGTTTCTTGATCGAGGAGTTTCTTTATACGGATACCGAGGGTAATTTCTTCCTTCAGACGTGACTGGGTGATATTGTTCCTCTTCAACATCTCCTCCATGGTTACTCCTGGGGGGAGGGTTCGTTTCAACTCTTCTATGGCCTGAGAGATCTCTTGCTCGGCGGCCTTTATTTGACGGCGATCGGCTTCATCGGAGAGAAGTGATCGGGCTATAAATTCATCCACGATCCTTTTTCCGAGCACTTTGGTCACTTCTTCCCTCTTTTCTGGCGGCATCTTTCCTTGTAGGCTAGAAAGGTGGGCCTTAAGCTCCTTGTCAAAATCAGCTTGTGAGAGCTTGTGGTTGTTCACAGACACCACAATACCCGCGGGGGGTCGTAAGACCGTTCCTTTTTCCACCTTTTCTACCGTATCCGATTTCTTTGTGCTGTCTTTATTTTCCGATGCATCTTTCCTAGCGGAGCCATTGCAGGAAAGAGAAAATATGACGACCGCAACGAACGACAAAACGAATAAGAATTTCTTTCTCTTCAAAATGTGTCTCCTTTCCTAACTTTTCCTTGACCGTCCGTACATTTACGCATAAAGACTAAAGCCGGTCAAGAAAGATTTGTGATACGGGGCTTTTTTAGATCCCCGCAGAATAGAGATCACCAACCCGATATGAAGCACTCAAGCGCCATCGATTTCGCTCATAGTCCTATCTTTCCCCTTTTGGTAAAGATGAGTACCCCCTCCATGGCTGCGATGCTGGCCTTTGCCGTCTACAATCTGCTCGATAGTATATGGCTTGCCCGCCTTGGGTCGTCATTCATTGCCGCCTATACCATAACCTTTCCTTTTCAAATGCTTCTCGTCGCCCTGGGGATTGGAACGGGGGTAGGAGCAGGATCTTATGCCGCTCGCATGTTAGGGGCGAAAAACCTAGAACTCGTTCGAGCCACCTCGGGACAGGTCATCTTTCTATCCCTTTTCATGGGAACGATCATGATCACCGCCGTTACCCTGTGGCCGGAGGAAATACTCTCTTCTATGGGCGGCAAGGGAGAAATTCTCTCTCTCGCCCGCGGATATTTGTCCATCCTCGTTTGGGGTACTCCTTTGGTTTTCTTCATCAACACATCAACGAACCTTTTTCGGGCCGTCGGAAGACCAGCGGAAGCCATGTACACAATTCTTATCTTTTCCATTTCCGGCGTTTTTTTGGATCCCATTTTTATCTTTGGCTGGGGACCAGTACCGAAGCTAGGTATAGAAGGGGCGGCACTCTCAGCCGTAATAAGTCAGCTCTTAGCTTCTATCGTGGCGACAAAATTCTTTTTTCACCAACCGTCGCCCCTTTCACCGAAATTGAAACACCTGATACCCTACGGGAATATAGTTTATTCTATCTATCAAACGGGTTTCCCCTCCATTATACTAAACCTAGTTTTCGGGCTGGTCGTTACGGTATACAACCATACCTTGACTCCTTATGGTCCCTATGCCATAGGCACACTGAGTTTATGTTTTCGGATTAATGGACTCATCATGATGGTCCTCTTTGGTATCGGACACGGTGTCATGCCTCTCGTAGGTTACCACTTAGGAGCAGGTCTAAAAGAAAGACTAGGCCGCATAGTCCGTTCCGCCATTTTTTTTTCCGGTGTAGTCGGGATTGTAAGCTGTATCACCATACTGCTCTTATCGCGCCCAATCATAGCTTCGGTCACAGGTGATGACATCTTCAGGTCCGTAACCGAAGAGGCCTTGAAGTTTTTTGCCTTTACTCTTATTTTTGCTGGACCAACGGTAGTTTGGATAAATATGTTCATCGGTTTAGGCAAAGGCCTCACCGCCATGACTCTCCTCTTTATCCGCGATGCCCTCATTCTCATTCCCAGTATTTACCTGGGGGAACATTTCCTTGGACTTACCGGTATTTGGTTGTCTCAGCTTATCTCTACGGGGCTCGGCTTTGTCATGATAGGTTTCTGGGCGCATCGGGAAGTCTCCTCTCTCATTGAGAAGGCATAAAAAAACCCGGGAAAATCCCGGGTTTTTTCCTCCTCCCTATTTCAGGAGTTGGACGTTTACTGCGGCCGGACCTTTCTGTCCCTGCTGGACGTCGAATCGAATGCGCTGTCCCTGATGCAAAGTCCGGAAGCCATCACCTTTGATGGCCGTGTAATGAACAAAGACATCTCCCCCTTCATCGCTTTCGATGAAACCATACCCCTTTTTCTCGTTGAACCACTTAACCTTTCCTTCTGGCAATTTTAAAACCCTCCTTCCTTCAAAAATAAAAAAACCAGTGGCAGACTTTACTTTTCCTGCCCTGGCCTTAATAATCCGTCACTCCCGAACACCAAAGAATGCTTCATTCGAATTCCTACACCACAACTTATGTGTCTCTCTATCAGCATTTTTTCCGCAAATCAAGTATATTTTTTATGAACTAATGTGACATGCAACCCAGTGGCCCGCCTCTACTTCTAATAGTTTTGGTCTTGCCGTCATGCAAGATTCCTTTCTTTCCGCACATCGGGGAGCAAAAGTGCATCCGTCGTGTAAAATCTCCTCTGCTGTGGAAAAGGTCTGCTTTTTTAACCTTGCCTTTTTATCACATCCACGCCCCGTAGGGATGGCCATGAGCAATAATTGTGTATACGGATGGCGAGGGTTTTCATAGAGGATCGCGCTCGGCGCAACCTCTACCACCCTTCCCCCATACATGACGGCCACCCGGTCACTCATAAATCTCACCACCTTGAGGTCGTGGGAAATAAAGATATAAGTCAGGTTAAAATTGTCTCGTAGATCTTTTAATAGATTCAAAATCTGGGCTTGGATGGAAACATCTAAGTTGGACACTGGTTCGTCGGCCACAATTAATTCAGGAGCCAGAATAAGGGCGCGGGCAATACACACCCTCTGTCTCTGCCCACCGCTTAATTCATGAGGAAATCTCCTGGTATAGTCCGGTGGCAGGCCCACATTTTTAAGAATCTGTCTTACCTTTTCTTCCCGTTCCTCCATACTTCCCAGCCCATGTATTAAAAGAGGTTCTCGTAAAGTTTCCCCTACCGTTTTTCTTGGGTTGAGAGAGGAAGCAGGGTCTTGAAAAACGATCTGCACCTGGCGCCGGAATGCCTTGAGGGTCTCTCCCTTAAACCCTAATACGTCTTTCCCCTTGAAGGCAATGCGCCCTGTAGTCGGCCGATCAAGTAAAACTACCAATCGACCGAGAGTTGATTTCCCACAACCGCTCTCTCCCACCACACCCAGCGTTTCTCCCTTCCAAATGCTGAGATCTACCCCATCGAGTGCCTTTATCCACACCCTCTCTTGCGTTATGCTCCTGGTGACGCGGTACACTTTAGCAAGAGAAGTTATATCTATCAGCGGGTTCTGGCCGTCACTCATATTTCCAGCATCTAACAAAATGACCTGGTTTTTTTTCACATAAAAGAGGTCTCCCATGGCTGCATTTGCTCATTTTATCTGAACAACGCTCTTGAAATCTGCAGCCTTTAACTTCTTGGGAAAGCAATAGGACGCTCCCGGGAATGCTCCGGAGGCGGGCATCTCTCATAGAGGGCAAATCATCCGGAGGAATCGATTCCATAAGCCCCAGCGTATAAGGGTGCAAGGGTGAAGAAAAGAGCTCTTCGGTTGAAGCCATTTCGACTATTTCCCCGGCATACATAACCGCTATTCGTTCGGCTATTTCACACACCACCCCCAGATCATGGGTGATAAACAGGATAGACGTACCAAGAGAAGACTGAAGGTCCTTCAACAGAGATACTATCTGCGCCTGGATGGTTACATCCAGGGCCGTCGTTGGTTCATCGGCAATCATGAGCTCCGGTTCCAGTATCAAAGCCATAGCAATCATGACCCTTTGTCTCATACCGCCGCTTAATTGATGAGGATAATCGTTTATCCTTTTTTCGGCAGCCGGAAATCCAACGCGGGTCAGCATCTCAACGGCCATATCCCGCGCCTCCTTTTTCGATACCTTTCTATGGGCATGAACGGCTTCCATTATTTGATCCCCGATGCGGAAAACGGGGTTCAAAGCCGTCATAGGTTCTTGAAAAATCATCGATATCCTGCTTCCCCGGATCTTTCTCATCTCCTCATCGGGCAACTCAAGGAGGGACAGTCCGTCAAAAGTAATGGTCCCCCTAACTATTCTCGCCGTGGAAGCGGGTAATAATCTCATCACGGAAAGGGCCAGGACCGTTTTTCCGCATCCCGATTCTCCCACCACGCCTAACACTTCACCTTTGGCCATTGAAAGATCGACTCCCTCGACGGCCCTAACAATCCCGCGATTTGTAAAAAAATGAGTGGCCAGGTCTTCTATGCGCAGGAGCTCCGTCATGAAGAACGCCAAATCCTCAAAAAATGTGTTAGAAGCCTGACGCCAATTCCTGCCGCGCCTTTTGGTATGTACGGTCGGTCTTTGTTCTGCCAAGCACAACCAGCAATATCGAGATGAACCCAGGGAAAATCTCCTACAAACTTCCGTAAAAACAGTCCCGCTGTTATCGTACCGGCCGGTCTTCCTCCCGTATTCTTCACATCGGCCACATCGCTTTTTATTTGTTCCTCATAAGGCTCCCACAAAGGAAGCTCCCAAACAAATTCTCCTGTCTCATCGGCAGCCTCCTTGATTTTGCTTTTCAAATTCTCGTCCGTTCCCATAAGTCCAATAAGCTGTTCCCCTAAAGCGACGATACAGGCCCCGGTGAGGGTGGCTATGTCTATTATGGCCGACGGCTTGTACTCGGCCGCATAAGACAGCGCGTCGGCCAAAGTTAAACGACCTTCCGCATCAGTGTTGATGACCTCGATTGTTTTTCCCGCATAGGATTTAAGCACATCCCCCGGTTTGAGGGCGCTTCCGCCCGGCAGGTTCTCAGTTGCGGCTACGAGAGCTACGACATTAATCGGCCATCCCAACTCGGCGATTGCTTTGATTGTGGCAATAACCGCCGCGGCACCGGACATATCACTTTTCATCTCTTCCATTTTCTCCGCCGGTTTTAAAGAAATACCTCCACTGTCAAAGGTAAGGCCTTTACCTACCAAGACAACCGGGGACTCCGAGGACTTCCCCCCTTTATATTCCATGATGATGAAGCGAGGTGGTTCATGACTTCCTTTCGCTACTCCCAAAAAGGCATTCATGCCTAACCGTTCGATTTCTTCCCTTCCCAGGACACGGCATTTGACCCTCTCTAGCTTTTTCGCCAGTTCTTTAGCCTTGTTTCCCAATATTGTAGGAGTCATATCATTGGCGGGCGCAGAGATGAGGTCTCGGGCAAAAAGTACGGCTTCACATATCACCTGGGTTTCTCTCAGGTGTTCTTTAAGTTGGTTTAACTGAGATCTACGTGGCTCGACAAATATCACTTCTTCGACATCCGGTAAAAAACCTTCTCTTTCCGTTTTATAGGGCAGAAACCGGTAATGACCGAGGATAGCCCCTTCTAAGGCCAGGGCCGCTATCTTTATACGATCCATGTGTTCGTAATTGTACGAATTATCCAATACAGCCGTTTTCACATGATGATTACGGGCTACCTGTAATGCCCGAGAAAAGGCCCCCCTGATCTTTTCTCTATCTATTTTTTCCTCTTTTCCCACCCCGACGAAAATGATCTTTTTATAAGGGGTCTTCCCTTCGGGGGGGTAAATAACCCTCGTATCGTAAGCCTTACCCTCGAAATCATCTATGTCACTGATAAACTCCCTGTACGCAGTCAGGCCTTTCTTCCCTTCCGCCCATGGAATAACAATGGCATCAGCCTTAATCTGAAAGGGCTCTTTATTTTTTACCGAAACCTTCATAAACCTCCTCCCTAATAAAAAAAGGATTATGTCTCTCCGACATAATCCCCTATCCTGTATTCATGGAGGCGGCAACCGGATTTGAACCGGTGAATAACGGTTTTGCAGACCGCTGCCTTAGCCACTTGGCTATGCCGCCTGAATTTCTGGAGCGGGCGAACGGATTTGAACCGTCGACGTCCACCTTGGCAAGGTGGCACTCTACCGCTGAGTTACGCCCGCCTAGTACATACGCGACCCTCCGTATAACAAATAGACACCGTTTGTCAATAGGCAATATACCTGACTCCCATCACACAACGTAGCTATAAGCCTTATCTACGAGCCAATTAACACTCTCGAAATAAAGGTCCATACCCCAGGCAAAAATCGTATTGTGGTCAGCATTCGGTACGACTGTAAGCCTTTTTTCCGTCGCCCGGCTTAGCTCGTATAACAGTTTCCCCTCTTCTAGAAGGATAAGAGAATCGAATTGAGCATGGATGATAAGGGTCGGACGGGTAAAGGACGCAATCTTCTCTTGATGTCTTAACCCTAACTCCTCCCGAAAACCTATCTCATTCAAATTGACTCCCAAAAGAGTGAGTAGAGGTCCCGTTCGGGCAAAACCGCTTTCGACAATCAATCCATGGATCTCCGTCGGATAGTGATGGGCGAGCTCGAGGGCGGAAGCAGAACCCAGAGAACGACCCATGACGATGAGAGGACCGGGCGAGGGATTTTCTTTCCTCCATGCCTTAACCCAGGCAAAAATCTTGTGTGCATCTTTCAGCATGGTGGAAACGGATGGAGAACCACCAGATCGACCGTATCCTCGGTAATCAAAGACCAAGAAGTTAATACCTCGTTCAACGAAATAGGGGGCTAGATCATGGTAATCAGCGGCGATTTCTCCATTTCCATGGAAGAAAACTATCTGGGCTCCTCCCGGATGTCCTCTGTGCAGGAAACCTCCGATGCTCACATTTTCATCAACGGGAATCAAGACGGGTCTTATATGCTCTTGGACTACTTCCTCATTTTCCCGTCGAGGATAGAAAAGGCGCCTTGTAATCTGTGGATGGTCAAGTACCATTAATCAATCCTTCATGATCACTTCTTTTAAGAATTTAATGAGGTATTCGAGGCCCGAATAAATACTCAAAATCAGGGCCAAAAAAAGTAGGACCGTACCTACCACATGGGCATCGGCCCCTAAAAAGGGGTAATGAATCATTAAGGCCGACACGGCAAAAACCTGACAGAGGGTCTTCTTTTTACCCCATTTACTGGCCTGAATTATCACCCCTTCGGACGTCGCAATGGTCCTTATACCGTCAACGATAAAATCCCTAATAATAATAATGGCTACCACCCAAGCCGGTATGCGTCCGATAGGAATCATCAGAATCATGGCGGTATTTATTACTAACTTGTCCGCGATGGGATCTAGGAATTTCCCCATCGTCGTCACCAAATGATACTTCCTGGCCAAATAGCCGTCTAAGAGATCGGTGAGAGAAGCGAGGATAAAGATGAAGGCCAATACTAAGCTCCAAAACTGATTGGGAGAAAGGAGCAGAAAAAACAAAACAGGAATAATAAGGATTCGTAACATCGTGATCGCATTAGGGAGATTGATAATCTTCCCCTTCAACGATGGCGAGGGCAGGAACCCAAAAATTCTTCCCAAGGAAAGTGCCATTTTACCTTTTTATTTTGGTACCTTCTCCCAATCTTTCAGAAAAGCCTGTAGGCCTTTGTCAGTCAAGGGATGTTGGGTAAGTTGGGTTAGTACCTTAAAGGGGATTGTAGCAATATCCGCCCCCATTAAGGCCGCCTGGAGAACATGAACGGGGTGACGCACACTGGCCACGATCACCTCCGTTTCTATCTCGTAATTGTCGTAAATCTGCAGAATCTGCTCCACCAAACCCATTCCATCATGGGCTATGTCGTCAAGTCTGCCTACGAAGGGACTCACGTAAGTGGCCCCCGCCTTAGCCGCCATAAGGGCCTGTAGGGGGGAAAAAACAAGGGTTTGGTTGACAGCAATGCCCTCACTGGTAAGTCTTCGGGTCGCTTTTATGCCCTCTACCGTCATGGGTATTTTGATCACCACCTGAGAACCGAGGCTTGCCAGCTTTCTTCCTTCTTCGAACATACCGTCCGCATCGGTGGCAATCACTTCTAAGCTTACCGGACCGTCGCAAACCATGAGGATCTCTTTTATTACCTCCACGGCTGGTTTTCCCTCACGGGCGATTAGACTCGGGTTAGTAGTCACTCCGTCCACCATGCCCATGAGTATTCCCTCTTTTATTTCCTCCACGTTGGCTGTATCGATGAAAAACTTCATTTTACCACCTCAAACTTTTTTCTTCTTCGATTCCCGATAGATCTTTAGGCATTCTTCCGAACAGAAAAACTTCTTCGTCCCCTCATCCTCCCACACAATAGCCTTACTCACCGGCAGATAGGTATGACAAACCGTATCCTCAACGAGATCCTCCATCGATGAGTCCCCTTTTCCTTGATCCTTGAGAGGAGTTACCTTCCGGGTCTCCAAACGAAACATCTTTTTCAGTACGCGGTACATTACGTAGAGAACAATGAGGGCTAAAATCACTCGCCAAATCATGGTCCGACGCCTTTCATAATTTCCACCTTTTCTGTATCCTGTGATAATCTATTAAGCAGACCCTTGGCCGTTATACCGTAGTGAGGATGCATCACGTAGGGGGCTATCTCACATAAGGGTACGAGCACAAACCGCCTTTCGTGCATGCGGGGGTGAGGAATCTTAAGATCTGCCTCATCTATCCACCTTTGGTCGTAAAGCAAGATGTCTAAATCTATCAACCGCGGGCCCCACTTGATTGACGGTTGCCTTCCCATTTCTAACTCAATATTTTTCAATGACATGTGCAATTCCCGAGGCGCCAATCCCGTCTTGATTTCACAGACAGCGTTAACAAAATCACCTTGCTCTTTACACCCCACCGGAGAGGTAAGATAAAAAGATGACACCTGAACGAGTCGCGTTCTCGGCAAATTACGTATTCTTTTCAGGGCTTCCCGACAATTCTCTACCCCGTTACCGATATTGGAACCCAACCCGATGTAGGATACAACCCTTAAGTCCAATCTTTCAACCTTTCAGACCGAGAACATCTTGCATATCGTATAGCCCGGGAGGTCTCCCGACTACCCACAGGGCTGCTCTGACGGCTCCTCGGGCAAAATTATCCCGACTATGAGCTCGATGAATGAACTCAAGCCGCTCCCCCTCCGTGACAAACATAACATTATGTTCACCCACAATATCGCCTCCCCTTAGGGTTTGGATACCGATTTCATTCTTCTTCCTCGGCCCGATTACACCCCTTCTCTCGAAGACTGCGTCCTTCTCTAAATCCCGTCCTAACACCTCGGCAATGATCTGCGCCATCTTGAGCGCCGTTCCACTGGGGGCATCCTTCTTCTGGTTATGGTGTGCCTCTACAATCTCCACTTCGTATTCGCTTCCCAGTATCCGTGCCACATCCTTCAAAACTTTGAATAGAACGTTAATGCCGACACTCATATTGGGAGCTACTACACATGGGATTTTCCCAGCATAGCCCTTTATTTCATCCATCTCCTGTGCCGTGAAGCCCGTCGTTCCTATCACCATCGGCTTCCCGTGCTTCGAGGCAAGTGCCAGATGGGAAACCGTCGCCTCGTGATGAGTGAATTCCACTATGACATCTCCTTTATCAATCACATCTTCCAAGCGATCGCTGATTTTAACACCTAACGGGCCCCGACCTATTAATTCTCCCACATCATGGCCGATCATAGGGTGGCCAAAACCCTCTACGGCCCCTGTGATTTGAATGCCATCGGTGTTATAGATCCAGTGGGCAATCCGACTGCCCATGCGTCCTCCTACTCCTATCACAACGGCATTAATCATATCCCCTCCTTTTTCACTTAATCAGGCCGTAGTTCACCATTGCCCGACGCAGTTTTTCTTTGTTACTCTCCGACATGGGGCAAAGAGGTAGTCTCAATTCTTCTTCTATCATACCCATCATAGCGAGCGCCGTTTTCACGGGAATGGGATTGGTCTCGATGAACAGGGCATCAACTAGGGGAGTCATACGATAATGAATATCTCTGGCTTTTGCCAAGTTTCCGGCCTCGAAGGCGTCTACCATTTCAGCCATGTCTCTGGGGGCGACATTGGAAACCACCGAGATAATGCCGTGCCCTCCGATGCACATGAGTGGAAAGGTAAAGTAATCGTCTCCGGAAAGGACGGAAAAATTGGGACCGCACAGGGTTATTATCTCCTGCATCTGTTTGAGAGAACCGGAGGCCTCCTTGACTCCCACGATATTAGAAATTTTGGCCAAACGAGCCATCGTTTCTGGCAAGACATTACACCCCGTGCGCGAGGGTACGTTATAGACGATGATAGGAATAGGCACAGCTTCGGCCAATTTTTGGTAATGCCGGTAAAGTCCCTCCTGGGTCGGCCGATTGTAATAAGGCGTTACCATGAGGGCTGCATCGGCCCCTACTTCGTAGGCATGACGAGTAAGTTCTAAAGCCTCCTGCGTGCTGTTTGATCCCGTTCCCGCTATAACGGGGACTCTTTTTCTTACGGCCTCGACCGTTATCTCTATTACCCGATTATGCTCCTCGTACGATAATGTAGGGGACTCACCCGTTGTACCGCATGGCACAATACCATCGGTTCCGTTTTCTATCTGAAATTCTATTAAATCCCTCAGCTTTTCTTCGTCCACGCTGCCATTTTTAAACGGCGTAACAATCGCACATATTGCTCCTTTAAACATTAAGTTACCTCCTTTAATTTCTCGCATGGGGGTATAATTTCCCCTCTGATGAGATCTTCGTAAGTTTCTCGCTTCCTTATTATGTAATATTTATCTCCGGAAACGAGTACCTCTGCCGCCCTGGGGCGGGAATTGTAATTGGAGGACATACTAAACCCGTACGCCCCAGCACTCATGACCGCCATCAACTCTCCGGGAAAAAAAACGCTTAAGGACCTATCTTTGGCGAGAAAATCTCCGGACTCGCAAATTGGTCCCACCACATCCACGGTCTTTTCACTTCTCACCTCCCTCATGACCGGTAATATCTCATGATACGACTTATACAGTGTGGGCCGCATGAGGTCATTCATCCCCGCATCAACGATGATAAAGTTCTTAATCGGCCCTTCTTTGGTATAAAGGACGCGGGTTAGAAGAATACCAGCGTTACCCACAATTACCCTGCCCGGTTCGAAGATCAACGTCACTTCCATTTCCCGAACCGCGTCTATCAACGCCTGGGCGTACTCGTTAGGATGGGGTGGCGTTTCGTCGCGATACTGAATACCCAGTCCTCCCCCCAAATCTAGGTAATTTACACATATACCCTCCGCCCTTAGCCTCTTTTCCAACAATTTCAACCTTTCCAAGGCATCGACAAAAGGAGAAAGTTTAGTCACCTGGGAACCAATGTGACAACTGATTCCCTTAATTTCAATGTTTGCAAGGTCACGAGCCTGTCGGTAAAGGTTTAGCGATTGCTCCACTTCGACGCCGAATTTATTTTCTTTGAGACCCGTTGATATGTAAGGATGAGTTTCCGGGTCCACATCTGGGTTAACACGAAAAGCGATCCTTGCCTTTTTTTTCAAGCGGCCAGCAATGTCGTTAATCCTGTTTAGTTCTTGGGTTGACTCAATATTAAACATGAGAATACCGACCTCAAGGGCATACTCTATCTCCGCATCCGTTTTACCCACCCCCGAGTACACTATCTTTTCCGGTTCGATACCCGCTTTTAGGGCGCGGAATAACTCCCCTCCTGAAACAATGTCGACCCCACCCCCCGCCCGGGCAAAAAGATTGAGAATCGCAAGGTTAGAATTGGCCTTCACGGCAAAGCACGTCAGATGGGGAACATCTCTAAAAGACCCGTCAAAAACCTGGAAATGACGAAGAAGGGTGTGATGGCTGTAAACGTAAGTAGGCGTCCCCACTTCCTGGGCAATTTTTTTCAACGGCACTCCCTCGCACCACAGCTCTCCGTCTCGATAGAGAAAATCGTGCATTAAGTTCTTTACCTCCCGACTACCGAATATGAACACTCATTTTTTACGGGGCGCGGATCACCCTTTTTCCCACACGCCTGGCATAAAATCAGAATGGCTACCATGGCCAATAGATAGCACATAAGCCTCTTTATTAAGCGTGTCATTTTCTCCGCCTAATTGCCTGGTTTAATTGTTTTTCCACTTCTCGAAAAGATGTACTACCCACTGTCTTTTTTCTTCGAATGGACGCCTCAGGTGATAGTACCTTGTACACGTCCGGACCGAATTTATCACTAAACTGAACCCATTCCTCCCAGGAGAGATCGACAAATGTTTTGTTCCTCTCAAGACAATGAGCCACGACTTGGCCCACGACACTATGGGCCTCCCGGAACGGCAATCCTTTGAGAACGAGATACTCCACTACATCCGTTGCCGTCGTAAAGCCTTTCGCTGCTTCCGCTGCCATCCTTTCACGATTGAACCGAATATGGTCCAGCATAGAAGTGAGCACTTCTAGCGACGAAGAAACTGTATCCACCGTATCGAAGAGGGCTTCTTTGTCTTCTTGCAAATCACGATTATAGGTTAAAGGCAGGCCTTTAAGCACGGTAAACAAAGACAACAGATGCCCGTACACTCTTCCCGTCTTTCCCCTGATCAACTCCGCCACATCGGGATTTTTCTTTTGGGGCATCAGGCTGCTACCCGTTGCAAAACTGTCGCCTATCTCGAGAAAATTAAACTCGCTCGTAGACCAAATAATAAAATCTTCACAAAGACGGCTCAAGTGCATCATAATGACTGCACAGGCAAAAATACATTCTATAACGAAATCCCTATCGGAGACGGCATCCATACTATTTTCAGCCACGCGGGGAAAGTGTAACAATTCTGCTACATATTTACGGTCTAAAGGAAGACTGGATCCAGCCAATGCCCCCGCCCCCAAGGGCATAACGTTTACCCTAACTAGGGCATCTCTGATCCGCCCTTCATCCCGAGCTAACATAGCTTCATAGGCGAGTAGATGGTGAGAAAGAAGCACAGGCTGAGCTTTTTGTAAGTGTGTGTAGCCCGGTACGATCGTGTTCTTCTCCTTTTGGGCTATTTCAACCAGCTTCAAACGCATCCGCCTTAAGAGTGCTAGGATATTCTCCATCTCCTCTCGAACGTAAAGTCTCAGGTCAAGGGCCACCTGATCGTTGCGGCTCCTTCCTGTGTGGAGCTTTTCGCCGGCAGCCCCGATCTTTGCGACCAACGCTTTTTCAATAGCCATGTGAATATCCTCATCCTCTTCGCGGAAGACAAACTTTCCGGCCTCGATTTCCGCCTCAATCTCCTTTAAGCCCTTCAGAATGGCCTTCTCTTCTTCAGGGGTAATTAATCCCTGTTGGCATAACATACGGGCATGGGCCATGCTACCTAAAATGTCTTGTCGGTACAGGCGCCGATCGAAGTGGATGGAGGCAGTAAATTTCTCCACTGCCGGATCTGTTGCCTCCTTAAACCGGCCACCCCAAGGTTTCTTCATCTTCGATTTCACTTCTTCTTGTCCCTTTCCTTCCTCTTTAAGGCCTGAATTTTAAGTCGAAGGGCGTTGAGACGGATAAAGCCGGTTGCATCCATCTGGTTATAGACTTGATCTTTTTCGAAGGTGGCATAGTCTTCACGGTAGAGGGAATGGGGCGATTTTCTCCCCACAACAATGCAATTTCCCTTATATAGCTTTACCCTGACTGTTCCTGTTACATTCTTTTGAGTTTCATCGATGAAAGTCTGTAATATCTCCCTTTCCGGGGCATACCAGAAACCATTGTATACGAGTTGAGCGTATTTGGGAATCAACCCATCTCTCATCAACATGACTTCGCGATCCATGGTGATCGACTCCAGGGCGCGATGGGCAATCCATAAAACTGTACCTCCCGGTGTTTCGTAAACGCCCCTCGATTTCATGCCGACAAATCTATTTTCCACCATATCCACTCGCCCGATCCCGTTTTCCCCCGCAATCCCGTTCAGATAATCTAATAGTTTGGCTGGCGACATCCGCTTGCCGTTTACGGCTATTGGATTTCCTTGGGCAAACTCGATCTGAAGATAAGTCGGTTTATCCGGTGCCGCCTCCGGGGAACGGGTGAGAACATAGATATCCTCCGGTGGCTCTGCCCAGGGATCCTCCAGAATACCTCCTTCATGAGAAATATGAAGGGCATTACGATCCGAGCTGTAGGGCTTTTCTTTTGAGACCAAAGGAACGGGTATGCGGTGTCTTTCTGCATAGTCGAGCATTTCCTGACGAGACCGAAAAGGCCATTTTGGATCTTTCCAGGCCGATATAATGGTGAGTTCTGGCGCCAGGGCCGTGTAAGTAAGTTCAAACCTCACCTGATCATTCCCCTTACCGGTCGCCCCATGGCAGACAGCATCCGCTTTCTCCATCCGCGCGATCTCAACCTGCCTTTTGGCAATCAGGGGTCGCGCTAAAGAAGTGCCCATTAGGTAAGTACCTTCATAAACGGCATTGGCCCTTAAAGCGGGGAAAACGAAATCCTTTACAAATTCTTCTTTCAGGTCTTCTATGTAAACCTTGCTGGCCCCCGTTGCCTGGGCCCGTTTATCGAGACCTTTTAACTCTTCCTTCTGCCCCACATCGGCCACAAAGGCTATAACTTCGCAGGCGTAAGTTTCTATGAGCCACTTTAAAATCACTGACGTATCCAGTCCACCCGAGTAAGCGAGCACCACTTTCATCTTCTTTTTTTTTGTCATTTCAACTTACACTCCCTTCATTAATATTTCCAAAATGGCCTTCTGCACGTGCAGCCTATTTTCTGCCTGGTCAAAAACCACCGAATGAGGTCCCTCGATTACTTCTTGAGTAATCTCCTCTCCGCGGTGAGCAGGGAGACAATGCATTACTATGACGTCCGAAGGTGCCACGGAGAGAAGCCGTTCATTAATCTGGTAACCTTGGAATCTTTCTCTCCTAATGTCCGCCTCCCCCTCTTGCCCCATACTGGTCCATACATCCGTGTATATGACATCGGCCTGGGAAACTGCCTTTGCGGGATCACTTCCAATGGTTATCCGATCTCCTGCCCTGGCTATAGCCTCTCGCATAATATCTGGGTCTGGCTCATAACCTTCGGGGCAAGCCAAAGAGATTCTAATGGGAAACACGCAAGCAGCTTCTAGCCAGGAGTTGGCCACATTATTCCCATCTCCAATGTAGGCCACGGTCATTCCTTCATAGGACCCCTTTTTTTCCATAATGGTAAATATATCGCTTAAAATCTGGCACGGATGAAGTAAGTCCGTAAGTCCGTTGATCACAGGAATAGACGCATAAGAGGCAAATTCTTCTACCATTTTTTGACTAAAGGTCCTAATCATGACCCCGTCAAGATAGCGAGACATGATCCTGGCGGTGTCAGCCACCGTTTCCCCTCTCCCGAGCTGAGTGTCCCTGGTGCTGAGAAAGATGGCCGTTCCTCCCAGTTGATACATGCCTACTTCGAAGGAAAGCCTCGTTCTCGTTGACGATTTCTCGAAGATCATACCTAAAGTTTTTCCCGCTAAGGGTTTATAAACTACCCCCTCCTTCTGCCACCTCTTCAACTCGCGGGCCCGAAACAAAAATAAATCTAGCTCCTCGCGCTCGAAATCGGTGAGCCTTATCAGGTCTTTCTTCATAACTCCCCCAAAACTTGAGAAATCTTTTCCACTGCCTCATCAATATCCGCCCGTGTTACGATCAAAGGGGGGAGAAACCGCAATACCGATGGACCGGCGGTGGCCAAAAGTAGTCCCCTCTTGAGGCAGGCCAGGGCTACGGATGAGGCGTCAACGGAAAGCTCCATGCCACATATTAAACCTTTACCCCTTACCTCTTTTATCACGTTGTAAACACGAGCCAACTCGGCTAACCTGTCCATGAGGTATTCTCCCTTTGCTTCCACTTCTCTGAGAAAAGGCTCCGCACTCACCGTCTCTAGCACCACCTGAGCCGCCGCCATAGCGAGAGGATTGCCTCCAAAAGTAGAGGCATGACTGCCCGGCTCAAAACATTGGGCAACCCCTTCCGTTGTCACGACGGCCCCGATAGGGAATCCGTTCCCCAAAGCCTTGGCCAAGGTCATGACATCAGGTTTTATTCCGTAATGCTCATAAGCGAACAACTTACCCGTTCTTCCCATGCCTGTTTGCACTTCATCTAAAATGAGAAGAAGGTGATGGCGATTGCAAATTTCGCGAACCTTTTCCAAGTAATCTACAGTTGGTACCCTTACCCCACCCTCGGCCTGAATTGGCTCTAACATGACGGCACAGGTTCGTTCATCTATTGCCGCCTCCAGGGCTTTGGCATCGTTAAAGGGTACCGATTTAAACCCCGGCACGAGGGGTTCAAAGCCTTTTTTCACCTTATCTTGCCCTGTCGCCGTGATGGTAGCCATGGTGCGACCGTGGAATGAATTGACCATGGTAATGATCTCATAGCGTTCGGAATTTCCGTTCATCTTACCGAAACGACGGGCTAACTTGATGGCCGCTTCGTTCGCCTCAGCGCCACTATTACAGAAGAAAACCTTCTGCCCGAATGTCTTTTCTACAAGTTGAGCCGCATAGATTACCTGGGCTTCGATGTAATAGAGATTTGATACGTGAATAAGTTTTTCCGCCTGACTTTTTATTGCCTCCGTGACCAAAGGGTGGCAGTGACCCAAACTACATACGGCAATGCCACCAACGAAATCGAGATACTCATTCCCATCTAAATCCCATACCCTCATACCCTCCCCGCGGGCCAGGGCAATGGGAAAGCGATTATACGTGTTGATCAGGTATTTACTGGCAAGAGATATTATTTCTTCATTCGTCATGATTGATGCCTCTTAGATTACTATCTCCGTTCCAATGCCCCGATCGGTAAACACCTCCAATAGAATAGCATGTTTTCGTCGTCCGTCGATGATATGCGTCTTTTTAACTCCTTCCCGTAAGGCCTTGAGACAACATTTTACCTTCGGGAACATGCCTCCGTGGATAATCCCCTCGTCGATCAGTTCCTGCGCTTCACGGCTATTCATAGTATTGATGAGGCTTTTTTCTCTATCCAAAACACCGGGTACATCCGTAAGAAGGATAAGTTTTTCCGCCTGCATTGAGGCCGCAATGGCGCCCGCTACAAGATCGGCATTAATGTTATAGGTCTCATTATTTTCACCGTAGCCGGTGGGAGCGATCACGGGAATAAAACCACCCCGGACGAGAGATTCGATCAGAACTCCGTTTATTTCCTTCACCTTGCCCACTAAGCCGATATCAATAATTTCCGGTGGCGTGTCCTTCGCCTTATCCTCATTCAAATAATACTTTTCCGCCCTAATCAACCCGCCGTCTTTGCCACTTAGACCCACCGCCTTACCGCCGTGTTTATTGATGAGGCCCACGATCTCTTTGTTTACTTTCCCGACCAATACCATTTCCACAATATCCATCGTCTCCCTATCCGTGACCCTCATCCCCTGAATGAAATGAGATTCGATACCCATGCGATTCAAATAATTACCTATCTGAGGCCCTCCACCGTGCACGACCACAGGATGGAGGCCGATATACTTCATCATGACGATATCGCGGGCAAACATATCCTTTAATTCTTCGTCGATCATGGCATGCCCGCCGTATTTGATAACGATTACTTTATCGTAAAAACGCCGTATGTAAGGCAGCGCCTCGATGAGAATCTGGGCTCGTTCCACTGATTTTTCGATTTGATCCATTCTTCACTCCTTCATAGGATATAACGACTTAAATCCTCGTCCTCAACAATATCGGCCAGTTTTTCTCTCACATATTCGGCATCTATTACAATCTCGGCTCCCGCCATCTCCGGTGCATCGAAGGAAATATCCTCGAGAAGGGTCTCCATGATAGTGTATAGACGACGGGCACCTATATTCTCCGTTCGCTCGTTTACCATGGCAGCAATTTCGGCGATTTCTGCAATGGCATCATCCGTAAAAGAAAGCTTCACTCCCTCAGTCGCCATCAGCTCTACATACTGTTTGACGAGAGCATTATGGGGTTCGGTAAGAATTCTGATGAATTCCTCCTTCCCAAGGGAATCAAGCTCCACCCTAATGGGGAAACGACCTTGAAGTTCTGGTATGAGATCAGAAGGCTTGGAATTACTAAAGGCACCCGCGGCAATGAAAAGGATGTGATCGGTCCTGACCATACCATAGCGGGTGTTAACGGTCGAGCCCTCAACGATAGGAAGCAAATCCCTCTGAACCCCACCGCGAGACACATCGGGACCATGAGTAGTATCGGTCCCGACGATTTTATCAATCTCGTCGAGAAAAATTATCCCCGATTGTTCCACCCTTTCGAGGGCCGTCTTTACTACTCGGTCCATGTCTATAAGCCTTTGAGCCTCTTCTTGGGCCAAGATTTCCATGGCTTCTGCCACGGTAACTTTCGTCTTCTTTTTCCTCTGAGGAAAGATATTCCCCAAAAAATCTTTGATATTAAAACCCAAATCCTCCACTCCGGCCGTAGAGAAGATCTCAATCATCGGCCCTGGTTTCGATTCTGCTATCTCTATTTCTATCAGCCTCTCATTTAACTTGCCCTCCTTCAAGAGGCGCCTCAGCTTCTCCCGCGTTGTATCCTCTTCTACTTTCTCCGACCTCGGTATCTGGGAAACCAAATCACTCACGGATCGGTCAATCGGACGTAGGGGTAACAGGATGTCTAAAATGCGCTCTTCGGCGAGCTCCGCCGCTTTTTCCTTTACTTTTTCCTGTTCCTCCGCCTTGGCCTGACTGACGGCTATTTCCACCAAATCCCGGATCATGGACTCTACATCCCTTCCAACGTATCCCACCTCCGTAAATTTTGACGCCTCCACTTTGAGGAAAGGCGAATTGTCGAGCTTGGCCAGTCTTCTTGCTATCTCAGTCTTCCCTACCCCCGTAGGGCCGATCATAATAATGTTTTTGGGGGAGATTTCCTCCCCCATCTCTTTGGAGACGCGTTGTCTTCTCCATCGATTACGCAAGGCTATAGCCACGGCTCTTTTGGCTTCCTCTTGGCCAATTATGTACTGATCGAGTTTTTCGACTATTTTCTTTGGTGTTAATTCACGCTGGGACATCTTTCGTTTCCAAATCCAATTCTTCTATCGTTATATTATCGTTGGTGTAAATGCAAATTTCGGAAGCAATCTTCACCGCCTCCCGGGCAATCTCCGTGGCCGTGAGATTCGAATGCCTGATTAAGGCTCGAGCGGCCGCTAAGGCGTAGGGGGCACCCGATCCTATAGCCATTACCTCATCATCGGGCTCAATCACATCACCGTTTCCCGAGATAAGTAAAAAGCTATCCTTGCTGGCCGCTATCATAAGGGCCTCAAGATGTCTGAGTACCCGGTCGGTACGCCAATCTTTGGTTAACTCCACAGCCGCCCGTAACAGATTTCCGCTATACTGCTCTAGTTTCTGGTCAAAGCGGTCGAAAAGGGTAAAGGCATCGGCCGTAGTACCGGCAAAACCGACGATGACCTTATTCTGGTACAGACGCCTCACCTTTTTTGCCCCGTTTTTCATGACCGTCACATCGAAGGTCACCTGTCCATCGCCCGCGATGGTAACCTTTCCTTTGTGCCGAACGGCCACGATGGTTGTTCCTATAAACTTCACCTCTTACACCCCCTTCGCCCTTGGATGGGCCTTATCGTATATTTCCATCAGCCGACCGACATCGACGGTTGTATACCTCTGCGTGGTTGAGAGACTTTCGTGCCCGAGAAGTTCCTGAATTACCCTTAGATCCGCTCCCATGCTGAGTAAATGGGTAGCAAAGGAATGGCGGAAAACATGGGGGGAAATTTTCTTTACCCCACACAACCGGGCATATTTATCCACCACTTTTTGCACCGTTCTGGGACTGATACGTTGCCCTTTCGAACCGAGAAAAACGGGAAGAGCTCCTCTCACTCCCCTTCTTCCCGTCTCTTCCAAATAAGTTTTCATGGCATTTACCGCCGGACGACCCAAGGGTACCAACCTCTCCTTTTTGCCTTTTCCTCGGACTTTCATCACACCCTCATCTAAATCCACATCTTCCAAATTGAGACCCGTCAACTCTCTCAACCTGATGCCGGAGGTATAAAGGAGTTCCAGAATCGCCCGATCTCTTGCCCCATTTTTTTCATCATCAAAGGCTACACCGAGGAGAGTAAACATCTCATCGACGGAGAGAAAAGAAGGAACACCTCTCTCGAGTCGAGGTCCCTGGAGATCTTGGGTCGGATTTGTCTCTACCACCCCCCTCTGCACGAGAAAGGAAAAGAAGGATCTTAAGGCGGCAATCTTTCTCACTACGGACGCCTTAGCCATTCTTTTTTTATAGATGAAGGCCAGATAATACCGAAGGCAGGCAAGATCCACCCTCTTTAAGTGAGACACCCCCACCTCTCTTCCTTCACAGATTTCTTCTTTTAGAAATTGTAAGAATTGGCCCACATCTCTTACGTAGGCCATTTGCGTGTGCGAGGAGTAACCTTTTTCTAAAGCAATAAATTGCTCGTACTGTTTAATTAGATTTTCCAACTCTGCTGTCATGAAAACCCGTTACATCTTGTATTTACCGAAATCTTCCGGTGATAGGTTTTCCAAAAACTCAAGCAACTTTTGATCCCTCAGCTTCTTGAATTCTTCCGATTGCTCTCCCATATCTACGTTTCTCGATTTATCAATAACACTTTCCTCCACGTAAATGGGCGCATCCATCCTCAAAGCTATGGCAATAGCATCGCTCGGACGTGAGTCTACAATTATAACATCATCACCTACCGCCAAATGCATCTCTGCAAAGTACGTATTGTTTCTGAGGTCGACGATTTCTATCTTAAGGAGTCGGGCGTTTAGCTTTTCTATAATATTCTTCACAAGATCATGGGTCATAGGGCGTGAAAAAGTCACGTTTTCCAATCGAGTAGCAATGGCACTGGCCTCAAAGAGGCCTATCCAGATGGGTATAGCTTTCTTCTCTTCCAAATCCTTCAAAATAACAATCGGCGTACTTGTCAGAGGATCGATGGTAATTCCGGCTACTTTCATTTCTACCATCATATTCCAATACCCCCTTACTCTATAATTTCTCCTCTTAAAGAGTGGAGAAACGCTTGGGTTATTTTAACAGTTACGAGTTTCCCATATTGATCCTCCGAGGCAGGAAAATTCACAATCTTGTTCGTCGGCGTCCTACCCGTTGCATCCATCAAGGAATTTTTACTCCTTCCCTCCACCAGGACCTCTACCTTTTCTCCCACGAGGGCTTGATGCTTCTCCCATGTATGTGCTTCCTGTTTCTTTTGGAGGATTGTTAACCTCTCTGCCTTTACCTCAGCTGGCACATCATCAACCATGTTAGCGGCATAAGTCCCCTCTCTTCTTGAATACTTGAAGGAAAAGAGGTTGTCAAACCTGATTTTTTCCATGAGATCCAGGGTGGCGCAAAAATCTTCCTCCGTCTCTCCTGGAAATCCCACCATCACATCGGCCGTGATTGCTATATGGGGACAAATATTCCTGAGATGAACTATTTTCTCAATATATTCTTCCCGCGTGTAACCCCGGTTCATGAGCCGCAGAATTTTATTCGATCCCGATTGAAAGGGGAGGTGAATATGAGGACACAATTTGGGGAGACGGGCAAAACAAGCCATCAACTCCTCCGACAAATCTTTTGGGTGAGAGGTCGTAAATCTAATCCGCTCTAGGCCTTCTATTTCGCATATTCTTTCCAATAGTTGAGGGAAGGTGATTCCATCCGTAAGGGTTTGACCGTAGGAATTCACGTTTTGGCCTAGGAGTGTGACTTCCCTAACTCCCTTCTCGACCAGACATCTTATTTCCGCCAGGATCTCTTCCGCCGGTCTGCTCTCTTCCGGTCCCCTTACATAGGGGACTACGCAGTAAGTACAAAAATTATTGCACCCCTGCATGATAGTAACAAAGGCACAAGGCTCTTTATCTTCCGGTAAAGGTGCCTCTGGATAGCAGTAAAGGCCCGTTGAAAAAGACAGTTCAATCAATGGTGCACCCGTATACCTCACTTTCCTAATCAAGGTCGGCAGATGCCTGATTTGATGAGTCCCAATAACCAAATCAAGATGAGCCATGCGCTTCAAAATGCTTTCTCCCCTCTGCTGGGCCAGGCAACCTGCCAAGACAATGATAAGGTCCTCCTTTCTCTTCTTAAGTCCCAGCAACCTGCCCAGCCGGCTCATTACTTTCTGGGCTGCCTTTTCTCGCACGGTGCATGTATTGATCACAATAACGTCCGCCAATTTGGGATCGCTTACCTCTGAGTAGCCCTCTTCCTTAAGCAGGGCCACAATCTGCCTCGAGTCTCGTACATTCATCTGGCAGCCGTATGTTTCTACATAAAGGCCCTTCGTCATATCATCCACTCAAAAAAGGTGTTTTCATTTATTATATGCACCCTTTCGAGTCAATTCCTTTTATGCAATTTAGATATGGACAGCTGGCTATTTAAAAGTTATCTAAACCTGGAAGACAAAAAACCATGGGGGTAAAGATGAACAGGGTCAAACTATCTGGATGGATCCCTATTTTCGTTTTCTTAATTCTGCTTCTAGGTTGGCAACTTGTCCATCTCACAACAGAATGGTTATGGTTTAAGGAAGTCGGCTACACCCAAGTGTTTACTATCTCTCTCTTAGCTCAAGGTAAAGCTGGGCTAATCTTAGGCGGTATTTTCTTTCTCCTGCTCTATATAAATCTGACACTGGCCGTTCGTCTCTCTCGCACGTCCCGACCGTGGCTCGCCCATACCCTCGTCTTGGAAGAAAAGAAACTAACGAAATGGATCCGATATACTTCACTGTTTCTGGGATTATTAGCCGTCTTCGCCGGAACGAACAGTGCCCAGTCACTTCTTCTCTTTTCCCACGGCCTTCCTTTCAAGATCTACGACCCCCTTCTCAATCGCGATGTCTCTTTCTATACCTTCACTCTCCCTTTCCTCCGCCATCTCTACGGCTACACGATAGCAGGTCTCATTTTTTCATTCATGGGATCGATTATAGTCTATCTGATGCGAGGGACCGTTGCCCTTACGAATCGCTTCCAGTTAGAAATTGAGCCGGCGGCCAGGCATCACCTGCTATCAGTAGGCATATTTTTCTTTCTCGTCCTTTCTTTCGGATATTGGCTCGATTTGGGAGATTTACCTTTTGCCCATCGGGGCGTGGTCTACGGTGCCGGTTACGCAGAGGCTACTACCCAAACATGGGTATTGAAGGCTCTTATAACGATCTGTCTTATTACTTCCCTTGTCATTATTTATGCGATCTTCCGACGAGATCTACGCCCCGTCGCCTTCATCATCCTCTTCTTAGTTTTTTCCCACATCGTTGGGCGTAACATATACCCGGCCCTCGTCCAAAGGTTTGTCGTGATCCCTAACGAAATAGCCCTCGAGAGTCCCTATCTCAAACATAACATTCATTTTACCCGTCTCGCATACGGCCTCGATCGGATCGAAGAAAGAGAATTCCCTGCCCTAGAAAACCTTACTCTAAAGGACATTCAAAAAAATGGACCAACTATTAAGAATATACGTCTGTGGGATTACACGCCGTTGCTCCAAACCTTTAGCCAGCTACAAGAAATAAGGACGTATTACAAATTTCTCGGTGTAGACAACGACCGTTACCACATTGGAGGGGAATACCGACAGGTCATGCTCGCACCCAGGGAACTCTCTTACAGTGCATTGCCTTCTCGCACCTGGGTTAACGAGCACCTGACCTATACCCACGGCTACGGCATAGTTATGGGTCCCGTGAATAGAGTAACCAAAGAGGGACTGCCAGAATTTTTTATCAAGGATATTCCGCCCGTCTCGGTTATCGACCTCAAGGTCACCCGACCGGAAATCTATTTCGGTGAAATAGAATCGGATTACGTTTTTGTGAAAACCAAACGACCCGAGTTCGACTATCCCGTGGGCGAGAAGAACGTTTATACCCGTTACATGGGGGAAGGCGGCGTTCCCCTGAACTTCTGGAGAAAAATACTTTTCACGGCCCGCTTCAAATCTCTTATGATACTGCTCTCCGACGACATTACCTCCGAAAGCCGTATTATGTATTACCGAAACGTCAGGGAACGGGTGCAAAAGGTAGCACCTTTCGCCATCTTGGATGGCGATCCCTACCTGGTAGTAACCGCGGACGGCAGGCTCGTCTGGATTCTGGATGGATACACCGTAACGGATCGATTCCCCTATTCGGAACCGACACCGAGGCTGGGAAATTACATTAGAAATTCCCTCAAGGCAACGGTAGATGCCTACGATGGAAAAATAAAACTTTATATAAGTGATCCTTCCGATCCAATGATCAACACCTACGCCCGCATTTATCCGGGAATGCTACGCTCCCTTTCTGAGATGCCGGCGGACTTGAGGAAGCATTTGCGTTACCCCCCCGGCTTCCTTTCTGTCCAAGCCCGGATGTACCGCATTTATCACATGAGAGACCCCCAGGTTTTCTACAACAAGGAGGACATCTGGACGATTCCTCATCTCTCTCAGGGCGGGGCCGAACAAGAGATGCGTCCCTATTACACCATCATGAAGCTGCCCGAGGGAGAGAAAGAAGAATATATCCTCCTTTTGCCCTTCACACCTGCGAAGAAAGACAATATGTCGGCATGGCTGGCGGCACGTTGCGATGACCCCCATTATGGAAAACTAATCGTCTATACCTTCCCCAAACAACGCCTCGTCTACGGGCCGAGGCAAATTGCGGCGCGCATTAACCAGGATGCCTATATCTCCCAGCAGCTCTCCCTTTGGAATCAACGAGGTTCACGTGCCATCATGGGCAATCTTCTGGCCATCCCTATTGAACAGTCGATAATTTACGTCCAACCCATATTTCTGGCATCAGAAAGAGGCCAATTGCCGGAACTCAAGCGCATCATTCTCGCTTATGGAAATTCCATAGTCATGGAGGAAAATCTGGAGCTTGCCATCAACCGCCTCTTTGGACAGGCTGCGATAGCACCACCTAAACCTTCGGGAGAGGAAACCATTTCCCGTCCCGTTCGGCGTCTGACGGTAAAAGACGCTTTGAACCACTGGCGCGAAGCTCAAAAACATCTAAGAGAGGGAAATTGGTCTCTTTTCGGAGAGGAAATAAAGAAGATGGAAAATGTTCTGAAGGAGCTTGCCAAGGAATCCCCCTGAGGTCTTCTACATGACGGCAAATTGATCGGTGATGTTAATTCTTCCCTCTGATTAGGATCGCATGCCACGTATAAACGTCATGAGGCGCGAAAAATTACATGTGCGTCTCCGAGAGACATTTTCTCTTTTTCGACCGGCTTATCAAATAACAGATCTCTCCGCCAAGAGCTCCATGAAGGCCTCGATTCTCGTCTCAATCTGGGCCTCGGAGAAACTCCTTTCATCCACCATGTCTGCTTCGATGACGACGGTGGGTATACCCAACTCCTTCTCGACCATCATCTGGATATCGTACTGTCCAAGAGAATAGGGCTTGCAGCTGCGATTAGAGTGGATGACGAGACCTTGAGCGTCGTATTTCTTTACCATCTCCATGATGGTTCGTGCTCTCTCATCCACCCCAATGTTGAGATAGATACGCGTATAACCCTCGGCCATAGAATTTAAGAAGTCATTTTCGTCTATGTACTTAAGGGAGCCGCACCATGCCGATGTATACGTATCGGCTACAAGACAAGCGCCATAAGAGGCAAATTTTTCGGAAAGCCATTTCATCCGGTACCAAATGGGGATGTTATCCCACAGGAGACGATACTTCTCTTCCTTGACTACGCCTATGCCTTGGGCAATGCGTGTCTTCATCTCGTCAAGTAACCCGGCATAGAAGTCGACCACCTGCTGTGTACCCCTTAAGGTGACGATAAGGGCCATATAGATAAAAGCATCGAAGGCGCTTATGGGCGAAGGATGATGCATGGCCGTGTCCAGTACCGCCTGCCAGAGCCTCTGACCTTCCACCGAAAGCCTCCCCACCTCGGCGAGATGATCTAAATCCACTTTTTTCCCCGTTACTTCCTCCAAAAAATCAAGGTATTCCCCGATTTGATTTTTCACATACCGAGCTATTTCTGGCGTATAATCGGTATGGCAGAAGGGGGTATCGAAGATAAAAAGGGGAACGCCATAGTACCTCGCCTGGATTTCGTACCATTTGAGAACGGTACCGCATATGTTGTTACAGCAGATGAGCATATCCGGCTCTGGCAAGCCGCCGATAGGTCCGCCATTTGTTAATGAACAGGCAAAATCAGAACGGGCATAGGAACAAAGATCTCCCGAGTATCCCATCTCTTCAGCCTTGCGACATAAATCGGCGCCCATTTTCGAGGCGCCGATCATAGCGCCGTGATTTTCTGGATAGACGGGAATAATGTCTAAGGCAATGAGAGGTTCTACCGGTCCCCCACTCGTTATCCAGGCAACAAGGCGTTTGTTCTCCCGTGCCGTCTTTGCCTCGATATAGTAATTGGTCATTATTTCCCTTAGTTTTGCCACACCTGCCTGTTTGGTCATATTTCACCTCTGCCTTAACATTTCTACGAAGGCTTCACAGCGCGTTCTCACCTGTCCTTCCGATGGTAAAGGATCCTCTATTTCCAAAAGTAAGGTCGGATAGCCTTCGCTTTCGAGTCTTTTTCGCAAATCGGGATAATCGAAGGCATGAGGATCGCAGAATTTATAGGTAACGAAGATTACACCTTCCGATCCCGTCTCTTTTACGCGCATGACGATATGATCTAGCCGGGAATTTATCCCGCCATGTTTGGCCGGACAAACGGGGCGAGACAAAATACGCCGGGCAATAGCTTCTATAGGCTCCAAACCGGTAGGGCAAAGGCCGTAATAATAGCGGGCTCCTATACACAGGTCGTCTCCCACAATGAATCCTCCCGCCTCCTCTATAGCGTTAAATATTTCTGGTACCTTGCACATCCCCCCGACGATAAACACTTTTGCCTTCGTTCTTGAGTATGGCTCTTTCCTCTTTGCCTTCCCTATCAGCTCTTTTAATTCCTGTAAAAATTCATGTCGTTCCATGATCATAGCCGCTCGAAAAACCGTATAGTAATCCTCGGCTGAAAGAGCAATTAATCCATCTGCCCGAAGGCGGTCAAACTGCCCCAAGGTAACCCTTATTTCGTTCATGAGAGCGATAGATTTTTCAATTGCCTCCCGAGATACGGTGACGTTAAGATACGAAGACAATTCCTCCTGGAATCGCTTTAAAATATCAATCGTATATTCTTCGGCGCTCTTCGTACCTAGTTTAACGGGGAGCACAAAATCAAAGTGCACCGGGCCCCTTATGTTTATGCGCCAGATATCGGAAAGGCGACGAATCGAATCGCAGGCATCGGGGAAAACGACGGCCGATAAATCTGCCGCTTCTCCCGAGAGCGCCTCTTCTAAAATGCCCCTTACCAGGGAGCAGCAATAGCTCTGTAGGTGCCGGTGTGCTAACCCCGTCTCTCCTTGCGATCCGAAGAGACGAACGGGAGTATAACCCGCGGCCAGTATGATTTCTTCAGGAACGTATGAGCATACATAGCCGATACCCCTACGACCCCTCACGTAATCGTAGGGTGAAGCAACGGCTTTCTTCATCCTCTCCAGATTATCCACTTGTTTCCTCCTTTTCGTGATAATTAACACCTTATATTTTTTTTTCAGTTGTGCAAGATTATTCATCGGGGGAGTTCATGAAGAGACCTCTTCTGCCGCCAATGCTAGCACTCATGGCCGGTATCATGCTGGCCGAATACGTCGAGGTTTCGCTTTTTCCCATCTTAGTCATTCTGGCCATCGTCTATCTCTTCATTCTTCTCACCTTAAAGCATCATGCTCTTATCACCATTACTCTCGTCTGGATGTCTTTTTTTCTATTGGGTTTTAGCCATATGCGCCTTATTACTCAACCACCGCGAGACGAAAACCACATCTTTTATCATCTAAACGGCCAAATGGACACATATGAAGGAGTTATACTAGACGTTTCTCAACGACCGGACGAAGGCTCACTTCTTACCGTTGCTTTGTACCGGCGATACGGTCCGTCCTCTTACCGAAGCACGCACGGTCGCGTGCTTCTTTCTGTATTGACGAATCAGCAGTTCACTTATGGTGATGTAATTCGTTTTGAAACCCGTTTAAAAGAACCAAGGAGTTTTAAAAATCCCGGTACGTTCAATTACGCCAAATATTTGCGCTATCGTGGCATTTGGGCCCGGGGCACAATTAACCGACCGAGTGCCCTCTGTATTATTCGCTCCGGCTACGGTACGCCCTTTTTTAAACCCTTCAATACCTACAGGGAAAAATTGAGAGACCTGATAGCTACCCAAGCGCCCTTCCCCGCTTCTTCCGTAATCCAGGCTTGTATCCTTGGTCTGCAGAAAGGCATCCCATCTGATATCATGGAAAAGTTCAATCGAACCGGCACTTCCCATATCATTGCCATCTCTGGATTTAACATGGCCATCGTGGCTGGATTTGCCGCCCTGGTCACGCGATTTATCCTCTCCATCTATCCACCCATGCTGCTCCGGATAAACCTGCAAATTGCCTCCGTATTGACAGCTTCCCTTTTTGTCATTTTTTTTACCTTCCTGGCTGGCGCAGGCATTTCCGTCGTTCGAGCGACGATCACCATTCTCGTTTTTATGTTCGCCCTCATTCTCGGTCGGGTGAGGGAAGCGGATAATACCATGGCCCTTGCCGCCGTCTTAATCCTACTCTTTTCTCCCTATTTGTTATTCGACCTTTCATTTCAGTTATCCTTTTCCGCCGTCTGCTCCCTCATCTACTTGACACCGAAACTTATGGCCCTGCTCCCACCCCGGGAAGCTAATAATTACTTTTTCCAAAAATTGGTTTCCATCTTTTATGGTTTTTTCGTTACCACCCTGAGTGCCACGGCCGGCACCTTACCTATTTTGCTTTTCCACTTCCACCGTCTTTCTCCTTTGGTACTTCTATCCAACTTGCTCGTCGTACCCATCTTGGGATTCTTGGTCATTCCCCTTTCGATGTTGATCATAATTGTTACCCCTCTCTCCACCACTCTTGCGAGTCTAATTATTTCTATCACGGCCCAGTTGGTAAATTTGGCCATTTACATCGTAGATTTCCTATCTCATCTTCCTTACTCCAGCCTCCTCTTACCGAGAGTCGGTCTCGTGCAAATTGTACTTTACATTGCTCTGGTAGCCATATTCGTCTCTGCTTTAGGTACGAAGCATCGACTTTCCCTAAAACTAGGCTTTGGCTTACTTTTAACCCTGCTTCTCCTCATAAGTGTCATGCTGCCTATCGAAAATAATCGGCCCAAATATCTGGAAGTCACAGTACTCGATGTAGGCCAGGGGCAATCAGTTTTTCTTCACCTTCCCACCGGCGAGAAAGTGCTTATCGATGGAGGCGGCTTTTTTGATACCCGCTTCGACGTAGGAAAAAACGTGATTACCCCGTTTCTGCTTTATCGTGGTGCCACCCACCTTTCGCGTATCATCATTTCCCATCCCCATCCCGACCATATAGGGGGATTGGTCTACGTGGTAAAGAACCTATCCGTCGGGGAAATCTGGGTGAATAAAGACACCCTACAGAGCCACTATGCCCAATCCTTTATGGAGGAAGTAAAAAACAGACGCATACCAGTCAGAGTTGTGTCCGCCGGTTTCTGCCACAAGTCGGAAGACGGAACTAAATGGGAAATTCTCCACCCCCCCTCTAACATCGACCCTTCTATTTTGAAAAACGAAAATGATCGCTCGATCGTTTTGAGGTTGGTTTACGGCCAAACCTCTTTCTTATTTCCCGGCGACATCTCTGAAACGGCGGAAAGATTACTCGTCTGGAGACACCGGTCGTTGTCAAGTAACGTTCTGATCGTCCCCCACCACGGAAGCCGCCATTCGTGCTCCATCGATTTCATCAAGACAGTTAAACCCCTCTATGCCTGTGTCTCCGGGGGCCAGGATAGTAGAAAACTCCCTCATACCGACGTTATTCAGCGCTTTCAGAAAGAGCGTGTTCCCCTGTATCGCACCGATCTTCACGGCGCAGTCACGTTCACGTCTGATGGACAAAAAATATCCATTCGAACCTTCTCCGTTGCCTACGAACAATAAGTATGCTATGGGTCAAAGGCTTGAATAGCTTGAGGTGCTGGGGTGGTTAAGATTACGGCCATAAGAGGATTTAAAGATGTGCTGCCAGAAGAGACCCCGAAATGGCAGTTCATGGAATATACTGCCCGCTCTATACTCGCCAATTACGGATTTCGTGAAATCCGCATCCCCGTAATGGAAAAAACGGAGCTCTTCACACGAGGTATTGGTGAAACAACGGACATCGTAGAGAAGGAAATGTATACCTTCATCGATCGAGGCGAGGAATCCCTTAGTCTGCGCCCGGAGGCTACGGCTTCCATCTTGCGGGCCGTCTTGGAGCATAATCTCCATGCTGTCAATCCTGTCCTCAAGCTCTACACCATCGGTCCGATGTTCAGACGGGAAAGGCCTCAAAAAGGCCGTCTACGTCAGTTTCATCAAATAGACGCAGAGGTATTGGGATCAGAAGAACCGTATGTTGATGCCGAAGTCATTGCCCTACTTATGCATCTCTTGCATGCTTTAGGGGTAAATCACGTAGCCTTGGAGATAAACTCTCTTGGCTGCGCGGCCTGCCGATCAAAATTCCGAGAGGCCATCCGAATTTTTCTAGACGCTTATGTCCATAGTTTATGTCCCGATTGCATAAGGCGTTCTAAGAATAATCCCCTCCGTGTGTTCGACTGCAAGGTGGAAACCTGCCGGGAGAGCCTCATGAACGCGCCCGTAATTACCGACTATCTTTGCGGAGACTGCCAATCCCACTTTCTACGGGTTCAGGAATATCTCTCTCTCCTTTCCCTTTCGTTTGTCGTTAATTCTCGGATGGTGAGGGGACTCGATTACTATACCCGAACGGCCTTTGAGGTAACCACCGACCTTTTGGGTGCCCAGAATGCAGTCGCAGGAGGTGGCAGGTACGATGGGCTATCAGAAGATCTGGGAGGACCACGCATACCGGGCATCGGTTTTGCGATAGGTTGCGAGCGCATACTTGCCCTGATAAAGGAAGAGCATACACATAATGGGCCTTATCTAGACATCTTTATCGCCGCTCTGGGAGAAGAAGCGCAAAAGTTTGCTCTCCCGTTTAGCCAATTGCTCAGGAGGAAGCATATAAAAGTAGAAACGGGACCGGGGGGAAAAAGCCTCAAATGGCTACTCAAACAGGCCGACCGTACGGGGACACCGTACGTCTTGATAGTAGGAGAAAACGAACTCAATGCGGGCTCCCTTATCCTCCGAAACATGAAAAACGGCGAGCAGAGATTGATATCTACCTCCCAGCTGGAGGAAGCCATAATGAAAATTTTGAGGAGCGAACAAAATTGAAAACTCAGTTTATAGCCCATAAAAAACGTACTCACTATTGCGGTGAGTTAAGTATTGAACATGTGGGCCAGGAAGTCTGCCTCATGGGTTGGACGCACCGTCGTCGTGACCACGGTGGGGTCATATTCATCGATCTCCGAGATAGAACGGGCCTGGTACAGATCGTATTCAACCCTGAATACAATCAAGAAGCCCATCGTCAAGCGCACCGTATCAGGAGTGAATACGTACTCGCCGCCCTGGGTACAGTCAGAAGACGTCCAGAGGGAATGGAAAATCGCGATCTGAAAACGGGTGAAATAGAAGTATTTATCCATGCCTTCGAGATCTTGAACGAGGCAAAAACACCGCCTTTTTCGATTTACAATCCGGGAGATCTTTCGGAATCAGTACGTCTTCGCTACCGATATCTAGATCTGCGTCGTCCGGAGATGCAAAAAAACTTAATTTTGAGAAGTCGGGCTGCCGCGATCACGCGCCGCTTTTTTGAATCAAGGGGCTTCATAGAAGTGGAAACCCCCTTCCTCACCAAGAGCACACCCGAGGGAGCTAGAGATTACCTCGTCCCAAGTCGTATTAACAAAGGAACATTCTATGCCCTTCCCCAGTCACCACAACTTTTCAAGCAGCTTCTCATGATTTCCGGTTTCGATCGATATTTCCAAATCGTGCGTTGTTTTAGAGATGAAGACCTGCGAGCCGACCGACAACCGGAATTTACGCAAGTGGACATAGAAATGTCCTTCGTAGATGAAAACGACATCATAAGCACAATGGAAGATTACATGGTTTATCTTTTTCGTGAGTGCCTAGGTATTGAGATCAAAACACCATTCCCACGCCTCACTTATCGAGAGGCCATCACGAGATACGGAAAAGATAACCCCGATTTAAGATACGGGCTCGAGATAGCAGATGTCACCGACCTCCTGGGCTCCTCCGAATTCACCCTCTTTAGGGAGGTAGTATCCTCCGGGGGTCTTGTCGGCGCCATGAAGATCGAAGACGACCGTAAGCTTTCCCGAAAAGACCTAGACTCGCTAAGAGATTATGTGGCTAACTTTGGTGCCAAGGGTCTTGCGTGGGCGAGAATTAATCCGGAAGGCTGGACTTCACCCATCGCCAAATTCCTTTCCGAAGATGAAAAAGCAGGTATCCTGACTCGCACGGAGGCAAAAGAAGGGGATCTTATTGTCTTCGTGGCCGACACACCGAAAATAGTGAGGGAATCGCTGGGCAATTTACGCTCGCACCTCGCCAACAAGCTGGAGCTTATCAGGCCGAACACATTCGTTTTTGCCTGGATTACAGAATTTCCCCTGATGGAATATAGCGAAACAGAAAAAAGATTTGTGTCAACCCACCATCCCTTCACCTCGCCGGTTATGGAAGATGTAGAACATCTCTTGACAGATCCGGGTCGAGTAAGGGCCCGAGCCTACGATTTAGTGCTAAACGGTTCAGAAATAGGGGGAGGAAGTATAAGGATCCATGACCAGAAAATTCAGGCCTTAATCTTTAAGGCCTTGGGGCTTTCAGAAGAAGAGGCACGCTCGAAATTCGGTTTCTTCCTGGAGGCACTGGAATATGGTACCCCACCTCACGGAGGCATTGCCTTCGGTTTCGACCGCTTGGTCATGATCATGGCCGGGGCCGATTCGATCCGTGATGTCATCGCATTCCCTAAAACGCAGAAGGCCACCTGCCTCCTTACCGAGGCGCCGTCACCGGTGAGCGTGGAGCAACTGTTAGAGCTTTCTTTGAAGATCGTAAAGTGAGGATCGTCAATAATCCTCTCCGACCCAGTAGTCAAAGGGTTCGATCGATTCCTTTTTGGCGGCAGCTTGAATTTCTTTGAGAAAACGAGAGGGCAGGACATAACCGTATCCCTCCGTGCGGCTGAATTCGACCGCCGGATAAGTAAGATAAAGATGGTCCTTGGCCCTCGTAACGGCGACGTAAAAAAGTCTTCTTTCCTCCTCCTCTCCTCCTGGATCATTTAAAGCTCGTGCTAAGGGAAGTCTTCCCTCGGCTACCCAAATAATAAAGACTACACGCCATTCTAGGCCTTTCGCCTGATGGATGGTGGAGAGAACAACCCGATCCTGATCTATATTATATCCTTCTTCTCCCGGTCCTGTAAGAAGAGCCAATTCACCTAAGAACTCTTCCAACGATTGAAACGGAGCAGCATACTCGGCAAGATGAACGAGGTCGTCTAATCTGTCCCGATAATCGGCATAGTTGGCAGCGAGATACTGGGCATAGGCTTTTTCTATTATGTAGGCAATGGCGCCCGTGGGATTCCTTTCGTACCCCCCTTGTAGTAGCCCTGACAATGTTTCCTGAAGAGCCTGTATCCCATCACGGGCGGGACGGGGGATCAGATCAAGTATGTGTGACGACAGAAAGACGGCCAAGGGGCTAGAAGAAGGGCCGATCTCCTGCCATATGCGTCCGATCGTAGCCGGCCCCACCCGTTCGACGTGGTTGAGCACCCTCCTCCAGGCCATCTCATCGTATCCATTTACCAAAATTCTCAAATAGGCAGCTATGTCTTTCACATGGGCCTGCTCGAAGAAGCGGATGCCGGAGCGAAGTTCGAAAGGAATGCCCCGACGCACGAGTTCCATCTGAAGTTCCATGGATTGGTAGTGGGCTCGATAGAGGACGGCCATTTCTTTGTATTCTATCCCTTCCCATTGTCTAAGCTCTTCTATTCTCTGCGCCACGAATTCTGCCTGTTTTGAAGCATTGCGGAGCTGTACGAGATAGGGCTTTTTTCCTCTTTCCCGAACGGATTTGAGTTCCTTAGGGAACTGACGGGTGTTGTTTTTGATAGAGAGATTGGCCATCTGCAGGATCTCCGGTGTACTGCGGTAATTAGTCTCTAAGCGAAAGATGCGACAGTCCCTATAACGCTCCGGAAAAGTAAGAATGTTTCTGTAATCGGCTCCGCGGAAGGAGTAGATGCTTTGGGAATCATCACCCACCACCATGATGTTTCGGTGACCTGAAGCAACCAAGTCTGCGATTTCCCCTTGGATCACGTTTATATCCTGATATTCGTCAATCAAAACGTGAAGAAAATGCTCGGCATACCTCCATTTTAAATCCTCATTCTCAAGAAATAACGTGCGCCAATTCACCAGGAGATCGTCGAAATCCATGACGTTTAAGCTTTTCTTTCTGAGCTGGTAGTCTTCAACCACATTTTTGATATCATCGAGATAAGAAATGAGCTGAGGAAATCGGGATTCAATGCATTCTTCCAGTCCTTGCCCGGTATTTACCGAAAGACTCCATATCTCCCGTATGACATCTCCTTTAGGGAAGCGAGCGCCCCTCCTTCCCACCTTTTCTGCGATACACGCATTTATGATCTGAGTTGCGTCTTCCGTATCGATGATGGTGAATTCCCTAGAATATCCTATTAGTTCTGAGTGCCGTCTTAAAATGCGGTGGCCGATACTGTGGAAGGTGCCTCCCCAAGGCAAGGGAAGATCCGTCTCCGTGATCAATCCCACCCGGTCGAGCATGGAGCGGGCCGCTTTGTTGGTAAAAGTCGCCAGGAAAATCCGTCCCGGAGAAACGCCGCACTTCATGAGCCAGGCCACGCGGTAGGTAAGAGTGCGGGTTTTTCCGCTTCCCGCACCGGCCAAAACGAGGAGCGGTCCCCCGGACTGAAAGACAACCGCTTTCTGCTCCTCGTTCAATTCCCATTCTGGGAAGCGGCTCATGACTTCCGATGCAAGGCCTTTTTTATCTCCTCTACCGTTTCTTTCGAACTCAAAGACAAAAATGTCTTCAGGATGCCTTCTTTTTCATAGTAGGAAATCAGGGGTGCCGTTTTTTCCAAGTAGGTAGCCAAACGGAAATTGATCGCCTCTTCCGTCTCATCATCCCTTTGAACCGTAAGACTACCACATTTCTTACATGTGCCGTCCGGGTTAGGTGGACTACTCTTCACATTATATATTTCCTGACAGTTCGGATCGGAACAGGTACGGCGCGTGGTCAAGCGCTCCAAAATTACTTCCCGAGGTACGTCCAGATTTACCACCATATCGAGCCTTATTCCCATTCTTTCCAGTAAGCCCTTCAACGCCTCCGCCTGAGGAATGGTTCGGGGAAAACCGTCTAGGATAAAACCTTTTTTGCAATCCGGCTGTGCAAGGCGTTCCTCCATGATGCGCATGATGAGGGTATCGGGTACGAGGTCACCCCTTTCCATATATGACTTCGCCTCTTTACCGAGTGGAGTTCCCTCTTTCACGGCTTGACGCAACATATCTCCCGTAGAAATTTGAACCGAACCGTCGTACTCGGTAAGTAATTTAGCTACCGTGCCCTTACCTGCCCCCGGGGGGCCCAAGAGTATGATGTTCATAAAGAATCCTCCATCATCTTGATTTGGAGGCGGACTATAGGGGAAAAGCGTCTCTAGGTCAAGAGATTATAGACTTGACACCTGTTCCTTCCCGAGATAAAGGCGCCCCATGAAGCACATCGAACGAATAGGACCCCTCTGGTTTATCCGCGGACAGAATCGAGGTCGGTATCCATACTGCCATTCTATTTTTCTCCCCGAGGCAGGTATTCTCATCGATCCCGCCAGTGATCGGGAGACCTTAACCCAAATGAGGGACGAGGGGTTGGTGAAGGCTATTTGGCTCAGCCATTGGCATGAAGACCATTTTAAGGATTTAGACCTTTTTGACGACCTGCCCTTCTTCATTGCCCGAAAGGACGCTCCACCCCTGTCCAGTTTGGAGGAATTTCTGGCCGGTTATGATTCGGAAGAGGATTTTGCCTATTGGCAGCAGGTCCTACTCACGGAATTCCATTTCCGCCCACGATATCCCGCTGGTTACCTCATTCCCGGTACCACCGTGGTTCTTCCGGGAACTAGGGTTGATGTGATTGCCGCTCCGGGACATACGCCCGGACACGTGGCCCTCTTTTTTCAAGAAGGGGAGATCCTTTTCTTGGCCGATTATGACCTGACGCCCTTCGGTCCCTGGTATGGAGACCACAATTCGAGTATCGAAGATACCCTGGCCTCTCTCAGATATCTGAGAAATATACCCGCCCGTGTCTGGTTAACTTCTCACGAAACGGGCATCTTCACCTCCTCTCCCGGCGAACTCTGGGATAAATACGAAGGGGTGGTTTACGAAAGGGAGAAAAGGCTTTTGCAGGCCTTGGAGAAACCCAAAACGATGGAAGAAATTGTTAACCTGTGGATTATATACGGGCGTCCCCGGGAACCGCGCGCGTTCTTTGCCTTCGGGGAGCGTGCCCACATGAAGAAACATTTAAAATCCCTCATCGATCGTGGACTTGTCACTCATAAGAATGGGCTTTTCTCTCGGGCGGATTAAATCATTCACCCTATTCATTAGTCCATCATGCGTATATTAGAAACACGGCCTTCTTTTATCTCAATCAAACTCCCCGCACCACCTGCACCTAGGCTACAGTTTACCACCGGTATATCGTCCAAGTACGACCAACCGGCATCTTCATGAATGTGACCGCAAATGACAACCATGGGCTTTAAGCGTTTGGCAATGTCAGCGACATCCTTCGAGCCGGCGTGTCGACCGAAGAAATCCCGGTCCTGAACTCCCCAAGGAGGTCGGTGGGTAACGAGGATCCAATTTCCATCTTCCTTACGATAAAATTCATCCACCTCGATAACGTTCCTTTCAACTCCCAAACCGAGGATTATAACACCATAGAATACTTGCGGCCTTGATACGATCCACCTAAGACTTCTCGCCTGCTCCACCTGTCTTTTCAAAGTTGGGGCATCCATGTTCCCCGGCACGACAAACCCCGAAACGGCTAAATCATCCAGGAAAGCGACCGTACTCTCGTCTTCGGGGTGTCCCAGCAGATCTCCTGCCAGAACCATTCCGTGAGGCCCTTCCCTTTCCAATAGGGCCTTTACTTTTCTTAACCGATCAAAAGAGCCGTGGATGTCCGCTACGGCATAGATGAGAATGTCATCATTTTTCTGTTGCATGGTCACCAGATTTCTTATAACTCATCATCACTGACTGTGAAAAGACTTTTTGTGCTACCCCAACTGGGTATGAGGGAGATGAAGGGAGAAATTATAAGAAGTTTCCTTTACGAAGGAGATGAACCGACCCCCACACCCCATGGAATTCGCTTTTCCTGTACCATGACAAAAAAAACGGAAGGCTGGATTAACCTTCCCCACGGGGGATTTTCCATGGGCCTCCTCGCCGATCTCGCCTTCCGCCTGCTGGACACTCCACCTCATTACCCTATGAGTTTCTCTTTCCGTTTAGGAGGAAGCAGTGTCAACCTTGGCGATAAGGTGGATTTCGAGGTATCCTTACAAAATGGATGCCTACAAGGCCATGGCATCGTCTATGACCGACCCCTTCCCTATATAGAATTCACCAGTACCTCTGGATCGAGTGAACCGGTGAAAGTGCTTATACCTGAAACTCTCAACTGTGAGCTAGGGACTCCTCTTCCCTCCTACCGGGAGTGCCTCGTCTGTGGAATGGAGCGTAAATATCCGGGACTAAAAAGGAATTTCTCTTTTATTGATGACATCGTTGGGAAACCGGTCTTATCTTGCGTCTCGACTCAAGATGAGGATTTTTATGCCTTTTCCCAAGATGGTATAGTACATCCCCTGCCTGTCTTCGCGCTTCTCGATGAGATTCTCGGCTGGGGTGGTTTTATGCTGACCGCCTCCGGTGCCGTGACGGTACATCTTCATGTCGTTCTTCACCGCCCGATAAAATTAGGGGAAGCGCTTACCTTTTTTGGTCAGGGTGTCCGTATGAGAGGAAGGGCAGGTCAGCGTCTCATGTTCTGGTCATCCGGTGGAGTCATGGCAAAAAACAGTAATGGCACAAACGAGCTTCTCGCTACCGCTCAAGGTCAGTACTTCGGATTGGAAATTCTAACCCAGCAAATGAAAGCACATTTATTTCCTAGAGATCTTGCCGCCGAAGCTTTCCGTGCCGCCGGAGGTACCTTCCCTTAATGATTCATAATCTTCCGGATTTCGTCCACGACTGTGGAGATGGCCTTTTTCTCATTGATCTTGAATTGCCCCGCACGGGATTTCGGCGGTTCATTTCAGCTTGGCTATATCTTGCGGGTCATAATGCCCTAATCGTCGATTGCGGGCCGGCGGCAACTTACGAAAATCTAAAAGATGCTCTCTCCGCCTTATCCGTAACAAAGATCGACTATATCCTCCTCACCCACATTCATTTGGACCATGCCGGGGCCATCGGCTTATTAGTATCTGATTTCCCATCCCGTGTCATCTGCCATCCCGCCGGTATTCCCCATCTTGTTTCCCCCGAAAAACTGGAAGAGGCGACGCGGAGGGTTTTGGGCGATCTGGCTTTCGCCTATGGGTCCGTAAAACCGGTTCCGATGGATGTATTCGAAGTAAGCACAGATTTCGTATTAAACGACCTAAAAGTTCGCGCTTTAGATACCCCCGGTCATGCCCCTCATCATTATTGCTACCTCGTAAATGACATCCTCTTCGCAGGTGAAATATGCGGCGTTTCTTATCCAATAGAGGGCGGCTACCTAAGGCCTGCTACGCCCCCACCCTTCCGTTATGACGCCTATCGGTCCTCTTTGGAAAAGTTGTTGACCCTGCCCGCTCGCCTCCTCTGTTTTGGCCATTATGGCTGCTACCCCCATTCCCCCGAACTACTTAAAGCAGCGGCACAACAGCTCGATTTGTGGGTGAAAACGATAACCAAAGATGAAGGCAGAAAGGAATGGGAAAGATATTTTGAAGACCTTCTTTCGATCGACCCTCTAATTTCCCGCTTTTTTTCCCTGCCGGCGGATGTTCAAGAAAGGGAAAAATTCTTCATCGCCAACAGCATCCAAGGCATTGCTAAATCAAAGTGAAATCATGTGTTGAAAAAGACCTTCCGATCGGCGAAGCACTTCCTCATGAAGATTAAAACCCCATGCATCCATCGTAACGACACACGGAAAATCTTGAATCTCTAGCACCCAAATTGATTCTGGCATGCCGAACTCTGGTTTCAAAACTTCTACCACTCTTTTCACCCTCTTGGCCGCTACAACGGCGGCACCCCCGACAGCATGTAGGTACACCGCCGGCACTTCTTGACAGGCCTTCCTCGTATTTTCTCCCATACCTCCTTTCCCAAGAACGACCCTCACCCGGAAGTGCCTCATGATTGCCGCCTCGTACGGCTCCTCCCTCTCACTTGTCGTTGGGCCGGCGGAGATTATTTCCCAGCCACTCTGATTCTCTTTTATGATCGGCCCACAATGGTATATAGCCCCATCGGCCAAAAGGGTTTTTAATCTCTCATAAACCATCACATCTTCTGCGGTTGGGATCTTTTCCTGATTGACAAAATTCTCATACATCCATTTATGGGCCCGATCCCGAGCGGTAATTATCAATCCGCTCAAAAGAACGTAATCACCCACCTCTAGAGATTTAACCGATTTTTCATCTGTCGGGAGGGTTACTTTTTTCATTGGCTTCTCTCTTAGAGAAACGTCGCTTTTCTCCCGTCCCAGATCAGCCGACGCCTTCTTAAGGCCCAACATGAGTATGAGACACTCACAAAATAACTAGCCGGATGGCGATGGAGAAATGTAATATGCACATCGAGTAAAGTGGTTTTCCCTCCGAATCCCATGGGACCGATATTTAGATTGTTGGCCATCTTTCTAATCTTCTCTTTCAAATTAGCTACTCTGGTATCGGCCGGCCTATCCCCGATTCTTCTTAACAAGACCCTCTTTGCCTCCCTATAACCGATTGCCCTATCTCCCCCAACGGCTACGCCGACGATGCCGGGGGGACAACCCAACCCCTGAGCCTTGAAGACTGCATGGAGCACACACTTCTTTATGCCTTCGAAACTTCTGTCTGCCTTCAATTCTAAATTGGGTAAAGCATATTGAGTGCTTACATTTTCACACCCTCCCCCTTTAAGCAGCAGATCTACGATCAACTCTGCATCTTGATGGCAAGAAAATTCGACAAAGGGGAACGTATCTGCACCTACGTTGCTACCCGTGTTCTCATCCGTCAATGCATTAACCACATTAGGCCTGAGATAGGAAAGATCTGTAGCTGCGCGAACGGCTTCCTTTATTTGTTCCGCCATCGAAGTCGCTGATAAATGGGATGGTAGGGAAACATAGAAATTTAATGTGCCCGTGTCCTGGCATATGGGAAGCGATTCTTTTCTTGCCAGTTCAATATTGACCAAAATCGTCTCCAACGCCTGCGCTGCCGCCGAGCCCGGCTCTTCTTTTTTCCAAGCCGATTTAAGACCTTCTTCAACGTCGTTTGGTAAATCAGTTGCCGCCAAACGGATGAGTTCCGTAAGATGGGGCAGAAGATGTTCTTCCATCGTCACCACGGATCTACGAAAACTGGCCTTCTGCCGGGCCTTAACTTATCCGGTGGCACGGAATCAAGCCCTTTTATCAACCATTTCCTCGTCTCTGCCGGATCAATCACAGCATCTATTTCCAGATAAGAAGCCATATTCATGGCTCTGCCCCGTTCGTAAAGCTCGGCAACCATCTTCTCGTAGAATGCCTGCCTTTCCTGGGGATCGGCTATGGCCTCCAGCTCCCGACGAAAGCCTGCTTTGACTGCACCCTCAAGACCCATAGCACCGAACTCGCCTGTCGGCCAAGCTACGGTAAAGAATGATTCGTGAAACCCACCAGCCGCCATTGCCATCGCACCCAGTCCGTATCCTCGCCGGAGAACGACAGAAAAGTAAGGCACCGTCACATGAGAGCCGACGACAAACATTCGGCAGACGTGCCTGACTTGAGCCCTTTTTTCGATCTCCGGTCCCACCATAAAACCGGGGGTGTCGATCAAAGATAGGATGGGAAGACCATGGATGTCGCAAATTCGCATCAGTCGGACGGCTTTATCGGCCGCTTCTGCCTCGATGGCCCCACCCATGTGACGGCAGTCGTTAGCTATTACCCCGAAGGGACGGCCTTCTATCCTTATTAAACCCGTGACAATGCCGGGGCCGAACTTAGGTCTGATTTCGAGGAATGAGTCTACATCTGCTAAGGCACGAATGACAGCGCGAACATCATAGACGCGCCTTCTATTTTCAGGAATCAACTTCCTTAGAATTTTCTGATCCCCCGCTTCCCACTTCGAGATAGAACCCTGAAAATAGGATATATACTTGCGTGCGACTGCCACCATCTCTACATCATCGGCCACTTCTATATCCACAACTCCATTCGCCGTTTGTACATCGATGGGACCTATTTCTTCCGGGCGGAAAGTGCCTAGCCCGCCGCCCTCAATCATAACCGGCCCCCCCATGCCGATGTTGGCATTCTTTGCCGCGATGATTACATCACAGCAACCCAGAAGGGCGGCGTTGCCAGCAAAACATGGACCTGACACCAAACCGACTAAGGGTACGTGACCACTCAAACGGGCGAAAGAATAAAAAGTGGACAGGTCAAGACCCGCAATCATCACTCCTATGGCATCCACATCCCCCGGCCTTCCACCTCCTCCTTCGGCAAAGAGAACAAGAGGAATTTTCTGCTCATAGGCCACTTTCAACATCCGGTCCATCTTCTTGTGGTTAAAAAAGCCCTGAGTTCCGGCGAGCACGGTATAATCATAAGCCAAAACCATACATCGAGACTTTTCGGGCGGGAAAAAATCTCCATTGACGGATCCTATTCCGGCAATGAGGCCGTCGGCGGGTGTACGCCGAATCAACTCTTCGATCGAACGACGTCCTCTCTGGGCGGCTACGGCCAAGGCCCCGTACTCGATAAATTCACCGCGGTCGAAAAAATCTGCCACGTTGGCTCGGGCCGTTCTCTGATTTTTTTCCCTCCTCTTCTCTACTGCCTCCGGCCGGTTTTCATCCAGCCCATAGCTATGCCTTTCTATCACTGCCTTTAAATCGGCTCTCAAATCTTCCATTCCGTCTTTCATCATAAGTACCCCTTACTCCACGTTTTAGGGAAAGCCAATACGTTCACTTTCTTCCCCTGTCAAGTCCCACCTAAACTTAAACTAAGCTGAAAACGAGGGAGGCATTCATTCCCCCGAACCCGAAAGTATTTATTAAGCCATATCTTGGGGAAAACGACTGTTCAGGGGAATAGTAACAATTAATTAAACCGTCGATATCGGGGTCGTGCTCAAAGATGTTGACGTTTGGCGGTAAAAGGGAATGTTTAAAAATAAGATATGAATGAATGAGATTGATGATTCCTGCCGCCCCGTGGGCATTACCGTATAGGCTTTTGGAGGTGTAGACCGGCACTTTGTTTCCGAAAACGAAATTGATGGCTTTTGCCTCTTCTACATCTCCTGGGCGAGACCCATTGGCATTGGCATGAATGAAGCCTATATCTTCTCTCTTTATTTGGGCCCGCTCAACTGCCCCTATCATGCAACGAGCCATATCGTTGGCATCGAGAGAAATCAAGATACCGGGGCTACTGTTGAAATCGAAACCCCGAATGACAATTTTCCCCCCCTCTCCATCTCTCCTCATAATAATGCAACCAGCCCCTTCGGCGTACACAAATCCCCGTCGCGTCCGGCAGAAAGGACGAGCTGCCGTCTCCCATGGGGTCAGACGAGAGAGGATACGGGCGGACATCCAGGTATCGAGCATGGGCTTGGTTATAGCCGAATCCACCCCCACCACAATTGCCTCATCTACCTCACCTAACATCAGGTCACGGGCAGCATAGGCTATACATTGGATAGAAGACGCACAAGAAGAGGAGATGGTCACCACGGGTCCTGAAAGGCCAAAGGCCTGGCAAATGCAGGCCGCAAAATAGCAGTTTGCCCCTTCGATGATGCTACTGGCGGGGTTGCGACCGCCGGCAAAATAATTGCCATACCTGACAGAAAGAATTTCGTTGGTTGTCAAGCTACTACCAACGTAAAGCCCCCTTCTCTCCCCCGGCCTTATGGTCTGATTTTGGCTTAACGCTCGGTGTACTACGTAAAGCGAGAGGGTTACAGCCCTCTGTTCGGGCACTGGTATCTCTACTCCATTTTCATTCAAATAAGCCTTAATTTTTTCCAAATGACACCCCCCCACAGGAACACCGCCTCCCCGGTACTCGTATCCCGGCCACTCCTTTATCCCAGATTTTCCCTCTTTCAGCGATATCCACACCTCTTCCTCTTCCAACCCGATGGCAGAGGCAATGCCCATGGCAGTAACGACGGCCTTTATCTCTTCCATCTACCGATTTTTTTACCTCCTTTCTTCCCTGGACGGGGCAAGGAATTTACGTCTTTTATCCATCAGCCAGCCAATCCAATCCTCGATACCCTCCCCCGTTCGACAAGAAACGGGAAAGATGTTTATTTTGGGGTTCAAAACCTGCGCCCTCTTTTTTACCGACTCGACGTCAAAGTCTGTCATCGGCAGGTAATCTATTTTGTTGATCACCAAAGCATCACTGATAGAAAACATAAGGGGATATTTGAGGGGCTTATCATCACCTTCCGGTACACTCAAGATCATGACCTTGAGATGGGCACCCGTATCAAATTCGGCGGGACAGACGAGATTCCCTACATTTTCGACTAAGATAACATCTAAATCGGAGACGTGCATGGCGTCCAGGCCACACTTGACCATTGAGGCCTCGAGGTGGCACGAACCACCCGTTCTTATCTGAACTACGGGAATACCCTGGGCCGCTATCTTCTCGCTATCCACCGTCGACTCTATATCGGCTTCAAGGACACCTATTTTCAACTCATCCCCAAGGGCGGACGCCGTTCTAAGAATCAGACTCGTCTTACCCGCACCGGGAGAAGACATAATATTTACCATCAATGTTCCTTTCTCTCTCAATTGTAACCGTAACATACTCGCGATTTCATCGTTGTCCGCTAATATCTTTTCTCTTACCTCGACTAATTTCACCTCTCCCATTAGTACACCTCCATCTCCGACACAAAATATTCACGACCTGAAACAATCTCCACCTCCTGGGAGCCGCAATTCGGGCACAGGAAGGAAATGAGTCCATCGTTCTTCATTTCGTACTCTTGTCCGCAGGACCGACAAATGACAACGGCAGGTACACGTTCTATCTCTATTTTGGCTCCTTCCGCTACCGTCCCCTTGCTTAAATAGGAAAAGTAATTTTGGATCCATTCTGCCTCCAAATCGCATAACCGACCTATCCTCAGGCGAACCAGGACCACTTTGTTGGCCTTGTTTCTTGCTGCATGTTTGAGCACTATCTTCAAAATACCTTCCGTAATGGGCAATTCATGCACGTTATGCGTTCCCCCTTCTGCTCAGTACCTTACGATTGAGATATATCCCTTGACATAAAAAAATCAATTTTGCTACCACGGAAAAAAAACGGGGGAAAAACCATGTCAGAAAAGAATTATTATCAGGAATTGGCCGCGGCTGTGGGAGCACCTAATTCACTATTTCTGCCTAAAATCTTTGCTGCACTTATCAACGATACGGAAGCCCGAGTATTGCTTGCCGCTTCTCCCCCCGCGACGGTAATGGAACTGGCGGAAAAAACTGGTCTTACAGAAAACGAAATAAGTCAGATGATGGATAGTCTCTTCCACCGCGGTCTCATCTTCAAATCCAAAAAGGGGGACGCCATCAGGTATTATAGAGTCAAAAATGTTCCTCAGATGCATGACTCTACCGTCCTCATTCCCGACCTGTCTCGCGACATACTAAACCTTTGGAAAGAATACATGGACAAAGAATGGAGCGAGATGGGAAACTTGATCATGAACATTATGCCGGGTTCTATCATGCGCGTTGTCCCGGTCAACGAAGGGATAGTTCCGGAATCTCAAGTACTACCATATGACGACGTGATAAAAATTATTGAAGGGGCGCGCACACTTTCTGTTACCAAATGCTCATGCCGAGTCATTACAGGAGCGCCGTGCAACAAATCGATCGAAGTATGTATGCAGGTCGATCGGGCCGCAGAATATAATATCGAGAGAGGAACAGGTCGGGCCTTAACGAAGGAAGAAGCAAAAAAAATCCTTAAAATGTGTGAAGAAGAGGGACTTGTGCACACCGTTGACAATCGTCAGGTGGTGGGCCACGTTATCTGTAATTGCTGCCAAGATTGCTGCTTAAACTGGGCGGTTATGAAAGGCCCCAAAAAATGGGTAGCCCCGAGCCGTTTCACTGCTCGAGTGGATAGCGATACCTGTATAGGTTGTGGCACCTGTGCGGAGAGATGTTTCTTCGATGCCATTATACTCGATGACACGGCTAGAGTCGACGAGGAAAAGTGCATGGGCTGTGGGGTGTGTACGGTTACCTGTCCTACGGAATCTATTCGACTTTATGAAGTAAGGCCGCAAGATTTTGTACCGGCTTGAGTTCGCCCGTAGATCTCTCGCGCCTTTAGAGTAATAGGAAGAAACTAAAGCTGGCTGAAGGCACTTATGAAGTCCTTTTGGATGTGTTTCGTGCCACTTTTTTTCGCCGTCGATGCTATTGGCCTCCTTCCTTTCTTCTTACAGCTCACGGAGGGAATGGATACGGCCAAAATCAGGCGGGTAATATTACAATCTATGTCAACAGCCCTCATCGTCGCTCTTCTTTTTCTCGCCGTCGGCACGGCCATCTTCGATCTTCTTAAGATAAGTGTGGCCGACTTTATGGTCGCTGGCGGAACTCTGCTTTTTACCCTATCTATCCGAGACCTTCTAACAGCGGAAAAGAAAGATGTCGCGACCGATCCTGAGAGCATCGGCGCCGTCCCGATAGGCGTACCCTTCATCACCGGCCCTGCCGTGCTAACTACCTCACTGGTGTTGGTGAGGGAACACTCTACCCTGATTACGGCCCTAGCTATTGGGACGAACATCTTAATTGCCGGTATACTTTTTTCTTTAGCCCCTACCATTCATGCCTTTTTGGGAAAAACAGGATCGAAAGTCATCTCAAAAATTACCAGTCTGCTCCTCGCCGCCATTGCTGTTATGTTCGTCCGACGAGGAATTGCCCTTTTCCTCTCCGAAGGATTAACATTTTAGATCTCCTCCAGATCCTCATAATTTTCTGGCAAAAACCGGGGCGTGCAAATGGCCAGAAATATCAGGTCGTCCTCTCCAATGTTGATGACACATTGGGGAAGAAGGGGTGGAATGAAGACATAACCACCATTTTCAATCTCTCGAGGCGGAAGTGCATCCAACTCCATCATTAGTCCACTGCCGGAAAAGGCATAGTCGCGCTTTTTAGGTCGCCTTTTAGGCTATTTAGCTATAACTCCTGGCTCAACCCTCGAATGGACAATTGATACATATGGGTCTTCTGGGGTGTTATGTATTTCTGAAATGTAACATTTTTCTGATATGCCCTAATCTAATAACCGTTTCTTGCATGGTTAACCCGGCCAAAAATAATTTAAGACTCGGGCATACCTATCGACTCATAGGAACAAGACAAAAAAATAAGCGACGATCAAAAGCAAGACTGTAAAGACAACAAAAGCATTTACGGCCATCCTCAAGGCTTCGCGGAATGCCAACTTTTTATTCGGCATTTCATGCCGCAGGTGCCCTTCATAAGTGATAATGAAAGCAGCAACGGCACTAAGAACGCAGAGAGGAAAACCGGATACAAATATCAATTTTATCATTTTATCTCGGATGGCCAAAACCGAAAAGCGTACAACATTAAGGTAATTGATCCATTTCTCGGCCCGCATTTATTAATTGCGAAGCCTAAACTTAAAAAATTCGAACTCGTCCGTTGATAGCGCCTGCCTCCTTACCTAATCAGAATGTTCAAACTTTCTTTTCCTTCTCGCTTCATCACTCAATGAAAAGCAATGGGATTCCCTCTCCTAAGTTTAGCCATTCTACGCAGCCTGAGAATGGGCCATTCCTAAATGAAGTTCAACACTATCTTCGTTCTGAGATAATACTGAAATACTGCTTGTTACTGCCTTTCTTCCTTGAATAAAGCGTGTAAATTCCGTAATGGTATCTACCATGTGAGCTGCCTGGGAGGCAAGTTCATCTGCCGTCGCGGACAGCTCCTCGGCACCTGAAGCGGTCGCTTCGGTCACCTTTATTACTTCTTGAAGAGCACTTTGTACTTGCCTAACGCTTTCACTTTGTTCCTTTGAAGCGATGGATACCTCATCCACCATCGTCATAACTTTGTCAGTCATATTTAAACTCTCTGCAAAGAGTTTCGACAAATTCCCGGCCAATGATTCCCCTTCTTTAATAGCCCCAACGGTACTCTCGATAAGAACCCGAGAGTTTTTTGCCGCCTCTGCCGACCTTTGAGCCAAATTTCTTACTTCGTCGGCGACAACGGCGAAGCCAGCGCCTGCTTCTCCAGCACGAGCTGCTTCGACGGCGGCATTGAGAGCCAACAGATTCGTTTGAAAAGAGATTTCATCAATCGTCTTAATAATTTTAATAGTTTTTTCGCTTGAGGTATTTATATTTTTCATAGCATCTTCCATACGTACAATTGTTTCACTGACGCGACTAAGACTGTTCTTCGCCTCATCAGCAATTTTTTTCGTTTCCCTGGCTACTTTCTCGTTATTATCCGCGATCTTCATGATACTTTCTACAAGTGAATCTACTTCATCTACGGCCGCCGCCTGTCGTTGAGTACCATCCGATATATGTGCACTAGAAATAGCAAGCTGTTTCGCTGCAGCACCTACTTGGTTAGAAGATGCACTAATTTCATTTGTTGCTGCAAGAGCAGGATCTACTATACTTCTCTTCGATATTTTTCTGGCTAACCAAACTGATAGAATCAAAAGCAAAAATGTCGTGATTGCAAGAACAGAGTAGGACTTCACTTTAAATCGGTATAGGTAAGCAATAAGATCCGATTTTTTATACCCCACAAACAGTATACCCACGACCTTTCCCTGATCAAATATGGGTTCATACGCCGTATAATATGGTTCCCCGAGGATATTGGCGGGACCATAATATGTCTTTCCTTCCATTATTGGTTTGTAGGCGGCACTATTTTTTC
>JAOAFE010000005.1:0-91777 GCA_026416455.1 Syntrophales bacterium
CCGCTGAAGAAATGAGACCTGACCTTAGAAGGGATTGAGACATCTCTGTCAATATGATAGTTGCGCATAAGTGCGCCAGTGAAGAAATGAGACCTGACCTTAGAAGGGATTGAGACGGTCGGCCCAAAATCATGAAATGTCGAGTTTCAGCCCAAGAAGAAATGAGACCTGACCTTAGAAGGGATTGAGACTATGATTATCTCTTACTATATCTTTAGCCTTAGACTGAAGAAATGAGACCTGACCTTAGAAGGGATTGATATAAGCCGGATTGTAAGACTTTTCTTCAATGAACGATTTGGTTTATTGACCGAATTCTAATCCGGAATAAAATTGCCGAGTGTCAAATTTAATTACGACAGAGGGGTGACGTTTTCTTCTTTACGCATTTTGAATATATGATCATAAGCATAGAAAAAGGAGGTTAGATTTAATGCTATGAGATATGAAATCAACGGCAAGATTTACGTTCAAGAAAAGCTTTCAGTTGGGCAGGCAAGTGAGATTCTGTCTTTGATTAGAAATTCGCTCATTTTCTGTGAATGCACCACGAGAAACGTAATTATAGCAATAGCGGAAAATTTGCCGCGCATAGTAGCGGTAATTTTACGGGAAGAAGAAGTACCTTTAGAAAAAAAGAATGTAGATAAATTGGAAAGGGAGTTTTCAATGCACATGGATATGGATACGGCAATTAAAGTCATGGCCGATTTTTTCGAGTGTAATAACGTCAAGGACATTTTGAAGGGGTTTATGACCGTTTTGGATAAATTTCACGCCCAACTGGAAGAAGATAAAAAATGAACTGAATGGCAACGTTGCTATTGTAGACGGCATATTATTTTGGAGATTTAAAGAGGGAAAAACTAAGGAGGGATAGAAAATAACAATGACAGAAAAAGAGATTATTGAGCGTTTGAGAAGGGCGCCGGGAACAAATGAGCAACGTATAATTGCCTTATATATGGCAGGTTTACCGGCAAATAAAGTATGGGAACATATTAGAAAAAGGACCTTTTCTGGTGCCCGTGCTATAGAGCACATAACAGCACCGCATACATCTCAGGCAATTATGGCGTGGCGGCGGGGTTTAGAAATTTGTTATATTGCCAACGTACCGGTAAAAAGAACATTTTGGGATGATAGGATTAATGACGATCTCCTCTGTGAAGAAACACCTGAAGGCCATGTGGATCAAAGCGCTTGTGCGGATACAGGTGATAACCAGAATGTGTTGCACGGGCAAAAAGTAAATTCGGCAGATGGGTTCATACAAAAAAAAGTCGATGGAAAAGATGATAGGGGCCGGACTGCGCCCGATGCCTGCAAAAAAGCCCTGTCTATTTTGGTGATTATAGTTAAAAAACTGGCTCAAAAATACAGGGAGAAGTTAGAAACGCTAAAGAAAGAAGGTGAAAATATTGTCCGCCCTGATTTTATTTGGCATTACCTTCTTCAGAGTTTTGCGACAATGGGTAGAGCCTCAGGCTGGGATGGGTTGATCGCGAATAAAAACAACTACAATAAGTTACGCTATGATGTGCTTGAAAGGTTATCGCCGGAGGAGAGAAAAAATCAGGTGCAACGAGTGTGTCGAGAAGCAGGTATTCGCATGCCGGATAAAAAGGCTCAGTATATTCTAAGCTGCTTTGAGATGATTAAGAAAATGGGTGGACCAATGCGGGCCAAAGAAATGCTCCTTTCTCAACCAGGTAGGGATAGGAAAATTAGTTTCCTTATGACGTTCCCAGGCATCGGGGAAAAGTACGCGAGAAACATTATGATGGATGTCTATCATGAAGATTTTCGCGATTCCATTGCCATTGATAGTCGTATAGAAAAAGTTACTCAAAGTCTTGGGCTTTCTTTTGACACCTATGAGGAGCACGAGCAGTTTTATCTGGGGGTAGCCAGAGAGGCTGGTATCAACGGCTGGGAATTAGACCGTCTTTTGTTCAACTTCAACGACGAGGTTATCATGGGCATAAAAGAGGCCTATCTTGGGTGGGTGAAATAAGTAGAGGTCAGGGCCGCTAAATCACTCCATGTCCTAAGAAGAAATTCTGCGCTTTTTCAGAGTAAATCTATATCGAGGCTTTAACAGTAACTATACCGTTTGCTTGAAGCTTATGGGGAGGCGTTATGCTGACTTACAGTAATATCAAGATACTTTTAGATGAAGATGATGTGATCAACTTCTGCTTATTCGAGTTGGATTTGGATAAAGAAGAAATGCAAAACAAGTACGGGGAGCTAATGGGCATGATTGCGGAAGGTTACATTATCATAATCACGGACGCTGAGATAAAGCCATTAGAAGCTGGACTACCTTTGCCGATGCAAGAAGATTTTAGCGAAATTAAAAATGGGGTTTGTCTTTCTTTTTCCAAGACAAACCCCATTGCGTAGAAAAAAGGGCGCTGTCCCTATTTTTTATACTATTCGACCTTTTCGCATCGACCACCATCTCTGAAGCGCGTCTCTCCTGTTATCCGCCAATCCATCTGAAAACTCTTACCATCGGGAGAAAATCTATATACAAAATCTCCTGCCGCGCCTCTATCACGAAAATTACCTATATAATCGTTCCCAACCATTTGACCAGTTGTGATTCCACCGCCAGACCAGTTGTATGTTCCATTTACAGACGTACCCGTCTGCATAAAATTCATTAAACCCTCTCTACATCTATATGTACCTGAAATGTTAATGCCGTATTCTGCTGCTCTGGTGGGTTGATTGCGATCTTCCAATCTAACTACTGCCATTAGATAACTAAAATGTTCTGAAGGTGCTCCCCAAATGGAGGTGGCAACGTTATTATATCTCCTATTCAACTCAACCTGAGGCGGCCAAGGATTAGGCTGTACTGAAACAGGAAGAGTTGGAGAAGAGAAGGCTACATTTGGAAGATACCAATCAGGTCTGTCTCCAGGTTTATAGACTTTCCATGTTTGTTGATCCGTTTTAAAGACCACCTTATCCGAGGAATCGACGGCAATGAGCATGAAACCGTAGCTTCCTCCTCTTCTACCTCCAACAGTAAACACATCACCATTTTTTAGTACTGCCCTCGCGGAGAAGGCAGGTTGTGGTGCCTCATCACGGCGGGTCTTAAAAGACGGTTCATATCGTCTCAGGGGCATACCGTTGAGGTAAACATCGGCATTATCTGCCATATGCCAATAAATGGTAACAGGAATACTTTTCTCGGTAGTTTTTTGATACGGGCCTGAAACTGGTTGATATTCTATTTTCTCTATGCTGTTTAGGTCAAAGGACTGGCTCCTTCCATCTTTAAAAAAGATGACCATTTTGTCCTGGGCGAGACAAATGCCCATTAGCAAGGAAACCAAAAACAACACTGATAGGAAAACGGATTTTTTCATGTTTTCTCCTTTCTATTTGGTTTGTTTAATTAAACTCTCCAAAAGTACACTCGCATCATCTACTACTTCCGGTATACTTTTGCCGCCCGTATGCCGCATTATGATCCGATTGGCCTTGATGGGGTCAATCGTGTTATCGCCAAAGGCAGAAAGCACCGTTTTTATTTTTTTCCAGTGTTCTATAGATTTATTTAGTGCCTCAACTGAAGCCTCACTTTTCGGCTGCGCTTTCTCGAGAAGAGGAATGAGCTTTGTTTCCATGTCTTTTGCCGTTCCGCGGCTTATTTCTTGCAGTTTTTCCAAGTAAGATAGATGAGGATCGTTCATTATATGATGCATTTTATACCGAGTCACATCTGCCGTTTGTTCAGCCCAGGCCTTTTTTAAGGCTGTCTTATCTTTACTCAATATGTTCAGGTCACGATAGCTTTCCGCATGGGCACTGGTTGTTACCGTCTCCCAAGATTTCTCTGCACTTTGGCCGGTAACCTTTTTATAACTTTCATTCCACGCCTCCTGCGCATCTTTCTGCCATTTATCTACTGTCTGGGGTTCGCCGTTCTTCGTGAGCCACTTATTCAATTTTAGTTTTCCATCCTTATCCGCGACCCAGGTAGGTTTCTCGACCAAACCGATGTCGTAGTCCATACCCACAGAACCGGCACTGGCGGCATTCCTAAATTCTTTAAGCTCTTGTTTGTTCCATCCTTTTTGTTTCATCAATTCATGAAAGTTCGCTTCTACTTCGGCGTGGACACTTCTTAAATGGGCATTGTACGCCCGCTGTGAAAGGGCGTCACCCCTATACTTCAGGAAATTCTTAGCGTGAGGATTAGAATTCACCTCAGAGACGAGCTTTCTGACCTCAGCTTGTTTCTTTATGATTTCTTCAGCGGTTGCGCCTTTTTTACCCAATTCTTGAAGTTCTTTCTGGGCCTTGGAAAATTTTTTCGCTAAATCTTCGCCTCTGCTTCTTGCTGCCTTAAACTGCTCTAAGGCCAAAGCCTCGTTTACCGATTGGGTTGACACTTTTGTTACGCTTGCCGCTTCAGTACCACTCGGCTTAAAAGTAGGTGATTCTTTCCCCGTTGCCGTTCCGGCTGATTTGGCGAACATAGAGCCAATCTTTGAAGCCCCATATTCAAAGGCCTTGCCGGAAATGAAAGAGATGGCTGCCCCTTCGGCCGCACCTTTTACCCCTCCTGATTCATAGCCCCGCAACGCCTCGGCGGCTACGTAAGTGGGGGTTGAATACCAAGAGGCCGCTCTTAATACCGCTTCTTTTGGACCGCCGTCGATGTATCCCGTCACCCCTTGATAGGCAATCATCACTCCCTTCCCACCGACAAGAGAGCAGGCAAACATCCCTGCATCAGCCCCAGCTTTGATGTTTTGGGCAGCTTCCAATCCGAAATTTGCCCAAGCCTCTTTTTCTTCGGCCTTAGCGGCTTCTTTTTGATAGTATCCTTGCACTTTTTCGTAGATGGCATTCGCCACTTTCTGAGCCTTATCTCTATCCATGTTAGCCATGGTGTGAGGGGGAAGTTGTCGGCGTACAAAATCTCGGGCTCCCTCCGCTTCACCCTCGGGGAGCATGCCGGCTAAACGATTCATGGCCGCAATCGTGCGGCTATACTCTTCCATCCTTCTTTGATTTTCCTTGATTTTTTCTATGAGTTGATTATGGGCAAAATCTTCAAAAGGTGTGCGCGTATGGATATGAGTGCCCGTTTTTATGGACATGATTAAGTCTTTTTCATGCAGCAAGTCCGATTTGGCATTGAGAATCCTCCACTCCAAGGCTCCACGACGATCGGGATTAACTTCTTTAGCCAGTTCCTGCTCATCCCGTGCTAAATTGCTTTCTATTATTCTTATGTTAGCTTCGTGGAAGGCGATACGCTCCTCTTTGTTTTCTATATCTACATCCTCTTCATAGACTATTTTTTCTGTTTCATCAGGAAGTGTTAGATGAACCGAACGCACCGCCTTGTTTACTGCATCTTTCAGTTTTTGAAAATTATTTCTGACCTTTTGCGCGCAGGGTTGCTCAGTTTCGTAAATAGGGCAATGATAGGCGTAACTTCCTCCTCTGTATGAGACATATAGCCCGTAGGTACAGGCATTGACCCCTTTATGCAGTAGATAGCCTTGACCGGAAAATTGGTAAGAATTTGCCGGATACTTTAGAGAAACATTTTGGTACTCATATATTCTCCCTGTAAAATCCCCTATTGTGAGATCATAAAAACTCTTGCTTTTATTTTCGTCTACCTCAAATCGTTCATATATTTGCCTAATTTCTTCTATTTTTGTCAGAGTGTCGGATTTTGAGTGACTGGCAAAATGGATATCTATATAGCCTTCATTTGTCAGCTTTGAATCATGGTGTTTAACTTCAATCCCTATAGTACCATCTCTATGTCGTATAGTATTTTTTGTTTGATAAGTGGAAACTTCTTCCGGTGATTCAAATCTATATATTATGTTGGGGCCATGCTGTGATACACCAGCGCTTTTTGGTGCATACTCAGCTAAATTATATAAGAATTTAGGTGATTTCATCGGGATAATTATCCTGCCCGAGCCTATTTCCTTGCCATTTGCGTCAAATGCTGTAATCGTTATTTCTTCTACGTCTCCAAAATAGTCAGTAGCAAGAAGAGCACGCGGCTGACGTGTGGCAGGTATAATAATTGGATATGTACCCCGCGATTGCCATTTATATTCTTTTGCTTTGTCCGCAATATGAGGGGGCACTTCTGCATTCACCTCTATGGTAGAGGCGGCAGTGACAATTTCTGTGGACGGAATGATTATTATATTTCCCTCTTTCCTAATGGACGCTGTAACTACGGGTGAAACTTCTTTTTTTGGTTCTGTTTTGGCCTCTTTTTTCATCACTTTTTTTACAACTTTAACAGCTTCTTTGTGAGTTTTTCTTGCCTTGGTTTTTTCCTCTTTAACGGGAGGTGGGTTTCCAAGAGATTGAATCGCCTTCGCAATTTGCGACATGCGGGCCTGAAGAGCGGATAGCATATCTTTTTGCTTTTCTGCTATGGAAAGTGCCTCTCGAGTTCCTTTCTCGCTTCCGTATGACGCAGCTATTACTGCTTCTTCCCAGGCTGCATCGAATTCGTGGGCGGCCGTTGCAACTTGACCTCTAAGCACATGGAGTTCTTCTATCAACTCATTTAGTTTATCAAAATAAGCCCCTGATTCTTCCGTAGGAAACTCGAACAAAGGACCCCATTCGGCGAGAAACTTTTTTTCTTCTTCCGGTGAAAGGTTCCCCATAAGTAGTCGCAAGGATTCCATAGCGGCGGCTACTTTATGTAGCTCATTATTGGCTGTAAAATCGTTTATATTTGGTGTAGCTGAGAGAGAAACGGCTGGCACAGGCGGAGGTTCGAGAGTGACGCCCGCCAGCTTGGCTTCGAGTTTCTTTACATCTTCATTGGCGGGATTAAGTTTTTTGCCTCTCGCCAGGTCTTCACGGGCTCCCGCTTCATCCTTCATTTCCAAGCGGCTGATACCTCTTAAGGCATAATAAGAGGCTTGTGATGGGTCTTGCTTTATTAATATATCGAGGTCGGAGATGGCGGCGGTGAAATTACCACTTGCGCCATAAGCTTTGGCCCTAATTTCGCGGGCTTCTTTATCTAGAGCATCTCTTTCGATTAAGTAAGAGACAGGAGGAATTGCCTCTGATGCCCTGTTTTCTTCAAGATAAAGGGAAGATAAACTTATTCGCGCCGACCGCATCGAAGGATCGATCTCTATTGCCTTCTTTAGATCACTGATGGCGCCACTTGCATTTCTCATCTCTTTTTTTACCGTTCCCCTCATCATGTAGGCCCAAGCGTTTTGCCCATTTATTTTTATAGCGGAATCGAAATCTGTTATCGCCCTTTCATAATCCTTCATCATGTAGTAAGAAGTTCCACGGGCGGTTATGGTTTCGTCATTCTTGGGATCCAATTGAAGGGCATAAGAAAAGGCTTCTATTGCTTCTCTGTATTTTCCTTCAGCGTGAAGGTTGAGACCTTGAGTGAAATAATGGCTTGCCCCCCCACCTTTTACATGTTCGATACGATCGATTGTTGAAACGAAAAAACTTGTCCTGTTTCCATCCTTTAGTTGGACAACCATTTGGGTGTCGCCAAAGGAAATCCCCGTCATGGCTGCCAAAAGGACTAAAGTGACGGCCGCTTTAATCGCTCTGGTCACCAACATGGATCAATACCTCTGATTTTTTTCTGTGAATCAAGCTTACCATAAAAAGAATAAATCTCGAAATTCTTTCTTCACATTGACAGGATAAACATGCCCTTGCTAGCTTAAATACGTGGAAGGTGGAGGATAACTGTAAATGAGAAGAGTATGCGCTTTTATTTTGATAATTATTGCGGTTTTCCTCCCAGGGGCCCAGGCGCAAGTAAAGAGTGAGGCGGAAAGAATATGGGAGGCGGGAGAAAAGGCTTACCAAGAAGGCCGTTATCGGGAGGCCATAGTTTTTTACGAAAAGTCTTACTCTTTATGCGGCAGTAATACCGACTGTTTGGCTGCCAATCTCAACGGAATAGGTACATGCTATGAGGCACTGGGGGATGATACCCGGGCGTTAAACTATTACGAAAGGGCGCTTACCTTTGCTAGGAAAGTTGAGGATAAAGACCTGTTGGGAACCATCCTCTTTAATGTCGGAGCCACATCTTACCGCCTTGCCAGGGATTACGAGCGAGCTTCGAAGTTGATTGAAGAATCAGTGAAACTCTTTCGAGAACTAAATGATAAAAACAGTCTCACTGTTGCCCTTCACGTCTTGGGAAAAGTGTATTCCACCCTTGGTCAGTACGCAAAGGCTATGGCCAACTTTGTTGAATCGTTGAAAATCGCCAGAGAGGCTGGAAATACACAGGCGATAGGAAACAACCTAACCCTGATTGGGAGAACGTACTATCGAATGGGAGAGTATGAAAAAGCCTTAACCTCTTTAGAAGAGGCGTTGAAATACATGAAGCGCCTTCAAGATCCTCAGGCTCTTTCGATTACTCTCCGAGACTTGGGGGACGTCTATAGTGCCCTTTTCAAGACTGAACTGGCCATGTCTTATTACGAGGAGGCTTTGTCCATTCAGAAGAAAAACAATTTACCTCTGGAGTTGGCCATCACTCTAACCAATCTTGGAGCCTTCTATTTCGATCTGAATGAACTGGAAAAAGCTCTAAGTTGCTACGAAGAATCCGCCAAAATTGCTCGCGCCCGAGGGGATAAACCACTTATGGCTACTAATTTTAACAATATGGGCCATGTCCTTGCCAAACTCGGCCTCTCCGATCAAGCTCTGTCCCAATATCGCGCCTCCTTAGAGCTTGAAAGGGGGTTAGGAAGGCCCCTGTCCCTATCTTATGTCCTCAACAATATAGGGATGGAATACTTCCGTTTAGGCAAATACGAAGAGGCTTTAAACTATCTCAAGCAGGCGTTCGAAATCGACAAAAAGCTCGACAATCCCCATCTCATGGAGACGAGACTTAACAACATAGGGGCCGTTTACTTAAAACAGAAAAAATATCGAGAGGCAGAAGAAGTTTTCCTAATGAGGAAAAGACTGGCCCCTAAGGTGGCCCCGAATCGGCTTCTTCATAGTGGTTTGGCGGAATTATACCTAATTACGGGGAGATACGACGAGGCATTAAAGATTATTATGGAAATACCTCCCACCTGGCGAGACAACCGAAATCGCCATATCGAATACCATACTCAGCTAGGAATGGCTTACAAGGGGAAAGGGGAACTAAAAAGTGCTGCCAACCACTTGTATACGGCCGTAAGTCTCACGGAGGAGATGAGAAATAGCCTGATAGAGAGGGGAGGTTTCTTTGCCGGTGGTTCCTATTATGGACGCCTCACACCTTATCGGGAACTCGTTGCGGTATTAATAGAAATGGCAGAAAAGAAAATGGAGATTATGCCCGCGTTTATGACCTTTGGCCGAACCTGGGAGGAAGCGGCTTTTTACTTCGCCGAACTCACTAAGGCCAGATCGCTCTTGGAGGTTATGGCGGGAGCGGCAAAGAAAACAAGTGCCGCGGAAATACCAGATCATCTTAAAAAGAGGGAAGACGAGATTAAAGCGAAGCTCACTCGTTTGGAAAAACGTTGGGATGGAGCGATAAAAAAAGGGGAAAAGGCGATAGAGGAGCTGAAGAGAGAAAGGCACATGCTGCAAGGTGAGCTCGATCGACTTATAGAAGAGATAAGGGCTCATTTTCCTCGCTACGCTGCCCTTTATTATCCGTCGCCGGTGAAAATAGATCGTCTGCCCCTAAAAGACAACGAGGTACTGATAGAGTACATGATTTCGGATGGGGGCGTTTTCGTCTTTATTATGAGAAAGAATGGTCATCCAAAGGTGCTCAGAATAGCAGGGGGCAAAGACATCATTGAAGATGAAGTCAAGGCATTGATCGCCCCTTTAAACGAGAAGGCACTGGAGAAGTTTTCTTTTTCCTTGGCCTACAAACTGCATGGGCGCCTGTTTTCCGGTGTCGCGAAGGAAGCCAAAGAGGGCGATCAGTTGATTATAATCCCTGACGGTATTCTAGGGCTTATCCCCTTTGAAGCCCTTATCATCGAAGAGGGAAAGGGCGTAACAGACCACCTATATGTGGGTGATAAATATAGTATTTCGTACTATCAGTCGGCTTCTGTCCTGGCTCTTCAGCGTCTTTCTGAGCCAGCGAAGCCAGAAATAACTCTTTTTGCAGTGGGAAATCCCGTTTTCAGTTCCGAGGACCCTCGTTATCTCGCCTCCCTCGGTAAGGCAGTAAAAGGCGAGCCGAGCGTGGGCCGTTATTCTTTCCGCGGGCTGGCAATCAAAGAAGCCTGGGGTAAAGTGGAAAAAGGAGGCGCGGGAAGAGAGATAGAATTTCCGCCTCTGCCGGAGACGGAAGAGGAGGTGAAAGAGATTGCCCGAATAATGGGAGTTACTCCGGTGCCACCGAACATACTTCTTTCTTTAGAGGCAACGGAACGTAATTTAAAGAGAGCAGGTTTGGAACGTTACCGTTATATTCATTTTGCTACGCATGCGTCTCTTCCCGGTATGGTACAGGGGGTAGGGGAGCCCTTTATCCTTCTCGGTCAGGTGGGAAACACAGAGGAAGACGGGTTTCTTACCTTGAGTGAAGTCGCCGCCATGAAAGTTAAAGCCGACCTGGTCGTCTTATCGGCCTGTGTGACGGGTGTGGGGAAGGAGGTAGAAGGCGAAGGGGTCATAAACTTTGCCCGAGCATTTCAGCAGGCAGGGGCAAGGAGTGTGGTCATTAGCCTTTGGGAAGTGGCATCTCAACCTGCCGTCGAGTATATGAAACGCTTCTACGGCTACCTGAAAGCAGGGAAATCAAAGGTTGAGGCCTTGCACCTCACCCGCCGAGAAATGAAAGTCACATATCCTCATCCCTTTTTCTGGGCTGTTTTCATTCTTCACGGCGAAGGATAAAGATATAAGTTAAAAATCTCCATTTTTGCGATTGCATTTGGATTAATTCAGGCGTAGTTTAACAGATCATGATGAGGTTAAGCCCGGTGAGTGCGGCGCAATTCTCGAAAGGCATATCATTTTTAAAATCAAGTGCATGGCCGATTAATATCCCCGCTCCGTGAGCGGGGAAAATTTTAAAGGAGGGATGGTTCGATGAGGAAGGTTTTTCGTTACGCTTTTTTAGCGGTACTGTGTTTTATCGTACTGGTTTTATTTCACCCAAACGCCGTGCCTGCAGCCAAGCCCACTAAGGGAGAGCCTATTGTCATAGGCTATGTGGGAAATGTGGCATCACCGGGGACGAAACCTTGTATGGACATCCAAAAAATGGCGGTGGATGAGATAAATGCCGCCGGAGGTATCCTCGGTCGCCCCATCAGGTACGTAGTGATGGATGGCAAAGGTGATACTTCTCTTACGGTAGAGGCCTTAAGGAAACTCGTTATAGATGATAAAGCCATTTACGTCTCTATTGAAGGGCGAACGGAGATATGTCTTGCCGCGCAAGAGGCTTCTGGGATGCTCTTCAGAGAATATCCCCACATTCTCCAATTCAATGGACCGGCTGGTTCGGAACTGACGGCGCGCATAATCGATCAGGCGCCCAGATACGAACACTGTTTTCGCGATTGGCAGCCGGAAGCAGCTTACTGGTCTCACATGAGGCATTACTTTGATTATTTCCAGAAGACGATGAAGGCTAAAAAACTGGCCATTCTGTGGGAAGATTTGGCGTGGACGACGGAATTCAGGAGAGGGATTCCATCCATGAATTTACCACCATGGGAACAATTAGCCCAACAATGTGGTGTGCAGGTTATTTACAGCAAACCGGTGAAACCGAGAGGGACTCTCTATTTCCCTATTCTGCAGCAGATCGCGGCAGCGAAGGCGGATTTAATCTTTTACATGAGTTCCTGGTTCACCGATACCGAGTCCTTTGCCAAACAGTGGTCGGATTCAGCCGCAAGGGATATAGCGGTGCATCTTGATGGCGGAGTTGCCATGACGCAAGACTTTTGGAGAATGACAGGCGGAAAGGCACTCGGCATCGTCACCCCGTTTACTGATCTATTCGATGTTCCTTTAACGCGTGTGACGGTGCCGTTGGTTAAAAAGGCCAGAGAAAAAAATATTCCCATGCAGCTACATGTCCATCTCGCCTATGCCGATATCTATCATTTCAAGAATGCAGTAGAGAAAGCCAAGGGAACGCAAGACATTCAGAAGCTGATTAAAGGTATGGAAGCTGTTGAGACGGTTTGGTCGATGGGAAAGATGAAATACCAAACGGAAAGGGTAAAACCGTTCTATCACTCGACCGTCATGGTCGATCCAAAGGACCCGTATCGCACCATACCCGGTCACTTCCAAATTCTTCAAGGGCAATTCCAGAAAGAAGGAAAAATAGTCTACATAGCGAGCTACAGTAAAGAGGACGAGAAGTTAGTGGCCAAGTTTTTGAAGCCTGAGGAGTATAAGTCTCCCGCCGAGCTGAGGAAAGGTCTGTAATTCGACGGAAAGGAGGACTCAATGAAAGTATTAAATAAATTGGCAGTAGCGTTGATATTTGTTTCTTTATCTTTTTTTGCGACAGACCTTTTGACCGCTCAGCAGTTGCCGCCTCCTGAGGCAGTTGAAATCGATAAGCTGGGTTTTATGACCGGTTTTCCCCCTTCCGGTGAGAAAGTGATAAATGCTCAAAATAAAAACAAATATCCACAGTTGCGATGGGTATTGCAACACTCACGGGAATTGGGGCCGACGAAAAACATTCGTAGAGGTTCTGGACCCGTCTCCCCACTCCCGCAGGCAAGACGCGACCTGGATAATTTTATTTTCGAAGACGAGAAGGGCGAAAAGATTACGGTGCTGCAATGGCTAAAGAAGACATACACAGATGCGATTGTGGTGCTGCACAAAGGACGTATCGTGTATGAGCGCTACTTCAATGAGGGTGCCGCTTACAATCCTCACATGCTATTTTCCATCACCAAATCGTTTACGGGGTTACTTGCAGCGCAATTAATTCAAGAGGGGCGACTGAGCGCCGATGATATGGTAGTCAAATATATACCGGAACTGGCGGATAGTGCATGGGGAGATATGAAAGTCCACCACGTTCTTGACATGACGGGAGCAGTCCAATTTAGAGAGGTTTATACGGATCCTACTTCCGAGATATTTGCCTACATGTATGCCTGTAATATGATTCCACCACCGCCAAACTACACAGGTCCCAGAACGATATACGATTTTCTTAAGACTTTGAAGAAAGGGGGAGAACACGGAAAGGGGTTTGTATATCGGACCGTTCATTCCGAAGTATTGGGCTGGATCGTATCTCGGGTAACGGGAAAACATTTTACCGATCTTTTATCGGAGCGGATTTGGCAGAGACTCGGTATGGAAGAAGACGCATACGTGGCTATTGATCCGGTGGGTACGCCGTGGCAGGGATCCGGGATGTCCGCGACCGCTCGCGATCTGGCGCGCGTAGGCGAAATGATCAGGAAGAACGGTTACTGGAATGGTCAGAGTATTTTTCATCCTGCCGTGGTAGAGGATTTGCGCCGCGGGGGAGATCGAGAAAAGTTCAAGGCGTCGGGAATGGATTTCCGAGCGGGATACAGCTATCATAATCAATGGTGGATAGTTCATAACGCCGACGGCGCCTTTGAGGCTTCCGGTGTGCACGGCCAAATGCTCCATATAAACCCGGCGGCGGAAATGGTGGTCGTGAAGCTTTCATCCCATCCGGTAGCCAGTGCGGCCTTTACCCATGCGTTGACACTGCGAGCTTTCACCGCTCTGGCGAGAGCTGTTCGGCAGTAAAAAGTGAATGGAGATGGCTGTTAGGTTTCCCGAAAGGCCATCTCCTTTCTTTTTTGTCCTGGACAGGAGACGGCAATTAAATTACAATAGCAACAAATTAGCCCGGTTCCAATTCTTTCCTGACTGGTCCGTATTCCACCGGAACGGCTCCGCATGGATATATAGTCTTTTCATTTTGTCCCGAATGGCCTTTCTCTCTTGATAAGATACCTTAACACATCCACCCGATAGAGCCGGGCAAGAGGCGCGGGGTAGGGAGTTGTTTGTGGGACTAGCCAAATCTAAAAAAGGAGGTTAGCCATGGAAAGCGTTTATAAGGTGATTGAAATTATAGGAAGTAGCCAGTCATCTTGGGAGGACGCAGCGAAAAATGCTGTAGAAATGGCCTCTAGGAGCTTGCGGGAACTTCGCGTGGCCGAGGTAAAGGAGCTCGATATGAGACTGGAAAATGGGCGGGTTGTGGAGTACCGCGCAAAACTTAGGGTGTCCTTTAAGTATCTGCCCGATTAAAACAAAGAAGGCCGTTTCATGATATCTTTCCCCGGTGAGGGTCTCGCCGGGGAAAGATAGGCCTCCCAAATCCTCCTCATTTGTGAGCAATCGATCTCCTCGAATTAAAGATGTAGATAAAATTGCCGATTAACTGTTAAAGTGTAACTGTTTTTGACAATCGAACTGAAAATGCTTATAATCCCGCGCATTAGAGTGTAGTAAGGTGATCCGACGATAAGATGAATAAGATGAAGAAAAAAATTTTTTCTCTCTTTTCTTCTTTTTCTCCTAAATCGATGAGCGGCAGTTTTATCCGCTACTTTCTTGCTGCTTCGCTTATTCCCATCGCAGGGATTACCATTTTTTTTATGGTAAGTAATTTCTACACGACCCAAGTCATCCAGAGATATTTTTCCGATTCGGCAAGTGAATTGACCCGGGTGGCGGAAGAAAATCTTAACCGCTTAGGAGAGGAATATATCCTTACGAAGGCCCGAGATGTCGCAAGGCAAGCGGACATATACTTTTCTTCTAATCGGGGGAAAGATTTCAAAGAGATGCGAAAAGACCCGGAGTTCATGTCCTTTGCACTGCAAAAAGTAGGGCAAACGGGCTACACGGCCATGTACGAAGCAGGTACGTGGATTTTCCGAGTACACCCGAATGAAAAGCTACTGGATCGAGATGTATCTTTTCTGGCGCGTGATCTGCCAGCTTGGTGGGAATTGGTGTTTGCAACGCGAGGTGGAAAAGAGGTGGCCGGCTACTACGACTGGTTAGAGCCGGATGGGACCATAAGAAAGAAATTTATGGCCATCACGCCGGCTCGGACAAAAGTGAAGGGTCGGATTATCATGGTTGCGGCAACCACTTATATCGACGAATTCTCTTCTCCCGCCAAAAAAATGCGCGAAAGATCGCAGGTCCTAATCGAAAATGTGAGGAGCTACCAAAAAGAGGTATTCATCATTTTTACCGCCCTTACATTGTTTCTTTTTCTTTTAATTTCCACTTCTTGCATCTATTGGGGTAAACGTATTGCCCGCGGGTATATAAAACCGATCATTAATTTGGCCGATACGGCGCGGCGGTTGGGAGAGGGAAATTGGGATGCCCCAATGGAAACGGAAGCGCTCGAAAGGTCGGACGAAGTGGGAATCATGGCTAGATCCTTTCAGCGAATGGCATCGAGCCTACAGGAGGCCTTTGCAGAGCTATCAGAAAATCTCGGTCGCCTGCGAAAAACTCAAGAAGCGTTAAGAGAGAGTGAAGCCCACTATCGAGGTCTTTTTGAAGGGATACCGATCGGTCTTTTTCGTTCTTCCCCGGAGGGGAAGCTACTCGATGTCAATCCGGCCTTAATCGAATTGGCAGGCTATCCAGATCGAGAAACGCTTTTGCAAACGCCTGCACAAGACCTTTATGTGAATCCAAAGGATCGAGAGGAGCTATTGGCATCCCTCATGAAAGACGGAGTGGCTCATGGGAGGTTATTCCGTTTCCGCAGGTACGATGGAAGAGAGATTTGGGCAGAAATTAGTGTCCATGCCGAGTACGATGAACAGGGAGGAACAAGATACTTTGAAGGTTCCGTTATGGATGTGACTCAGAGGGTTGAGGCCGAGCAGGCATTGAAAAAAAGCGAAGATCTCTATCGCGACCTCTACGAAAAATCAAAGAAATCGGAAGAACTGTATCGCTCTCTCATGAACTCTTCGGCCGATGCCATTGTTACCATGGACCTGGAAGGCAAGGTTACTTACATAAGCCCCGTGTTTACGGACATGTTCGGTTGGCGGCAGGAGGAGGTCCTCAATCGTCCCCTTCCCATTCCACCGGAAGAAGATAAGGAGTGTTACGAGATTTCTCTCTTGGAAGTTATTCATACCGGTGAACCGGTCCGTGGTTTGGAGGCAAAAGGAAAGGCGAAAGACGGACGCGTGTTGGAGCTCAGTATCAGCGCATCCCGATATGCCGACCATGAGGGTAAGCCAGCGGGCGTTTTAATGATCATCAGAGATATTTCAGAAACGAAAAAACTTAAAAATCATTTCGAGCAGATGGAACGCCTCGAGGCCCTTGCTACTTTAGCAGGAGGTATCGCCCATGACTTCAACAATCTCCTTATGGTCATGGAGGGCAGGGTTTCCCTTCTGATGCATCAGACGGATCCATCGGATCCGAGGTATAATTATTATGTGGAAATTGAAAGTCAGATCCAGCGGGGGTCACGGTTGATAAAACAGCTGCTCGGTTACGCCCGTCGCGGAAAGTACGAAGTAAAACTAATAAATATAAACGATTTATTACGGGAAGTGGCCGAGCCTATGCAACGAACTAGAAAAGATATTCGCTTTCGCTATTACCTAAAGGGTGAATTGCCGTGGATCGAAGCCGATCCCAATCAATTAAACCAGGTATTTATGAACCTTTTTCTCAACGCTGCCGATGCTATGCCGGAAGGAGGAACAATAACTCTGGAAACGGATCTGGTTAGGGAGGGATCTTTCCATCCCCATGCCACCAACGTCAAACCCGGTAAGTACATACGGATTATCGTATCCGATACGGGTCATGGTATGGATGCGAAAACTATGGATAGGATATTCGAGCCTTTCTTTACTACCAAACCACCTGGAAAGGGAACGGGGTTAGGTCTTTCTTCCGTTTACGGCATCGTCAAGGCTCATGGTGGATACATTTACGTTACCTCGGAGCCTGGATTCGGCACCACTTTTTATCTCTATTTCCCGGCTATAGAAAGGCAAGTGGAATCAATTTCAGCGCCCCAGTCGCAGCTAAAGATGGGGAAGGGTACAGTGCTCGTAGTGGACGACGAAAAACCGGTCCTCGAAGTGTGCGCCGCCATGTTAGAAACCTTGGGTTACAAAACCTTCAAGGCGGCATCTGGTGAAGAGGCGATCCGGGTGTTTCAACAGGAAGCAGGCCAAATTGATGGCGTGATCCTCGATATGATTATGCCGGATATGGGGGGAGCAGTTGTGTTTGAGCAATTGAGGGCAATCAGGCCAAATGTGAGGATTCTTCTCTCCAGCGGCTTTGCCCCGGATCGGAAAGCCCAGCAGCTGATGAAGACAGGTTTGTGTATTTTCATTCAGAAACCTTTTCGTTTGAGCGAACTTAGCGAAAAGATGAGCATCCTTCTTTCCGATGAGGAAAAGAGCGAGGCCATCTGTAGCTAAAGGCCTCGCTCTTTTTTCCCGTCAGAAGGCAAAATGTGTTGCCTGGCTGGCCACAACAATCCACGTTACGAGAATGGCGGCAAGGAAGCTACCCAAATAGATATGTCCGGTGCGACGGAAGAAATACGTCATGACCGAGGCAGCAATGATAAATAAAGGGAAAAACTGGAACATAACGATGAACCACAGCGCTGCTTTAGGAATGGCTAAAGATCCACCGGAAAAGAGGGGTAGATACTGGAATAGTTCAAAGATGATGTATCCGATAATGAGCAAAATAATGTTGACCGTCATTTCTTGCCAGAGGCTCCAAGAGCTTTTCCTTAACTGCCCATGAAGGATAAGCCCTAGGATGAGGAAGAAAACGATAAAGGGGATGATGTAGGAGAAGAAGATTCGGAAGTGCAAACTCGTCATGGGCTTGACGGCAAACACCCAGATGCGGTAGTCGGTTTTAAATATCCAGGCCGAAATGGCGAGGGTTAGATACGCACCGAAGGCAATGATCAAGGCCAAGAGAAGGGATTTGAAAATTTTCCTTCCCGTTTCTCCTCCTGATGACCAAATGACCCCGTAACGGGTGAAATTACCACCTTTCTTTTTGTTGAATAGGAAATGCCAGAGAAGGAAAAGGACGAGGGAGATGAAAGCGCAAGCAAGGGCCCAGTACATTATGATGGTGGTCACATTCTGCGGTAGACAGGCAGTTGCCTTTAATCCAGGAGGGGCACTGAATCCGATCGCCCATAGATATAAGGGAAGGGGAATAAAAACGAGAAGAAACGCCCCAATCCACCAACCGAAGCCACGAAGAGAGGCTGCCTCTGGCGGATTTGCCTTGAGTTCTTGGAAGAAGTTGGTGGACAGTAATTTTTCACCTAGTGGGAAGATCAAAAGCACCATCCCTATCAGGGCAATTAAATTTCCCAATTCTTTCCAATACCATACCTGGTTGGATGGAGGGATGGGCTTGCCTCCCTTCAGGGTCTGTTGCATCCATTCAATGGCATACCCTATAGCTTCTCGGGAGAAATGGTCCCGCGGATGGATAATCGGGGGTTGCAAGAGTTTGCGGGCTGTTCCCTCTTCAATGGAGCCATAGAGTTTTCCCGGAACGACGTCTGCCTTCGTGTTGAACAGTTTTTTTATTTTTTCGGTCTTAACGATATCTTTTGGTACAGCCGGACCCCACATGAGCCATGAAAATTCATCGTAAAGACTGAAGACGAGTAGGAGGTTACGGGGAAAAGTGGGGGTACCTTCGGGTGCACCATAGGTACCGGTAGATGAACCCATCAAGACGATGGATTTATAACCCTCCGGATTTGCGGCCGCTGCGATTAACGATGCCCATCCCCCCATGGAATGACCCTCTAATCCAATGTTGTTCTTGTCCACGATATCGAGGGTCCTTAAGTACTTGAGGGTATCCAATCCTCCAAAGCCGGCGGCAAAAGCCGGAGGGTCACTGAAACCGTGACCGGACTGGTCGGGGGCCAAGACGACGTATCCTCGTCGTGCAAATTCGATGGCAAATCCATCCTGGGTTTCTCGTGAGTTTATATATCCGTGGGTTGCCACAATGCCGGGGGCTGGATTCTTACTCGATACACCTGGAGGTATGTACAGTAAGGCACTGTTCACTCGGCCATCGGAGCCGACAAAGCGAATGTCTTTGATCTTGATTCTCCCTCCGTCGGTTTGTACCCACCAGGCCAGAAATCCGCCGATTAATATGAGAACGACCGCCCACCACATTAACGCATGGCTCTTTTGTGCTGATTTATTCATATCACCAAACCCTCCTTTTTATTTGGGATATAAGGCGATTAGGTAGGTATTATGAAGGAGGAGAACGAGTTTGACTTTTATATGGACTGACGGCCAAAGTGATCATCACTCCCCCATTTAGAGGATGAAGTTAGACGGCCTTAAAAGAAATATTCAAAAAGCAGTCCGGATAGATTTCCAGCGACCTCTCTTTTCCAGCGCCTCCTCGACCGCTTTATATATGGTTTCAACTTGCAATGGTTTGGGAAAATAGTCGTCAAAACCCGCTTCTCTACATTCTTCTATTTCGAAAAGACCTGACCATCCGGTCATGGCGTACAAGATGCTAAGAGGTCTAATGCTTCTTAATTCACGGCATAATTCGATACCGTTGGTGCCAAAGAGCTTTAAATCGAGAAATGCGCACGCGATGTCTTCTTTCTTCGCGATGGATATGGCGTCATGGGCACCTTCCGCCAAAAAGACTTCATATCGGTCGTCATCGAGTGCGTCTTTCATTATCTCTCTCACCGTTTGTTCGTCATCGACGATGAGAATTTTTTCCTTCATGAACTGGCAACTCCTCTTTTGAATGGGACACGTTCAAAGCGAAATTGGGTGATAATTAAAACTTATGCTTTTAATTTTCAAGGGAATTTTTATTCCGGCGGTTTGAAGAGGAGGACGAACTGTTCAAACAGTTTTCTTTCCACGTGATGGGGGACCATCTCATCCCGCATGAGCTTAAGAGCCTGGAAGGTGGGAAGGGGGTCCCGGTAAGGGCGTCGGGAGGTAAGGGCATCGAAGACGTCGGCCACGGTACAGATGCGAGCGTAGGGGTGGATATCTTCCCCTCTTAATCCTTTCGGGTATCCGGTGCCGTCCATCTTTTCGTGATGCTGCACAACAATTAGTCTTGCCTCGTTGGTTGCAAATCCCATCTCGAGCAGCACTTTGAGACCCAGTTGGGGGTGGCGTCTCATTTTCAATGTTTCTTCCTCCGTGAGAGGGGCCGGCTTCTGGATAATGGCATTATCGATCTTTATTTTTCCAATGTCGTGGAGGAAAAATCCGGCTCCTAGCTCTTGCAGGTCATGGTGAGGGGAGTTCGCAAACACCGATTTGGCCAGCGCGAGGGCCAGAAATCCCACATTAACAGAATGGTTGTAGGTTGTGAAATCGAAGTTGGTCATGCTAATAAGTAAAAACGTAGTTTTGTCGTCCTTAATGATGCAATCGGCAATACCCGCCGCTACCTTTTTAACCTCTTTTATATTAGACCTCGTTGGTTCTTCGAAGAGTTTTTTCATTATTTGAGTTGAGTGGAGGCGGATCAGGGAGGCTTTTTTTTCTGGCTCGATGGCTTTATCTTTCAGCACCTCGAGGAGGATGCTCGTATCTATGGTTGGGGTTTTTTCTTCTTCTGTCGCCTCTTCTTCCACCGGTGGGGAGGCCTCATCTGATATGATGCTTTGCTTTTCGTCTATTGTGATCTCCGTCAGGCCAAGCCCCTTAATCTTCTCTATTTCCGATTTAGAAGAGATGCGAAATTCGTTTTTAAGAAAGGGGTGCTCATACCAGGCTAGATCAAGCAAGACGTACATGCCGACCTTAAGCTCTGATATGGGCACCTTTTTTAGCATCACAGTCTATCATTCACGGATGGTTTAAAAATCCTTAAATTCTTTTTCGTCAAATGGGATAACTTCCTCTGGTTTTGGTTTGTTTAGCCCCTGGAATTTCTCTTTTCCCTTCGGAGCTAAGGGAGGGAGCGCCTTCTTGTCCCTTTTAGGTGCTTCTTCCCTCTTTGTTATGGGTTGCTGTTCTTTGGGTGCCTCTACGAATCTGGTAGTGGAACCAGTAAGCTGCGTTACTTCCTGGATGAAGGCCTGTATTTTTTTTGCCAGTGATTTCAGCTCTTCTGCCGCCGCGGCAGATTCTTCGGCGTTGGCCGCCGCCTGTTGAACCGTTTTGTCCATATGGGCCACGGCAGTATTAATCTGACTTATGCCGTGAGATTGTTCTTGTGAGGCCGTTGCGATTTCGTCCACGAGTTGACTTATCTTCTGAGCAATGGCCATGTTTTCTTTAAATGCTTCCTGGGTCAGTACGGTAAGCTCATTTCCCTTCCGCACGGCGGAAATGGTATTTTCGATCAGTGAACTTGTGTTGCGGGCAGCCTCGGCAGACCTCATAGCTAGGTTTCTCACTTCATCAGCTACTACTGCGAACCCTGCTCCCGCCTCTCCTGCGCGGGCTGCTTCCACCGCCGCATTGAGAGCTAGCAGATTGGTTTGGAAAGCAATTTCATCGATGGTTTTTATAATTTTACTGGTCTCTTCACTGGATCTGGTAATTTCCTGAATGGCCGTCGCCATCTGTTCCATGTGGCGATTTACCTTTTCCACAATTTGTTGGGCCTCGGCCATCATCGCTTTGGCCTGGGCGGCATTGTCAGCATTCTGCTTCGTCATGGAGGAAAGCTCTTCGAGGGATGATGAGGTTTCTTCTAAGGAAGAAGCCTGCTGAGATGTTCCTTCCGCCAGGGACCTGCTCGCCGATGCCACTTGAGTAGAGGCCGATGCAATTTGGTCTGCCTCTTCGGAGAGAGTACTTACGAATTTGTTTACTAGGGCCTTGGTTCTCTCTCGGAGAAAGAAGGAGAGACCGGCGGAGATGACGAGGGCGATAACGATGATGGCAACGGCTCCCCAAAGATTGGCGAAGTCGATAAAAACCCCGGCGATAATGATAATGGCAGCCTGAAGAATTAGGGCCCCAAATGTGAATTTACCAATGTTTGACTTTCCCATTTTTCACCTCCTTACATTCATGCGGCCTCAACAGCTGCGAACTCTTCTGAAGTCAGAACCTTGTCGATATCGAGGAGAATTTTGACCCCTTCTCCGGTCTTCGCCATGCCGAGGATATAGTTCGTTTCTAGGCGACTACCGAAGTTCGGCGTGTCCTCGATGTCATTTCCTTTGATGTTCAACACTTCGGAGACGGAATCTACTACAATGCCCATGGGTATCTTCTTCCCTCCTCCCGATATTTCGACCACGATGATGCAGGTACGCTCGTTATATTCCATCGGTTCCAGACCGAACTTCAATCGTAGGTCGATGACGGGAATTACCTTGCCTCTTAGGTTGATTACCCCCTTTACAAAATGAGGTGTCTGCGGGACGGGTGTTATGGGAATCATACCGATGATTTCCTTAACCTTGGTTATCCCGATGCCATATTCCTCCCGGTCGAGGGTAAACGTCAAGTATTTACCCTCTCTTTCGCTTCTTACTTCCACGTTTTCCATTTTCCTATCCTCCTCACTTCATAATTGTGATTCTGCTAGATAAAACAGTCCCTCCACATCCAGGATGAGGCCAATCTGTCCATCTCCCAAAATGGCCCCCCCGGCAATGCCACGGACTTTTTTCAATGCCTCACCTAGGCTTTTTATTACTACTTCCGTTTTCCCCAAGATTTCGTCCACCAAGAGACACTTCATCCGTCCTTCCGCTTCTACCACGATGGTGATAGCCTCCCACGGCATTTTTTTCTCTGTTTGAATGCCGAAGACGTCACTCAAACGTAATAAAGGCATTAAATTTCCCATCACGTTTATCATTTCCCCTTTTCCGACCACATTTGTGTACTGCTCTTCCGACGGTCGAAGGGCCTGGCGGATAGCCGTGGTAGGAAGAATGTATCTCTGGCCCCCGACGCGAACAATCATGCCGTCAATTATAGCCATCGTTAGGGGAAAACTGGTAATAAAAGTAACTCCTTTTCCGGGCGTACTCTTGATATCTATTTTCCCCCTCAGTTTTTCGACGGCCTTTTTCACCACGTCCATGCCCACCCCTCTTCCCGAGACATCAGTTACTTTTTCCGCCGTCGAGAAACCGGGAAGGAAAATGAGGCGGTAGATTTCGTCGTCACTTAAATCTTCACCTGCATGGACCCGACCTAAACGTATGGCTTTTTCTAGGATTTTTTGGCGATCGAGACCGCGCCCATCGTCAGAAATTTCGATGACAATATTACCTCCTCGATGGTACGCCTTAAGTTCAATGGTGCCTCGGGGGGGTTTGCCCACCGCTTCCCTTTCCTCTGGGGTTTCGATTCCGTGATCGACGGAGTTTCTTACCATGTGGACAAGAGGGTTGTAGATCTCATCCACCATATGTCGGTCTATTTCCGTCTCTTCTCCAACCATTTCAACCCGAATGTTTTTCCCCTTGTTTCTGGCTAAGTCTCTTACCAGTCGAGACATGCGTTGAAAGGTTTGCTTGATGGGCACCATGCGCAGACTGGTGGATGTTTGTTGGAGGGAGGCCGTTATGCGTGTAAGCTGAGCGATGTCCCGCATGAGGTTTCTATCGGAAGATAACTGATGAGCGATATCTTGACGAATAATGGAATGGGCAATGACGAGTTCCCCCACCATATCTATCAGATCGTCGAGCTTTCTTGTATCCACTCTAATGGTAGAGGCTTCCGCCATCTGTTCCGTTTGTTGCCTAAGGGCTTGCGCCACTTGCTTGGGCGTGGCCACACCCTTCTCGATCAAGGCTTCACCGACCTTTTTGCCTGGCTGTTCTCTGGTGATTTCCAAGGCCTCCTCTAGTGTTTCCTCGTCGATGGCGCCCGTCTCCAACAAGATTTCACCTATTTTTTTCGGCTTTACCTGCATTTCTTCAAGGGAGGCGATGTTTTCCATGAGTGATTCGATATCAAGAGGTTCATGAGTTATGGGTTTACCCTCCAAAGTGGCACTTAGATCTTTAATCATCGTCTTCAGGGTGTCGGCTCCATCCAAAATAACATCGATCACCGCAGGGGTAACGGGTAACACCCCGTTTCTGGCTTTGTCTAAGAGGTTTTCTAAGCTATGAGCCAAATCCCTTATCTCCGATAGATTGAGAAATCCTGCCACCCCTTTGATGGAATGGAAGGGACGGAAGATGGAATTGATGATTTCCGTGTCTTTGGGATTCTGCTCTAAATTAAGGATGTTGACTTCTATCTCTTCTATATACTCCAGTCCTTCGTTAATAAAGTCGCGTACCAGTCCTTCATCCTGAATGGAAGGAATCGATGTCATTGGGGATGGCGTGCTCTTTTTCTCTTTTATTTCTTCTTTGGCTTCGTCTCTTTTTTCTTCGTAACCCGTCAGTTTCTGTACATCTGCCACAAAGATTGACAGTTCCTCCTCGGGATAGCTACCGGTGGTCGATAGACTCTGGGCCGTTTCTTGAAGAAGAGAGAGACCCTTCTCCAAAAGGTTGAAGGACGTCTCTTTATCGGAAATGGCATCGATGATGAGTTTTTCCAGGATATCGGAAATAGCCGCCTTGATGCTTAAAATGGGTTTCCAGGCGAGCTTTCCTGCGATTTCACCTATAGCATCAAGTTGATTCAATAGTTTTCCCGCCGTGGGGATATCAAGCTCCTCTCGACTCAGAAGGAGAAAATCTGAGGCTATCGTGTCTATTTTATTTATTAGTTCTTCTTGCGTCATTTTCCCACCATCCTTATGATTTCCGAAGGAATTTGATGAAGGGGCAATACTTTGTCTGCCGCCCCCAGTTTGATCGCTTCTTTAGGCATACCAAATACGACGCAGGTTTCTTCATCTTGGGCGATGGTTTTAGCCCCGGCATCCTTCATTTCTTTTAATCCCTCTGCCCCATCGGAACCCATGCCCGTTAAAATAACCCCGATTGCGTTGGCCCCGGCGTATTTGGCAGTCGATTTAAAAAGCACATCAACCGCGGGCCTTTGGTGATGAACCATAGGCCCCTGTTTTACCTCTACATAGTAACGAGCGCCACTTCTTCTTAATAGCATGTGATAATTTCCAGGGGCAATCAAGCATGTTCCGTTTATGACCGAATCGTTGTCCTTTGCCTCTCTCACTTCAATTTGGCATAGTCCGTTCAACCGCTCAGCAAAAGCGGCAGTAAAATGGGGAGGCATGTGTTGGACCACGACAATCCCGGGGATATTGGGAGGCATTTTTGTAAGAATGGCTTTAAGGGCCTCTGTGCCACCGGTTGAGGCGCCGATGGCAATAACCTTGTTTGTCGTCTCCGCCAAAGCGGATATAGGTTCTGGGGGGGTGATGGTTACTTTTTCTTTTTCCATCGGCGGTTTTTTGTTCAGCACCACGGATGCGGCAGCCCGTATTTTTTCTGCTAACTGAGCGCTCATGTTGGCTACGCTGTAGGCGCCCCCCGGCTTGGCAATAACATCTACCGCTCCAATTTCTAAAGCCTCTATGGTTAATTTTCCTCCCGCTGGCGTCAAAGAGCTCACAATGATGGTGGGAATAGGATAATATTTCATAAGTTTTCTTAGGAAGGTCAAGCCATCCATGCGAGGCATTTCGATATCAAGGGTAATGACATCTGGTTTAAGGTTGACAATTTTAGTCCGCGCCACGAAGGGATCTGGCGCGGTGCCTATAACTTCTATGTCAGGATAACGCGACAGCTCTTCGGTGAAAATTTTACGCACAATAGCTGAGTCATCAACGATGAGCACTTTTATCTTCGGCACGGTTTTGCTCCTAAATTTTAAAAATCCATACCTTCTTCTGCCGGGGAGATATACTTTCCTTCTTCATCTACTCCTACTAACTGGCAAAGAAGGGCTCTTAGCTCTTCGGGCAAAAAAGGTTTTTTCAAAAAACCACTCGCTCCCTCTTGGATGGCCTCTTCCATTCTTTCCTTGCTACCCTCGGTCGTTATGAAGACCACGGGGATCTGTTTGTAGAGCTCATCCTTCTTTAATTCTTTTAACAGCTCGATTCCGTTCATCTCGGGCATGTTGATGTCTGACAAGATTATATCGACCCAATTGCGGGCCAAGATATTCAAGGCCTCTCTTCCATTTGATGCTTCTAAATATTCATCTACTTTGAATCCCGAGAGGCTGATGATTTTCTTTATCACTGACCTCATGGACATGGAGTCATCCACGATGAGAATGTTGAACGCCATAAATCTCTCCTTTTCTTTTTCCCGAAGGTGTTTCCATCGAGACTTTTTTTCTGTAAATGCTGGGTTCCAGATACTGAAACCCGTGCTCCAAACCGGTCAAACTCTCTGAGTGGCCGACAAACAAATATCCATCATCCTCAAGGGTGTGAAAAAATTTGGTTATCAATTCTACCTGAGTTTTTTTGTCAAAATAAATCATTACGTTGCGACAGAATACGATATGAAAACGGAAATCCAACGGAAATGGATCCATAAGGTTGAAACGGCGAAACTCTATCATGTCTCTTATTTCTTTTCTTATACGATAGTAACCCGCCGCCTTCCCCGTTCCGTACTGGAAGTAGGCCTTCAGTATATTTTTAGGAACCCGTTCAATTTTCTCTTGGGGATAGATGCCAGTGATGGCTTGCTTCAGCACGCGGGTGGAGATATCGGTCGCCAAAATGGAGCACCATTGTCTATTAGGGCCGAGTACCTCGGAGGCAACGATGGCAATGGAATAGGGTTCCTCTCCGGTCGAGCAGCCGGCGCTCCAAATACGGATATCCTTTTTCTTTTCTTTCCATTTTTCGAGGATTAATCTTAGACGATCGAAATGGGTGTTTTCACGGAAAAAATACGTAAGGTTGGTGGAGATAGAATCTATCATATTGATGAGCTCGTCGGTTCCTTCCTCGGTGGTTACATAACGAAAGTATTCGGAGAAAGATTTGAAATTCCCCTCTCGTAACCTCTTGCTAAGCCGGGCCTTAACGAGCTCACGTTTCCCCTCGTGCAGGTTTATCCCGCACTGCTCATAGATAAGACGGCGTATCTTCTCAAATTCGTGATCTTTGAGTTCGTATTGGGTGATTTCACCTATCATTAATTCTGCGCACCTCTTCACTTCTACGAGATTAAAGCAAATTTGGGGCCATTTACGCCATGGCCCAGGAGCCATAGTTTACGCGCTGGTTTTCATAATTTTCTTGACTTTATAAACAAATTTGACGAAATATGTCATGTTTTTGACATAAAGGAGGTCACGATGGGAGTCAAGCATTTTAAAATTCTCCTTGCCGAAGACGATGAATTAAGCCGGCAGAATTTGGTAGAACTTTTAGAAGATGAAGGTTACGAGGTGAAGGCCGTGGGGGACGGTAAGGAAGCGATGGAAGAATTTGTACGGGATAAGTATCATCTGGTTATTACGGATCTGCGGATGCCCCGTGCTGACGGCCTAGAAGTGTTAAAGTTCGTGGGGGACCTTAAATCCGAGGCCTTAGTGGTCATAATTACGGGTTATGGAAGTGTCGATTCAGCAGTCGAAGCCATGAAATTGGGTGCCTTCGATTACATTGTCAAACCTTTGAAGGATGATCTCGTAAAACTAACCGTGTCCCGGGCACTCTCTTATTTGGAGCTAAAAGGGGAAAACTTGATCTTAAGGCAGAATTTAAAAAGCCAATTCGATTTGGGTAAGCTGATCGGTTACAGCGAATGTATGAAGCAGGTATTTGAGAAAGTGGAAAAGGTGGCTAGATCTGACAGCACAGTTCTACTGCACGGGGAGAGCGGGACGGGCAAGGAATTGGTGGCACGGGCTATCCATGCCAATAGCGAACGGCGACATCGGCCTCTCATCACGGTTCACTGTGGGGCTATCCCAACAGAATTACTGGAAAGTGAACTATTCGGTCATGAGAAAGGGTCTTTTACGGGTGCTATAAGGACAAAGCCGGGTAAGTTCGAATTGGCCGAAGGAGGAACAATCTTTCTCGATGAAATTGGAGACATGAGTCCCGCCCTCCAGGTTAAGCTGTTGAGGGTAATCCAAGAAAAGCAATTTGACCGGGTGGGCGGTGTCAAAACCTTGACCGCTGACGTGCGCATCATTGCCGCGACCAACCAAAACTTGGAATCCTTGGTCAAGGAAAGGAAATTCCGTGAAGATTTGTACTATCGGATTAACGTCATTCCTATCTATTTACCTCCCCTGAGGGAACGGGGATTGGATATACCTATCTTGGCTAATCATTTCCTTAAAAAATTTAATCAGTTGAGAAAGAAACAAGTAAAAAGATTTTCTCAGGACGCAATAGACGCCATGCTTAAGTATGAATGGCCGGGGAATGTACGGGAGCTCGAAAATCTAGTGGAAATGCTTGTAGTTATGAAAGAAGAGGGAGAAATTGGGCTTTTTGATCTCCCGGAGAAGATGAGGGGAACTCGGGCTGAAAACATTGTCACATATGGAGAGGTCTTGCCGGAAGAGGGGGTGGACTACAATCGTCTCGTTTACGAATTTGAGCGGGATCTATTATTTAAGGCCTTAAATCAGTGTGGGGGGGTAAAGAACAAGGCAGCCAAGTTGCTTAAATTAAATCGAACCACCCTGGTTGAAAAGTTAAAAAGATTCGGGATGTGATCGTTCTTATTAATCTGGTCCTGTTTTTGCAAAGATACTGCAGGAAGGAATTGGTGAAATTATCTGTATGGGCGATATTGTCGTGGGTATTTCCGATTACAAGTGCAGTAAAAATCGAGATGACGTACTTGTGACTTACGCACTTGGGTCGTGTATTGCCGTCGTTGTGTACGATCCCGTGGCGGTTGTGGGTGGTATGCTTCATTTCATGCTTCCCGATTCTTCTCTAGATAAAAAGAAAGCGGAGGAAGTGCCAGCTATGTTTGCCGATACGGGAATCCCACTTCTTTTTAAAACTTGCTACAGCTTGGGCGCCGAAAAGAGAAGAATGAAGGTAAAGGTCATAGGTGGGGCAAGTATTCTCAACGACGATAATTACTTTCGCATCGGACAAAAAAACATTACGGCGGTGAGAAGAATTTTTTGGAAAAATAACGTTCTCATCGAGGGTGAAGATACGGGAGAAAATTACAATCGCACCGTGCGCTTACGCATGATGGACGGAAAATGTTTCATCCGTTCGTCCGGCGGTATGACCAAGGAGCTTTGATGATAAAAAAGATTCTTGACCGCATCAATACTCTGCCTCCTTTTCCTGTGACGGTGAATAAGGTCATGCAGATTTTGCAGAGCGATGATTACGCCGTACGCGACGTGGTGGAAGTTATAAAAAGGGATCCAGCCGTCGCGACCAATATTTTGAAAATTTGTAATTCCGCCTATTTCGGTCCGCACAAACCGATTAAATCCATCTCCGATGCCGTCGTTTTCCTGGGCCAGAAGCAGCTTTCGAAAGCCATGCAAACGGCTTCAGCAGCCCGTTATTACAAGAAGGGGAAAAGAGTATACGGCGCCGATGCCGTTGATTTATGGGAGCATTCCGTTGCCGTGGCTATTATGTCCCAGATACTGATGCGCCAGATTCATGATCGGGAGGATGAAAATTTATACACAGCCGCCCTGGTCCATGATATCGGGAAGCTCGTTATGGGCGAGTTTGTAGAGGAGGAGACGGACCAAATCTTTCGGCTCGTATCCCAGGGATATTCTTTTTTAGAAGCAGAGGAAAAAGTATTAGGTATTAATCATGCTGATCTCGGCGGAAAGATAGCCGAATACTGGCATTTTCCCAGAGAGTTGTGCCAGGCTATTGCCTTTCATCACCGGCCGGATTTGCTCTCGGAGGAAGAGGCAACTGACTTACCGTACTTGGTTTATCTCTCTGACCAGTACACCCTTATGATGGGTATCGACGGAGGAATGGATGGTCTTGCCCACCGCGGGATAGGTAGTGTTTTGGAAAGGTTTCATCTCAAAGAGGTAAATCTGGAAAGGAGCCTCGTCCAATTGTACGATGAATTAAATCGGGCCCGAGAGCTAATGGAGATGCAAAGATAAAGGAGTTTAAGATGTTGTCAGAAGAGATCCTTCAGCGGGTAAAGAATTCATTTAGACGGTCTATTTTCGAAGTGATGGAGAAGATGTATTTCGTATTTCTGGAGCCAACTTCCGATACGTCAAACGGAGAAAGCTTGCGCGGGGCGGAAGTAAATTTTTCCGGGCCCTGGGAGGGAAAAATAACCGTTCTCTTTTCTCCCGAACTAATACATCTGATGATCAACAACTTGTTCGGCTTAGAAGAGGGGGATATGGATGAAAAAATTAAAGAAGATACGATTAAAGAATGTGTCAATATGATTGCAGGAAGTTTTCTTCGCCATTTTGAGCCGGAAAGAGCCATGCACTTGTCGATACCATCATATTTAGGGTTAAAATACGCAAAACCCCCTCAGGGCGAGGTATCACTTGCCATGGATGCCGACCGTGGGCGCATGTATGCCATTCTTGATATTAGAAATGTGTCGTGAATAAGGAGGTAAGAATGGATAAAAATATCAAGATACTGATTGTCGATGATTTCGCCACCATGCGGAAGGTAATAAGAAATATCCTGAAGCAGATAGGTTTTGAGAACATCGTTGAAGCTGAGGATGGGGTGGCGGCATTAAAGCTCTTAAAATCTCAGAAGATTGATTTTATTATCGCCGATTGGAATATGCCGAATATGACGGGATTGGAATTGTTAAAAGCTGTGCGGGCCGATCAGGATTTGGCCAAGACGCCTTTCCTCATGGTGACAGCTGAGGCACTGCAAGAGAACGTGGTTGCCGCCGTCAAAGCCGGGGTTAGCAATTACATCGTAAAACCCTTCACCGCCGAAGTTTTGAACGAAAAAATAACGAAAATATTAGGTGGATAAAGGATCAGTGACGGCTGAAGAAAGCCTAAAAAGCATTTTAGACACTTTTAAGGAGAGTTTCATAGGGGAACTGGTGCCCGGTATTGTCCACAACTTTGCCAATCCCTTGAACGGCATTATGGGGCGGGCCCAGATTATGGAACGACGCTTAAAAGAAATGATCGCCCGATTTGAAAAAGAGCATCCGGCTATAACCGCTGAATACACTCCTGTATTCGAGAAGTTGAAGCGTGACATCTCTGCCATCAATCAAGAATCGGATCGGTTCTTCTCTATGTTTCGGGATGTAAGTGACAAGTTCAATGCCCTCCAATGCGCAACGGTAGAAAGAATCGACTTCGCTCGTCTCCTCAGTTTGGAACTGCGCTTTGCCGAACATTATCTGGAATTTAAACACGGGGTTATTAAAGAGATGGTGCCGTTTGATGGGCAACTAGAAATTCAAGGACCACCCAGGATTTATTCCGTAGCCCTATGGGGACTTTTTAGGTATGTGCATCAGAGGATGGGAAAAGGGAAAACCAACCGCCTGAAGGTCGAAGTGGCGAAGGAGGCAGAATGTGTGCGTTTGGATTTGACCTACGACGTGGCCGGTAATGTCCCCCTAATGGAAGCGGGTTATGAAGGACTATTAAAAAACGTGAGCGATATACTATCCCCCCGCGGAGCGAAGATCGAGGTTAAAAGCTTACCTCCTCAGGAGGTCCTTTCCGTCTTTTTTCCCCTGTTGTCTTGATTTATCAATGTACGAGGTTTAAAAGTTCACGCTGGGACTCGGCGAGACTTACATACTCGTCCATGCCTTGTCTTAAATAAGCATTGATCTTTTCTATCATTTCGATGGCCAGATCGATTTCGGGGTTGCTTCCTTTGACGTAGGCCCCAATGTTGATCAGATCCTCCGCTTTTCTATAGACGGATATGTTGCGTAAAATGAAGCGGGCGGCCGTCATAATTTCATCCGAAACGAGATCGGGCATAACCCGACTGATACTTTTCATGATGTCGATGGCCGGGAAGTGACCGCGGGAGGCCAGCTCTCTCGTCAGTACAATGTGGCCGTCAAGAATGGAACGGGCAGTATCGGAGATGGGCTCGTTAAAGTCGTCACCCTCTACCAGAATCGTATAAAGACCTGTGATGCTACCAGAACCTTCTAAGGCCCCCGACCTCTCCAGTAACTTGGGCATAAGACTGAACACGGAGGGTGTATAGCCTCGAGTTGTGGGAGGTTCGCCGATCGAAAGCCCGACTTCTCGTTGCGCCATGGCAAAACGAGTTAGGGAGTCGATCATCAAAAGCACATCTTTACCTTGATCTCTGAAATATTCGGCAATGGCTGTGGCGGTGTAGGCGGCCCTCATCCTCACCAGGGGATGGGTATCGGAAGTGGCCACGACGACGACCGATTTGGCAATGCCTTGAGGACCTAAGTTTTTTTCCAAAAATTCCCTCACTTCCCTCCCTCTTTCACCGATGAGACCGATCACATTGATATCCGCCTGACTGAATTTGGCCATTTGCCCCATGAGGATACTTTTGCCCACGCCGGAACCGGCAAAAATACCCATTCTCTGCCCCTTTCCGCAGGTAAGCAGACCGTTTACGGCTCTTATGCCCAGGTCGAGAGGTTCTTTTATTCGGGCTCGAAGCAGGGGATTAAGTGGTGGGGCGTAAAGCGGGTATAGATCTTCACACTTTACGGGTGGCTTGTTATCGATAGGTTTGCCCAGGCCGTTTAGAACCCGTCCTAATAATGCCTTTCCAACGGGGACGGCCGCTTGTTCCCCCGTACTCTTTACCCGGCAGCCAGGAGCGAGCCCATGTACCATATCCAGGGGCATCATAAGAACCGCTCCCTTTTTGAATCCGACAACTTCTGCCTGAACCTCGTCTTGCCCGTTGGAGATTTTTAAAACCTCTCCTAAGGCAGCCACCGGTCCCTTCGCTTCAACAATCAAACCAACAATTTCCGTTACTTTCCCCAAAACTTGAATGGTTTGGGTGTTGGCTATTTTGTGCAGATAAGGATTTATGTCGATTTTCGGTAAGGCTGTCATCTCTTATTTTTATTTTCCAAACAGACGTCAACCATAAACATACCATGGGCGGTGCTAAAGGGGATGATAATGCTAGGACCCCCGAGCACGTGTTTAATAACGTGATTTTTCCCGGAAATTACGGTTGGCAAAGCCGCGTTGATGATAAAGCCTTCCGCCTCGAGCCTCTTTCTGGCATCACCCGAAATCATATTGGTAAGTTCTCCAACGGCATCAAGAACTTCAGCACTTATCTCCGTATACTTTTCTCCCAGCATGTTGTGAAGGATGGCGAATATGCAATTGGAGGTAAAGGTGAGGGCAAGGGACCCACGGGCGTCGCCCGTAAGCCCAATGACTCCCGATACGTCACCCGTTGCAATCTGGTCTTCCTTCAGATAAGGTTTTCCCGCAATGGGTTCGATAAAAGCCATGGTTTTAAGTACGTGTTCTGTACTTTTCAGAAAGGGATTGATAAATCGCACGTCCATTTTTCCTCCCTAGGTAAGAAAATTTCGAAAATGATTTTTTGCAGGATTTATGCCGAAATGAGAAACGGCACGATGTGTGCATAATACGGGTATGTTCGAAGAAGGTTTTTGGCTGATGTGCGCGAATAACCAAAAGGAAAAGCCGGCTGAGGTCAAAAGGGCGGGAAAGTATAGTCTCTGAGTGTCATAATTATGACATCATGAAAGTCAAGGAACTGTCAGAAAGATGAAAGCACGTATACTTTTGGTGGACGACGACCCTTCCACCCGCACGTACATCAAGGAAGTCTTAGAAGAGAAGGAATACGAAGTCACGGCGGTCAAAAACGGGATGGAGGCCATCGAGGCATTGGGCGATGGAGATTTTGATCTCATAATTACAGATCTCATGATGCCTGGGATGGATGGCTTTGAGCTTATCAGGCACATTCGAGCCTTAGGTCGGGAGGTGGTTGTCATCATTATGACGGCTTACGGATCTACCGATCGGGCGGTGGAAGCCATGCACTTGGGGGCGTTCGATTTTATTTCTAAACCTGTGAAGCCGGATCTTATTCTCATGACCGTGGCCCGGGCCATTTCTTGGATGCAGCTAAAAAAAGAAAACGTTTACTTACGCGAAAAACTAAAAGATCGCTACGAATTTGGGCGAATGATCGGCTACAGTGATGCTATGCGCCAGGTTTTCGAAACGATTCGAAAAGTGGCAGCTATGGATTCTACCGTGCTCATCCAGGGGGAGAGTGGGACCGGAAAGGAATTGGTTGCCCGGGCCATCCACTACCACAGCCACCGGAGGAATGGTCTGCTCATTCCCGTGAATTGTGGTGCTATCCCCAGTGAACTTTTAGAAAGTGAGCTCTTCGGGCACGAAAAAGGTGCCTTTACAGGAGCAATCAGAACGAAGATCGGGCGCTTTGAGATGGCCAATGGAGGCACCATTTTCCTCGACGAAATTTCGGAAATGAGCCCACAACTTCAGGTAAAGCTGCTTAGGGTCTTGCAGGAGAGGTGTTTCGAAAGAGTAGGGGGGGTAAGGCCCATCGAAGTGGACATCCGAGTTATTGCCGCCACTAATCAAAATTTAGAGAAGGCCGTGGCGGAGCATAAATTTAGAGAAGATTTGTACTATCGTATAAACGTTGTGCCCATACATCTGCCGCCTTTAAGGGAGAGAGGAAGTGACATCATTATTTTGGCCAATCATTTTCTCAAGAAGTTCAGTCGGAAGATGAATAAATCCTTGAAAGGCTTTACTCCCGAGGCCGAACAGGCCCTTGCCCGATACCACTGGCCGGGAAATGTGAGAGAGTTGGAAAACTTGATCGAAATGCTTACGGTGATGAAAGATGAGGGATTGATCGACGTCAAGGATTTACCGGCTAAAGTGACGATGCAGGAGGTAGGTTTTCTTCCCTCATTAGAGCGGGAGCTTCTTATTGCCGGCTCCTATCAGGAAATGGTGAACATGTTTGAACGCCGTATCCTGCAGGCGGCTTTGGAAAAAACCGGTGGGATTAAGAGCAAAGCCGCCCGACTCTTGAAGATTAAACGCACGACCCTTACGGAGAAGATTAAAAAATTGGGTCTCGATGGGTCTTGATTCAGTTTGGGCGTTGCGGGATGGGGCCGGGAGTTATCTTCTCCGACGCAACCGGTTGTCCGGGAGGCAAATTGCCGGCGGGAAGAGCTCCTTCTGCTGATTGATTCACATTCAACAAAATAATACTGATACGACGGTTTCGGGGATCGAGGGGATTTTCTTTTATTAAAAGCTCTTGGTCGGCGTATCCGACTACGCGGGCAATTCGTCCCGGCTCGATGCCGTTCTTTTCCAGGACTCTTCTTGCGGCAGAAGCGCGAGAGGTGGAAAGCTCCCAGTTGGTAATCCGACCGCTCGTAAAAGGAGCGGCGTCCGTGTGGCCTTCGATGGCTATTTTGTTCTCTACATCTCGAATATTTTCTGCCACCAATTCTAGGATACGGATAGCCTTTTCAGTAGGTACATCGCTACCTAAGGCGAACATGGGACTTCCCTCGAGGTCTGTGATCTGAATCCTCACCCCACCCTCGACGGTATCGACCAGTACCTGATCTTTCAGATAGCGGAGCTTGCGGTTGATGGACTCTTTCATCCTTTCCGCCATTTCACCCGCAGTGATCCTTTTTTTGTGTTCCGATGGCGTGGGCGAAGGAGTGACGGTCCCTTTGGTGCCCGGCGCTTGCCCTGGGAGTACCCCTGTCTTCTCGGGCAAGATAGTTTTTCCTCCTCCCGCGGTTTGCTCTTTAAATAGATTATAGTTTTGAAAATAATCGGAGATGGCCATTCTTTTTTCCGGGGAGACCATGGAAAGCAGCCAGAGGAGCAAGAAAAAAGCCATCATGGCGGTCACAAAATCGGCGTAGGCCACCTTCCAGGAGCCGCCGTGAGCCTCGTGTCCACGCTTTTTTTTCCTTTTGATTATGGTGATATTTTTTCCGTTACTCATTTCTTGGCTCGGAGTAACTCTTCCATTTCAGCGAAGGAGGGACGGGCAGATTCGGGAATGACTCGGCGGCTGAATTCAATGGCGACCTTGGGGGCTGCACCTCCGATGAAGGCCAGCAGCCCTACTTTTACGACATTCAGGTACTGGGCATGTTCATGGGCCATATGCTCCATCCCTTTACTCAAAGGGCCGACAAAACCATAGCAACTCAAGACCCCCAGAAAGGTGCCCACAAGGGCGGCGCCAATTGAATGTCCCAGCACCTCCGGGGGCTCGCCCATCTTGCCCATCGTGAGCACCACTCCCAGTACCGCCGCAACAATTCCCAGGCCCGGGAGGGAATCTGCTACCGTATTTACACTTTTCGAGGGGGTAAGCATCTCTTCGTGACGGGTTTCCAGCTCCGTTTCCATGAGGGCGTCCAATTCGTGGGGCTCGATCGTGCTACTCATTACCGTGCGTAAAGTGTCGCAGATGAAAGTTACAGCCTCTTTATGTTTCATGACGCGGGGATAGTTGGTAAAAAGTGGGCTGTTTTCTACGTCATCCACATCCGATTCGACCGCAACCAGACCCTGCTGCCGGATCTTATAGAAAATGCCGTTAAGAAGGAGCAGTAACTCCTGGTAGTCTTCTTTGGTTATCGATTTGTGACTCAAGATTTTCATTACTTGGGCGATGGTCATAGACACCACTTTGGGTGGATTGGCGATGAGAAAACCTCCGATGGCAGCGCCATAGATGATAACTATCTCGGCCGGCTGGAAAAGCACCGACAGGTTGCCCTTCTCCATTATATATCCACCAATGACGCCAACTAGGACGATGATGGCCCCGATGATAACGAACATAAATTACAACCCTTTTTTCTCCCTCAATATTTCCCTTTCACGGGCAAAGACGAAACGGATGATGTCGTTCCTTATGGATTCATCGATATTGATGAACTTCATGGCCGTACGGTAGCCCGTCTCCTCTTTTTCGGACAATACGACTTCTCCCACCAGGAAAAGGGGTAGAGGCGTGGCGCCGGTGAGGATTAGCTGGGCTTCGATAATTGTCCCTGGTTCAATTTGCCTGTCCGATTTGAAGCACAGGCCGCTGGCACTGATGTTGATCGGTCTGAAGGGCAGGCTGGTAAACCCGGTTTGATTGAGAGTAAGAAGCTGGATGATCTCGTCCAGTTTTGCGTTGATCACCTTCAGCCATTCCCCTAGTGCAGTATTATCCAGTTCCGGAAGCGATGGTCTGGTCACAGCTCCAGAAAAGATTAGGCTTCGACAGGGAACCGCTTTCGCTTCTTCCCCCGTCAATATGCGGTAAGTAAAGGGAAGACTCGCATCCACGCGACAGAACTCTCGGCGGTTGTCTGGCTGACCTACAATCCATTCTTTTTCCGTACTCATACACTTCCCTCCCCTGGGAGATTTAGAAAAAGAGTTTGCATATGAAGTGCCAGTTTTTCCCCATAATAGGATTTTTTCTCTTTTACAACTGTAATTTTGAAAGGAGGCTTTCGAAAGGGGGGCACATAAATTGCACAATGAAGGCGAGGGTTAGAGGCGCTATGAAATATGCGTTCACTGTGATCTTGTTATTTTTTTTCTGTGGCCTGCCCCATCTGGGATGTGGGGAGATGTGGTGTGTCCAGAGCCCGGTTTATTCCACCGAAGGGGAAGCGAAGAAGGAAATGAAAAGATGGCCCCATCGGGATATCCGCATCGAAAAAGTCAGTGGCGGTTATGTCCTTATTTTGGGTACCTATGCTTCCGCGGATGAAGCGCGGAACAAATGGGAGAAGACCGTCTCCGTTCTTCCCGGTTCCGTTATCCGACGATGTGACGGAAATCCGACACCTGAGATCAAAGTGACCGAAAATCAACTACTGGTTTCGGCTCTCAAGAAAAAAAAGGGTGGTAACTTCCATTCTGCCCTCGAGGATTTAAAGAAAGCCCTGGAGTTGGAGCAGGGGAAATCATCTGTGACAGCGCGAATTTTGTTTGAGATAGCGAGCTGCTACGAGAATTTGAACGAAAGGGAATTGGCTCGGGACACTTATCGTAAGGCGGTCGAGCTCGATCCCACCTCTGGGATTGCCCCCTTGGAGGTCTTATATGAAGAGGGATTCAAGGCGTATAAAAGAAAGGAATTCTCTCGGGCGATGAGAATATTTTCCCATTACCATACCCTTTATCCCAAGTTTCGGGCACAGGCTTATTACTTTATGGCGTGTTGCCTGATGGAACTGAAACAGTACCGTCGGGCGATGTACTTTTTCGATATCGTTATAAAAGAATATCCGGAGACAATTTTTGCTACCGAAAGTCTTCTTGCCTTAGGCAACATCGGGCTGATCAAGCCCAAGATAAAGGTGCCACTCTATCTTGCCGGTTTCGATTTTGCCTTAAATCCCATATCCGCTTACAATGAGGTACTGAAGAGAGATTTGCCTCCCGACCGGAAGGAACAGGTCCTTCTCTCTAAGGCCTTCGGATATATGTCTATGGAGCGCCCCGACCTCGCCCATCGCGTGTTGGTAGAATGTGTGCGTAAATTCGCCCACGGTCCCTATCGGGCACAGGCTCGCCTTGCTCTATCCCGTAACCTTCCGTCCGTCCTGCGGATGTACGAAGAGAAAAAAGACGATTTGTCCATTTTGGGTGTGTTTTTTCAGGTTACTTCCCTAAATCTGCCGTTTCCTTCGGATATAAATATGGTTAAGGCGATTGCACGCGCTTTCAAGAGTCTCGGATTTATGGAGGAACTCCAGCATTTTCTAAAGGTAGCTCGAGTTAAGGTTGCAAGTAAAGATGTAGCCGAGGTCGATAGAATGATTTCAGAAATAAACAGACCGGCTCAAGGGAAAACGGAGCCATCCTGTGAAGATTTTTATCGTGAATATCAAATGGCAAAGGAAAGGGGTTCGGTTCCTTCGTCTTCCCTTACCCTTTCTGTGGCCGAATGTCTGTTCCGTTCTGGACGTTACGGTCAGAGTATCCCTTACTACGACTATGTCGTCAAATATACTCAAGAGATGGGCGAGAAGATTTGGGCCCATCTTCGCTTGGGGCAGGCACAATTCAGGGCGGGGAAAAAAGAAGAAGCCAGTAAAATTTTTAGTACCTTAAAAGAAGAAACCAAAGAAGAATTCTGGACGCGAGTGGTCGAGTCGCTGGAGGAATCGGAAAAATGGGTGGAAAAATACCATCTGAGTTACCGGGAGAAATCTCCTGGAATGACCTCCCCATCGCCCTGATCCTGACGGACGGGAGTGATGCGATAAGGGGTTGGAATGCGAGCGCCGAAAAAATAGCGAAATGTGACTTCGATCTCGAAAGCTGCCGGTTTTCTGATTTGGCATCGAAATGTGAACATTACGCTTTTCCCTTCGAGAAGGGAGATTTTCGTGGCTTCTTGCAGTTATGCTTACTGGGGACTAAGGGTGGGGGGGTGAAGGAAGCCATGAACGTGGCAGCAGATATTGCCCACGAGATAAGGAATCCTTTGGGTTCCATCGAGCTTTTTGCTTCCCTACTCAAAAAAACTCTCGAAAAGGAAGAGGATATAAGGAGAGTAGAGCAGATCATGCAGGCGGTTCATCTCATCAATGAGCGTATCACCGGGCTGATCGCCACGATGGTAAAAAAGGAGACGTGCAAAGAATCGGTACCTCTTAAAAGTGTGCTGAACGACCTTCTCGGCCCCGCGGATTTGCGAGAGGATTTTCTGGTTTGTAAATTGCCCACGGAGGAGATACGAATAAGGGGTAACGAAAGATTGCTTCGCCATCTATTCATTACCTTCATCGTCGATCTTCTGACTGCCATGCCTGCCGGCTCTAAACTTGACATAATCCTTGAAGTTAAAGAGGATAGCAGACTTAGATACGCTGATATCGTTTTTCAATTAACGGCCAGCAGAAGGCCCGTTGCGTTCACAGAAATTGTGGCGGGAATGAATTTGCCCGTGTTGCATCATATAGTGCAACTCCATGAAGGGTTTATCCATTTGGATGCGCATCGAATAATCGTTTCTTTACCGGTGGAGACATGAGAGACGTAAAACGTATCCTCGTAGTCGACGATGAGCCCTCTATGCGCATGGCCCTCAGTGAATCCCTGGAGAGTTGTGGCTACAAAGTCGATACGGCCGTAGATGGGTTTGACGCCCTGAATAAGTTCGATCAAAACAAATGGGATCTGGTCATAACGGACATTCGAATGCCGAAAATAAGTGGTCTCGACGTATTGAGAGAGGTAAGAAAGCGCGCTCCAACGATGCCGGTTATTCTTATTACGGCCTATGGGACGGTTAATACGGCCGTCGAGGCGATGAAAGAAGGGGCGACGGATTTCATTATGAAGCCCTTTTCTTTGGAAGATTTAGAGGCAGCGGTAAAAAAAGTCTTCACGGTAGCGATCGACGAACAAAGAACTAAAGTAAGGGCAGCTTTTTCTCCTTATCAAATCGTTACCCGCGATGAAAAGATGCTTCGCCTCCTTGAGTTATTACGTCGAGTCGCGAAAAGTAAGGCGACCGTTCTCATTCAAGGTGAAAGCGGTACCGGCAAAGAACTGTTGGCTCGCTACATCTGTGCTCATAGCGATAGGAGTGAACAGCCGTTCGTGGCCGTTAACTGTGCTGCCATCCCCGCCAACTTACTGGAGAGTGAGATGTTTGGCTATGAAAAAGGGGCTTTCACGGGGGCAAATCAAAGGAAAATAGGGAAATTTGAGCTTGCCAACAATGGTACTTTGCTCCTCGATGAGATCAGTGAAATGGATATTCAGTTGCAGGCCAAGCTGTTGAGAGCGATTCAAGAGTCGGAAATCGATCGGGTGGGAGGAAAGACCCCGATTCGGGTAGATGTGCGCATCATCGCCACTACCAATATACCCATTCGCAAGGCGATGGAGGAAAGGAAGTTTCGAGAAGACCTATATTATCGGTTGAATGTCATTCCTGTCAAAATTCCGCCTCTGCGGGAAAGGAAAGAGGATATCGAGTACTTAACCGATTACTTCTTAGAGAAGTATTGTCGAATCAACAATCGCCCTCTCCCCCGCATTGCACCGGAAACGAAGAACAAGTTGTTATCTTACGACTGGCCTGGAAATGTCCGGGAACTGGAAAATGTCATAGAAGGGGCAATTCTCATTTGCGATGGTGCCACCCTGCTCCCCGAGCATTTGCTCATTGAAACGGATGAAAAAGAAAGTAGGGGTGTGTCGGTGGGTGAAGTTATTTTTCCCTCTGACCGGGTCGTCAGCCTCTACGAACTGGAAAAGGCGGCAATTTTTCATGCTTTGTCTTTGACTTCCGGAAATAGAGAAGCGGCAGCAAAGCTGTTAGGCATTAGTATCCGTACCCTTCGGAACAAGCTCAAAGAGTATAGAGAGCAGGAGATAGGACGGGCACATGAGTTGCAAGAGCGAAGCGGAGGAGGTGTATCATGAATAATATCTTTGATCGGACGATAGGTCGCTTGGAGGGGTTCATCAATTTCCGTTCTAAGCGGCATGAGGTCTTGGTATCCAACGTCTCCAATATAGATACTCCGGGGTACAAACCGGCGGATGTGAAATTTGAGGATGAAATGAAGGCGGCTAGGTTAAGGCTGGCGCGTACGAGTGAAAAGCATTTGCGGGGAAGGCGGGAAGGGCAAAATTTTACCATCACGCCGGAGGAGGGGTCTTTAAGTCTGGAGAAATCCATGACTGACCTGGCGGAAAACCATCTAATGCACAATGCGGCGGTGGAGATGTTGGCTAGGAAATTCAAGTCATTGCAAACCGTTTTAAAGGAAACGAGGTAAGAAAATGGACATAAATACGGTAGTGAAAATTTGTGGCTCCGGTCTTATAGCCCAGAGAACGAAGATGGAGGTGGTAGCCGAAAATTTGGCGAATGTGTCTACGACACGTACCCCGGAGGGTGGACCGTACAAGAAGAAGGTCGTCAATCTAGAGGCGGAAAACGTCTCTTTCCGGGACCAACTGGATGACGTGGTAAAAGCGGTAAAGGTGGAATCTATCGCGGCTTCGAACGAAGGCTTTAAGACCGTCTACGACCCCACTCATCCTGATGCGGACGAAAAAGGGAACGTCCTTCTTCCAAATGTGGATTTAATGAAAGAAATGGTTGATATGATTTACGCCGCCCGGGCTTATGAAGCCGTAGCCACCGCCTTCGATGCGACCAAAAATATGGCACTCAAAACGTTGGAATTAGGAAAGTGAGGTAAGTTATGGCCGATAAAATAACATCTCTAACCTATGGGCCCGTCATCCCACCTGCCGGGGGCAAGGTGAGGGGACAAATGGGGCAAACATCTTTCGATCAAATACTAAAGAAGGCTATAAATGATGTAGACGAGGCGCAAAAGCAGGCAAATAAAGCAATAGAGGAAGTCCACAGGGGAAAAGGAGGGTTGGCCGAGGCCATGATCGCTATGGAAAAAGCCAGTATTACTCTCCAGGCCATGCTGACCGTGCGAAATAAGGTTATTGAGGCCTATCAAGAAGTGATGAGGATGCAGGTCTAATGAACCCGAATTGGAAGAGATTGGTCGAAGGTTTCTTGGCTTTACCACCCGGGCGAAAGCTGACGGTTGTGGGAGTAATTGCCGTTACCATACTGTCCATCGGTGCGATGGTTTATTTTACCAACTTGGTCGATTATGGTGTCCTTTTTTCCAATTTGACGAACGAGGATGCCGCCGCGATCTCGGCAAAATTGAAAGAAAAGAAAATACCTTTTCAAGTCTCTCCCGACGGTAAAACAATTTCCGTACCCATCGATAAGGTGCCGGAATTGAGATTGGAATTGGCCTCTTCGGGTCTCCCCCATGGAGGCGGTGTAGGATTCGAAATTTTTGACCACAAGACCATTGGAGTGACGGAATTTGAACAACAGATCAATTACCGTCGGGCCCTGCAGGGTGAACTTTCACGGACTATAAATAGCCTCGACGAAATAGAATCCAGCCGTGTTCATATTGCCTTACCGAAGGAATCGGTTTTTGTGGAGCGGGAGAAGAAAGCGACCGCTTCAGTGACCGTGAAGCTAAAGCCGGGTCGGAGCCTGAAGCCACAGCAGGTAGACGGTATTGTTCATCTCGTGGCAAGTAGCGTGGAAGGTCTTAATCCTCAGGATGTAATGGTCGTGGATAGCCGGGGGAATGTCCTCTCTCGGATACCGCCAGATCCTAAATCACCCACCGCCTTAACGGGTAGTCAGGCGGAATATCAGAAAAATTTAGAGCGGGAGATGGCAAATAGAATACAGGCGATGCTGGAGAATGTGGTGGGTAAGGGCAAGGTCTCCGTTCAGGTGGCGGCAGATTTAGATTTCCGGGTAACGGAAAAGACGGAGGAGATTTACGATGCCGAAAATCCCGTCATTCGAAGTGTTCAGAAGGGCACGGACCGAAGCGTAACGAAGGCAGGAGATGCCAAAAGTGGTGCCGGAGGAACGGAAAAGGAAAAGGTAGATGAGACAACCAATTATGAAATCAACAAGACCGTAAGCAGGACGGTGATGCCCGTAGGGGAGATAAGAAAGCTCTCGATTGCCGTGCTTGTAGATGGAGTCTACGTCAAGAACGAAAAAGGGGAAATGACTTTTCAGGAGAGGCCCAAAAAAGAACTCGAGATGTTAGAAGAAGTCGTGCGTAAGTCAGCAGGCTTTAATCCTCAGCGGGGAGATCAAGTGGTCGTCTCTTGCCTACCTTTCCAAAAAGCAGAGGTCGGAGAGATGGTAGCGCCTACATGGGGTGATAGGTTATTACCTCTGCTTCCGGTGTTAAAATATCTTCTCGTCGTAGGTCTTGCCCTGGCTGCTTTCTTCATTATAATTAAACCCATGACAAAATACGTGGCGGCCCAGGCGCCAGCACCAGCCATGCCAGCCCCGGGTACCACTGTGAGTGTTACGGTAGGACCAGAAGGACAAGTAGCGGAAAAGGAAGCCTTACCGAGTGCAGATTTGCTTGAGCTCCTTCAGTCTTCTCATCAATTGACGGAAGCAGAGCTTACGAAGAAGCTGGCTGAGGCGGATGCCAAGAAATTTGCAGAACTTTTAAGAAATTGGTTGACGTGAGGCGGTCATGGAAAACCTAACAAACGAAGAAAAAGCAGCAATCATTCTTCTCTCTTTGGATGAACAACGGGCGGCGGAGGTAATGAGGCATTTGAGGCCCTCCGAGATAAAAAGGGTGGGGCGCTATATGAGTCGCATTTCCACCATTCCGGCGGAAACAATTAACGCGGTGGCCAAAGAATTTATTAATATCGCCAAGGAGCGGGGGCGCATGTTGGCCGTTCAACAGCAGACGGCGAAGAATATCGTCGCCCGCGCCCTGGGGGAGAAGGAAGCGGAGAGTCTATTCGGTGATGCCTCTTTTCGTTACGCCGTAGATAATCCCATTGTGGATAAGCTCAGGGACATAGACCCTAAGCTTCTTTTGGAATTTACGAAGACCGAACATCCGCAAACTATCGCCCTCATCCTCGCCAACATGAAACCAGACAGCGCGGCGGTGGTAATGGAAAATATGACACCCGCCATGCAGGTGGAAGTTACAAAACGCATGGCAAACTTAAAAAGCGTACCTTATGAATTTATTGAAGAAGTGGCGAGAACTTTAGAAAAAGAACTCCTCTCCGGCACGGTAGAAGGCCAACAGATGGGTGGAGTGCGCCTTATGGCGGATATTATCAACCGTCTCAATCCGTCGACAGAACAGGCGATCATGGCCGCGTTGGAGGAAAGCGACCCAGATTTGGCCTATCAGATCAGAAGCCTCATGTTTACCTTCGAAGATGTCCTCAAACTCGACGATAAGTCGCTTCAAGAGGTGTTGCGTGAGGTCAGTTCTGAAGATTTGGCGAAGGCACTGAAGGTGGTCGATCCAGCTCAGCGGGAGAAGATTTACCGCAACATGTCCAAGAGGGGGGCGGAAATGCTGAAAGAAGAGATCGATCTTCTTCCTCCCACCCGCGTGTCAGAAGTGGAAAAGAGCCAGCGCACTATTGTTGATGTCGTAAAGAGGTTAGAAGCAGAAGGTCGCATTGCCCTAGCTCGGGGAGCTAAAGAGGATGAGTTTGTATAAAAAAAGGATTCTCAAATCAGAGGAAGTTCGAGTCGTACCGGGTGCGACAATTAGAAGAGAGGTGGTGGAGGAAGTTTCTACGTCGGTGTCCGGGGCACCGGACAAAGGGGTTGATGCCCGCCCGCCTACCGAAGAGGCTTACTTGAGGGGATTGACGGAAGGGAAGGCCCTAGGAAGAAAAGAGGTAGAAAGGGAACTGGGGCGCACGCTGAATCTCTTGAAGCAAACAATGAATGAAGTTGCTCGTTTGCGAAGTGAAATAATTAAAAATGGGGAAAAGGAAATCGTCGCCTTAGCTATGGCCATTGCCGAAAAGATAGTACGTCAAGAGCTGGAGACGAATCGAGAGGCCATCAAGGCGATATTTCTATCGGCTATAGAGGCAATCGGAGAAAAGGAAAAGCTATTAGTTCGTTGTAGTCCAGGTGACTTACCGGTATTGGAAAGTTATGTCAGGGATCTGCAGGCGTCCCAAGGGGGGTTAGGGGAGGTCGAATTTATCGCTGATACCAATTTGTCACCGGGGGGAGTGAAGATTGAGACTCCATTCTGCGAGGTAGATGCCTCTTTGGAGTCCCAATTGGCCGTAATAAGAAAAATACTGTTTTCGTAATCGATTATGTTCCGATTTGAGTTCCAAACCATTTTGGATCAAAGGCAGGCGCTGGAAGAAAGAAGGCAGATAGAGCTGGCAGAGGCGATGGAGGTTCTAAAAGGGGAGAGGGAGAGGCTCTTTCACTTAAGAAGGGAAAGGGAGGAAATGGTGGCCCAATACTATCGTCTCTCAGGCAAGGCGGTACCGGGCATCATGCCGGCGTTGATCAGTGAGGCCATCCGGTTGAAGAGAGAAGAGGAATTGAAACAAGAAGGAATCTGTAAGAAATGGGAACGGGAGGTGGAGATAAGGCGCCAAGCGCTCATCGAGGCCTCTCGACAAAAGAAGATCATGGAGAGGCTAAAGGAAAAAAAGTTGGCCGAATATCTCGAGGAAGCAAAACAGAAGGAAATAAAAGAATTAGATGAGGCGGCCATTCTCCGATACGAAGGAGAAAGAGAATGAAAAATAAGTTTTTGTTCATCGCATTTCTATTGGTGGCGATAAAGATATGTCTCGTCTTGGGATGGTGGGGAACGAAGCCTCATACGGGTGCTATAGCCCAAGATATCGATGTTACCCTGACTTCAGAGATGATGAAAGATGCAAATTTCGTCATGGCCATCAGAAAAAAGCAGGCGGAGCTCGAGGAAAAAGAAGCACATTTGAAAAAAGAGGAAGAGAGACTAACAGCGCTCAAAACAGAAATATTGGCCAGGATTCAAGAATTACGACAGTTAGAAGCTAAGTTGGCAGCCACTTTAGAGGCCGAAAAAGGTGAAGAAGGAAAAAGAATTAAGGATTTAGCCCGTGTGTATGAGGCCATGCCGCCAGAAAAGGCGGCCGCCATGTTGGCGAAACTAGATGTAAGAACGGCCGCGGGTATAACAATGAATATGAAACGAGATCGAGCGGGTGCGATTTGGGGATATCTGGATGCCCAGAAGGCCGTAGAGATTACAAGAGAAATTACTAGGCAAAAGGCCAGTGCCCCCGAGGAGTCGCCTCACACATCGGCGGAACCGAGCGGGAAAAAGGTACCTCCGGCGAGGAAAAAATTGCCTATGGCGGCCCAAGGGAAAAAGGCTCCTACATTGTAAGTGTTTCATTTGATTAGTTAAATTTATTGGTATGTCCTTTGCACAACACGTTAAAAAAACGAAGGAGATAAAGGGTGCAAGGGACATCAAATGACGCGGTGAAGGGGAGCCTCCCGGGGCATCTTCAGGTTTTGTTTAAGCTCTTAAAAGGTCGAGTGGGCAAAGGGATAATGAAAGACCAAACTCTTTCTTTCCCAGATATCCTCTTCCATGCCCTCAGGCGTCAAGGAGGGGAAAAGGATCCCGTTTTGGCGGTGTCGGCAGAAGAAAGGGAGCGGGCATAGGGACGATAAATTATTTCCCTTCCCTTTTTATGCCGGAACTTCTTTCGTTGGTGTCCCCGAAAGCAAGTTTAGGTGATCCGGGTACATTATCGGTTTCCTTAAACAATGTTGGATCCCCCCTAGTAGGACGTGATGAATTGATTAACGCCGAGATGGAGATAGAGAATATGCAGACGTTCGAGCCGGTCATTTCTTTTTTGTTAACTTCTACGCCCGCCATAGGTGAAGCAGATGGAAAAGAAAAGAATAATGATAAGTTGCCGGCTAATTTATCAGGAAGTTGTGATTTTGCTCCTCTTACGTTGGTGTTAAATTTGGGCAATTCGGACGTTTTGGGGCCTAAGACGGGTGAGATAGAAGAGAAAAAAGGAATCGAGGAGGTGACCCCTCTCATGCCGCACCGGCCTTCAGTGAAGAGTACATCTCATTCCTCTGAGGCAACCCCCGATAAATCTAAAGTAGAGATCAAGATTGTACCTTTAGTCCGGGACGACTCGAAGGAAAAGATATACAACGTTTTAGAGATATCTATATCGAAACAAGCGGCAGTCGTAGGGCAGGAAAAAGAAACAAATAAGGTCACTCTCGATGCCGGGAGGATTATAGAACGACCACCATTTTCCCCCATTGCTACCTCTGAGGTAATGACACGTGTTATTCTGCAAAAAGATGAGAAACCGAGGATGTTAACGCTAAACGTAAGTGTGGATGAAGAAGGTGGCCAAACGCTCCTTTTCGACCGTTCGTCATCGGGGGTAGCATCTCTGCGAGATACCATTAAGGCCATCCTCACGGCCCGCGGCATGGATGAAGAAATGGCCGATGAAGTGGCCGCTCAGATAAAGAAAATAGTTCATTATTATTCTCCCCGAAAGGAAGGAGTAAAGGAAATTCTTGATGCGGAAAAAGAAGTTGTAAAAGCTCAAGACAGAGAAATTGTACTTCCCGAGAAGGATAGGAAAGTTTCGTTTGAGTCCGTTCTGCCTAAAATAAGGGTATCCGATAATACTAAGACGGATGAAAAAGTGTTCGCCTTGGACGCCAAGGGGTTAAATCGGCTAAGGAGTAAGCCACTGACGGAAAGTTCCGATCATAATCTAGTAGCATCTCAGCAAGGGGTGCACAGGTACGAACGGGTTATTTTTAAAGAAGAGATTATGCCTTCTGCGGTCGTGAGACAGGAGGAGATCATCGCCCAGGTGAATAAAGCGGTGGAAACTTTTGGGGACAAAGCGGGAAGGCTTCAGATTCTATTGGAGCCGCCCCATCTCGGGGAAGTGGAAATGGAGGTTGTCGTTCGTGGGGATCGAGTCCGAGCCATTATGGTATCCGAAAATGAACAGGTCAGGCAGGTTTTAAAAAATCATGTGGAGGAGATAAAACAGGTTCTCATGGATCAGGGGCTAAAAATAGAGCGGGTAGAAGTAAGGGCCCCGGAGGAAAAACAGTTGCCCCAATGGATGGGAAACGGCTATCGACAGGAAAAAGAGTCACACCGCCCACCAAGAGGAGGAGATAGAGACGGCCGTAAAAAAGACGCTACTAATTTTGCTAACTACCTAATTACAACCGTGTAGAGGTGAGTATCATGGCAGACGTAACCGGTATCAACCAAACGCAGGCAACTAGTTCTACTAATCAGAAAAATGCAGGTACAGCTAAAAGCACTTTGGGGAAAGAAGATTTTCTCAAGTTACTGGTAGCCCAACTAAAGAATCAGGATCCCTTAAATCCCATGGAAAGTGTTGAATTCACAGCCCAACTGGCGCAATTTTCGAGTCTTGAACAGTTACTTTCCATAAGCAACGAGCTTAAAAACCAATCTCTAAGCATCATGACCCTCGCTCACACCCAAGCGGTGGGTATGATCGGGAAATCGGTAACCGTAAATGGCGGAAATACGATCGTTGTGGATGGAAAACCGGTTACAATTAATTATGAATTAGCATCCGAGGCTAAGGAAGTTAGTGTTACCATTTCGGATAGTACCGGGAGGGTCGTCAAGACCATTAATGTGGGGAATCAATTGGCCGGCGTTAATTCTGTTACCTGGGAACCGGGTGAGGGTACGAAGGGTACTTACACGTATCAAGTGATGGCCAAAGATGCAGACGGTAAAAACGTCACGACCTCTACGATGACCTCCGGTTTGGTGGAGGGTGTAAAATTTAAGGACAATCAGATTTATGTTGTCATTAATGGGAAAGAGTATCTGTTTGATAATGTCTTATCCGTTTCTGCCTGATAATGAAAAAGATTTTCTCATCGCCGGCTGCGGATGTGGCCGGTTTTTTTCTGCCCCGTAGACGGCAAAATTTGCCGCTCTGTAATTGTTAAAATTCTTCAACTATGTGTAAATAAAAGAAAAATAAGAATGGCACGGCCGTTGCTCGCTTTTAAAAACAAAAGATGAGAGAGAATCCTTTAGTAGGAGGGGGATATGAGTACAGCTATTTCCATCGGGACAACGGGTTTGACGGCCAGCTCTAAGCAGATGGACGTCATAGGAAACAACTTGGCCAATTCCAATACGTTAGGCTTCAAGGCCAGTAATACTTACTTTGCGAGTATGTTAAACCAAAGCCTTTCTTCTGGCGGCGCGTTGCAAGTGGGTTCCGGTGTGGCGGTTGCCGCGATCGGCACCCAATTCCAGCAGGGTGCCTTTGAAACAACGGGCAGTGCAACGGATTTGGCCATCGACGGCGAAGGTTTCTTCATCGTTCAGGATCCAGAAGGGGGTGTTTACTACACGAGGGCCGGCAATTTTCACATCTCAAAGGAAGGCTACCTCGTAGATACGAATGATTACAAGGTGCTCGGCTATTGTCGCACGACAACCGGCTCTCAGGCCGATACGATTACACCCATTTCTCTAAAAAACGTGCAATCCGTCCCTCAGGCGACGACGCAGGTAAGCATGGGCATCAATCTCAACGATGCCACCAGTAAGGGAGAAAAATTTACCGTGTCTCAAACGGTGTACGACTCGAAGGGGGCTCAGCATAATCTGTCTACCATTTATCAAAAAACGAAACAGCCGGGCACTTGGGGTTTTACCGTCAAATTGGACGATGTGGAGGGGGAGGTTGAATATCACGGGGTTGTGTTCGACGACGATGGTAATCTGAAGAAGATTTACAAGGGTGCCATGTCGGTGATTACAAGTACACAAGATAAGAAAGTAGTTGTGGAGTCTGTCAATTACGGTCAAATATATCCCGCATCTGGTACCGTTAAGGTTGCCTATGATGGAAATAATTGGACGATAACAAATAAGGGAGGTTTCCCATCGGCGACCCTCGATACAAGCGAGGCTGGAAAAATTAAGGTCAATCTGGATGGAAGCGGAGAAAACGAATTAACCTTTGAGATTAATGATATCACGAAGTGGGCAGCGGACGATTATTTCACGTTCAACATCTCCAACGATGGGCGCATATTAAATAAAAGCGTAACATCCAAAGAGGGATTGATAACTTCCAAGAATGAAGTTGTCTCTACCGATTCTTGGGCAAGTACGTCCAATATCAAGCTCAAGTACACCGGAAATACCTGGGCGAAGGAGTCGGCAGGCTGCTATGATGGGATGACCGTTTCTTATCAAGATTATAAGATCTTTATCGATCTGGATGGCTCTGGGGGAGCCGATATTATTTTGAGTTTGAAAGATAGCAAAGATTTATGGACGGCAAATGATACCATTGAGTTTACTCTCACCTCGACTGTTGCCTCGGTTGCGGACCTCGATCTCACTTTCGCCGATCTCGCCAACGGGGCCATCATCGGGGACAACAATAAGGTCACCTGGCAATTGAAAACGGATACCATCAATAAATTGACGGGTTATTCAAGTGCTTCGGTCGTACAGTCTCTAAGTGCCAATGGCTATCCTTCCGGTGTTCTCAAGAGCTTAAGCTTCGGCAAAGACGGAACGATTACCGGCTTTTTCACCAACGGTCAAACTTCGGAATTAGGTTGCGTGCTTTTGGCGAATTTTCCCAACCCAGGGGGACTTAAGAAAGTAGGAAATTACTTTGCCTCGACGATCGAAAGTGGTACGGCCATTATCAATATTGCCGGCACTGGCGGTTTGGGAGAGGTGATATCCAATACTTTGGAACTATCCAATGTCGATACGGCCAAGGAGTTCATTAACATGATTCAAGCCCAGCGGGCATATCAGGCCAGCGCCCGGGTGATTACGACGGCAAATGAAATGCTCACAGAGCTGATGAATATCAAGAGGTAAAAATATTTGACTTAAAAAAGAAAGAGGCTCAAGGTACCGAGGGGGGAAAAAGAGACGACCTCCCCCTCGACGTGACGGCAACTAGGGAGCATGGAGGCGACCTATGGGGGAGATGGTGAGGGGACCGGCTGAAAATCGTTTACCCTTACCTGTCGATCGCCATCCACCGTCTCTGCCAGAAGGTCGTCGCCTTCCGTTACCTCAAGCGTATAGAAAAAGAGAGGATACGGTAATTAACTGTCAAGAGTCATCGGCCGGTATCTATGAGGTAGATGAAAAAGGTCAGGCCGTAGTTCAGTTTCCCATCGCCCAGCATCGGCCGGGTCAGATTATCGATATCTGGGTGTGAGTCATCCACCCTTTCCTTTTGGCACATCCGTTGCTCATTACCTTCTGCGAATGATTCCCTCGAGGTGTGAGCGATGGATCTCGGTACTATCTTAGGCATTATCTTCGGGTTCAGTCTGATTGCTGTGGCCATGTCCCATGGGGGCGGTATCTCTTGGTTCCTTGACGGACCATCGGCCCTGATCGTCTTCGGTGGTACCATAGGGGCGACATTAGTAAACTATCCCCTCAGAGATTTCCTTGGCGTCTTCTCCATCGCGAAGCATGTTTTCCGACGGGTGGAGTTTGATCCGAATCGCATCATCAATCAGTTTGTACAGATGTCAAGGGTTGCACGCCGTGACGGAATTTTGTCACTTCAACAAGTAGCGGAAAGAACAAACGATCCCTTTTTGGCAAAGGCCATCTACCTCATTATCGATAATCCAGATCCCGAGGTCGTGACTGAAATATTGGAGACGGAAATCGATGCATTGGCGGAACGTCATCGTAAAGGAGCCGATATCTTCACTACTATGGGTAATTTTGCTCCTGCTATGGGGCTTTTGGGAACACTCATCGGACTCATCCAGATGTTGCGCAAGATGCATGATCCCTCCACCATTGGTCCCTCGATGGCCGTTGCGCTTATCACTACTTTTTATGGGGTTATTCTCGCCAATCTGGTTTTCATACCTATGGCCGGAAAATTAAGAGATCGAAGTGCGAAAGAGATCCTCGTCAAGCAATTGATTTTAAATGGCGTCCTATCCTTACAGGCGGGAGATCATCCACGGGTGATAGAGCAAAAACTGCATTCTTTTTTGGCACCGCGTGAGAGGAGGTCATCCTTCGGTGAGGTTCGTTAGGGTCAAAGAGAGATCAGTTGCAGAGAGAACACCGACCTGGCAGACGGTATTTTGCTCGCTCGTCATGATTGTCCTTACTTTTTTTATCATGATGACGGCCTGGTCTCAGTTCGAGGTAAGGAAGATGGCCTATGCCCGACTTGCCGTGTCACCTACAAAAAAGAGTCTTAAGGAGGTGAAAAAGGAAATCGAGCGTCTCGCCGAGGAAATCGGGCAAGGTGGTTTGATAACAATACATTCTTTCGAAGGAGGTTTCCGAGCCGTTTTTGCCACTCCCCTACTGTTTCCCGCCGGTCGAGCGGAACTCGACCCATCCGCTCATCTTATTTTGAAAGGAATTGCTAAAGTATCGAAAAACGCCTCTTTTTTTATCAGCGTAGAAGGGCATACGGACAGTTCATCCCTCGATACGGCTAAATTTTCTTCCCCATGGGAGCTTTCGGCTTTGCGGGCGGTCAATGTCATTCGCTACTTGCACCAAGAAGGCATTCCTTTGGATCGACTCTCTGCGGTTGGATTTGGAGATACGAGGCCTGTGGCCAGTAACAGCACGGAGGAAGGTAGACAAAAAAACCGGCGTATTGAAATTGTCTTTAGTGAAGAGGTTTCTTGATGAGGCGGGAAAAAAACCCTGCGCCAGAGGTGAGACCGTCAAGTTGGCTGGTGAGTTTTAACGATCTACTCACTTTGCTTCTTACTTTCTTCATTCTGTTGGTTTCCCTTTCGAGCGTTCAGTCGACGTACTTGAAAGCGGCGGCCGAATCGTTGGCGCAAACCTTCGAGCGTGTTGGCACTGAAGGTGCATTCAAAGATGCTAAGAAGGGGACGCTCGAAAAGATCAAGGGATTGAACGTAAGAGAGGAAAAGAACTCCCTGCGTTTTGCTTTAAATGAGAGTTCCCTCTTTGAAAAGGGGTCGGCGGAGCTGAGACCATCGGCTCACGAGGCTCTCCGTCAGCTGGCGGAGATAGTAAAAAGTGAAGGGATAATGATCAGAGTAGAAGGACATACGGATAACGTGCCCATTAAGACAGAGAGGTTCCCTTCGAACTGGGAGCTATCGGTTGCCCGGGCTGACAGTATTGTCAAATTTATGGCTGAGTTAGGAGTACCGGCGCAAAAGTTGTCCGTAGCCGGTTATGCCGATTCCAGACCAATTGCCCCAAATAATACGGAATCGGGCCGGGCCATGAATAGAAGAACGGAAATTGTTATGATTTGGCAGGAGGAAAAATGGCAAGAAAAGACGAAATAGAAGAAAAGGTTGAGGTCTCCGTGGAAGAAGGCAAGAAGAAGTCGCCTCTCATGCTCATTATTCTTGTGATTCTATTGCTCCTTATGCTGGTGGCGGTTGGAGTAGGGGCCGCCTTATATTTTATGAAGCAACCATCTGAGGCAGAAAAGAAGAAAACGGCCCCCGTCACTGCAGCCATTGGCCCCATGTGGACGATGGATAGCATGATCGTGAACCTGGCTGATCAGGGAGGAGAGAGGTACATAAAGGTTTCCATGCAGTTTGAATTAAATTCTCCTGAAGTGGCTAAAGAGTTGGATTTGGTTAAGCCCAAAATTAAAGATATGGCCATCGACCTCTTGAGTTCCAAGACTTATGCAGAACTCGCGGATAATGCAGGCAAACAGAGGCTGAGAGAAGAACTTATGTTTAAAGCGAACAGTATCATTACACAGGGGAAGATTACTAAGGTGTACTTTACGGAGTTTGTGATCCAATAGGTGGGTGAAAAAGAAACATGGCGAATATTCTTACCCAAGAAGAGGTAGATGCTCTACTTAGGGGTATCGCCGGTGGAGAGATAGACACCACGCCGGAGGCCATCCTGGATGAGTCCGGGGTCATGGTTTATGATCTCACCAGCCAGGATCGAATCATTCGAGGGCGAATGCCCACTCTGGAGATGACCAATGAGAAGTTCGCTCGCCAATTTCGCACGACACTTTCGGGGCACATCCGCAAAGTAGTTAGCATTACGGCGGTCAGCACGGATATGATGAAGTTCGGAGAATTTCTTAAAGTGCTGCCCGTCCCCACGAGTCTACATCTTTTTAAAATGGAGCCTTTGCGGGGGACCGCCCTGTTCGTGGTGGAATCAAAAATTATCTTTACCCTCGTTGACATCATCTTTGGGGGTACCGGTAAAGATTTCTTCAAAATCGAAGGCCGTGAATTTACTGCCATAGAAAACAACATCATACGTAAGATCGTGATTGCCGCTTTAAGCGATTTAGAGAAGGTGTGGCAACCTTTAATAGAAAACAAGGTGATCTATCAGCGATCGGAAGTAAACCCCCAGTTTGCCCATATCGTGTCTCCTACGGACCTCGTGGTGGTTACCAACTTTGAGGTGGAAATAGAATACGCTACCGGTCTTATATCTATCTGCTTTCCTTATGCCATGTTAGAGCCACTGCGAGAAAAACTGCAAGCTGGCTACCAAAGTGAGGAATTAGGAGTAGATCAAGCGTGGGCAGAAAAATTCAAGAACAGCTTAAAGGCCTGCTCGGTCGAGTTAATGGTCGAGCTAGGAACGACCACTCTCACCCTTAGGGATGTGCTCAACATGAAAAAGGGGGATGTTATTCCTCTGGAACAGGATGCGGAAGCACCACTTACGCTTTTCATTGAGGGGATACCAAAATTTACCTGTATTCCAGGGATACACCGGAACAACATGGTCGTGAAGATCATCGATTTTATAAAAGAGGTTGAGTAGGGAGGTGTAAAGATGGATCAGAGTGAAATTGATGCCCTCATGCAAGGGATATCTGAGGGAGGCGAACCGGTAAAGGAGGGGGACAAGGCGGAAAGCGAACTGAGCTGGGACGATGTGCAGGAAGAGCTCGAAAAGTCAAAGCGTCCCGTTGCCACCAGCCATGACCAACCGGCCGCCGAAGTCTCGATCCCCCAATTTGAGGAAATTCCAAAATCTGGTCCCACGGGAGAAAAAATAGACTTGAATTTCATCCTCGATATTCCCCTCACGGTCAACGTGGAGTTGGGACGCAATCGAATGCTCATAGGCGAGCTGCTGCAGCTGGGGCAAGGTTCGGTCATTGAGTTGACGAAGATGGCGGGGGAGCCGATGGATGTATATGTCAACAATAGGCTTATGGCCCGTGGGGAAGTGGTGGTGGTAAACGAGAAGTTCGGCGTACGCTTGACCGATATCATATCGCCAGCTGAGCGAATCAATAGGTTAAAGTAGTCATGGAAGGCGCCTCTTATTTTGGAGCCCTTTTGAAGATGCTTTTAGCCCTGGGGCTTGTCATTGCCCTCATGCTTGCCTCAGTCTATTTTTTGAAACGGATGCTGGGTCGCACCTCGGCCGGTTATGGTGGAGAAGAAGTTATAAAGATTTTAGCGGCCCGCGCGCTGGGACCCCGGACGAGCATCATCGTCGTAGATACGTTGGGTAAAGTAACCGTGATCGGCCTTTCGGCTGGTAGCATGCAGGTTATAGCCACGATTGACGATGAAGCAAGGCTGGAAAAACTGAGACAAATGAAAGAAAGACCGCCTGTTTCTTATTCGCCGCTGTGGACAAAGTTAAAGAAGAAAATGGGAAGTGTATGAATCGCATCGGTATTCTTATTGTGGTAGCCATTTCCTTTCTCATGGTCGTAATTCCAACAGGGGCCTTTGGACAGCCCTTCTCCATTCCCACGGTTTCCCTTTCCATTGGCGGTGCCGATCACTCCAAGGCCTCAACCACGGTTCAGCTTATTATTCTTCTTACTATCTTGACCGTAGCACCGGCCATCCTACTGCTCATGACTTCTTTCACAAGGATTGTGGTGGTTCTTTCCCTTTTGCGCCATGCCTTAAGTACCCAGTCCATGCCCCCTAACCAGGTCATCATTGGGCTGGCCCTTTTTCTGACCTTTTTCATCATGACACCGACCTGGCAAAAGATAAATGCTGAGGCACTTCAACCGTACTATGAGGATCGCATATCAGGCGAGGAGGCTCTGGCTGCAGCCTCCAAGCCCATAAAAAGTTTCATGTTGCGTCAGACGAGGGAAAAGGACCTTGCACTTTTTATCAAGATTGCGGGCGAAAAAAGACCGGAAAAACCGGAGGATGTGTCATTAAAAACACTGATTCCTGCCTTTGTAATCAGTGAATTGAAAACGGCATTTCAAATCGGATTTATCATTTATTTACCTTTTTTCGTGATCGACATGGTGGTCTCCAGCGTCCTTCTCTCCATGGGCATGATGATGTTGCCACCTATTATGATTAGTTTGCCCTTCAAACTTCTCCTCTTCGTGCTCGTAGACGGATGGCATTTGGTGGTCGGTTCCGTCGTACAGAGCTTTAAGTGAGGTTACCTATATGACAGTAGAACTGGTTACAGGTTTAATGGCAGAAACGGTCAGGGTGATTCTTTTTGTTGCGGCCCCCGTACTTATTGTGGGCTTAATTGTCGGGGTAGTGGTAAGCCTCATCCAAGCGGCGACTCAAGTTCAGGAGATAACTCTAGTATTTGTGCCCAAAATTTTGGCCTGTCTTATCGCCCTCATAGCCGCCTTACCCTGGATGATGGCTACTCTCCTTTCGTACACCCAGGCCCTGTTTCGTAATATACCCTTATACATCGGATGAATCTCCCCGTTTTACAGATTGAGCAGGTAATAGGATTTATCCTTGTTCTCATGCGCGTGGGGGCGATCTTCATCATGATGCCCGTTTTCGGAGAAAGGGTGGTACCCGCCCAGGTGAAGGCGGGGATATCCGTGATCATTGCTATTATCGTCTATCCGGTTCTCAAGGTGGATGTAACGGGGTTGAAGGCCGCCACAACGGTGGAACTACTTATCCGCATGACAGGTGAGGTGCTGATCGGGGTAGCAATCGGTTTTATCGCCCGCATCGTCTTTGCCGCCGTTCAGACGGCAGGAGAGCTTATGGGCTTTCAGATGGGGGTGGCCATAGCTAACGTCGTCGACCCTGTTTCCTCTACTCAGATATCTATCCTTTCGGAATTTCTGTATCTTGTTGCCCTTCTTGTGTTCGTTACCGTAGATGGCCATCATCTCTTCCTTGCCTCTATTGGAGAGAGTTACCGAGTCATACCCATTATGCAAGGTGTCTTAAATGCGAGGGCGGCACAAGAGATGCTTCTTCTCACGAAGGATGTGTTTGTCATCGGTTTTAAGATAGCGGCGCCAGTTTTGGCGGTAATTATTTTTGTCAATGTGGGGTTAGGGTTGATTGCGAGAACGGTGCCTCAAATAAACGTATTTATCGTAGGCTTCCCTCTTCAAGTTTTTATGGGGCTTTTATTTCTAGGTATCGCAATGCCATTCATCGTTGCCCTCATCGCCCACGAGATTGATGGAGTATGGCCGGAGGTGAGGCGTCTTTTATTCCTCATGAGGGAGTAAAAAGATAAATGGCAGAGCAAGATCAGGAAAAGACCGAACAGGCGACACCGAAACGAAAAGAAGAGGCCAGAGAAAAGGGTCAGGTAGCCAAGAGTCGCGAAGTCTCGTCGGCGGCTATCCTCATCGGGGGTCTCGTTTATTTTTGGTTGGGGGCAGCCCCCATGGTGGAAAAGATAATGAAGGTCATGAAGAAAAACTTCTCTGCCGCCGCTACGGCCACCGTCAGTGTAGAAACCGTGCCACATATTTTGACGGGCCTTATCTATGACTTGTTTTCCATTGTACTCCCTCTGTTTATTCTTGCCGCGTCGGTTGCCCTATTGGTTAATCTCATCCAGACAGGTTTCGTTTTTTCTGGTGAGCCACTCGTTCCCAAATGGGAACGAATCGACCCCGTCAAGAACTTGAAACGACTTTTTTCCTTACAGGCTGTGGTTGAGCTCGTGAAGAATCTGATTAAGGTGATCATCATCGGTGTTACGTTGTGGTTTACCATGAAGAGTGAGATTGCCACCATACCGGCCCTCGTTACGTGGAGTGTTCCGGATATTGTCGCCTATGTCGGAAAAGTGGCATTTCGCATCATAGCTTCAACCTGTTGGATCCTTATTGTCTTGGCGGTGGTCGACTTCCTCTATCAACATTGGGAACACACAAAGTCTCTCAAAATGACTAAACAGGAAGTTAAGGAAGAATACAAGCAACTCGAAGGTGATCCGTTAGTTAAGGGACGCATAAGGCGCATTCAGAGGGAGATGGCAAGAAGAAGGATGATGGCGGCCGTCCCCAAGGCCGATGTTGTCATCACCAACCCCACCCACTTTGCCGTGGCCCTACGTTACGAACAGGAATCTATGTCTGCGCCGATGGTGGTGGCAAAGGGAAGTGACTACCTGGCGGAGAAAATCAAGGAAATTGCCCGATTACATAACGTACCAATCGTGGAGAACCGTGAAGTGGCACAGATGTTGTTTAAACTAACTGACGTAGGCGAAGTAATTCCGGAGACCCTATACCGGGCGGTGGCGGAAATTCTCGCCTACGTATATCGCCTAAGAAACAACTGGTAAAGGTGATGGCATGGCTACTGGTGCCGCCGTGAAGAGAAATTATCTGATGGAGATCGCGGGGGGCGGGAGTGCTTTGATGGCCCTCTTTGTCCTTGGCGTTCTCATCATTATGGTTGTACCCCTTCCTACTTGGTTGCTCGATTTGCTTCTTTCTACGAGCATCGTCATCTCCATGGTCATCCTTCTTATGGCTATGTATGTCTCTCGACCCCTGGATTTTTCCGTGTTTCCTTCCGTTCTACTCACGGTGACATTGTTGCGGCTGTCTCTCAATATCGCCAGCACCCGCCTCATTCTCCTTCACGGAAGCGAAGGTACCGGTGCTGCCGGTCAAGTTATCAAAGCCTTCGGCACCTTCGTCGTAGGGGGGAATTACGTGGTCGGGTTTATTGTCTTCTGCGTGCTCGTCGTCATCAATTTTGTCGTTATAACCAAAGGTGCGACCCGCGTGGCAGAGGTCGCGGCTCGTTTTACCCTGGACGCCATGCCGGGAAAACAGATGAGTATCGACGCCGATTTAAACACGGGACTCATCAATGACGCAGAGGCGAGAAGAAGGAGACAGGAAATAGAACACGAAGCCACTTTTTACGGTGCCATGGACGGAGCCAGCAAGTTTGTGCGGGGTGACGCCATCGCTGCTATTGTTATCATGCTGGTGAATATTGTCGGAGGATTGATCATCGGCGTGGTTCAACAGGGGATGCCACTGGCTGAAGCTGCTCGGAACTATACCTTGCTCACCATAGGTGATGGCTTGGTGACACAAGTCCCCGCCCTCATCGTTTCCACGGCAGCGGGTATCCTCGTCACACGAACGGCAGGGGAGAATGACTTGGGAGATCAGATGAAGAGTCAGGTGTTTGGCCAACCCCGGGCCGTGGCTATTGCCGCCCTTGTTCTCTTCACCTTCGGTCTTATACCGGGCATGCCGAAATTCGCCTTCATGGTTATAGCCTTCGTGACCGCTTTTCTCGCCTGGAATCTCCTGAGGAAAGAAAAACCGGCTCCGGCAATAGAAACGGAAAAACCTTTGCAACCGGCAGCGGAAGCCCAGCCATTAGTTCAAGCGGTAGATCCCTTGGGAATAGAGGTAGGATATGGTCTTATTCCCCTCGTCGATGCGGCTCAAGGAGGCGAGCTTTTGCATCGCATCAAGGCCTTGAGAAAGCAGATGGCGGGAGAAATGGGATTCATTTTACCTGCCGTTCATATCCGGGACAACCTGCAACTAAAACCGAACGAGTACAGTATCTTAATTAAAGGAGTGGAAATTGCGCGTGGGGAGATAATGACGGGTTACCATTTGGCCATTGCACCGGAAGACCCAGGACCACAAATAAAAGGAATTCGAACCAAGGAGCCGGCTTTCGGACTACCGGCCATTTGGGTCGCCGATGAGGATTTGGAGAAGGCCCAAGCGGCAGGACTGGTAGTTGTCGATGCAGCCACAGTAATCACCACTCATTTGACGGAATTGGTGAAGAATAACATCGATGATCTCCTCGGGAGGATGGAAGTGCAAGCCCTCGTCGATAATTTGGCCCAGGTCTATCCCAAACTGGTAGAAGACCTCGTTCCCAAAGTTGTGCCGATAAATGTTCTTCAAAAGGTGCTACAAAGGTTGTTAAGAGAGAGGGTTTCGATTCGAGACCTGCCTACGATCATCGAGACCGTAGCCGACTATGTGGGATTAACGAAGAATGCCGATGTTCTCGTCGGTTACGTTCGTCAGGCCTTAGGTAGGAGTATTACCAAGCAGTATGTGGATGAAACGGGTAATGTAACGGCCTTTATGGTTTCCCCGGAGATAGAGGAAACCATCGCTCGATCGGTGCAACATAGCGAGTACGAATCCTTCGTTTCTTTGGAGCCTTCATTCCTGAATAGGCTTATAGGTAGTGTTAAGAACGCCGTAAATGTGGCCACTAACCGTGGGCTCCAAGCGGTCATCGTGACTTCTCCCCATATACGTACTCACTTTCGGAAGGTGGTGGAGAGGTTTTTCCCCAATGTAGCCGTTTTGGCGCACACAGAAATTGCAAGAGACGTAAATATAATGACGATTGGCATGATTGAGGCGAGATAATGCAAATCAAAACGTACGAGGCATCATCCATTCAAGAAGCGTTAGAGATGATAAAACGTGATCTCGGCGACAGCGCCGTGGTCCTCTCAACGGCCCGGAGGGGAAAGGTGGTAGAGGTCGTGGCGGCCCGGGATGGTTGCGAACCCAGCCCCGCGAGATGGCGGGAGTTACCGACGGATTTGGGTAGTTGGGAATTGAGGGAGGCGATATCCATACTGTTCGATCTTATGGGACAGCAAGGGGGATTTAAACCCGACGCTTGGGCTCCCCTCTATGGGCAGTTGGTGGCAAGGGGCATGTCTCGGGCGGGGGCATCGCGTCTTACAAACCGTTTGAGGGGATTGAAAAGTCATGATGTGCGGGTCGTCTTAGGTGAACTGGTGAGAATTTATGAGTTCCGAAGCAAGATTAGGGTCCTTATAGGTCCGACAGGTGCCGGTAAGACGACAACCCTGGCCAAGCTGGCTGCCATTTCGGCGTTTACACACGGAGAGAAGGTGGCGCTCATAACTACGGATACACATCGTATTGGAGCAACGGACCAGATAAAAGTTTATTCTCGCATCATGAATCTACCTTTGGCGGTGGCGACGGATGTTGACTCATTTAAAAAGGCAGTAGACCGTTTCTCAGATCGGGATGTGATCTATGTAGATACGCCTGGACGTGCCTTTTCCGATCGCGATGCTATTTCTGGTTTGGCTGAAATATTCGGAGGTCAAGGTGATCTCGAGACCTGCTTGGTTCTCTCACTTACGTCTCATCTGGAGCATCTCCTGTTCTCGGCAAGGGAATACGGAGTTTTGAGACCAAAAAGCATAATTTTTACCAAAGTAGACGAGTGTCTGAATCGGGGCGCCATTTGCGATGTATTGGAGCACACCGGGTTGCCTGTCTCGTGGTGGACGACGGGACAAAACGTCCCAGATGACATAGAGCAGGCTAACTTAGAAGGCATAATCGAATTAATTTTGGGAGGTTTAACGTGGATCAAGCAGCCGTGCTGAGGGAAATAAAAGAGGGTAAGCGCAGTATGAGGTCGGGATCGAAGACAAAAAGAGAGGTGAGGGTAATAGCCATCACGAGCGGGAAAGGTGGCGTCGGAAAAACTAATATTGCAGCCAATTTAGGTTTTTTGTTGGCCCAGATGGGTAAAAAGGTATTGGTGCTCGATGCCGATATGGGGTTGGCCAATTTAGATGTCGTATTGGGGCTTACTCCTCGTTTCAACCTAAGTCACGTACTTTATGGAGAAAAGTCGCTGGCGGAGACCGTGGTGAAGGGCCCCGGTGGCATGTTGGTCCTTCCTGCCTCTTCCGGCATCCAAGAGTTGGCTGAGATGACGGGGACGCAAAAGACGATCCTCATCGATGAAATGAGTGCCTTCGGATCGGATATGGATTTCCTTCTCATCGACACGTCGGCAGGCATCTCAAGCAATGTGATGTATTTCAATGCCGCCTCCCGGGAAATAATCGTGGTTGTAACACCGGAACCCACATCCCTCACGGACGCATATGCCCTCATGAAAGTGCTCTACCAAAAACATGATCGGAAGCGATTCCGTCTTTTGGTGAACATGGCGAGAGGTGCAGGAGAGGCTAAAGCCGTCTATCACCGACTGAGCGTTGCCCTGGGACATTTTCTCCGTATTGGCATTGAGTATCTAGGTTTTATTCCCGAAGATGAAAAGATGGCCGAGGCGGTGAGGTGTCAGAAACCCGTCGCAGTGCTTTGGCCTTCGTCACCCGCCTCCGTCAGTTTCAAGGCCATTGCAAAGACGTTAGCGGAGGAAGAAGTTGAATACGAAGGCGGGGGAATAAAATTTTTTTGGGAATCCATCGGATTGAGATGACGCCAAAGGAAAGAGAAGAAAAAATAAAGAAATATGCCTACCTCGTTCATAACGTGGTAAACAGGTTCATTACACGCCTTCCGCCTGAATTGGCTTCGGAGAAGGAGGATCTCATAAATATAGGTATCATTGGCCTGATTAACGCTGTCGATCGCTTTCAAGAAGAAAAGAGCACTTCTTTTGAAGCATATGCCACGATCCGGATCAAAGGAGCTATCTTGGATGAATTAAGGTCCCGAGATTACATGAACCGGGGGGCGAGGGAAAGACGTAAACTGGTCGAGAAGGCTATGCACGATATGGAAAAAAAATTAGGGCGCCCACCGGAAGCGGAAGAAATAGCAGACTATTTGGGACTGGAATTAGAGGAGTATTACCGCTTAATCGATGATTCCAGAAACGTCATGCTTATTTATGAAGATGAATTGCCCGAGACATTGGAGGGGGGATACAACGACGAAGAAATTTACGAGGCCGTAGATAACGAAAATCCTTTCAGCATTCTGGCTGACCGGGAGATGAAGACGCAACTCATAGAGGCGATAAAGAGACTCCCGGAGCAGGAACAGCTTGTTTTGTCTCTTTATTACAATGAAGAGCTGACCATGAAAGAAATTGGAAAAGTTCTCTCTCTTACCGAATCTCGAGTTTCTCAGATTCATACTCAGGCCATCATGAGGCTGCGGGCCATCATCCACGGAGGGAAAAGGTCGGTACGACAGATAAAAAGGCAGGAAAAACCACTCACCGGTAGACACATTATAGCGTAGGCTTTTTATGAGGAAAAAGGCGCGAATCGATCTTCTCGAAATAGATGAGCCGAAACAAAGAGAGGAGGAGTCGTTCAAGGCCGAAGAAGGTGAAGCTCCTTCTTCAGAAAAGAAAGCCTTTTTTAAGCGCTTTTTCCATTGGAAGTTTTTCGTTTTTGTTCTTTTGCCGTTGTTTAGTTTCCTCGGTGTCTTAAGCGCCGTCACTTACGTTTTTTTAGTTCTTAAGGAACCGCCGGCGGTGAAAAAAGATGAAATCAAAGGGGCAGTTGCCCCGACAGCACCTACGTTGATAGAGCTCAAGGATCTATCCGTCGTCGTTAGCGATTCTACCGGCCAGGACCGTGTATTGCTCTTTAGCCTTGTGGTCATGCCAGCACCGGGAAAAGAGGGAAATTGGTCGGGGGAAGATTTGGAAATGAAGGCCCTTACGATTCGCATTGTCCGGGAAACCCCAGGTTCTGAGCTTCTCAAACCCGGGGGAAGAGAGGAGATTAAGAAAAGGGTTTATGAGTATTTGGAAAAGGAAAGAGGGGACGGAAGCGTACATGCCGTATTTGTTACTTCGTGGACGGTAATTTAAAAGAAATGGCATGTATCTCGCATATTTAAAGGGAAAAGGTGTCGGCGGAGCGACTTTATGGTGAAAGGCATAGATGCCCAACATATGATTACCCAGACTTATGTAACGGAGAAAATCCAACAGGTGCAGCAACGTCAAGGAGACTTGCAGCAGCGGTATTTTGATATCCAGCTGGCCGAGGAGAGAAGAAAACAAGCAGAGAAGATTAAGAAGTCGGAAGAATCGGAGCGGGTACGAACAGAAGAAGAGGAGAAGGAAAAGGAAGGGAAAAGGGAACGAAAGGAACGAGATGCTCGCCCCAGCAAAGAGGGAGAAGAGCATATAGTTGACGTCAAGGCTTAGAGAGTGGGGAAAGGCAATGACGGAAATCTGGCATTTAGAACCAGCGCATGTGCAAGTAGTAGTGGATGTAATCCTGTGCCTGGCAATTTTTGCCGGCTTGAGAAAGATGAACCGGGAAAAACAGGTCTCTATCAATCGCGACCTCTTAGAGGAGATGGAGCGCCTTATAGAGGAGTCCAGGATAGCGACAGAAAGGTATATAGATGCTCTGGAAGAAGGGCGGAGATCGGCGGAAGAGACGGCTTACCTTCTCATGGAGAGAGAGAGAAGGGGAAGAGAGGTGCTAGAAAAAATTAATAAGACCCTCTCGGAGGCGGCCAACGTTCCCGTTTCCGTTTATCGTTCAGTCGAGAAAATGGCCGAGGAGGGTATGGATCCACGCGAAATATCGAGAGTCACGGGACTGAATGAAGGGGAAATAAAACTCATGATCAGTCTTTCACAGCATCGAGGTGGGAAATGAAATTGACCGTTACTCCCTTAAAGGGAGATGGATATTTGCCCCCAAAAGAAATACTTCCGCCGCTATCAGTGGGGGAGAAAGTGTCCGTATACGTAACCGGCCAGGAAAGAGGGAAATATTTAATACTGATTAAAGGAAGGCCGCTGGAAGCCGATTCTAAAATTCCTCTTCCCATCGGAGAAAAAATCACGGTGCGGGTACAGGCGTTGGAACCAAAGGTGGTGCTCGTACCCGTGGAAAATAGAGAATCATCCAAAGGACAGCTCTCAACTATTCGGGCTTTATTACAGCTATATCGTCAGGAACCGGACCTTTTGGGAAAGGTATTGATGGAAGGGCAAAAGATATTAGCTCCCGAGAGAATGGCATTGTATCGACGGTATGTCTCGGGAGAACTTCTCGATGCACTTACGCAGCGCTTTACATCTGCGGTGACGGGAAGCACGGATGTTAGAAGCTTAGCCTATAACCTGGGCCTTTTTCACGAGCGAAACCTATTTGCAGGAGGAGAAGATGGAGCCCATCTCAAGTCTATCCTCCTGAAAATAGGAGGAGAGTTGGAGAACATATCAATGAAAAGGCCGGCAGAGGTCGATGAGTTGGCCCGGTGGGTCTCCACGACGTTGAGCCGTATCGAAGCCTGTCAAGTGGTAAACGTCTTGAGCCGTGACCGAGAGGGAGTATTTTTCCTTCCCCTTCCCTTCCTGTGGGGACAAGAACTGCGGGTAGGAGAATTCTACGGTCACGTAAAAGGAAAAGATACGGCAAAAGAATGCCGGGCCTGGATTTTTGTTAACCCCCCTAACTTGGGCCTTATTCTCATCGAGCTGTATCTCGCAGAAGAGAGACTTTCGGTTTTGGTGCGTTGCGAGAAGAAAGAAAGCGAGAGTTTTCTCCAGAAAAAGATAGATCATCTCCAGCAGCAACTGAAAGAGGTGGGATATGTCACCGTGAAGGTTGGATGTACCATCACCAGGGATCTAGAAGACTTTCGAAGAGATCTTCGGCAACAGGTCCCTGCCTATGAGGAAGGGATGTTGCAGGTTACCATATGAGGCGTCTAAGGAAAGCAGCGGCCATTGCCTACGATAGGCAAAAGGATGTGGCACCTCGTGTGACGGCTAAAGGACAAGGGGCGGTGGCGGAGAAAATTATCGCCATTGCGAAGGAACATGGCATTCCCATTAAGGACGATCCCGCTTTGGTAGAGGTACTGTGTCGATTAGATCTTGACGAGTATATCCCCGTTGAGCTCTACCGGGCGGTAGCGGAAATCTTAGCCTTTATTTACTTGGCGGAGAAAGAACGCTCCGGGGAGAGATGACGAAGAGGTGAGACATGGGGTTCGGTATAGGTGAAACCGGCGAAGTAATGGGGAGATTGATTCAGAAGCTCGAACATGCTTCGGCCAATCTGGCTAATACCTCCACGGCAGGATATAAGGCCGTTCATCTCTACGCGGTCTCTAAGCAGGCAAATTTAGGAGAGGCGATAAATCAGGAGTTTATTCCCGTGGTTGATTTTTCCCCTGGTCTTACGCAGCGGACGGGCAACGAATTGGATTTGATGATTGAAGGCGAGGGGTTTTTTGTCGTTCAGGCGAAAGACGGTATCTTCTATACCCGCCGAGGTGATTTTACCCTTGATCGGGAGGGAAGGTTGGTAACCCAGACGGGGGACTTGGTGCTGGGGGAAGGTAATCGGCCGATTGTGATCAAAGGGGGACCCGTCTCCATCTCCGAAGACGGGCAGGTCAAGGCAGGGGCGGAAGAAGTCGGGCGACTGCGTATTGTGACTTTTGACCAGAAGCAAGGTTTAGAGAGAAAGGCCAATGGCTATTTCGCAAGCGCCGTGGAAGGCAAGAAGGTGGATAAGCCTAAGGTTGTTCAGGGGGCCATTGAATCGTCGAATGTGAATCCCATTCGAGAAATGGTGGATTTAATTGATATTCAAAGGTCTTTCGAGGTTTACCAAAAGGTAATTCAGACCATCAGTGAGGAAGAAAGGACGGCCACCTCAAGGGTGGGACGATTAGCGTGATCTAAGGAGGTGAAGACATGATCAGATCTTTATATACGGCAGCTACCGGCATGGTGGCAGAACAGCTAAATCAGGACGTTATTGCTAACAATTTGGCTAATTTGAACACCGTGGGATTTAAGAAATCGCGGGCCAACTTTCAGGATATGATGTACGAGGTTTTAACAAAAGCCGGGTCCCTCTCGGCAACGGGGCAGCAGCTACCTTCCGGGATAGAAGTAGGTCTCGGCTCTCGTATTGTCTCAACCCAGAAGATATTCACCCAGGGCGACCTTCTTTCTACGGGTAATCAACTCGATTGGGCCATTGAAGGGAATGGTTTTTTCCAAGTCGATGATGGACAAGGCAAGGTTCTCTACACGAGGGCGGGAAATTTTAAACTGAACAAAGACGGCAACATCGTCAACCAGGATGGATTGCTCTTGACGCCTAATATTAACATTCCCCAGGGGACCGTACAAATCACGGTTTCGAAGGATGGCACCGTGACCGCCACGGATAAAAACGGCAATGCCACCCAAGTGGGGCAGATCACCCTTGTTACTTTTGCCAATCCGGCGGGTTTAACCAGTGTGGGAAGAAATCTTTACGAGAAGACGGATGCCTCCGGAGAACCTGTAGAAGGTAACCCGGGGACGGAGGGTCGAGGTACAATTGTCCAGTTTTTCTTAGAGAACTCAAACGTTAGCGTCATTGATGAAATGATAAGAATGATTACGGGACAAAGGGCATATGAAATTGATTCCAAAGCCGTTCAAACGGCAGACACTATGTTGGGCATTGTCAGTAATCTCAAGCGCTAGTTTCTTCCTGTTTCTTTGCCTACCCGTGGCGGTATGGGCGAACTTGAAGGGGGAATTCATACGGGAGGAAATTATCCGCCACATTGAGCGGACTATGCCGTGGGAGAGGGAAGAGGTGCGGATCGAAGTGGACCTCCCGGCCGATCAGGTAGATCTCCCAGACAGGAATGTGAGCCTGAAGGTGGACACGGTGGGTAAAGACGATTATCTGGGAGACATGACTTTTTCCGTTCGTCTCCACCATGGGAAGATTTATCGTCAGATGACGGTACGGGGTAGAATTGAGGTATTGAGGCAGATCGTTGTTGCCGCCCGAACCATTAAGGCAGGACAAGTCATCCAGGAAGAAGACCTCGCGGTAAAGAAACGGTGGGTAAGTCGGCTGGATCCCCAGATTGTCTCTTCACTCGACGAGGCAATAGGAAAACAGGCGAGTACTTCTCTGAAGCCGGGTGCGGAGCTGAAAAAAACGGTACTCCAAACACCGATTTTGGTAAAAAAGGGGAAAACGGTCAGGATCAGTCTTGAGAAGGGACCTCTTTTTATCTCAACACTTGGAATATCAGAGGAAGATGGTGCACGGGGGGCCCTGATCAGGGTCCGCAATCTATCTTCGAACCGCTTGGTCTATGCCCGGGTAATAGGGGAAGACGCGGTTCAGGTAGAATTTTAATGGGGGTGATCTTTATGAGGAAATGGGTGTGGACAGTTATAGTCCTGGCATTTTTAATCGGGTGTTCCCAGACCCAATATGCCATCAAAGACGACATGTACGAACGCCTGAAGGAGGCGCCGCCAGCTCCGAAACCTATGTCCGCTCCCGGTTCTCTTTGGAGGGGAGAAAGCAATCGCAATATGCTCTTCACTGATAATAAGGCGGTTTACCAAGGGGACATCATCACCATCGTAGTAAACGAAACTTCCTCGGCGAAAAACGATGCCAGCACTAACACGTCCCGCTCAACGTCGACGGAAGCAAAAATCTCCGCTCTTCTTGGACTTGATACATCCATTACGAAGCGTAATGCCAATATGGGAGGTGAAATTGCAGCTGGAGGAACAAGTACTTCCACTATGAAAGGAAGCGGTGACACCAACCGAGGAAATACGATCAAAATGAACATTGCCGGGAGAGTAGTAAAAGTCCTGGAGAACGGGAATCTATTGATCGAAGGCCGCAAGCAGGTGACGATCAACGATGAAGACCAATACATCGTGATCACGGGCATTATTCGTCCTCAAGACGTGACTCCCGACAATACGGTAGACTCCAAAAATATAGCCGATGCCAGAATCATTTATACGGGTGCCGGTGTGGTCACGGATAAACAGAGACCCGGTTGGGGGACGAGGATTCTCGATTGGATATGGCCGTTCTAAGAGAGAGGTGAGGACAGATGAAGCGGTTTTTGTTGACGGTCACGATGCTGCTAGTTGTGTTGGGATGGGTTCAGGTAGCAAATGCCGCTCGCATAAAGGATATTGCTGGTATTGTCGGTGTCAGGGATAATCTACTGGTGGGCTATGGGCTCGTGGTAGGGCTTATGGGCACGGGCGATGACTTGAAGAACGGATTCGGTCGAGAAACGGTAGCCAATATGTTAAGTCGTCAAGGGCTTTCAGTTAAAGACAGAATAGCTCAGATAAAATCGAAGAACGTAGCCTCCGTTATGGTCACGGCAAATCTACCCCCGTTCGTGAAAACGGGTTCAAGGATCGATTGCACCGTTTCTTCCATCGGAGATGCGACCAGTCTTCAGGGTGGGACCCTAATTATGACCCCCTTGAGGGCACCGGATGGGGAGATTTACGCCGTCTGTCAAGGGAGTGTGTCTATTGGGGGCTATTCAGCTCAAGGGGCGGCGGCAACCATGACCAAAAATGTGACCAATGTAGGTACCGTGCCCAACGGGGCACTCGTAGAGAGGGAGGTACCTTTCAAGCTTGGAGAAGATGGGAAGATTACGCTTGATCTCTATAATCCGGACTTCACAACGGCCAAGGAAATGGCGGCCCGCATAAACGTGGCAATGGAAGGTAAGGTAAGAGCCCATGCGAGGGATTCGGGTACCGTGGATGTTTACGTGGCTCGCGATCACCTCTCCCACCTAACATCTATCGTGGCAGAATTGGAGAACATTGACGTTCCTATTTCCAATCGGGCCGTGGTCGTCTTAAATGAGAAAACTGGTACCGTCGTCATGGGTGAAAGTGTGCGCATTTCGACCGTGGCGGTGGCCCACGGAAATTTGAGTATATCCGTTAAAGAAAGCTACAGTGTATCGCAGCCCATGCCCTTTGCCCCAAAACCACCTGCGGGGTCTGGGGCGGTAACGGATAAAAAAGGTGGTGTCATAGTTGCTCCCGGTGGTCAGACGGTTGTCACTAAAGATACACAGTTATCGGTACAAGAAGAAAAGAGGCAGCTCCTTCTCGTCCCTCAAGGGGTAACCATTCAGGATGTGGTACAGGCCCTGAATGCAATCGGTGTTTCCCCGAGGGACCTTATTTCCATCCTGCAAGCCATAAAAGCAGCCGGGGCATTACAGGCCGAATTGAGGATTATATGACGGACACAATCATAGGTATAGGAAAAGCAGCCGACCCAAATCGACGGGATGAGGTGAAAGGCTCTGAGGAGAAGAAGTTGAAGCAGGTGTGTGCGGACTTTGAGGCAATTTTTGTCTATCAGCTTATGCAGTCCATGCGCAAAACGGTGCCCAAGGGAGGTCTCCTTCCCCTTTCGGCCGGTCGTTCTACCTGGGAGATGTTAATGGACCAACATGTGGCGGAGGCCATATCGAAAAAGGGAGATGGCTTTGGATTACAAAAAATGCTTTACAACGATTTGAAGAAAAAATTAAAGTATTTTGAAACTTCGCCGATAAATAGTACAAAAGAATAGGTGAGGTGCGGGAAATGAAGATATCGGGCAGGGGGGATTTACAAAACGAGGCCTTGTACCAATACCAACAGGCCGAATCGGTTCAAAAAGGGAAGGCAAAAGGTGAAAAACCTGAGGCCCAAAGCCTTATTCCCGAAGATAAAGTGAGCATTTCTATTCAAAGCCGAGACATAAATATCGCTCGGGAAGCAATTAAAGAACTTCCGGAAATCCGGGAGGATCGGGTGGCCGAGGTGAAAAAGGCAGTTGAATCCGGCACTTATCGAGTAGATGCGGAGAAACTGGCGGAAAATCTCGCCCTCGACTCCTTGGTTAATATATTTGTATGATTCCCCCGGAGTCCTTTGCCACTTTGATGCGTTTGTTGGATTTGGAAGAAGAGGGGTGGCGGGGGCTCCTTGATGCTCTCGAGTTTGAAGCCAAAGCCGTCCGTTCTCAAAACTTAGAAGCCATCAACGACAGTATCCAAAAAAAAGGAATTGCCATAAACAGTTTGAGCTTAACTTTAGAGGAAAAGCAGCGTCAACTGGATGCTATTGCTCAGGAAATGCAAATTCCTGCTCCTTTGAATGGAGAACGTTTGGTTTCCCATGCCTCTCCTGAACAGAGGCAAGAATTGACCAAGCGCCAGGAAAAATTTGCCGCCTGGGCAAAGGAAGTACGAGATAAAAACAAAGAAAATGCCCTTCTCATCGAGGCGGCCCTTGACGTAGTGGGCGACTCCCTTAAGTTTCTGCGCCGCCTGATGGGAGATGAAACACATTACGATCGAGGGGGTAATATTTCGGCCCAACCTTTGCAAGGTAAGATAGTGTCAGAAAGGGGGTAGGGCCGAATGTCCATATCAAGCCTTCTCTATGTTGCCCGAGATGCCTTGGGCGTAAGCCAGATTGGCATCGATGTTGTGGGCGCCAACGTAGCGAATGTAAACACGAGCGGTTATTCACGCCAGAGGCCGGTCATCTCATCTACAGGTGGTGATTATGTAAGAGGAATGGTGGTTCAGACGAGTGTAACGGTCGATAAGATAGAACGTTTGTACGACCGTTATTTGGAGGGACAGGTAATCATTCAACGACAGAATATCGGTTTCTCGTCCACGTTAAATGATCGACTCTCCAGCATTGAAAGCATTCTCAACGAAGCCCAGTCTGGTGGTTTTAACGATCAACTGAATAAATTCTGGGCGGCCTGGGAGACTCTCTCTGCTAATCCCTCGGGCCAGGTTGAGAGAGATACGGTAGCTGCCATGGCCGAAAGTGTGGCGACGAAATTAAACAGCTTCTCTGGCGACCTGGTTCGTCTAAAGACAGACATAAAAACATCTATACGTGATGTCATAAACAGGATCAATTCACTGGCAAGTGAGATACGCAATCTCAACGAGATGATTGCCGAAACGGGAGCCAAGGGGGGGGAAACGAATATCCTTTCTGACAAACTCATGGGACTTTTAGGAAACATGGCTGAATCGGTGGGCATAATGTGGAACGAAGCAAATGATGGAACGGTGAGCGTATTCCTTCAAAATGGGATACCCCTGGTAGAGAGACTGGTGGCGTATCAGCTCAAAGCGGACGACGTGGGGAATAGGATGGTGGTATCTTCTGTTCAAGTAAGTAAAGGAGAAGAACTGAATAGCTTGATCACAAAGGGTAAGTTGGGAGCCCTTCTTGTATGTCAGGATGAAATCATCCCCGAATACCAAAGCCTTTTGGATAATTTTGCCCAGTCTTTGGCCGAGGCGGTGAACAGCTTACATCGGCAAGGCTATGATGGTCGAGGGAATGTGGGAGGCGATTTTTTTACGTACTTGGAAAAGGCACCCGCTGCCACGATTCGTCTAAATCCGGAGATTGCTTCCGATTTACGGCTCATTGCTGCCTCGAGAACGGTAAATGGTGACGGTGAAAATGCAGCGGCGATAGCATCTTTAAAAGATGCGCTCATAATGGAAAACGGATCCTCTACGCTAAATGCATATTTTGCTGCCATCATTGGCAGAATTGGGCGGGAAGTCGAAGACAGTACTCTCGATTTGCAGCATCAAAATGCCATTCTCACCAATGTTACGAATAGGAGAGAGGCAATTTCGGGCGTTTCCATCGATGAAGAGATGATCGAATTGCTAAAATTTCAAATGAGTTATGCTGCCGCCGGACGTCTTGTAAATGTTACAAATGAGCTCCTTGACATCCTAATGAATTTAGGGGTGAGGTCATGAGAGTCACGGAAAACATGAAATTCAGTGCTACCATGGGTGGATTGTTTACCATTCAGAACCAGTACAGTAGTTTGCTGGAGAAGATGGCCACCCAAAAGCAGGTGAACCGCCCTTCCGATGACCCGGTAGGTATTACGCGCATATTGGGTATAAGAACACAGCAAGCGGCGGTGGATCAATACAAGGCAAACATAAGTACTTGTGAGTCGTGGATTACGATGACGGAGGCAAAACTCAATTCCGTCAATGAAATACTAGTCAAGGCTCGGGAGTTGGCTTTGTCCCAGGCAACGGCGACCGCTTCGAGCGAAACGAGAAAAATCGCCGCCGACCAAGTAAAAGGTATCATTGAAGAGCTTCTCTCCTTAGCCAATTCTCGTCTGGGTGATCGCTATCTCTTCGCAGGTAGCACCAACGTGGAGCCTTTTAGCTCTTCCGTTATGTCTGCCTCCGTTGGAGCAGCAGTGAGTGCTGAAGGTAACGTATTTGACGGCATGGTAACTTCCGGAGGGACGTACACGGGAACTCAAAACAAGACGTACGTCCTTAAAGTCACGAAAGGTGGCCCCCTTAATGATGTCAATTTCGTTATCTCCAGTGACGGGGGTAAGACATGGGGTAGTGAACAAACGGGGCTCGATACCCCCGTCAGTATGGGAGATGGTATTTCTTTGACCTTTGCCGCTGGCACGAAAGACCCGGCCGAGGGAGATATTTTTTACGTCCGGGCGACCGCTCAGGGGTACTATCGGGGAAACGGGGATAGACTTTCCCTTACTATTTCGCCGGGTGTGTCGCTGAATTACAGTTTAAGTGGGGAAGAGGTATTTACCGATAAAGGTACCGGTAAAGTTGACATCTTCCGGGTTTTGAACGATTTGAAGACGTCTCTGGAGACCAATAATGTCAATGGTATAAGTGATGCTTTAAGCGGAATCGATGATGCACTCAAACAGGTTAGTTTGAGCATTTCCCGCTGTGGCACCATAGCTAATAGATTGGACATAGCCAAATCTAATTTAGAAGAATTAAATTCTCGTCTCACGGCCTCTCTTTCTGATACGGAAGATGCGGATATGGCAGAACTGGCTACCCTTTATTCTATGAAGCAGGTTGCCCTTCAGGCATGCTACACGATGGCGGGAAAGATGAACGAAACATCGATTCTTAATTACTTGAAATAGGAACATCCATGTTAGTCCTGACAAGGAGGTTGGGAGAAAAGGTAATGATCGGTGACGAAATAAGCGTCACCATCATGGAGATAAAAGGTAATCAGGTGAAGATTGGCATTGAGGCGCCACGTCACATAGCAATTCATCGCGAGGAGGTCTATCTTATGATCAAAGAACAAAATGAAATGGCGGTGGCGGTCAAGGTAGATCCGATAACTGTTTGGGAACGGATGGGGAGAAAAGGACAAGAATGATTATTCATACCCGATTCGGTGACTGGGAAATTGATGAAGAAAAGATAATTTATATGGAAGGGCCGATTTTGGGTTTTGATAAGGTGCGAGAATATGCCTTAATACCAGTGGGCGATGGCATTCCTTTGTTTTGTTTCCAGGCGGTTTACGAACCGACGGTTGCGTTTTTTGTGGTGGAGCCTAAGATATTCTGTCCCAGTTATGCCCCAGATATTGAGAAGATTTGCCGTGAGTTGGATATTTTGTCAGATGAAGAATTGGTGGTTCTGTCCATTATGACTGTTAGGGAAAATCCGTTTTCCGTTACTATCAATTTACGAGCCCCCCTTCTTATCAACGCCCGCACGAAAAAAGGGCGACAAGTGGTATTAGAGGAAGATAAGTATCCCGTGCGATATGCCATTGAAATAGAAAAGAAAGGAAAAGAAACAACCTCGCAGCCCCCTTCTTGCTCGGCTATAAAAAATCTTACGACCGAGCACATTAGGCATTACGGTTAAAGATCATTCCCACCAGTTCGGACATTCTCTCATAGAGGGCCTGGATCTCCTCAGGGGGTATTTCCCTAATTACTTCTCCGGTGTCGCCGTTCATGACAACGATGGCAATGCGTTCTCCATGCTCTCCATAGGTGGTGAACTTGAGGTTCACGTTCATTCTCTCGATGTGCCGTTGCATCTCTTCGACCATGCGCTTCATCTCTTCCTTAGAGGGTTCTTCTTTTTCCCGCGAAGTAGTGGTAGCAGTAGTTTTTGCTACCTGGGTGGAGAGGAACGCATTTTGGGCTCCACTGACACTAGCTTCGGCGAGAGGAGAAACAGGCATCATTTCACTTACCGGCCCCACGTTCATTTTTTTTGCACTCCTTCCCTTTTTATCTTATTTATCGGCTAATTTTTCCGAAAGTTTAGTACTATTTTGTCAGGTTGAGATATTGACGAGGTTCGACCTAAGGGGTGTGGGGGCATAGCCCCGCAGGTTGGAAAAGAGTGTTTTCTCTTTTTCCAACATAAGATTCAAAGACGGAGCTAATTCTTTTTCCAGTTCCTCTGCTTCTAGCAGTATTGGTATGATCTCTTTTCTTTCTTTTTTTCCCATTCCAATGTTGCCCTTAAGAGCGTCAATTATCGACCTAATCTCTTCTCGGTCTTTAATGATAGAAAACACCCTCTCTGCCTCGCCAGCTGCAATGGCGGCCCGCAAGGCATATGTGCGGTCTAGGTAATCCTTTATCAGATCTATAAGTTGCGCCCTCGAATTTAGCATTTTATCCATGCCAATTTCTGGCTTCCACTACTTTTTGTTTGTCTACGTAAGAAGTCGAGGCGGCATCTAACTTGTTTTCTTCTTTTATACTTTGTGAGGCTATTATTCGCCACGCTCCGGCAAGCTCTTCCAACAGCTGGGCAATGTGGTCAAACTTTTCTAAATCCCGCTTTAAATCGGCTTCTGTCAGGGTTTTAAGCATGTATAGATATAAACTGCGTAAATTTCTCGAGATATCTCCTCCTTTTTCCATGTCAAGCGACGAATTGAGTTCGTGGATGATGTCGATGACTTTGGTCACGCACTGTCCTTTGGTGGCGTAGTCTTTTTTTTCGTAAGCTTCTTTAGCGGCCTTGAGATGGGCAATTGCCTGCTCGTAACACATAACTACCAGTTTTATAGGACTCGCTGTAAAGCAGCTTACCTCACGATAAGAATTTAAGGCATTTGGTATCATAAACCCATTCCTCCTCGGGCATCCTTAAGATCCCCAATTTTTATTCAATTGTTTTATTTGAGAAGAAAGCCAATTACTTTGGCTCTGGAATTGACTCAACGCTAATTCCATTTTTGCAAAGCGGCTCAGCATCTGAGCCTTCTTTTTGTCTAGCCTCTCCTCCATCTCGGAAATCTTGCCGGCTAACGACGTTATAGTATCCTGCAGCGATTTTTGTTTGAATGAGACGTAGCCTTCTATAGCATCTGTCATGTTGAATAAGGCACGGCTGAAGAGTTCGGCCACTCCCAACGTAAGGGTAAGGGTTCCCACATTGCCTGTGGTTACTCCTGTGTACTTGAGAGAAAGTCCATCATTTGAGCGCAGTATTTGGCCGCTACCAGTTGCTTCTTCTCCATTTATGGTGCCCGCGACATCGAGGCCATTTGCTACCGACTGATCACCCGACGTCCAAATTAAGTTGTTGGCCTGATGGATGGTAAACGCATAGTTGCTCCCGTACTGATTGTGCTGGATAATCAAATGGTTGTTTTCGTTTTTGGCCGTCAAATCTATTATATATCTTCCTTTTTTACCACCTTCATTGGTGTAAGAGAGGGAGCCGAAATCGAGGTTGTGAGCTTTTTCGTAGTTGAAGGAAAGAGAGAGACTACTTGTGCCCGCTGTATTGTCGGTTATGACGATGCGACCGGAGTTGTTGATGCTGGCCGTTACCGTGTTAGCATAGGCTTGTTCAATGGCACGAAGCAGACCCTGTACTGTATCAGTCGCAGGATCTGAGATTGTATAAAACCCAGAAACACTGCGGCCCGTGCGTGTAGTGCCGGTAAAAGAGATGGTATCTCCCGCCTGTAAGTTGGCTGAACCTATTTCCGTGTAAACGTTGTTCCAGGTTGTTGCCGCCGTAATATATGAAGTCTTACTCGCGTCCGCATAAAGGGAGTTGGCGCCGACAATGACCTGAGCATATGAGGTTGCAAGCTCGCTGTTTATTGCATTTACGATTTCGTCTATAGTCATACCGGCATTTAGCTGAACCACGGCCTGGGATGAACCAGAGGTGATCGTAAGGGTCTCATCGCCGCCCAAAGTTCCGGTGAGGTCGGAGGGATTGGATGTAGCTCGGCTGGCCACTTGCGTGATATGGACCGTATATAATCCTCCTTTGGTATTCCTCGTATTACTTACGTACGTGATGTTTCCCGTGCTGGTTTGGCCTCTGACGGAAAAGAGAGACATAATGTCATCAAAGTTCGAGGACAGATAGGTTCGCAAGGTAGAAGTATTGACGGATAGTTGACCGTATTTATCGACGCTAATACCTATCAACCCTAGGGTAGAAAAACTCGAATTTACCCCCCAAACCTGACCTACAAGAAGGGATGAAAGCTCATTTTTCACGGAAAGGAGGGTACCGTCCGCGAAGAGCACCCCCCCCGTTTTCCGATTGGCTTGGTCGTAGGAGGTTTGATTTCTTATATAAGATGCGACCTCATTATAGGCCGAGACAAAATCATTTACCTTAGAGATGATAGCATCTAAATCCCTTTCTACACTCACGGTGATTTCTGTCTCTGGGTCAGCTTTCAGTAGGTTTAATGTAACCCCATTGATTACATCGGTTATGGTGTTGCTTGAGGATGTAACCTCTACGCCGTCAACGGTAACGGAGGCATCCACACCGGCCACGAGTTGCCTCTTCCTTAAAACTGATGCGGAACCGAAATCGCCGTCACTATCAAATTTCAAGGTTAACTCATCACTACCATCTGCATTTTTTACGCTCAATTTAACGGCAAGTGCACTTGTTCCGGTAGTGTTATCGATAATTCTGATTTTGCCGTCCGCCGTTAGATTGGCTGTTACTTGCCCATAGACGGATTCGATATGATTAAGCAAATCCCCGACGGTGGTTGCATTGGTCAGCACAAAAGAAGTATCGTTGACGGCATTTCCGTTCGTATCGGTCCCTTCTAATTTGATATAATCTCCGGCGGAATAACCTGTATACCCATCAATGTCCTTTATGAGGGTAGTTGTGGTTATCGCTTTGGCGCCGGCGGTATTGGCTATATTTCCCGTAACCCCATAGACGTCGCTGACACCACCTGAGGTGAAACCCAATGCTTCGAGGATGTTATTTTTGTCCGTGGCGGAGGAAAAATTACCGGCTACGAAAAGACGATAGTACGTCTTGCTTCCTTCTTTTTCTTCGATAATGGAAGCAGATAGTCCGGCAGCGATTAATTTGTTTTTAATCGTCGTTAACGTATCGGTGGATAAATCTATTGCTCCAATGGCTTGGCCGTTGATGGATATTTGCCCTTCTGCTGAGGACATGCCAGAAGAAAGGTTAAGGAGGGTTTGAATGGCCGTTGAGGTGGAGGTAAATCGGTCGGAAAGGAAGCCGCCGGCGATGGCTTTTTTCACTGTTCGATTGGAGCCGATCCAGCCCAGAGCAGAAAGTATGTCCTTAGCTCCGGCGTTTTTCAAATCCATTTTACCGGCTCCTGTTTCGTCGGCCGTCAGGATCAGTCGATAGTCGTAGGTACCGTACCTCAAGACGGTGGCGGTGATGCCAGTCTTATCGGCGCCTGTATTCAGGTTGTTTATTTTTGTTGCGAGGGAACTTAGGGTATCTGTGGCGCTTATCGAAAGAACCCGATTGTTAATCATGATCTCTCCGGCAAAATCTTCCCCTAAAGAGGTGGTAGCAGAGGCAAAAATTGCCGAAGATCTCTTTTCCGCTTGGGCGAGGGTATTTACCTTGATTGAGAATTTACTTGCCTGGGCAGAGGCGTCTGTGGTGATAGCAAGAAGGTCGGATCCCTTTACCGTGGGGTTCGAGGTGGTGAGGTTAGAGGTAAAGACACCGAAGGCCGTTTCACTTTTTAAGGCATCTGCCTTCGATTTCAATGTATTTAGCTTACTAGTGAATGTTTGCCAGGCAGAAAGTTGGTTTTCATAGGATGTTTTCTTTTTCGTTACAAGGTCGATAGGCTTGCGTTCCAAGGCTATCAACTGGGTTACAATATTATCCCAATCGATACCGCTTGCCACACCAGAGATGTATGAGTTACCTGCCATCCGACTTGGTCCCCTCTAATCCATCTTCTTATTTAGATTATCGGCTTTTGTGAGCCAAACTTTAATCTGTTGTTTTGTGCAATTAGAATGCCCGGTTATACGGGGGCATTTTTAAGAAGGGAGTCAAAACGTTGGCGTTCGAATCCTGCGGGATGAATCTGCAAGGCCAGTTTTAGGGTGAGAAGGGCAGAATGCCTTTCGCTCTTATCTTCTAAAGCGTGCGCTATGTCGTAGAGAATGGTGCCGATATCTTCTATTTTGTTTATCTGATGAAGCGTGCGGGCTTGAGAAATCTCTACTAGCCTCGAAAGTTGTGAGATGAAAGGCTCGATTTCCCCCTTCACCCAAAGCAATTCCGATAAGACAATGGTTTTTTCTAACATCTCCGTCGGAGATAGATAATCATCTCTCGCTTGGTTGAGGCATGAAATAGCCTGATCGATGTGCTTAAGACGGGCAAAATGCAAACCGAGACTATAAAAGAATCGATTTTCTTTCTCCAAGACCGAAGGAAGACGCCCTTCCTTGATTCCCTCTTCCCAAGCTTGTGCCAGCCAGGTGAGGGCCTCTTCCTCTTTGTTCGCCTTTCCGTAAATGTAGGCAATTTTTTCCGCCAGCTCCGACTTTTTGTTAGCTAGTTCGAAGGCCTGAATGAATGTGCCTTTTGCTTTTTCTTCATCGCCAGAGGAGAAATAGCAATGTGCTAGATGGAGCAGTACCTCTGTCTTTTTCCCTAAGTGGTGACAATAGTGAGACCCGAGTAAAGAGGGATTTTTTTCGAAGATCTCATGTATTTCCAGATAACGGCGGGCGAATGTTATACCATTTTCCCAGTCCCGGCGGTCGATATAGATGAGGGTGAGAAAGTAACAAGCATCTAGGTGATAGGGGAAAAAGTCAAGTGCTTCCAGAAAGATGCGTTCCCCTTCTTCCAGTTTGCCTAAAGCCAGGTATCCTTGCCCAACGGTATAATAAGTGGTGATAAAAAAACTATCTTTTAAGTTGTTTTTCCTCCTGCCTTCGAGGGCAATTTCCCCTTGTTTAATTGCTTCCGCAAAATCCCGATGCATTGAGTAGCAAGAGGCCAGCTGGTTTCTCATATAGAGGTCGTCAGGATGTTTTCTCAAAATGTCTTCAAGGGTAGCCAGTCTCGCACGGTATTTTTCTTCCATTTTTTCGGGCGAAAGATCGTACCCATAATGACGAATCCTGATCCGGACGTAGTCACCTTTCCCTCGCACAAGTAATTGCTCGTGAACAGGATGTTCAAAGTACATGCCCATATGATTACGAAAGAGGCGAAGTTGGTAGAAGACACCGTGTTCAGTTCCGTCTCTTTTCATGTCGTGCATTTCGCAAAAGTAGTAATCAACTCTACTGTTTTTTAAAGTTTTTCTGAGGATGGGCCCGTCTTCGGCAAACAACTCTTCATCTGCGTCCAATCTTAAAATCCAATCCCCTTTAGCGTAGGAGATAGACTGGTTACGATGCTTTGCAAAATCGTTTTCCCAGGGATGGAAATATACCTTCGCCCCGAATTTTTCGGCTATTGCCACCGTTTTGTCCTGTGAACCCGTGTCTACGACTATAATTTCATCCACAAACGGCCTTACGCTAGTAAGACACCTCTCGAGATGTTCTTCTTCGTCCTTCACGATCATACAAAGGGAAATAGTCGGCGTCATAGCCTCTGCTCCATTTCCTTCTTTTTTAACTCGTCAAAAAGCTTTAGAATCTCCCTGACATGATCTTGGCTATTGTCTAGTTTGTAGGATTGCCGGTACAGATTTTCTGCTTCTAGTAGAGCCCCGGTTTGGACCAGGCAGTTGGCGAGGATGTTTAGGATATCGACGCGATCCGGCCTTTTTTTCAAAATAATATTTAGGTACGCAATCGCCTTGTTGAAATCCCCTTGCGTCACGTAAAGATGACTAATATTTTCTAGAATGTCCATATTTTCAGGGTCTATGGCAAGACCCTGCTCGAACCAACTGATGGCTTCGTCGGTTTTGTTTTCAGTAAATGCGATGTAGCCCAGATCATTTATGGCTTCTGTATTGGAAGGATCTCTCGCCAATACCTTTTGAAGATGGAAGATGGCGCCTTCTTTATCACCAGCGGCAAAAAGTTTCTCCCCCTGTTCTACTGTATATTCTTCAAGTTTTATAGGTACATAATGGAGGTCGGAGGAAAAAGGACGGTTTAGGATCATTCTAACGTCGTAGGGAGTGCCAAAGGGGAGATCAGGCGGAAGGTTCCACTTGCCCTTGAATATTTCCCAGTTACGTTCAAGGCTTTTTGTGTAATCAATTTTTTCTCCTGTGAAGGTGCGGCCTCCGAAATGGTGAACGAAGCAATCTTGCGCTATTAAGGAATCATAGCCCGCCAGTTTTGCCCGCAGGCAGAAGTCATCATCTTCGAAATTCCCCAAGCCGAACCTCTCATCAAACCCACCGATTTTGTTTATCACATCTTTTTTTATCAACATACAGAAACCCACAGCTTTCCAGGAGGGCTTTACTTTACCTTCAAATTTTTCACTAAAGTTCTCGGCATATGAATTGAGGCCTCTGAGAGCGATGACGTCATAATCTACCGATGCTACGAGCTGGGGCCCTGTCACCTGGTTTGTCATAGGGCCTACGATACCCGTTCGGTAAGATTTTTCAGCGGCCTTGATCAGTTTTGAGAGCCAATTAGGCGTGACAACCACATCGTTATTTATGATAACAACATAATCTCCCGATGCATTTGCTAATCCTATGTTGTTTCCTGCCGCATAGCCCAGGTTTCTTTTGTTTTCGATTAAGATTATTCGCTCGCAGTTTTTTCCCCAACCAGATAAATTTTCAGTATTTTTAGTATGCAATCTCTCTTCTTCGAGTTTTTTATTCAAAGTTCTCACATAATGGCAAGTTTCATCGTGAGAACCGTTATCTACGATAATTAATTCAAAACGTTCCTTCGTATGGGCGAAAATACTCTTGATGCATTTTTCTGTGTAACTTAACCCATTGAGAGTGAGTATTACAATTGATGTTAACCGCTTCTCTACTGGTTTGTTGAGTAAGAGAAATACATTTCTAACCCTTCTTTCCGTCTCTTCGGGTGACCATAATGATTCGACTTTTCTTTTGCCGGAAGCGGAGATAAGTTCCCATAAATCTCGATTTTGATAGAGGGATATTACGTTTTGGGCAAAGTCTGTAGGTGAATCCGCGATGAGAGCCTCCTCGCCGTGGATCAGGTCCATTCCCTCGGCGCCAATGGTAGTGGTTACAACAGGAATGCCCCAGGACATGGCCTCTCCAATTTTTCCTTTCATCCCGGCTCCGTAAGTAAGCGGTGCAACAAATACCCTCGCTTTCTCTAAATAAGGTGAAAGGTCTTTTACATAACCCGTAACGATAATTTTCTTAGATGATAAGGAAAGAACCTCTTCAGGCGGTGAATTTCCAACAATATAAAGTTTAATATCGGGTAGCGCTTTTGAGATAATGGGAAAAATAGCTTTTACGAAATAGATAATTCCGTCCACGTTAGGTCGGTGTTTAAAATTACCCACGAAAAGTAAATCCGAGGTATTTTCATATTTCTTTACAACATGAACCGCTTCGTGAATATTGGGTATGACGTCAATAGGCACAGGGTACACTTCATTTTTAATAGCCTTTCCGTCTTCTTCTGTGACTACCCACAATCTATCTGCTTGTTTGTAAACATCAATTTCTTCTTTCTTCATCAGGTTGACCTGGCGCATTAAATTTTCGTCTTTTAGGCTCATCGCCCTTCTGGTTTCTCTGACAAAATGTATATCCACCGTATCGATGATAACTTTAGATGTCGGTGACCATTTTCTAATGAGGGGCAGATAATTTTTGGCCGTATGCCAGAAATCAAGGATAACAATTTCAAATTCTCGTTCCTTAAGAAGCATTTCGAGATTTGGATCTGGCATAAGAGGTGGTGGGATGTTTTTATGCAGAAAATTAGGATCTCCTGCATACACTTCTATTCCCATCTGCTGAAGAATTGGAACATAGTATTCCCTAAATTCTGGATAAATAGATATGAATGTAACTTGGTATCCCATGTTTTTGAATATTTTTAGTAGCTGAAATAGTCTAAGCGATCCAGAGGCGCGATCAAACATGGGAAGAAAAGGGTCGATTACGAGCAGTCTTTTTTTTACTTGCGTATAATGATCCTTCCATTTTTTCTTGACGTACAAGTATTCTTCCCGGGATATTTCCTTCTCAGGTATTATGTCTTCGTTTTTTTTATTTTTTTCGTAATCTCTCTTTGCTTCGACGAATCCTTTTATTCTATGGGCGTGAAAAGTCCACCAATAAAGTTGGTAGAGTTCCTTAATTACATTTTCTTTTTCCTCTGAGGATAAATTTCCTATTTGTAACTTTGTCTCAATAACATTTATTTTCTGGTCTATCGATTCAATGTTTTTTTGCGCCTGCCTCCAGATAGCCTCTGCTTGTTGAGATTGGCAATAACTTTGAATTATATTGTCGTCCGGATATAATTTACTAAACAAAAAAAGGGTTCTTCCTTTTCTTTCGCATCTTTCACAGAAGGCTTTGAAGGTAATTTCTCTTATCATGAAGCTTTTGGCATAAGCGTTATAAACTACTTTAAAACCATGTTTTGACAGCCGGTACCCAAGTTCAATGTCCTGGTAAGTATCAAAATCTTGGTTATGCAGACCGTGTTTTACTAACAGGGAACGCTTACAGGAGGAACGACCGCCCCAGAAGTAAGTAAAATCTAGGATTTGTTTATGTTTTAAGTTGCTGTAGGCAAAGAGCATTTGACCAATGTCGGTTATAAAACGCATAACGGGGGTAATTTTTAATCGCGGGTGCCAAGTTGTGTAACCTAATACGGCTATGTTCTCATCCGGGTACTCATCATGGGTTTTTATGTGTTCGAGGAGAAGGTTTTTGTGTGCTACATCGTCATCATCGAAAAAGAAAGTAATGGGTGCTTCGGAAACCAAAACCCCCAAATTCTTGGCGGAGGCGATGTTGCTTTTTTCTTGAAAATAGTACCTCAAATTTAAGATCGAAGAAAATTGATGGCAAATTTCTTTCGTGCAATCCGTCGAACCGTCGTCGATTACGATGACTTCAAAATTATCTTTCGGTAGCGTTTGATGGGTGAGGCTTTCGAGTGACTCCTGCAGCAGGGAAGCCCTGTTATGGGTGGGAATAATCACACTTATGGAAGGTGTTATTTCTTTGAATTTCATACTAATACCCATTAAATTTCAATAATTTATGACCTCGAGGACCCTGAAACATTCTTCTAATTTTAAATGTGGGTGTTTACTTAAATAATTTTTTCTCTGCTCATCCGCTTCTTTCCAAGAATAGTTTTCAACCGGCCTTCTAATACTATGGTCTACTGGTGTGTGATCGATGATACCCATTTTTAGACCCTTGCTATGAAATTCGTGAGACCAAACGTTACCATAACCCCAACCCATGGGCGATGATACATCGAAAGGTAAAATAACATTAAAAGCATTTCGATGTATACTGAAGAGAGGACCAATTTCGACATACATGGTTTGCCGCGCCAGGATTCCATTCTGTTTTTCCACAATGGGGTGATCTATGTAAGAATTGCTGGTTCTTGCCGGTTGGGCAAGGTAAAAGCCATGCTTATCCTGAAGATAGATGAATTCATCGAGAAAACCGAAGGGTAAGATTATATCGTCATCTGATATAATTATGTAATCATAGAGATGCAAATTATGTCTCTGTAACATGTCGTTTAGTAACAAAAATTTAGGCTTAGGCTCTGCTAATTTCAAAACGGTATAATTTTCCAGTTCCTCATCAATTCTGTTCTTACCGATAGCTGCCCATTCTTGCTTTACTTCATGATATTGGGTTTTTGACAGTAAGCGAATGATGTCTTTTGCATTGTTGGATTTTTCGGTCAAGTACACTCCTAAGATTAATATTTTTTTCTTAATAGATTTTTCCGAATGGGATAAATAAAAAGGAATAGTAGGCCGCAAGGCCTCGACTTTTTTTTCGTTAAATTCGGGTGGAGCTGAACGTAAAAGGAAGGTACAAAATGGATTATATACGACTTTATATCCCCTCGAAATTAGTTTTAGCCCCAGATCAAAGAGCGCTAATTGAATATTTTTTATATGGTCGTCAAATCTTCCTACCTCGTTCCATGTTCGTTTCGAGATCAAGAGGGCAAAGCGAGAACTTTTTTCGATCGAATTAATAAAATTATATTTTGGGTCAGTTGGTTCAGCGCCTTCCCCATATCCGATCCATGTGCCATCCTCTAAAAGGGAATATCCGGCCTCGACTATTGAATTCCTATAGATGATTTTACTTGTAACGCCTTCTGCCCCAGTTGAGGTGAGACAACTAATTAGGGATTCAAACCACTTGCCTTTTATTTCGAGGGGTGAGGTCATAAAAAGGAGAAATTTACCTTTGGCCTGGCTGGCTATCGAGTTCATAAGGGCGGGAACAGGGTCATTGCAATCCTGCGCAACATTCATATAAATTATGCTGTCGCTGGAATTGAATTGACAGAGTGGATTTCCTTTGCTTCCGATTATAGTGATTTCAATCGGATGTTCTGACACAGCCTTTATGTATGATTTTGCACAGGACTCAATAATCCCATGAGAATCATTGATTATAAGGGTAATGAATGGTGTTTTCTGGTAATAATTTGACTCCATTTCTTTTCTATTTTTTAAGTCCTCAATTGCTCTTTTTCGCGGTTTTTAAGGCTCCTTATTTTCTCTTCGATTGCTTTTAAATTTTCCCAATAAATGGCATTTGTCTTGTCTAATTCGAGAGCCTTTTTTGTAAAAACAAAAGCCTTCTCGTATTCATTTCTCTGAAAGGCTATGTATCCTATATTGCACCAGAGTTCCCCGTAATTTGGATTAAAGAGCAGGGCGGTTTCCAAGACACGACTTGCCTCATCGAGTTTTCCTTTTCCTATAAGGCACTCTCCAATGCGGTTGAGATAGATCGCCTGCTCAGGGAAGAGCATAAATGCCTCTGCCAAAGCCTTATCTATTGCACCATTTCGGGGTTTATCGAAAATCTTATCTATTTCGGATAGAAAGTAGTCTATACGACCTTTGGTGGAAAGGATTTCAGGGATTTCCTCCAAAGGCGATGCTATAACCTTGTCTTCTCTTCTATCTGAATCTTCTTCAACACCGGTGTAAATTACGATGGGGTCGAAGCGATGAAGCCAACATTCATATAAAATTGTCTTTTCTGAAATGTAATGGTTCTGCAACCCCAAGCCATGGAGCAGATTTTTTTGGCCTTGACGGGCTCTTGTTTGCATGCGTCGTCTTATGGCTATTGTGGGATCCGCCATGTGCCAATGGGCACCTTCCATCCATTCCCGGCATTCTTGGAGAGTACCTTTGTAGGTGTGACAACGGCAGCTCCATTTTGGCTCCTTGCCTCCTCTTACGATAATCGGTTTGAGATAGGCTCGGTCTGGGAAATGATAATTCATGCTTTCTGGCTCAAGGGGTATGCCGTGGCGTCGCTGTAAAAGGGGGGGCTTTGTGTAGTCTATATCTTCATCGGTAACGTGGCGATAAACCTGCCAGAGCTTCGCCCACATAATGTCACCTTCTTGGCGGTCGAGGAAGGCTTTGATATCTTCTTCTCCTCTTTTAAAGAGAAATTCATCTGCATCCACGGAAAAGACCCATTCTGCTGTTATCTGTGAATAAACATCGTCTACACGTGCCTGTTTTATCGTCCAATCGAGACCATCGGGTGGGTAGGTTTGTTTATGTATTATGACCCGGGGATCGGCAGAAATGATTTCTAAAGTCCGATCATTGGTAGCCGTATCCAGTATTATGTGAATTTCGTCCACAAAGCTATAATGTTTAAGAAAAAGAGGAGCTAAAAGTTCTTCATTATACCAGGCCGAGACAATGGCAATTTTCGCCTTTTTAGGTATCGACTTTGTGTTTCTATACTCGGGGCCTTCATATCCTCGATCTTGCCTGTTGTGCCAGGGCTCCCAGCCGATAGAAAATTTTTTTATTTCATCAATTGTTAGCCTCGTGTCTATGACTTTTAAATTTTCCATTTTTCTTAAACCGTGGGCTTTAAATTTTTCGTATAGACCTTTGGAGCTTAGCTCCGTTTGATCTGTTAGCTTCTGTCCTGGATGGGACAAACACATGCCGCAGANGGGTTGTATTTTTCCATCTGGTCTCGGTAATCTTCCCGTTTCCACCAACCGGGTTCTACGGGCCAGCCGCCTCCCATATCCAGCGCGACATCGAACCCCAAGGCGCAATCGCAGAAGAAAGCCCCTTTTTTACCGATAATGGGTGACCACATACGGTTGCACCAGCAGTTTTCTATGAGTTCCCACATGACCTGCTCATTGGGTGCCGTATCTTTGACGGACAGCAAGAGCGGATGATGAAGGCAAAGCTTCTTCTGTTCTCCTTCGTGAAAATTGGTGTATACCTCGCCGAAGGTTTCGTCGATTAGCGACTTAAACTTACGAATGTGTTTTGTGCAGTAAGTACAATTATGGTGGCATACATTGTTCACGTCTATTTCGGCGGCCCATTTTTCTCTCAATTTAATCATAGGTGCGGCTCCTCGAGGGATATACAACTCTGATTATTTAATGCAAAATAAAGGACACAGATTCTCTTATAAAGATGATGCCCCGTGGGAGGGGACCACGGGGCATCGAGGGGTGTAAGACGCTCTTCCGGATTAACGGAAGAGGGAGAGGATGAGCTGCGGAGCCTGATTCGCCTGAGACAGCATGGCCACACCAGCCTGGACAAGGATCTGATTCTTCGTAAAGGATGTCATTTCCTGGGCCATATCGGCATCACGAATGGTCGATTCGGCGGCAACGAAGTTTTCCAGGGTCGTATCGAGGTTGGCTCCCGCATAGTTAAAGCGGTTGATCAACGCACCGATATTGCCACGTGCCTCGGCCAATTTGTTGATGGCCGTATCAAGAGTGGCAATGGCGGATTGAGCATCAGTCTGAGCAGCGAGGGATATGGTGTTTATAGCCAAACCGCTAGACCCTACCGATAGGTTAGCCAGGCTCACGAACAGTCGTGAGTAATTACTGTTGTCATAGCCTACCTGGAAAATAGCATCGGTACCTCCTGACTTCGGTGCAACCGAAAAAGTGGTATCAGGGGTCCAGTTATCTAGATCTTGCATGGGGTTCACCGCGAAAGAAATGCCCAGTTTTTCGAAATTAACCGCCCGTCCGTTGTCCAGATCCACCGTCTCAGATATGGTAAATGAACCGTCAGACGCGGCATAGTCGATGGTGAGAGTGTGTTCGTCTTTGTCGTAGGTTACGGTGTAATCGCCTTCATATGCATTTCTTACATCGACATTGGATACTTTATTGTTGTTTACCTCATCCCAGTCTTTGAGCTCCATAATTTTGCCAAAGGAACCGTCGATCAGTTTCGTTCCCTGATACTGAGTAGAGTCGACAATACGGGTAATTTCATCGCGGAGTTGGTTGAATTCCGCATCTATCTTGTCGAGATCCGTACCTGCGTTGGCAGAAGCTGCTTGCGTGGCCAATTCCTTCATGCGGGTGAGAATATCCCCGATCTGGGACATAGCACCTTCAGCTACCTGCAAGAGGGAGTTCGCCTCGGCAATGTTCCTCTGGGCTACCTTGATCGACGCTATGTTCGCCCGAAAACGCGTCGAAATAGACAGCCCAGCTGCATCATCGGATGCGGAGTTGATGCGGTAGCCGGACGACAAGCGCTGTAAAGACTTGTTCATACCTGCCTCGGAAATACCGAGGTTCCTCTGTGCATTGAGTGCCGCAATGTTGTTTTGGATTCTAAATGCCATTTTTCAATCCTCCTTGATTTTTTTAATTTTTTTCCGGCTTCCCTGCCGGTTTAAAGGTTAAAAGGTTAACTACCTTCCCGACCTCGTAGTCGGGACCCTGCACACCGCTTTTTTTAGTCACCTCCTTTCCCCGTTCTCGTCTCTTTGACCTATATATCGGCTGAAAGTAGGGAAACTTTAGAATTTTTATTGAACGGTTGATTTATCAAAAAGTGGTGAAAATCTTTGGTAGTCGAAAAGATGGGGTGATACTTCGACCGCTAGGGCCAAAGCATCACGGGCAGGGAGCCAATGGGCCTTTTTACCAAGGTCTTCGGCAATGTCATAAAGTACCCTCCCCAAATCGTCCAAGTCGTTGAGGAGGGAAAGGGTATCAATGCATTCTTCTTTAATGAGGTGCGAAAGGGGCTCGATCATGTCTCCTATCTCTCCTTTTCGCCAGGCGAGATGAGATAAGAGAATAAGTTTTTCCGTTCTCGCATCTTCCGGGATAAAGAAAATCGCTGCTTGTGCCTTGATAAGATTTTCTTTGGATAAAGCATGGCGAGCAATAGCAGCATAGAGATATGGATGGGCCCGGAGGGACAATGGAGGCAAGCTGCCTTCCCATGCGATATAGAACCATTTGATTGCCTCTGAGAGGTAACCCGCATGGGTGAGGGAAAGGGCAATCTTTTCTGCCCAGGCGGCCTTATGGGGAGCGGACTTGTAAGATTCTTGGATATACTTTTCCCCTGATTTTTTACGATTAGCTTTCATCTCAGTAATTCCAAGGCCGAGGCAAATTTCGTGTTTTTTTTCGAGGCAATGGAGATAAAGATTACCTATAGACGCTGGGTCGTTGGCTATCTTTTCATGGAGCTCAAGGTATTTGAGTGAGGAAGCGCGGCAATTTTTTCCGTCACCCTCTTTGAAGAAGACGGCGGCGAGGATGTAGTAACTATCTAAGTGCTCGGGAAATATGGTTAAGGCATCAATACAGGTCCGTTTCGCCTCTTGTAGGTTGCCTAAAGTATAATGGCCTTGAGCGACAATATAAAAGGCAGTAGCAAGATAGCCGTCAGAGATCCCCTGTTTTTTACATAATTTAATGGCCTTTTCTCCGTAATCGATGGCCTCCTTAAAGTCCCTGTGCATCGAGTATGAAGCGGCCAGTTCATAATAATTAAACGGTTCTTCCGGTGAAGCGGCAATTGTTTCTTTTAACAAGGTCGTCGTTCTCAAATGCTTTTGCTCCATCTTCTCCCGATCTAGGTCATACCCGTAGTGTCTAATACGGATAGAGCTGAAAGCGCCACGGCCACAGGTGATTAATTGATTATGAACTTTTCTCGTGTAGTGCATACCAAGGCCGTGTCGGAAAAAACGAATTTGATTGAAGACACCGTGAACGAGACCGTTTTTATCCAGATCGTAAAAGAGAAAATAATAGTAATCGGCGCCACCGTGGAGAGCAAGTTCCTTGAGAAGAGGGCCATCGCCAGGATAGAGTTCTTCATCGGCGTCCATCTGCAGAAGCCAATCGCCCGTAGCGTAGGAAATTGATTGATTCCTATGAAGGCTGAAATCGTTTTGCCAAGGATGATGATAGACCCGGGCCTTGAAACTTGAGGCAATTTCCACCGAGCGGTCGGTGGAACCGGTGTCCACGACTATAATTTCGTCTACATAGTCTCGCACACTCGAAAGACATCGGGCGAGACAATTTTCTTCGTCTTTTACGATCATAATACAACTGATTTTAATCATGTAAAGTCTCCTGTGATATAGCTTATTGCAATATGCGAACCAGACCTGGTAAGCAAATTGCATTTATGGGAATCGTTAATCTTTTAAAGGAGAGGTGTATGGACGTACGTTACATCAACCCCTTTTTGGAAGCGACACTCGAGGTGTTAAAGAAGCTAACGGGAGTGGAGTCCACCGCTGGAAAACCTTACACAAAAGTAGACAGTACAGCTTGCGGTGATGTGTCTGGGATCATAGGTATTATGGGTAATGCCGTTGGTTCTTTAGCGATAAGTTTTAAGGAATCATGTATTCTGGCCATAACGAGCCGCGTACTAGGAGAAAAATATGAGGACATTTGTCGAGATGTCTTCGACACGGTAGGAGAGCTTACGAATATGATCTCCGGCGTGGCCCGAAACAAGATGGAAAAAGTGGGTCTAAAGGCCTACGCAGCGATCCCCACAGTTATATACGGAAAAAACCACGTGATCATGCACATTTTAAAAAGTCCCAGCATCGTCATACCCTTTGACACTCCTTATGGTCAATTTTTTGTCGATGTGTGCATCAAAGTAGTCGAGGATGTACAGGTAGGAGTTGACCCCAGTTCGGATTTCCTTAAAGAGGTATACAAACCGAGAGCTATCGATGTGATGTCGGAAGAAGGACATAAGGGGAAGGGGAGACACGCCTCGCACGCCGGACCTGCCAAACCTTTGACACCGGAGGAAAAGATTAATCTGACCCGTGAGAGGCTTGATAAGATTATTGCCCAGCGGGATGAAACGATGAGGCTTCTGAAAGAAAATCCCTTTATGGAATTTAAACGACGACAGGCGTTAAAGAAGTTATTACCCGTCTACGATGAAAAAATAAAACAGCTTAAACT
>JAOAFE010000005.1:91877-139843 GCA_026416455.1 Syntrophales bacterium
CCCCTTTCATTGTAGTAATCTACTATATAGTTCAGTAGGTCTTCGTTATCACCGATCAGTTCGCGGGCGAGCTCGTAGTCGCCCTTTTCAATTAAGATGCGGACGGCTTCGGCCTGGGGAAATTCCTCTTTCTTCCCCCGAGCCTCTTCTTCACGCCTTGACCGCTCCATTTCCTCTTTTATTTCTTCTTCTTTTACCAAGATGAGCTGTTTGAGAAAGTCAAGAGTGGTTTCTACATCGTTATCTCGGAAGCTAACGGGGCCGTAGCATTCAAAAAAAATGCGAGATGAGGCAAGACGATATTGGAATTCATTTACCATGTTTTTTATCTCTCTCTCATCAGCGGGGAGCATAGGGGTGTGGAGCATTTTTTCTAACGCTTCCCGGAATTTGACGATGCTGGAATAAAGATTTTTCCTCGTTAAGAGAAAATTACTCTCGTTTAGCGCTTTGACGATTGCACCTACATCTTCTCGACGGATAACGGTCATACTGTCCCTCGCCAATATTTTTTTACTTTTGCCACGTATTGTACGGTTTCTTGTGGCATCGACCTTGTCGCCCGCTCGAGATTGCCGGGTCCCCAATTGTAGGCCGCAAGGGCGAGCTCGATATTGCCGTCGTATCTATCGATTAACGATTTTAAATATCGGGTACCGGCGAGCACGTTTTCTCTTACATCAAAGGGGTTTTTTACACCCAGCATCCGGGCCGTCTCTGGCATCAGTTGCATCAGCCCCATAGCTCCTTTCGGAGAAACCGCCCGCGGGTTCCAGCCGCTTTCCACCTGTATGACAGCGCGAATTAGGGAAGGAGCTAATCGATTTTCTCTGGCCGCCTCTGCAACTACATCATCGATGTCCGTCGTTAATTCCTCTCCTCGGTTTGGTGGTGTCATAAAAGTGGGGGGCGGTGACGAAATATTGTCACTGACCAGTCCAAAAAGGGTAGCTTTCATGCGCCAGTCCAGATAGGCAGCAAGGAATTTGATTTCTTCCTGAGAGGGTGGTTTTTCCATGACACGATTTAAAAAAGATGAAAAGTCACTATGAGAAGAAGGAGGACGCCTTAAGGGGTATCCTTCTTTCATGATATGTGGGTTGTGCAAATTGATGGGATTTATCGCCAAAGCAGATCCTCCCAATGTTTTTCACAGTTTATATGCACTTTGCGTGCCGTAATTTTTTTCTAAAGTTTTCCTTTTTTCTGCCGATATTATGGTTACAGAAAAGCGAAGGGACTAGGTATGACCATATCCACCCATCACATAGACAACGTCATAAAAGCCTATACGAAACAACAAAAAAATAGGCCCCTCGTCGATGTGGAGCGAGAGCGGCTAAGTAAAGATGATGCGGTCACCCTTTCAGGGAATGATAGGATAGTTGAAAGTCGGTGCGAGAAGATTTCCTACACCCTCGTGGACATTCTGACGAAAAAGAGGTAGTGCGGTATAGGCCATGTCGAGTGGAGGGGTATTCATATCAGAAGAAAGCCCATACCAAAAGAAAATCCTCGTCGTTGATGATTACCCGCCAACAAGAGAAATGATTGTGGAAGCCCTTTCCGCCTGTGGTTACGAAAACGTACGAGAGGCGGAAAATGGTTATCAAGCCCTCGAAATTCTCCGTCAGGAACCTTACCATTTGGTTATAAGCGATGTCATGATGCCGTGTATGGATGGCATTGACCTGCTCCAACACGTGCGGGAAATGAAGAAGAGACCCGTTGTGATCATGATTACCGCCCAATCGGAAATTGACCTCACCGTAAAGGCGATGAAGAAGGGGGCGGTGGACTATCTTAAGAAACCCTTTAAAATTGATGAGCTGATCTATCGGGTCGATCTGTATTTAAAAGGCCAAGAATTTTACGAAGGAAGGGAGGAATTCTCCGAACGGGAAGAGGAATTATCAGTCCACAGCTATATTTTCGATTCCGTTGAAACGATTGAAGGGGATAATGATCGTATCTTCGAGCAAATCGTAGATTTAGCCCTCAAAGTAGTGGAGGGGGACGCATGCCAGCTTTACCTGTACGATCGAGAGGAAAACTTGTTTTATCCCAAGATCGTGAAACCAGAAGAAGAGAGGGAAGCAGTACAAGAAAATCTGCCTGCCATCGAAAAAATTTTGTATAAAACCTTGAGTCGAAAAGAAGCCGTCATCGCCAAGAGTGAAGAGAACCCCTTTTTTTCCCCGGCCATTATCTGTGCGCCTTTGACTATTAGAGGGAATCCCTTCGGCGTACTCACCGTGCGTAGGAAAAAAACGTTCGGTTCATTTACGAAAAAAGATCTTCATTACGTGGTAAGCTTAACGAAAAGGGCGTCCCTCAACATTGAAAACCGGCTTCTTTACGAAAGTCTTTTTAACAACGTTTACGAAACTTTTCGCTCTCTCGTAGCATCCGTTCAGCTGCGGGACCATTACACAGAGGAGCATTCTGAGCGGGTGACGGAGATGGCGTTGAAAATTGCTAATCGCATGAATGTCTCCGAGGATGACCGGGCCGTATTGAGGGTGGCCGGTGCCCTTCATGATATAGGGAAAATCGCTATTCCCGATGCGATTCTTTTAAAGCCCGGTCGTTTGACCGAAGGAGAATATGAGGTTATAAAAAAGCATACCTTGCTGGGAGAGGAAATTTTAAGCCCTATCAGTCTCTTTGATCGGGAGAGAGAGATTGTGCGTTACCACCATGAAAGATGGGACGGAGGAGGGTACCCTTATGGATTGAAGGGGGAAGAAATTCCTCTGCTGGCGAGAATTCTCGCCGTCGCGGATACTTACGATGCCATAACCAACAACCGTCCTTATCAGCGTGCCCGCAGCCAAAAGCAAGCGATAGAAGAAATTTTACGGAATAGAGGGACTCAATTCGATCCTAATGTGGTCGATATCTTAGTGTCGATGCACTAAAGAAGGGTCATTGGGTATATTAAGGTAGGATTTTCCGTTGATTTCAGCCGTTTCGGTACTGGCCACTACCACCCGGTTGCGCCCCTCTTCCTTGGCCCGATAGAGTGCTAAATCCGCCGCTTTCAAACAGGCCAGGGGGTCATCGCCGTGTTGAGGCCAGGTGGCAATTCCCATTGAGGCGGTGATATCGGTGATAATCTCCCCCCGGTATTCCAAACTCGAAATCATAATCTTCTTTCTCATCTGTTCCGCCCGGACGACGGCCGCCTCTAGTGGAGTTTCCGGTAGGATGACGACGAATTCTTCTCCGCCATAGCGACAGGCGATATCTTCCTTCCTAATGGATTGTAGAATATAACTGGAGAATTTTTTTAGCACAAAGTCTCCTGCATCGTGTCCATAACGGTCGTTTATCGTCTTGAAAAAGTCGATATCGATGATGATGAGGCTCAAGGGTAGGCCCTTTCTCTGACAGCGGTAAAACTCCCTATTTAAAGATTCTTCCATGTAGCGTCGGTTATAGAGATTAGTAAGGGCGTCTCGTGTCGCCTGATGCATGAGCTGATCTTGCAGCTGGAGATTGCCAAAGGCCAGGGATATGTATTCGATGGCAATGATGAGCAAACCTTTTTCGATGTGTTCTTTGTTTTCGCCTTCTTCTACCCTTAGGCTCACCACCCCTTCCGGGCGACCGGATATCATCATGGGAAGGCACATGAGGGAAAAATTTCTCCCTTCAGGGGCAGAGAGACATCGGTAACAGGTGTTTTCTCTTCCCAAAAGCTGACGGCCATACCTGAAGGCAACGCATTCCTCGGCTGGTAAGTTTTTCATTAGGTAACTGTTGTCTCCGTAAGAAAAAAGGTTCTGTAAGCGATGCTTTGTTTCATCGGGGATGAACATCGCTCCCCCTAAAGTCTCGAAGAGACGGGAAAGGTGTTTTTTTATAACCGTGCCTGCGTCAGCGATGGATCGACATAACTGAAGGGCACATCCCATCTGATGTATTATTTCGAGTTTTCTGTTGTGGTATTCCAACTCCCATATCCATGCCTTTAGCCATTCATTTGTCCTCGCGAGTTCGTCGTTCGTTCTGGCATGCTCCGTCACGTCGACCAGGCTGGCAACTTTGTAATCTGTGTGGTGGGAAGAGAAGCATGCCAGCTCTTTCCCTTGAACGTAAAGGGTGGATGCGGGGAAATTGTTACTGTTTACATCATCGTGCGATTTTATAAAATCGAAAATACTTCCTCGCTCTTTTTGTGGTAACGGTAGGACCGTTTGAGCGAATTGTCGGTTCGGGTACACGCAATTTTCTTTCAAATCGAACAGAAGGGTGGGAAGAGGAATAGGTTCCCAAAAAAAAGGATGTCCAACCTCGTTCTGCCCCGGATTCAGTTGGTAAAACCCGATCAGACCTACCACTTCTCCTCCTTGATTGAAGATCGGGCGACGTTCAGTCGTTAATTCCTTTTTTCCTCCTGCCAAGATGCGCGACTCATTCAGTGAAAGATATTCAACCCTTCCATCACGGATTTTCCGCTCTATCTCTTCTACATTAAAGGAGGAATTATCACCGAAGAGATCTGATTCCCTCTTATTTTCCAATTCTTTGACCGTTTTGAGATTGATATCACCGAGAAAGGCCTCGTTTCCCCAGACGTAAACTAATTGACCGTCTTTTAAAAAGACACGATAAGAACCGGCCTTTTGCCCCAATTTGGTTAGGAGGTGGAATTTCTTCTCTATTTGGTGTCTCTTCATTGGCCGTGTCTATTACACAAAAAATTTTTTTGTGTTAAGCAAAAAAATAAGATACTATGTACAAGATGCATAGCTAGCAAAATTTGCGCCTATAGATGTGTTATGACTAAAAAGAGAATTTTAGTGGTTGATGACGAGGATATTAACATTGATATTCTCGTTGAATGGTTGGAGCTGATGGGCTTTGAGGTATTGGCCGCCCGAAGTGGAGAAGAGGCGCTTGATATCATGGAGCAGAGAAGGGGAGAAATAGATTTAATCATTCTTGACATGGTTATGCCAGGGTTAAGTGGGGAGCAGGTATTTTATCGACTGAAAGAGTTAACACCCGAGGCCAAGGTGATTATCATCAGCGGTTACGCCTTAGAAGATAAAGTTAGCCGACTAATTCGAGATGGAGCCATCTCCTTTCTGCAAAAGCCCTTTAAGATGGAGACCTTTTCCGCTAAAATAGAAGAAGCCCTGGGTTAAGGAATCGATGCCCAGCTGTCAGCCTGTGAAGCTGTTTTTCCGTCCTTAATCTGATCTGTGAGAGGATAAGATTGACACTTCATAAAATAAAAAAGCCCGCGTTAGCGGGCCTTTGTCTTTTTTTTTGGTGGCGGTGCAGGGAATCGAACCCCGGACACTACGGATATGAGCCGTATGCTCTAACCAGCTGAGCTACACCGCCCTTCTGCGAATCTCTTTTCTAACAAAAGCACCTGTTCTTGTCAACTCTATTCCCCGGCCTTTAGTTTGTACGCCACGATGGCGCTATTTTGGGAGATTAAAGAAGCGGAGGAGGTGACAATGGCAATGACGATTTCATCTTCTCCATCGTTATCGATGTCCTTGATCTGGTAATCCGCTGCGTAGCCGCTTAATTTGTTGGTTCTCCAGTTTTCCTCTAATCCGATCGAGTCCCAGGTCAAACAGTAAAACTGACTAGAGGTAAAAAGTTTTACATTCTTCAAGATGCGTCCAGAAGGGGAATCGTTCTTGGTAAGAAACACATCTCTCTTTCCTGTACGATTCAGGTCGTAGGTTAATATACGGGGATTTAAATAGTAGTTGAACTCTGTGTAATCATCTCCGATCGATTCTTGACCGTACATGGAAAGATAGAGGTTGCTTCCACCAAAGTATTCTTCACTTCGAAAGAGTAATTCTTTCCCTCCAAAGAGGGCTTCGATCTTTTCCATACTCTTATCTGTCTCTTCGATCACAAGTAACCGATCGTATTTGTTCAAGGCGATGATTTTGTCTTTTCCTTCGCCGAGGTTGTCCACCGTCAGTCCATAGAGGCACAAACCTTGGGGGATTTTCATTTTTCTGCCTTCCATCACCTGCCCGTTTCTCCATACCATTTCATAGATGGGCGTGTCGAAGGGACCGGAAATGCCCGTGGGAGAACTAGCACTGGCCGAAAGTTTTTGCCCTAACAGTCTATAAGTGCCGGAATTATTTATTGCCCTGAAGATCCAGGGGAGATTATCTGCCACTTTTTGCCATTTTCCATCCCGGTATGAAATGATAGCAGATTGAACTTGATGCTGGTACATATTGGGGCCACGGCTGGTAAAGATGTTGGTTACGATAATATCCTGAGCTTTATTGCCCGTGAGGGGATAGACATCTACTCCAAGATAGTTGTCCGTCGCTTTGCCGGTTATCTTTTGGAGAAGGCGCATTTCGTTTTCCACCTTCTGGAAAATGTAGATGTTGGTTCTATCGATTGCCACGATTTCATTGAGACCGTCGCCATTTACATCTCCTATATCCAAGCCGCGAAATTCGGTGGGATACTTTTGACTCATCCAGAAGGTTTTCTTATCCCGGGGCATGGCCCCGGAGATGAAATCCGGATTTATAGCACCGGTAAGGGTTGCCCTTTTACCCTTCCTCATTGTGCTTACTATTTTGTCCTCTTTGCTTAACTCTCCTTTGGGCATGGGAGGGGTGGTGGGAGTTCCCGTGGTGGGTATCTGTAACGCTGCAGGCGCAGCGGGACGACCGGAGAGATGGTCATTGATCTTTTTTGCTAACTCGTTGATCTTACTTATTACCTCATCCATGCCCTGAGTTTGAGAAATAAGCCCTACGGGGTTCGTGTAAGTAGCAATTTCCAATAGTTTCCCATCGATGCTGACGCTGTTACCTATCTTGGTTATGCTACCCCAAACAGCGTAGTCACAGCCTAATTTTTTCCCCACGGCATATACGTTGGGCAACGTTAGATCCTTAATTTTCAGGGATTGGATCGCCTCCATCACCTGATCTTTTCCTGCCACTATTATTCCTTCGTTGGCGGAGAGTCTCGATATAAGCATGTCCCATACGCCCTGCTTCACATAATCGATATTCTCCGCGCTGTGAACGTTGAAGGGCAGGACGGTGACATAGACTTTCTTTTGAGCGTAAGCCCCCGAGACAAAGAGGAGGGAAGCCAGGATAGAAACAAATACGATGATTAACCTCTTTTCGGTCATCGTGAAACGAACCTCCTAAAATTTATTAAACTTTATCACGCCTCAGGTGGGAGTTCAACGGAAGATTTTTATCCACGCTATACCTAAGTATTCATGGATGGCGGCCTGTAAATTGAAAAGACTGTCGGGGGAAGGGAAAAAGCGTTTTATGGGATTCGGGGGGACCTGAGCTGTTAGATAATCCGTGGGAGCAGGGATAGCCTGAATACCAGAAAGTTTAAAAAGCATAAGGGAGCGGGGCATGTGAATGGCGGAAGTGACGACAATGACAGGCTCGTTCTGCACGATGGATTTTATTAATTGCGCCTGCTCAGAGGTATCTTTGGATTTTGCTTCGATGATAATTTTATTTGGCGCAACCGCCAAAGTCTCGGCGACGTCTGAAAGGAGTTTAGCTTCCGGCGGATTGGTAAAGGCGGCACCTCCCGAAAGAATCAGGCGGGCCTCCGGGAAACGGCGTTGCAGACGAACGGCTTCTATTAAACGCACAAGGGAGCCACGGGTGAGCTGGCTGTTAGGTGGTCGATCGGGGTCCGGTTGGGTGCCGGCTCCTAAGACGCAAATATATTTGACCTGGCTCAGTTTTTTTATCGCTTCTTCGGTGATAGGGGGATATTTTGTTTCCAGCTTTTCTACTATTAAATCCGTGATGGGCTCCAGGGAAGAGAGGACGAGCAAGGCCATGCCGATAACGATGAAGATTCTGCCTAAACGACGGGAGGAGCGTCTCAAATTGAGGAAGCCAACAATAAACAATAAGATGATCACGGATAAGGGATAGAAGAAGGGGGTTATGATTTTTTTAAGCACATAGAAGATCATGGTGATGTCCCTTTCATCTCCTCGGTAGGTGAAAACATGAGGGTTAGATGATATACGCCGTGGGTTAAGACTGCCCGCACCGGATATCCCGATTTTTCGAAAACGCGCATAACGGCCTGGTTATTGGCCAGTACGTCGGCTACAAAGCCCTCAATACCCCTTTCTCGGGCGGCGGTAATGAGCAACTCCAAAAGAAAGGAGGCTACTCCCTTTCCCCGAAAACCCTCTTCTACGATGAATGATATATCGGCTAACAGCAGGTCGTGTCTTATCTGATATCTACCTTCGGCCACAATTCGGGGTATGCCTTCCCCTTCCCAGACACCGACGATGGACATGGTGGAATGATAGTCTATGTTCACGTACTCGTCCCACTTCGTCTGGGGCATAGACCTCGATTCACTAAAATACCGATAGAATTGGCCTGGATCGGAAAAACGATAAAAGAGCCGTTTCATCTCTTCTTCATCAGAAGGTTTGATGGGCCGGAAAGTAATGACCGTACCGTCTTTAAAGCGATGAATGCAGGTGAGATAATCGGGGTACATGATGGCCGCCTCGGCACGGTAGACTTGGTCGGGGAATAAAAGACGTTCATTTTTCGCTTGACGGATGAGTTCTGCCCTATCGTCCGGGTGAGCAATGTCGATAAGGGCCTGCGCGCGTTCCCGGATCGTTTTACCGGCCAAGGAGGCAATACCAAATTCCGTGACCACCAAATCTAGACTTTCCCTATTTGTAAATTGCCCCGGCAGATTGCCGAGGGAGACGAGAATGTTTGACTCCCCTTTCAGGTTGCGACTGGGCAGGGCAAAGATATTTCTCCCCCCGCGGGAGAATTGAGCCACAGAAAAGAGTTCCATCGCCTGACCTGGGCCGGCGATTACGTTCCCTTTTCCAACGTGCAGGGCGACATTTCCAGTCAGGTCCACCTTTCGTGCCGGCAGAATACCTGTAACTCGGTCGTTGAGTCCGATGCGGTTGTAGTCACCTACAATGTCGGTACTTTGAAATTCTACCAGCGGGTTGAGGTCGAGCCAGTTGAGCAATTCTTTCGTGCCCAGGGCATAGGAAGTAAGGGTTTTATCGCGGAAATAGTTCTTTCTCCGGTTATTTATGGCCCCACACTTGATCAGATCCATGAGCGGATCGGTAATGAAGAAAGTGTGGGCTCCCAAATCCCTTTTTCTGGCCAGGTGAGGTGTTAAGGCTTCGTAGAGCGACCCTGGATAGAAGGATAAACAGCTTCCGTCTTCAATCATGGAAGCACAGTTTTCTGCTACTTTGGCCATGACTTTATCGTACGGCCAGCGAGGAAAGTAGATAGGAGGTTCCTGCGCTTCAATAAGATAGTCGAACATATTCCGATGAACAAAGGTGTTACCCATCGTACGGGGGATGCTTCTATTGATTTCACCAACCACGAGGGCGGCCCTTTCGATTGCAAAACGTGCCGCATCGAGGGCGATACCCAAACTGGCGAAACCCCTTTCATCGAAAGGCGAGATCTGGATAAAAGCCACGTCTATACTGATCAGCCCGGAAGCGATGAGAAGCGGTATTCGGGAAATACGGCAAGGCACTAAATCTACGGCACCGGCGGTGATTGCTTCGCTTGCCACCCAGCCGGAAAAAAAGGTTTTAAGCCTAAATTTTCCCGGTTTGCTTTGGGTGTAGGCGAAAAGGGCTTCACCTAAACTGATGAGCTGGATGACCTCTAAATCCTTAAGATTCGGCAAAGGGGAATTAATGAGGGCTTTGGTTAGGGTTCTCGGCTCGGCTGGCCCTGAACTAATAAAAATGCTCATGCCCGGTTCGATGTGGGCCAGGACATCTTCTGGATTAACCAATCGTTGGTGGTGCATCTATTGTTCCTTTAGCAAATCAATAAAAAAGTCCCCTTATAGGCATAAGGGGACTTGCCAAAAAATGGGTAGATGTAACCTTACTTTACCGAAACCACCGGGCACGGTGCTTCGAGAATGATGTATTGAGCATTAGAACCAAAAAGGAGTTTGCCCACTTTGGAAGTCTTTTCGATACCGATGAAGATTTCATCGATCTTGTTGTCTTTAGCAAATTCTACAATATCTTCACCGGGTGTGAGTCCTCGAACAAGCAGATGCGCTTCACACTCAATACCTTCCTTGGAGATGGTCTCTTTTAGATAATCGAGATGGCTTTCCAGCCTTTCTACTTCTTTGACATCCTTTTCCTCTGAAACCTGTTCCAGGGAGGTGGCGATGTACAACTTAGCGTTAAATACCTTGGCATGTTGCTTCGCCAGTTCAAGGACCTTCCGATCGACTTCACTTCCTCCTGTGTATGCAACCAGTATTCTCATATTATCCCCCTTTTTGAGTGAGTGTTTGTTTATATATAAGTGAAGGATAGGAAGTTGTCAACGGAATTTGTCATTCCATCGAGTTCTCTTCTATGATATTAATAAAATACACCGTTTAAAATTCTACCCCGGCCATTCAGCCGGGAGGATTAAACCGAAAAAGGAGGGAAGGTATGAATTTGGCTTATCTTGGAGAGGAAAGGGTAAAGCAGGTAGGAAAGAGGGTGACGTTGATTTATGAAGATCGGGAGATGACCAATTTCGATATGTTAAGACAATCAAAAAAGCTCGCATCTGCCCTTCAGCGACTCGGGGTGAAAAAGGGTGATCGCGTTATCGTTCAGAGCCCAAACTGTCCGGAAGTGCTACAGGCCTTTAGTGCTCTCTGGCGATTGGGGGCGGTCATCGTACCCATCAACTATCTCGTCGGAGAGGAAGAGACAGCTTATATCTACCAAGATTCAGGGGCAAAGGTGGTGATCAGTCGTAGCGATTTCCTCCCCAAAATAAATGCGGGTGTGGCTAAAGCCCCCGATATTAAGCATGTTGTTCTCATCGACGGAGCGACGGGAGCGAACACAATTTCTTTTCGTAATCTTGTAGATGAGAGTCCGGAAATGGATGAATTTGAAAATACGACGGAAGACGATAATGCGGCCATCATCTACACAGCTGGAACTACCGGTCGCCCAAAGGGGGTGGTTCACACCCACGGTTCCCTTTATCATAACGCTCGCATGCAACATGAGACGGTGAAAGACGACATCCCCGACGGGCTAACAGCTATCGCCGTTTTACCACTGTGCCACTCATACGGCATTGCCACCATGAATAATGGTCTTTTTCGCACCACAAAAACAGTGCTCCTTAGCCACTTCGACTTGGAAAAAATATTTTCCTCCATTGAAAAGTATAAGGCCAACCTGCTGTCGGGAGTGCCGACCATGTACGTATACATGCTTCTTTATCCGGAACCAAAAAAGTACGACCTAAGTTCTATGATGTTTTGGTTTTCCGGATCAGCTCCTCTTTCTTTAGAGACGTGGAAGAAATTTCGCGATGTCTTTGGCTTTGAAATTATAGAAGGGTGGGGACTGACCGAAGCGGGGGCGAACAACGCAGTCAACCCCATACGAGGCCTAAAAAAAGTAGGTTCCATCGGCAAGCCTATGAAGGGAACCGAGATGGGCATCATGGATGACGAAGGACGACTTCTGCCGCCGGGAGAGCGGGGAGAGATCGTAATCCGGGGGCCCCAGATCATGAAGGGATATTGGAATAAGCCGGAAGAAACTAAAGAGGCGATCAGAAATGGGTGGCTCCATACGGGAGATGTGGGATACGTAGATGAAGATGGATATTACTGGATAACCGATCGAAAGAAAGATCTTATTATCAAAGGTGGAGAGAATATATCACCCCGCATGATAGAGGAGGTCATCTATACCCATCCCAAGGTCTCAGAGGCGGCCGTTGTCGGCAAACCGGATCCTGTATATGGAGAAGATATTAAGGCTTTTGTGGTGCTCAATCCCGGTGAATCGGCGTCACCGGAGGAGATTATCGAGTTCTGCCGCACTAAACTCCCGAATTTCTATGTGCCTAAAGAAGTCGTTTTTCTGAAGGCGATGCCGAAGAGTCTGGTGGGGAAAATATTAAAGCAGGAACTGAGAAAAATGTAACGGTTTTAAAAAAGAGTTGACTTCCAAAAAATCCGGGGGTAATGGATTTACCGAGAGTAAGTTTGTTACCCCCGGTAAGTATAGTGTCCACGTCAGAAGATCTCAAAAGTATCTGTCAGAAAAGAAGAGAGCGAGAAAAAAGTCAGCGTATCCAAAGCATCTTAGATGCGGCGAGGCACGTTTTTTCCGCCAAAGGGTATCTCAAGGCAACGATGGATGAGATTGCCCTTGCGGCCGAGGTGACAAAACCGACCGTCTACCTATATTTCAGTTCCAAAGACGAGCTCTTTTTTTCTCTTATGGCCCCTCTTATCGACGATACGCGCTTGGAGTTGGAAAGATTAGAAAAAAAGGTATCCCAGGGAGAGATAGATAGTGGGGAAACACTCATCTCGGAACTCATGGCAGCGCTCTATCATGGTTATGAAAAAAGGCCCGATACATTTCGTATTCTTCGTCTCTTCCAGCAAGAAGGGTTGATAGAAGAGTTGGAGCCCTCTCTCCGCGACTCCCTCAATGAAAAGGGGAGACGCAATTTTGACCTTTGTCGGTCAATACTCAGGCGAGGCATGGAAAGGGGGTTGATCAAAGAGGTTAACGTTTATGAACTGGCCGATCTTATCTGGGGACTCCTCGTCGGTGTTATTCAACTGGAAGACGTCAAATCGGATGCCAAAAAAGGGCACAAGCTAAAGACGAGAACCTTAGCCCTAGCGAAGCGCATTTTAGTTGATGCCCTCGTGAGGTCGAAAAAAGGAGGAAACGATGAAGGTGGTTGAAAGTAAGCAAGTATTGAGCGAAGGGGAGGCCAAAAGGTTACTGCGCCAGTATGGCGTACCTGTCGTAGACGAATACGAAGCGGTAGATGAAAAGGAAGCAGTTAAATACAGTCGTCAGTTAGGATTCCCAGTCGTAATCAAGGGTATGGGGAAAAAGTTGCTCCATAAAACGGAGCTCGGGGTAGTCTTTCTCAACATCTCAGACGAAGAAGGGGTAAAAAGAGCTTGCAACGAGATCCGAAGGCGGGCCGGAGATGATGTAGAGGCATTCCTTATCCAGCCCATGATTAAGGGGAAGAGAGAATTCGTTGCCGGTCTCATCCGAGATCCTCAGTTCGGCCCTTCCGTCATGTTTGGCCTTGGAGGCATATTTACCGAAGCTTTGAATGATGTGGTTTTTCGTATTGCCCCCGTGTCGGAAGAAGAGGCTCATCGCATGCTGGAAGAAATTCGATCAAAAGTCCTTTTGGGCGCGTTTAGGGGAGAAAGAGCCGCAGATAGGGAATTGATGGTGAAGGTCATTACGGGTCTCTCCCGCTTGGGTTTAGAAAGGGCGGACATTTTAGAAGTGGATATAAACCCCTTGGTGGTGGATGAAACAGGCAAAGTGTTCGCAGTAGATGCTTTAATCGTGCTTAAAGAGGCTGCTCCCGTAGAAATAAGTATAAGTCCGGAACCCAATCGCGAGGAGGTGATGAGGGCCTTGGATCGAATGGTTCATGCCCGGTCGGTGGCGGTGGTCGGAGCTAGTCGTCCTCCCGCTGGAGGTTTCCCAGGCATGTATATGTGTATGAGAAGATTTGGCTTCCCCGGTCGTTTGTATCCCGTCAATCCCAATATAGAAGAAATAGAGGGAGTAAAAACCTATCCCAATTTAAGTGCCCTACCCGAACAAGTGGATCTGGTTATCGTTTCTGTTCCGGCTCATGTCGTGCCATCCGTCCTGGAGGAGTGTGTAGTAACGGGGAACCGCAATATCCATATCTTTACCTCTGGATTCAAAGAGACGGGAGAAGAAGAGCGGGTAAATCTGCAGAACAAATTGGAAGAAATAGCCAGACGGGGTCGACTACATGTAATCGGACCTAATTGCATGGGGCTATACGTACCGTCCTCAAGGATGGTTACGTGGGTGGGAGCTTCACCCATTTCAGGGCCCGTGGCGTTTGTGAGTCAGAGTGGTGGGAATGCAGAAGATTTTACCCATTACCTGTCGGACCGATATGGGATTCATATAAGTAAATCTTTCAGTTACGGCAATGCCTTGACGTTGGATAGTACCGATTTTCTCCATTATCTCGAAAGAGATGACGAAACGCGTATTATTGCCATGTACCTGGAAGGGGTTAAGGACGGGAGAAGTTTTTTTGAAGTGGTCTCGCGTCTAAATTTGGTCAAGCCCATCATTATCTTTAAAGGAGGTCTCACCGAATCGGGAGCTCGGGCAGTTTCTTCTCATACGGGATCATTAGCAGGGGGAGAAAAGATCTGGCAGGCTTTTTTCCGCCAGACAGGGGTTATTCCCGTTTGCTCCTTAGAAGAGATGGCCGATGTTGTACTTGCAGCTCACCACCTAAAGTGGGTAGGGGGTTCCAGGGTCGCCGTTTTGGGCATCGGAGGCGGCATCGGTGTCTTCGTGTCGGATATCTGTGCCCGCGCGGGTCTGTCCTTGCCTCCATTATCCCCGGGACTGGTAAAAAAGCTCCGTGAATTTATCCCGCCAGCGGGGACGATGATCAAAAATCCCATCGATGCGGTACCCATTTTTGTCAATCTGCCCGCCTTGGGGGACGTCCTCGAGATTCTAGCCCGAAGTGGAGAAGTCGATAATTTTATCATCTCTTTACCCCTCGATTGGCTCCATGGTCGTTCGCAATCGGAAAGTTATGTGGAAAAAGTTGCTCGCTATCTCGTTACCGTCGGGAAGGAGCGTCTGATGAATCATCCTCTTATCGTAGTAAGGCGCCAGTATAGGCCGGATACCCTTATTAGGTCTATCATTCCGCGCCTTGATGAAATTGTACTAAACGCCGGGGTACCAATCTATGATAGCCTGGAAAGAGCGGTTTATGCCTTGGCCCGCTTTTACGAACACTGCCGATTTGTCGCTTCAAAAAAGGGAAGCCAGCCCAATTAAAGATGTTTTTTGCGAAGAAGAGAGACTTTTTTATTGACTTCTGGTCAGTGTAAATTTATAATCCCCCGCCGCGGAATGAGGAGATTAGGTGAGAAAAAGCTCACCATAAAAAATACGGAAGGGAGTTAGATATGGGCAATTTACTGGTCAATACGCGGGATCAACAGTTTGTCCTCTTTGAGCAGCTCAAGATCGAGGATCTATTCAAAACGGAAAGATTTAAAGATTTTACAAAAGAAGATCTCCTAATGATCCTCAATGAGGCGGAGAAGATGGCCGTTGAGGTTATTGCTCCGACGCTCAAGGAGGGTGATAAACAAGGGTGTCGGTTCGAAAACGGTAAGGTCTATGTGCCGGACTGTTACCATGCCGCTTATAAGACTTACTGTGAGGCCGGCTGGATTGCGGCGGCAGAGGACCCTGAAGTTGGGGGACAGGGCATACCCGCTTCAGTTCAATTTGCCAACATGGAACTTTTCGGTGCGGCCAATTATGCCTTTTGTATGTATCCTGGTCTTACGCATGGTGCGGCCGGGCTGATCAAAAATTACGGCACAGAAGAGCAGAAGAATAAGTACATGTATAAGCTTTACTCAGGTGAGTGGGCGGGCACCATGTGTCTGACCGAACCGGGAGCGGGTAGCGATGTAGGTGCTTTGAAAACGTCCGCTAAGAGACTTCCGGACGGAAAATTTCTCATCACGGGAACGAAAATTTTCATCTCCTCTGGTGACCATAATTTAACTCCCAATATCATCCATCCCGTGCTGGCACGTATTGAGGGTGATCCTCCCGGGACGAAGGGGATTTCCATCTTCATCGTACCCAAATATCGGGTGAATGATGATGGATCTCTCGGCGAATTCAATGATGTAGTGACCGGTGGAATTGAGCACAAAATGGGTATTAAGGGTTCGGCAACGGCCACCCTCAACTTTGGTGAAAATGGTAATTGCATCGGTGAACTCTTGGGAAAAGAGCGCGAGGGCATGCGCATTATGTTCCAGATGATGAATGAAGCACGTCTTGGAACGGGGATGCAGGGATTAGACCTCGGTTCGGCTGCCTTCGAACATGCCGTAGCCTATGCTAAAGAGCGCATCCAGGGGAAAGCTATTTGGGAGATGAATAATCCTGATGCGAAGTCGGTGGCCATTATCAATCATCCCGATATTCGGCGGAAGCTTATGTGGATGAAGTGTCATGTAGAAGGTTTGAGATCCTTATGTTATTTCACCGCCTACTGCATCGACCGCATGCATGTAGCCGAGACACCGGAGGAAAAAGAAAAATGGGAGGGATTCCTCAATCTGTTGACGCCTATTGTGAAGGCCTATACGACGGATAAGGGTCTGCTTATTTGCTCCACCGCCATCGATGTCTACGGTGGATATGGTTACTGTCAAGAATATCCCGTCGAACAATACTTAAGGGATGAAAAGATTGCCCAGATTTATGAAGGGACGAACGGTATTCAGGCTCTCGATCTGGTAGGGAGAAAATTGGCTCAAAGAAAGGGAGCCAATGTGATGAACATGGCGATGCTCATTCAGCAGAACATCGCGCGTGCTAAAGGGGTACCTGAACTCGGTAAGTATGCAGCCATCTTGGAAGAGGCGGCCAATGCGTGTTTCGACCTCACAATGTATTTTGCTCAGGTTGGGAAGTCGGGAGATTTTCTCATACCCATCCTCTACGCCTGCAAATTTCTCGAGATTTTCGGAGACGTTCTCCTGGGACATTTCCTCATTGATGGGGCCTGTGTGGCCAATGAAAAGCTGCAGGCCATTTACGAGGAGAAAAAGGCATACAGCATTGGACAGAAGAAGGCTTTGGAGAGAGAAGATAAAGAAGCGGCCTTTTACAGTGGTCGGATAGCTTCTGCCAAATTCTTTGCCAATGAGATTCTGACCACCGTCAAAGCCCGGTGTGATGCCATTAAAGCTGGAGAGAAGGTGCCGCTCGAGATTACAGATGAGGCCTTCACATATTAAGGGGCCATCAATAGGAAAGGCGGATCTGAATGATCCGCCTTTTTTTCTATGGTAGGCGGTACTGGATTTGAACCAGTGACTTCTACCGTGTGAAGGTAGCACTCTCCCGCTGAGTTAACCGCCCGAACGTTATGCTATATAGATGAAAAAAGCAGAAACTTCAAGGCAAAAAAAGGGCCCCGGAATATCGGGGCCCCACATTAACAGTTTTTTACAGCATTTCAAAGATTCCGGCTGCGCCCATTCCACCGCCGATGCACATGGATACTATGCCCCGCTTAGCCCCTCGCCTTTTTAATTCGTAAATGAGCTGCGCCGTAAGTTTAGCCCCCGTACATCCCAGAGGATGACCAAGGGCAATCGCTCCTCCGTTGGGGTTCACATCACCCGCCCAATAGCGATCCTCTATGCCCGTGGCCCTTAAGCTGTAAATGAACTGAGAGGCAAATGCTTCGTTAATCTCGAACACGTCTATATCTTTCGTCGTCAGACCCGCCATCTTGAGTACCTTGGGAATAGCATAGGCAGGGCCGACGCCCATTTCCTCTGCTTTACATCCGGCGACGGCAAAATGGGTTAGTCTCGCGACCGGTTTGATTCCCAAGGATTTAGCCTTTTCCGCACTCATAAGTAGCGAAAAGGCCGCCCCATCAGTCATCTGGGAAGAATTACCTGCCGTCACTGAGCCGCCGGCTTTGAAGGGGGATTTCAATGCGGCCATGGCTTCCATCGTTGTGGGCCATCTGACACCATCGTCCATGTCAAAGGTGAAGGTGGTTCTTACACGTTTGCCTGATTTGTCCCGCGTATATTTATAGGCGGTAATGGGTATGATTTCATCCTTGAACTTACCCGCCTTGATGGCTTCGTAAGCCCGACGGTTGCTCTCCATGCCTACTTTGTCTTGGTCTTCCCGACTGATATTGTAGTTCGCCGCTACGTTTTCTGCCGTGATGCCCATGCTTACGTAGACGTAGGGCATCGACCCATCCATCTTCCATCCCGGAAGGGGACGCATCGAAGTGCCCCCCATCGGGATATGGGTCATGGTTTCGACCCCACCGGCTATTATCACTTCAGACCAACCGGCTCGGATTTTGGCCGTCGCATCAGCAATAGCCTGAAGACCAGAGGAGCAAAATCTGTTGACCGTCATTCCCGAGACGGAGATGGGAAGGCCAGCACCCATAGCCAGAATTCTGCCCACGTTCATACCCGTTTCTGCTTCGGGAAACGAACAGCCAACGATTAGGTCGTCAATATCTGCAGGATCAAGCTGTGGCACCCGGGCCAGGAGCCCTTTTATTACCTGAATGGCATATTCTTCTGCCCTGGTTTCTGCCAAGCCACCCCTTCTGTAGCGTCCGCCTGGACTTCTTACTGCTTCCACGATTACTGCATCGTTCATATCTTTCCTCCTTCTCGAATAAGCGAGGGTACCCTGGATAGGACTGGATTCCTCTCGCTTCGTTTATTTTTTTAGTTGCGCAGAGGTTTACCCGTATTCAGCATGTGCATGATTCTGTCCTGGGTCTTTTTCTCCCCCAGAAGACTCAAGAACGCCTCTTTCTCTAGATCGAGGATTTCTTGCTCGGTAACAAATGTTCCTTCGGCACAATCCCCACCGGAGAGGACATAGGCGACCTTTTGGCTTACGAATACATCGTAGTCGGAGATGTAGTTGCCGTGCCTCATGTTGTAAAGAATGGCATCCACAAAGCCCCGGAAGTTTTCTCCCATGACGGGGATAAGGACTGGTCTCGGCGGCTTGTAACCGGTCATGTCAAGGGCAAGAACCAACTGTTTAGCGTCCCAGATCTGTTGATCTCGGTTCATGCTTATGCTCTCTGTCTTCCGGATATATCCCAGTTCCATGGCTTCCATGGCACTGGTGGACACCTTGGCCGTTGCGATGTTTTGAAAAGCCTTGGCCATATAGTACTGTAGGTTTAGACCTTGCTCGACTATTCCTGCGGGGATTCCTTCCGTCATTCTGACAAGAAGTTCCTTACAGCCACCGCCAGCGGGAATAACGCCTACTCCGACCTCGACCAGGCCCATATAGGTTTCACCGTGCGGCTGACAACGAGCGGCGTGCATGGCTATTTCACAGCCACCGCCAAGAGCCATTCCTGCAGGAGCCGAAACGACCGGCTTGCTTAAATATTTCATTCTCATATTAGCGTTCTGAAGTGCTTCAATACCCTTTTCGATAAGATCCCAATCGGCCTTCTGTACCGCTACGATAACGTCAAAGATGTTTGCTCCGACGGAGAAGTTAGGGGCATGATTACCAACGACCATGCCGACAAAATCTTTTTCCACGATATCACAGGCCTTGAAGATCATCTCCACCATATCGGTGTTGATGGAGTTCATTTTTGTATGAAACTCGAGGCAGACCACCCCATCCCCGATGTCGACGAGAGTTGCGCCAGCGTTGCCTGCTACGACTTTATTCCTTTCCTTCAGGGAGGGTAAGAATATTATCCTGGGGTTCGGTTCAAGGAGGACGTAATCCTTCTGGTTGAAGTCGTAATAGTAAAGGCCATCTTCTTTTTTGACGTAGAAAGAACTAAAACCTTTCTTCAACATTTCTTCGACTTTCTTGGGGACCTTGAGCTTCAGTTCTTTCATAACTTCGACGGCTTCCTTAACTCCTACCGCATCCCACGTCTCAAATGGACCCAGTTGGTGGTTGTAGCCCCACTTCATGGCATTGTCGATGGCTGTAATGTTATCGCATATTTCTCCCACTCGGTTTGCGGCGTAGATGAAGTTGCGGCATAGATACTTGCGGACGAACTCAGCCGCTTTGTCTTTTCCTTCGAATACGGTCTTGATGGCTTCAGCGATGTTTTCCTTCTTTGAAGCCTCGGAAATGGAATCAAATTTGGGCTTTCCGGCCGGGACATACTCGAAAGTTTCGAAATCGAGCATGTATTTGACTGATTTGCCTTTGGCGTCTTTTGTTTTTTTGTAATAACCCTGTTTCGTTTTATTTCCCAAAAGCTTCTTTTCTATCATCTTCTCGACGAAGGGAGAGGGGGCAAACATGTCTCTCCATTCGTCGTCGGGCACCGCCTCATAGAGATTTTTTGAGACGTGATAGCCTGTGTCGATGCCTACGAGGTCCATGGTACCGAAGATAGCAGTTCCTGGACGGCCAATGGATTTATTTACGATGGCGTCGACCTCGTCGATCTTCATGCCCATCTCTAGCATGAGGTTTACGGCGTTGGACATGTCGAACACGCCAATTCTATTACCGACGAAGTTCGGTACGTCTTTGCAAACAACCACCCCTTTACCCAGTGTTCGCTCACTGAATTTGATCATGAAATCTACTACTTCCGGATCTGTTTCCTCTCCGGGGATGATCTCCATGAGCTTCATATAGCGGGGCGGGTTGAAAAAGTGGGTACCGAGAAAGTGCTTTTTGAGGTTGGGCCCGAACTTGGCACTGATGTCTTTTATGGGGATACCGGAGGTATTGGTAGAAACAATGCAGTTAGGCCTGATGATCTTTTCGACACGGGCAAATAACTCCTGTTTAATTTTGAGATTTTCCACTACCGCTTCGCAGACCCAGTCTACATCCGCCAACCATTTTAAATGGTCTTCAAAATTACCCGTTTTGACCATCGAGGCCAGATCTTTGGCGAAAAACGCAGCCGGTTTGGCCTTTACGGCATTGGCCAGGCCGTTATTGGCAAAGCGATTACGCCACTCTGGGGATTGCTCAGTTAACCCTTTTTTCTTGTCCTCTTCTGTCAACTCGGGAGGAATGATGTCCAGCAGATAGCACTCAATGCCCGCATTGGCGAGATGAGCAGCTATGCCGGCTCCCATTACGCCTGCCCCTAATACGGCAGCCTTCCTAATTTGATACGCCATAGTCTTCCTCCTTGTGATTTCTTTATAAGCAGGGGGTTGACTCAGGGCACTGCGGCACCCATCTCTCCCGGCCTATAAAGAGCTTATTTTGCCGCAAAGTGCGGTTATTCTTATTTTTTCTGTTCCTTTAAACCTCTCAAATAGATGTCTAAGCCTTCTTCGAGGGTATTTCTGATACGGGTTCCTCTTTTCTCTTCCGGCCCCGTAAACAGATGGAGAGCGATAATGCCGTTAATCATACCCCATATAATGTTCCTATGGTGAAAGACATTTATGGGGCGTGGAAATTCTCCCGCTTCGATCCCGGCGTTGATCAGTTCTGAGATGGCGTCGATGTTTCTGTTTACGGCAGTTACTAGTTTTTTATCCATCTCTTCCGTAAGATCTAAGTGCTCTGGATTGAGCATGTAGTTCATAAGGATACGGAATAACTCCGGGTCGTTGAGGAAAAATTCAACATAGCTTAGGGCAATCTTCCTGATAGACTCCGATGCCCTGTTCTTTTCTTCCACTATGGATTTAATTAGTTTTTGATGTCGGTCCACCTCGGAAAGAAGGAGGTGGGTGTAAATCTCGTCTTTACTTTTGAAATGAAGATAAACGGCTCCTTTGCTGATATTTGCCTTCTTGGCAATACTTTCAACAGTTACGTTTTTGAATCCTTTTTCAAAGAACAGCTTGCGTGCCGCTCTCAGTATGGTCTGTCGTCTTTGTTCTCTGATTTTGTTTCTTCTTGCTCCTATTCCCATCCAAAAGTTCCAATCAAGTTTATTCCCTTAAGTCATTTATGACTCGCGGTCAGAATCTTGATACGAAACATTTTTTTTTCTGTCAAGAAAAAAAAGAAATGTGGCAAACAAGAGTTTTTCACTAATGTAATAATTTTTTTTGACTTTGCATGATTAATGTATATAATTTTTTATAAGTTTGACATTAAAAATATTGAAGAAAGGAGAGAATAACAGTGGTTGAGAGATCAAGGATAAAATACAATCCTGTCACTAGGGAGATCGAAATAGAAGGCTCGGAGGAGTTTATCCGGGAGTATTTCGATCGAGTTCAAGAACTGGTTAAAAGAGAAGTCCCTGAGGTCAAGGAAAGGAAAAGGGTAAGGAAGACTTCAAAAACGGCTGCGAGAGGGAGTGGCAGAAAACCTCGTAAGGAAAAGGCAGCGGCCTCAACCAAAGGGGTAAAAGCAAAAGTTATGGATCTAATAACCAAGGCGGGTGCGGAGGGAATTTCTTCAATAGCGTTGCAGGAGAAAACGGGTCTTTCGGCCAGGCAAATTTGGTCTGTCATCTATCGGGCAGAAAAGGCGGGAAAGATTGTAAAAGAAAAGCGCGGCGTTTATCGGTTAGCATAAATAGTCTGGGTGAGATTACTCTAGCAAAGAGGGGCGTATCCGGCCCTTCTTTTTTGCGGTAAAATGTATTTGACAAAAGAACTTGGCCCAAATAGTTATGGGCCATGTAATTCATAAGCGGGATAAGTTATGTGGAGAGATAAATTAGTAACCCCAGAGCAAATCTTGGAAAAGATTGAACCGGGTATGACCATTTTTTTGGGCACGGGAATGGCAGAACCGCGCACTTTGGTAAAACATCTTATGGCCTCCGAGAGAAACAACCTTCAGGATCTGGAACTCATACAACTCGTAAGCCTGGGAGATGCCGTAGCCATCGATGAAAGGTATGCACGTAAGTTTAGACTTAAGACCTTTTTCTCTGGTTGGATAGCCGATGAAGCCATTCGACAGGGCAAGGTCGACCTCATACCGAGTCGGTTTTCTCGGATTCCCTGGTTATTCAGGTCCGGAGCCATTCATATAGATATAGCTTTTATCCAAATTACACCACCTAATGAGGCCGGTTATGCCAATTTGGTGGGCGTTGACGTGGAACGGGCGGCTCTCGAGTCGGCTCATATGGTGGTGGGGGAAATTAATTATGAAGTTCCCCATACGATGGGTGACACTTTGGTTCATGTGAACGATTTTAATTATTTCGTCGAATCGACGGAGCCACCTCTCTATTTACAGAGATGGCCTATTCCGGATGTATACATGAAGATTGCAGAAAATGTAGCCTCCGTGGTGGAAGATGGGGCTTGTATCTCATACGGTATCGGGCCACTTTATGAGGCCCTGGCTAAAACCCTATCCAACAAGAAAGATTTGGGTATTCATTCTCCTTTCATTACGGATGCTCTTATGGACCTCATCAAGAGTGGGGCCGTAACGAACCGAAAAAAAAGTATCTTTCGCGGTAAGTGTTCGGTTTCTTATATTTTGGGAACGAAGGAACTCCTCAAATGGCTGGATAATAACCCGTTAGTAGAGTTTCAGCCCGAGGATGTCATCATGGATCCCAAGATTATCGGTATGAACGATAAAATGACGGCTCTTCTTCCAGCCAGAAAGGTGGATCTAACAGGAAACGTGGCCCTTCATACAGGTCGAGGTAACGTGACGGCGGGGCCGGGTAACGTGCAGGAGTTGTTCATGGGAGCAGCCCTTTCTAAGGGTGGACGCACTATATTCGCCCTTCCCAGCCGCAACCGCCATGGGGAGCCCAATATCGTTCTGTCGGTTGACAAATATCCTTTTCAGTTTTCCAATCGAGAATCTATGGATTTAGTCGTCACCGAGTACGGGGTGGCGTACCTCATGGGGAAGACCCTCCGGGAAAGGGCACAGGCGCTTATCGAAATAGCCCATCCCGATGATCGGGCCGAGCTTGTGCGGCAGGCCAAAGAGGCGAAGATGATTTACGCTGATCAGATTTACTTTCCCGAAAGTGGATACCTTTATCCGGAAAAAGTGGCCTGCACACACAGGTTTAAAAACGGTCTAACTGTACGTTTCCGAGCGATTAAGCCGTCCGACGAAGATGAAATGAGGAGATTGTTTTATCGGTTCTCCGATCAGGCCGTTTACTATCGTTATTTCAGCCCCATCAAGACCATGCCCCACCATAAAATGCAAGAATATGTCAACGTCGACTATCGCCATGTTATGTCCATCGTCGGGGTCATTGAAGAAGGAGGAATTGAAAGAATCATTGCCGAAGCGAGATACGTAAGAGATGCCAACAAGCCTTTTGCCGACCTCGCTTTTATCGTTGATGAAAAGTATCAGGGGTACGGCATTGCTTCTTTTCTTTTTGATCTGCTGATCCGAATTGCTCGCGAAGAAGGGATCAGCGGGTTTACCGCGGACGTCTTGGCCGACAACAAGGCGATGTTGAAAGTATTTGAAAAGTCACCATTCCCCGTCAAGGCCGTTCTCGCCGGTGGGGTTTATAAGTTGACGATCCCTTTCACGACGGCGACGGAGTTCAAAGATCGAGAAGAGAATAATTAAATCCCTTGCGAAAGAAAATTAGTTAAGATAAAGCCCCTTGGGCCAATGGGATTGACTTTTATTTAGGCGGTGCATATAAAATAAAAGTAGGCGAGAGTGGCGGAACTGGCAGACGCACTGGACTTAGGATCCAGCGGGTAAAACCGTAAGGGTTCAAATCCCTTCTCTCGCACCACACGTATATAACAGACCTGTAAGGGGTCTTGAAGAGGAGATAGAAAAGGTGACAGAATCACAATTGGCATTGAGGATAGAAAACTTAAGCCCCGTCAAAAAGAAGATCACCATCCAAGTGCCTTGGGACGAGGCTAAAAAAGAATTGGAAGAAATAACTAAGAAAGTGGCCAAGACAGCACAAGTGAAGGGCTTCAGGACGGGACGGGTTCCCAGACCTATTCTCGAAAAGAAATTCGGTGCCTACATTAGAGAAGAAACGGTAAACAGCTTGGTCAATCGTTACTACTGGGAAGCTGTTGACGAGCACAAGATAACTCCTCTTTCACGCCCAGAGATTGAGGAAGAAGGGTTGAAAGACAATGAACCTTTCTCCTTTTCTGCGACCGTCGAGGTAGAACCAATTCTGGATCCTACAGGGTACAAAGGATTGAAACTGGTAAAAAAAGACGTGGCTGCGACGGAAGAAGAGATAAATCTGAGGCTCAAACAGGTACAAGAAATGTACGCCACGATGGAGGAGATTGACGAAGATCGGCCCGTAAAAAAGGGCGATTATGTGTCCATATCGTTTCAGGGCTTTCTCGAAGGGAAACCCCTGGATAATATGAAGGCTGATGATTATTTACTCCACGTAGGTGCGGGACTTTTTGTGCCCGGGTTCGAAGACCAAATTGTGGGTATGAAAAAAGGCGAGGAAAAAGATTTTACCGTTACTTTTCCCGCCGATTATCTCAGCAACAGACAGGTAGCCGGTAAGGAAGTAACTTTCCATGTGGCCATCAAGGGTATCAAAGAGAAAAGGCTTCCGCCCATCGATGAAGAGTTTATAAAGAATTTCGACCAGTATAAAAGCATTGAGGAGCTAAAGAAAGCTATTGCTGAAGCTATCGAATCGGAAAAGAAGGGACAGGCGCAAAAAGAAACGAGAGAAGCCATTGTGAATAATTTGTTGGCGATAAATGAGGTGCCGGTACCGGAGACCCTGGTCGAGCGTCAGGTCTTGTATATGATGATGGACAGCCACCGTTACTGGTCGCTGAGGGGGATGAATCCACGAGAAGCTTCGGAAATAATCCTGAGTATGAAGGATATGTATCGAGAAGAGGCGGAGAAGATCGTAAAAACTTTTCTCCTTATGAAAAGCATTGCGGCAAAGGAAGATATCAGTGTTTCGGAAGAGGAAAAGGACGCATTCATCAAAGATCTGGCTCAAAAACGCAAAGTTGATTACGAAACGCTGCGAAAACAAATGGAAGAGGATGGAATGACAGAACAGCTTGGACTAGAGCTTCTGACTGACAAGGTTTTTAAATTCATAGAAACCCATAGCGAATTTGTGGAATCTCCACAAGAGGGAGTGTCATGAGTCTGATACCGATAGTAATCGAACAGGATGGTCGGGGAGAACGGGCATATGATATTTATTCCCGTCTCCTCAAGGATCGGATCATATTCTTAGGTACAGCTATTGATGATAATGTGGCCAATGTGATCATCGCTCAGATGTTGTATCTCGAATCGGAAGACCCGGATAAAGATATTTTCTTCTATCTTAATACCCCCGGGGGGCACGTAAGTTCGGGTCTCGCCATTTTTGATACGATGAATTACATCAAGTGTCCCGTATCAACGTTCTGTATGGGGCAGGCGGCAAGCATGGGGGCTATTCTCTTGGCGGCCGGCACGAAGGGGAAAAGGTATGCCCTTCCGCACGCCCGGATTTTGATCCACCAACCTTTGGGAGGGTTCCACGGGCAGGCGACGGATATAGATATCCAAGCGAGGGAGATTCTTCGGTTGAAAGAGGAGCTGAATCGTATTCTGGCGGAGCTTACGGGGAATCCGATAGAAAAAATTACGGCTGATACGGAGCGGGATTATTATATGAGCAGTGCTCAAGCGAAGGAATATGGCATAATTGATGAAATAATAGTTAAGAGGCAGTAATAAAATTTAGATGAGGTAAAAAATGGCAAGAAGAGGAAGAGAATATCAGGATGGACATGGGATGCTTTACTGTTCATTCTGTGGCAAGAGTCAGAATGAGGTAAGAAAACTAGTCGCCGGTCCGACGGCCTATATATGTGACGAATGTATTGAGTTGTGCCGTTGTATCGTAGAAGAAGATGAAGGAGGTCTCCCCAGGCGGAAGGAGGAAACACGGAAAGGTATCCCCACGCCTATGGAGATTAAAAAATTCCTTGATGCTTATGTGATAGGGCAAGAGAAAACGAAGAAAGTTCTATCCGTGGCCGTTTATAATCATTATAAACGTCTCTATGCTCCCGTAGATAAGGATGGTGTGGAAATCCAAAAGAGCAATGTTCTTCTTATTGGTCCGACCGGTTCGGGGAAGACGCTCCTCGCCAAGACACTCGCTAAGATGCTGAATGTACCCTTTACGATTGCCGACGCGACGACCCTAACGGAAGCGGGTTACGTAGGCGAAGATGTGGAAAATATTATCCTTTATCTCCTGCAGAATGCGGACTACGACGTAGAACGGGCACAAAGGGGCATCGTTTACATTGATGAAATAGACAAGATAGCGAAGAAATCGGGTAATCCTTCCATTACCCGAGACGTTTCGGGAGAGGGGGTTCAACAGGCCCTCCTTAAGATTATTGAGGGCACGTTGGCCAATGTACCTCCCAAAGGAGGACGAAAGCACCCCCAGCAGGAGTTCATACAAGTGGATACGACCAACATCCTCTTTATCTGCGGAGGGGCGTTTAATTCTCTGGAGGATATTATAGCGAAAAGGGAAGGGGCAAGCTCCCTGGGTTTTGGAGCTGAGGTAAGAAGCAAGAAACATGGCAAGATCGGCGATCTTCTTGCCCTGGTCCAGCCTGAGGATCTGATCAAATTTGGCATGATCCCCGAATTTGTCGGACGATTCCCGGTTATTGCTACCCTGGACGAATTGGATGAAGAGGCGATGGTACGTATCTTGGTCGAACCGAAGGATGCGATTATAAAACAGTACAAGAAGCTCTTCGAAATGGAAAACGTGAAATTGAAATTTACCGACGGTGCTCTACGGGCGATTGCCAAGCTCGCCATCGAAAAGAAAACAGGGGCCAGGGGATTGCGTTCCATTCTGGAAACGGTCATGTTAGATGTTATGTATGAACTGCCGTCGCGTCGAGATATGAGAGAATGCATAATATCCGAAGAGGTGGTTATGAACCGTGAAGCACCGATTCTTATTTATGAGTCGAAGTCTGAGATGGCGTGAGGGATAGTTTTATGCAGGAGTGTATGGGTGATAGAACAAACAAAATTGTAAGCATTCCGCTTTTACCTCTGCGGGATGTTATCGTTTTCCCTCACATGATCGTTCCCCTTTTCGTGGGAAGAGAGAAGTCCATCGCTGCCCTCGAAGTGGCGATGAGGCAAGAAAAGGGTATTTTCTTAGTCGCCCAAAAGTCGGCGCAGAAAGATGATCCGGCAGAAAATGACATTTACACCGTCGGAACGATCGGAATCATCATCCAACTCTTAAGGCTCCCGGACGGCACGGTTAAAGTGCTCGTAGAAGGTAAAGAGAGGGGTGTAATTAAGAGATACTTGACCACTCAAGAGTACTTTTCCGTCGAAGTCGAAGAGATGCCCGATGAGATGGACGACGACCAGGTGAAGACGGCTGCCTTAATGCGAAGCCTCAAGGAATCCTTCGAACAGTACGTGAAGCTCAGCCGGAAAATCCATGTGGAAATGATCGGGACGGTCAATGCTATTGATGAGCCTTCTAAATTGGCAGATGTCATCATTTCCCATCTTACGGTTAAGCTTGAGGATAAGCAGCGTGTATTAGAAAAGGCAAACGTCAATAGTCGCATGGAGGCGGTCTATGAGCTACTGCTTGGCGAGATAGAGATTCTACAGGTAGAGGAGAAGATAAGGCGCCGCGTCAAGAAGCAGATGGAGAAGACGCAGAAGGATTATTACTTAAATGAGCAGATGCGGGCCATTCAAAAAGAGATGGGTGAGAAAGATGAATTCAAGAGTGAGATCGCCGAGCTCGAGAGACGATTAAAACAGAAGAAGCTCTCCGAAGAAGCTTACAAAAAGGTAAAATCGGAACTGAAGAAGCTTCAGTTGATGCCGCCCATGTCGGCCGAAGCGACGGTCGTGCGTAATTACATAGATTGGTTACTCGACCTTCCGTGGACAGAAAAAACGGAAAACAAGTATACCTTGAAAGAGTCGGAGGCCATTCTGGAAGAAGATCACTATGGTCTCAAACAGGTGAAGGAAAGAATTCTCGAATACTTGGCCGTGCAGAATCTAGTCAAAAAGAACAAAGGGTCGATTCTGTGTCTCGTCGGTCCACCGGGGGTAGGGAAGACATCGATCGCCCGTTCCGTCGCGCGGGCCACGAATCGCAAGTTTGTCCGGTTTTCACTAGGTGGAGTACGAGATGAAGCGGAGATAAGAGGGCACAGGCGCACATACATCGGTGCCCTGCCCGGCAAGATCATCCAACTCATGAAGAAGGCAGGCACGACCAATCCCGTCTTCTGCCTGGATGAGGTAGACAAATTGAGCTCGGACTTTCGCGGAGATCCCGCCTCCGCTTTACTAGAGGTCCTTGATCCGGAGCAAAATAATGCCTTCAACGACCACTATTTGGAGGTCGACTACGACCTTTCGGATGTCATGTTCATCACTACGGCCAATGTTCTGCAGACGATACCGGCACCGCTTCAAGATCGGATGGAGGTAATTCGGATTGCGGGATACACAGAGCCGGAGAAGCTCAATATAGCTAAAAAATTCCTTGTGGCGAAGGAGATGGAGGCAAATGGATTATCTAAAGAACAGATTATCTTCACCGATGGGGCCATTCTTACCATTATTCGCCAGTATACCCGTGAGGCGGGGGTAAGGAATCTAGAGAGGGAGATTGCCTCTATCTGTCGAAAAGTGGCTCGCAGCATTGTGGCGGAAGGGATGAAAAAAGGGCCGATCAAAATCACGTCCAAAAACGTGCCTAAGTATCTCGGCGTGCCTAAGTATCGGCACGGCGAAGTCGAGGGTAAAGATCAAATCGGTTTAACGACCGGTCTAGCTTGGACCGAAGTGGGAGGAGAGCTCCTCGCTGTTGAGGCCTCCATTATGAAAGGCACGGGCAAGTTAGTGCTAACGGGTAAATTGGGTGATGTCATGCAGGAATCAGCTCAAGCCGCTCTTACCTACGTCCGGGCCAGAGCAGAATCATTTGGTTTGGCTCCTAATTTTTATCAGGAAACAGATATCCATATTCACGTGCCGGAAGGGGCCATTCCCAAAGATGGTCCCTCGGCCGGTATTGCTATGGCGACCTCGATTGTATCGGCCCTGACCAAGAAGAAAGTACGGGGTGATGTGGCAATGACGGGGGAGATTACCCTCCGAGGGCGGGTCTTGCCCATTGGGGGCGTGAAAGAAAAGCTCCTGGCTGCTCATCGTGGAAATATAAAAACCGTCATTATTCCGAAGGACAATGAGAAGGACTTGGCCGAAGTGCCTAGTAACATTATAAAGGCCCTGAACATTGTCTTTGTTGAACATATGGACGAGGTGTTGAAAGTGGCCCTCGTTGAAGAAGGGTGGTCGGAGCGTGAACAGAGGGAGGAATCTTTCACTCCGATGGCCGCGCCTGTTTCCTAACCTCTTGACAAAAGGGGTTTGTATTGATAAAAAATGCGCGATTTTGTTATAAACATGGGCGGGTAGCTCAGCTGGGAGAGCGCCACGCTTACACCGTGGAAGTCACAGGTTCGAGTCCTGTTCCGCCTACCATGAAAAAGACCGTATGACGGGTTAGCGGGTGGATATAGTATTAACGATGCGGGGTCGTAGTTAAGCTGGTTATAACGCCGGCCTGTCACGCCGGAGGGCGAGGGTTCAAGTCCCTTCGGCCCCGCCAGAATAAACAGAGGGGTTGGCCCCGGAGGTTAACCCCTCTTTTCGTAAGGTCAAGTTTCAGATCATGAAGTACGAGGGGATTATCATAAGACCGCCGAGTGAAGCCCGGAGTCTGCTTCTGCAAGTGACTGTCGGATGTTCGCATAATAAATGCACCTTCTGCGGGACGTACAAGGGGGTACGCTTTAGGATCAAATCGGAAGAAGAAATTAGAGAAGACATCGTCGAGGCGGCTAAATATAAACGATTCATTAGAAGGGTTTTTTTGTGCGACGGCGACGCCCTGATCATTCCCCAAGATAGGCTCGTGAGAATTTTGGAAATGATTAAGGAACATTTGCCGGGTGTGGAGAGGGTAGGGCTGTACGGCAATGCAAAGAGTATCTTGAGGAAAAGCGATGACAATTTAATGGAATTGAAAAGCTTGGGCCTCGGTATCGTCTATTTAGGTGTAGAGACAGGAAATGATGAAATACTGGCGGCAGTGAGAAAGGGAGTGACGTATGATCAGATGGTCGAAGCGGGAAGAAAGGTGAAAAGGGCTGGAATTACCCTTTCCACGACTATCCTGTTGGGGATAGGAGGTAAGGAAAAAAGTATGGACCATGCCCGAGATACGGCCCGCATCATCTCCGATATCGATCCTGATTTTTGTGGGGCCTTGACGGTCATGCTCATACCCGGGACCCCTCTTTATCAGGCATATGTAGACGGTAGTTTCGTATTGCCCGATACATTCGGTTTTCTGGAGGAACTCGGTGTCATCATTGGCCAGAGCCATTTGACCAATTGTTTCTTCACCTCCAATCATGCCTCTAATTATCTTCCCCTCCGTCTGAGATTGCCTCAGGATAAAGAAGCGGCTACTGGCATGATTAAACAAATTATAGAAAGCCGGAATGACCGCGTTTTAAGACCGGAATACCTAAGAGGCCTTTGAGGCGTTATGATAATTTGGGATAAGGGGCGCCAATGGTCGCGCGAGCTTGGGGCCCTCGGAGCGGGATTATTATTATTTCTTTCCTTTCCCAAGTTTGGATTTGGTATCGTCTCTTGGTTTGCCCTGGTGCTGCAATTGAGGGCCATCGAAGGTGTGGGGGTCAGGAAGGCTTTCTGGTTAGGTTTCCTGACGGGCATGATCGCTCATCTGGGCATCCTATATTGGATTGCCTATGTGGTCGTCAAATACGGGAACTTGTCTCTCATTGTGGGCATCTTCGCCCTCACTTTACTGGCCAGTTATCTGAGTCTCTATACGGCTCTTTTTGCCGCGAGTGTCTCTTATGCTCAGAGCATGAAGATTTCAACTCTCTTTACCGTGCCCATTGTATGGACATCTCTGGAATATATAAAGACCTATGCCTTAACGGGGTTCCCGTGGGCCCTACTGGGGTACTCACAATATAAGTGGCCTGTATTCCTTCAGATTGCCGATATAACAGGTGTTTATGGGGTCTCCTTTGTGATCGCTTTGGTCAATGCTTTTCTTTACGAATTCGTTTTCCAGCGTCAACGGCGTGTTTTGAAATTAGCTTTTATTCTTAGCATATTAGCTTTGGTTATTGCCTATGGCTTATGGCGCCTGCAAGATACAGATAGAAAACTCGCTGCCGCCCCCGCGATCGAGGTAGGCATCGTTCAAGGTAATGTGGATCAAAGCGTAAAGTGGAACCCGGCGTATCAGGATGCCACGATGGCGACCTACCTCGCTCTGACGAGAGAAGTTTTAAAGAATGGACTCGATCTCGTGGTTTGGCCAGAAACGGCCACCCCCTTTTTCTATCAGGATCCCTCACCCTACCAGGCGGCAATGGTTGAAATGGTGGGACAGCATAAAGTATGGTTTCTCTTCGGAAGTCCCAGTTATAAGAGAGATAAAGAAAATCAAGTAACCATCTTCAATAGCGTCTATCTTATCAATCCCCAGGGTGTCGTGCAAGGTAGGTACGATAAGGTACACCTCGTCCCCTACGGTGAATACGTGCCACTGAGGAGATTTTTTCCCTTTATCAATAAGCTGGTACACGGTATCGGTGATTTCGGAACCGGCCCCGGTTATATTCCCCTGGAAATGGACACACACAAGATGGGAGTGCTTATTTGCTACGAAGCCATATTTCCTGAAGCAGCGTGCACATATGCCCGTGCTGGTTCAAATTTACTCGTTAACGTAACCAACGATGCCTGGTTCGGTCGCACTTCGGCACCGTATCAACATCTGTCAATGGCTGTTTTGAGAGCGGTGGAAAATAAGATTTACTTAGTAAGGGCCGCCAATACAGGCATCAGCGCTTTTGTCGATCCAGTAGGGCGGATAACAGGAGAAACGGGACTCTTTATGCCGGCTACTTTATATAGTCAGGTGAAATTGTATCGAGGGAACACATTTTATAGCCGGTATGGGGATGTATTTTCTCTATCCTGTCTGGTCTGCGTGTTCATAGGTTTGCTTATAACAACCAGAAGGAGGAAGGTCTATGATAGAAGGATGGCAGGATTCGATTGAGGGCTTAAGAAAGAGGATAGATAAATTGGGAGAGTATCTTTGACATTGAAGGAAAAGAGCGGGAACTGGAGGAAATCTCTTTAATAACCGTACGTAATGATTTTTGGGAGGATCAAGAAAAGGCAAGAGAGCTCCTCAAAAGAGAAAGCCGATTAAAAGAAGAGGTGAACAGGTGGAAAGTGTTGGACAAACAGTTATCCGACTTGGAGGAGCTTTACGTCTTAGCGGAGGAGGAAACGGACGAAAGTACCATAGGTGACCTCGTCCGGGATTTACATCGTTTGGAAAAGTCCGTGAGAGATGAAGAGTTGAGATGTATGCTCTCGGCCGAGGAAGACCGAATGGATGCCATTATGTCGATCCATGCGGGGGCGGGGGGGACGGAGGCGCAAGACTGGGCCGAGATGCTTCTTCGCATGTATCTGAGATGGGCGGAAAGAAAGGGATACAAGACGGAAATAATTGACGAATTGCCAGGTGACGAGGCGGGTATTAAGAGTGTCTCCTTTACGGTTGAAGGTCCGTACGCCTACGGTTACGCTAAAGCCGAAATTGGCATCCATCGCCTCGTTCGTGTCTCACCATTTGACGCTAATGCAAGGCGTCATACTTCTTTTGCCTCCGTTTTTGTCTACCCCGAGGTTTCGGACGATATTGTCATCGATATTAAAGAAGAAGATTTAAAGATCGACACGTTTCGTGCCGGCGGGAAGGGGGGGCAACATGTAAACAAGACGGATTCCGCCGTACGTATTACTCATCTTCCAACAGGAATAGTAGTTCAATGCCAGAATGAAAGATCCCAGCACAAAAATAGAATGATGGCCATGAAGTACCTCCGATCTCGCTTATACGAACTGAAACTACAGGAAAAGAAGGAGAAGATGGAAGAGTTGAATAAGTCGAAAAAGGACATTGCCTGGGGCAGCCAGATTCGTTCCTACATTCTCCATCCGTATCGTTTAGTTAAGGACCATCGGACGAACCTAGAGACGGGAGATGTAAACCGGGTGCTAGACGGGGAAATAGATGATTTTATTGAGGCTTATCTTTTATCGGTGGAAAAATAAGTAGTTTTTTGTTGTCTGTTACCGGTATCATATGCTATGGGACGGATACCCGAGGGGTAGAATTGAATTGAGGAGGGCAAAGCCATGGGAAAATTACCAGTGCGGATTTTTAGTGCCTTGGTTTTATTTCACCTGGCCGTATGTCCCGGACTTACCTATGGCGAAGGTAGCAGACCGGTTCTCACCAAAGACACGTTCTCCCCAGCTAAGTCAAAATTAGATCGAGGAAGGGAAGCGAATGAAAACTTCGAGTCGGATGAGGAGGTAATCGAGCAGGCCCTGTCTCTCATCGGAGAGGCGGATGTGAAATGGAAAGAAGGACGTATGGAGGAAGCACTGGAGCTGCTTGATCGTGCTTATGCTATTATTTTAGATACTAATGGCGATACCAAAGTGGCCCGTCAAAAGGATGACTTGAGGCTCCTCATTTCGAAGAAGATAGTAACCATATATAGCTCCATGCAGCGGGCAACCAAGGGAAAAAGAGGAGAAATCCCCTACATTATGAACGAAGATGTGGAAAAAGAGATTCGCTCTTTTCTCGGTCCCGAACGGGAATTTTTCCTATCTTCATACCAGAGATCCTTTCGTTTTCGACCCATGATTAAGGAAGAATTAAAAAAGGCCGGTCTGCCCGAGGAATTATCTTGGCTTCCACTGGTGGAAAGTGGCTTCAAGATTTCAGCCCTCTCGCCAGCCCGCGCCTTGGGTTTGTGGCAGTTTATACCTTCGACAGGTTACAAATACGGGTTAAACCGCGATGACTGGATTGATGAACGTCTCGATCCCTTGAAGGCAACTCGAGCAGCCATTAGTTATCTCAAAGACCTGCATGGCATGTTTGGAGATTGGCTGACTGTCCTGGCAGCCTATAACTGTGGGGAGGGAAGGGTTGCCCGCGTTATCTCGGCGCAGCAGATTAACTACCTTGACCGATTTTGGGATTTGTACCAGGCACTGCCTTATGAGACGGCAAGATATGTACCTCGCTTTTTGGCGACCTTACATTTGATTCGCGAACCCAAAAAGTATGGTTTAGACCTCGATTCCGTAGCTCCTCTACCAGAGCTAAATTATGAAGTGGTTACTATTAACCGGCAAACGCATTTAAAAGACATTGCTTGTGCCCTTGGGGTTTCGGAAGAAGAGCTGGCTTTCCTCAATCCGGAATTGAGATTCCGGATCACTCCGGAGCGGGCTTACGAATTAAAGATTCCAATGGGATTGAAAGAAAAATTCCTCGCCTTAGTGGACGATATACCTCACTGGAAAGAACCCCTTCCTTTAGCAAAGAGGAAGGGAAGAACCGTATACATTGCTCACCGAGTAAGAGCGGGGGAATCAGTTTACACCATTGCCAGAAAATACGGTACAACCACGAAGGCCGTGCGCAGCACCAATCGCTTAGGTAGTCGGGAAGTTAAGGTAGGTGAACGCATTTTGGTGCCCGTGACAAAGACTACATATGCCCAGAAACAGCCGGTGAAATCGCAAGAGGTAGACACCTATAAGGTAAAGAAAGGTGATACACTCTTATCCATCGCCCAGAAGTACAATGTCCCCGCGGGGGAAATTAAGAGGATAAATAATTTAAAAACCAATAATTTGGTCGTCGGACAGGTAATAAAGTTGAAAGATACTTCCACAGCTTCTACAGGTGGCTCTAAGAAACGTAACACGTACGTCGTCAAGAAGGGTGATACGCTGATCAAAATTGCTCAGAAAAACAATATTGATGTCGAAAAGCTAAAGACGTTGAATAAAATCCGTGGGAACGGCGATACTCTCAAAGTGGGTCAGGTCCTTGTCGTAAATTAATGGCGAACACCGTGTTCGGCCAAAACCTCCTTCAGAGTACCTTCGATCAGGTTGCGTATTTCATACAATCTCTCCTCTGTGAGAGCTTCGAAGCGTAGAACCAGTACGGGTTGGGTATTGGAGGCCCTAATAAGTCCCCAACCATCGGAAAAAGGTATCCGTGCCCCATCGATGTCGATGACAGGGTAGCTGCTCCTTAACCGGTCCGCAACTTCTTGAACGATGGTAAATTTTATTTCGTCCGGACAATCGATCCTAATTTCCGGCGTAAAATAACTGGGCGGTACGTCAGAGAGAAGAGAAGAGAGTTCTTGTCCGGTTTCGGACATTATCTCCAGGAGACGCAGAGAGGCGTAGATGGCATCGTCATATCCGAAATAACGATCGGCAAAAAACAGGTGTCCACTCATTTCTCCAGCCAGCAGCGCGTGTTCCTCTTTCATTTTACCCTTGATGAGGGAATGCCCCGCCTTCCACATGATAGGACGTCCCCCATGCCTTTCTATGTCTTCGTAAAGTCTCTGGGAACACTTAACTTCCCCGATGATGGCGGCGCCTGGTGACTTTTTCAGAATCTGTCGAGAAAAGAGGATCATAAGCTCGTCGCCCCATAAGATGCGCCCTTCATTAGTAACTACCCCTAAACGATCTGCATCACCATCATACGCGATGCCCACATCAGCCCGCCTCTCTTTGACGATGCGAATTAATTCGTTCAAATTGGCCGCAATAGTCGGGTCAGGAAAGTGGTGGGGAAAGGTGCCATCCGGTTCGCAAAATATTTCGTATACCGTGCAACCAACACTCCTCATAATCGGACACGCAAAGATACCCCCAACCCCATTGCCTGCATCGACACACACGGAAAGGGCTTTCGAAATATTCACGTTATTCTTTAAATAATCCTGATATGATTTTGTTATTTCAATCTTTTCAACTTTTCCTTCACCGTGTGCAAAGGAGGCCTTTTCGATAATACGTCTCAATTCTTGAATCTTGTCACCATAGATGGTGTCGGGGCCGATGCAGATTTTAAATCCGTTGAAATCGGGGGGGTTGTGACTGCCCGTGACCATAACGCCCCCATCCGTGGTCAGGTGTCGGATGGAGAAATAAAGCATGGGAGTGGCGCATAGCCCGATATCTATTACATCTATTCCCGTTTCCTTCAGGCCTTGGATAATGGCCGTGGCATAGGTGGGGGAGCTTAAGCGGCAGTCGCGTCCTACTGTCATACTCCTAACCCCTTCGGAGTGGGCCAACGTGCCGATGGCCCGACCCAGGAAATATACCACCTGTTCATTGAGATCTCGATTGACAACGCCCCGGACATCGTATTCTCGAAATATTTCTTTGTTTACATCCATGAACCTTTCTCTCCTTTCTGACTTTCAAAGTAAAAGAAGGCCTCCGGTTCTGTCAAGGAGGTTTGTGAGTTCCGCTGCCGTATCGAAGATGAAGTCAGCTCCGGCCAGCTCTAAATCTTCTCTTCGGCTTGCGCCGGAGAGGACACCAATTGCCATGAGTCCCTCTCGTTTACCCATCGCCATGTCCATGGGATGGTCGCCCACCATGGCCGCCTCGTTCGGTCTTACCCCAATGGTAGCGAGTGCCATTTTTAAATGGTTGGGGTTTGGTTTTACCGGCCTTACATGATCCCGGGTCAGGATAGTGTCCACTAACAAATTTAGGGAAGGAAAGGAGAGCATAACTGCGGCGTAACAGTTCCTCGTTACGACAGCCGTTTTTAAGCCTCGCACTTTCAGATATGTTAGCATTTCCGGAACGCCAGGGAGGGGTTCTGCTGAGCTAGCCGAAGAAATTTCGATGCTTTCTATTATATGGAAGGCTTCTTCCTTGAATTGTCGGGCCACCTCCTCGTTTCGGTTAGATAGGATTTCGACCCCTCCTTCAACCATCTCCAAGATGTATTTACCCTGTAGATTTTCGGTCGGTATGCCGTATGCCTCGATGCACTTATTTACTTCTTTCTTCATCCGATCGAAATCGACCTTTAACGTGGCAAGAGTACCATCGAAGTCGAAAATGATACCTGATAATTTCATAGGTATCGATTGCCTTTCATATATTCTTGGGTCAAGACGCGGTGAAAGATAGCATTTTCTGGAATGGCTGGCAGACTAAATCCGAAAACCACCTGAAGGAACTTCATGATGATGTTAAAGGTGGCTCCCCAGAGGATTTCTTTTTGTCCCTCTTCATCGAGGATCACGAAGGCGGGAAGTTCTAGTCGGTATGCCTGATCTCCTTGGCTGGTTACAAGAAAATGGGTGTAGTTGCTGGTTTCGAAAAAGGTCGTAAGAGGTACTTTCAATATTTTTTCCACCTCTCGACTGGGTTTGGCCTTCCATGGATGTGTAGCCCATCCCACAACAGGGAAAATGGTTCTTTGAAATGTATACAGAGAGTACGGGGGGAGAGGACCTATGAACTTGATGTTCCATGGGCGAAGACCGATTTCCTCCCATGTTTCCCTAAGGGCGTTGGCCAGAAAGAGGCTAATGAGGGTGAAGGTGTCTGCCCCTCTTTTTTTCGCCCATTGCCTGGCCGCAACGTCCATAACGGGGAAGATGCCACATCTGATAAAGAAGGCCAGCATTTTATCCAACCGCGGGTTTAGCATTCCTCCAGGACAACTTATGTCTCCACCTTGGGTGACCCGGCGCGACCTCTTAATTAGGTGAACGTATACCTGGTTGTGGTCATCCTGTGAGCCGCTAAAAATAAGAAGTACACCGGCAGCTAATCGATTACCCCTGATGGCCTGCCATGTCTCAAGATAGTTCAGCTCGGCAAATTCTCCCAGCTTTCGGATCACCAGCTCTTGGAAATGTTCCCGATTGGTCACGGCGCGTTATTACCCGATTGCTTGATGGTGTCTACTATCTTTTCTTCGTACCACGAAGTAAGGGAAAAATCTCGGAAAAAACCACAATGACCACCGTATCGAAAACGATAAAGCGTCAGGTGAGAAAGTTGGGGCACGTGGTCGAAATCGTCGATGGTTACGACGGGATCATCTTCTGCCACGATAACCGTCGTCGGTATGGAAATTTTCAGAAATTGATCATGGGTAAGAGTATAGAGTCGAAAATACTCTTCATAGTTGGAGAATTCCGGAAAGTAGGGCATGATGGCCTCCGTGAGAGCGAGACAGTTTTTGTGGTTTAGAAGGGGACGAAAATCGTAGATATGGGGAAAAAGTTTCTGTTTTTTCCTCAGGGAACGCTTCCATTTTTTCATGAAATAATGACGATAAATAGCCGGTCCTGCGTCCAGACGCAAGGTTGATTTAAGCGGGTCGAGAGGCGGGCTAATGGCAAAAACATGGGTAAGTCTAGGAATACGGTTCCCCATCTCGGTATAACGCATGGCAATGCGCAGGGCAAAATTTCCCCCCAGAGAAAATCCAACTAAGAAAAATGGTTTTCCCTCTTGTTCTTCTGCAACTTTCGTGATTGCTTCCTCCACTTCTTCGATCAACGCACCGTGGAAGAGGCCCTGATTTAAATGATGACTTTCTCCGTGGTCTCGAAAGTTAAGACGAAATACTTCAAAACCATTCTGTGATAGGTAGTTCCCGAGGGAAAGCATATATGCGGAATTTACGCTACCTTCCCAGCCGTGTAGAAGAAGTACCAATCCATGCGCGCGGTGGCTACTTATGGGCGGGGTGTAGTAACCGAGCAGCCTGGCTCCCTGGGACGTATCAATAATCCTCTGTACCGAGGCCTTTTGGAAAGACACACTACCACGGGCGCGCCAATGGGAACTCGCTAAGATGGTTTGCACATGGGGATTGCGAAGCAACAGAGAGGGTAGAAAATGATCTTCTTCCATCTCTATCTCTTACAGGGGCCCCCGCTTTTCCTCATGGGCCTTCAATGCGCAATCGATGATGCGCGATATGAGGTCTGTCTGGGTCAATCCGTGGGCGGCAGCTTGATGAAAAAGCACCGTTGAAGGTGTCATGCCCGGCAGGGTGTTTACCTCCAGTACGACGACTCGCCCGTCTTTCCGGACAAACATATCGATCCGAGCATAACCGCGTACACCAAGAGTCGAAAAAGTCTTAACCGCCGTGGCCTTAATTCTTTCTATCGTTTCTTCTGGAAGACGGGCGGGGGTCTTGTTTTCTCCTTTACCGTACAGAAATTTATCTTCCAGCGAGAGTATGTCTTCGGTCGGAATAGTTTCCGATGGAGTGAGGGCGAATGGAATTTCGTCCTCCAGGACACCGCATGTGACCTCTACTCCCTCGATAAATTCTTCCACCAGGGCGGCCGGATCCCAGTTCCACACCTCTTCCAGGGCATCGGGGATGCCGTTTATACTCACCACCTTTTTTACCGCCGTGGAACAGCCTTCCCTTATCGGTTTGACGACACAGGGGAATCCGATCTCGGACGTGATCATGGATTCTGTGTGCATCCGGTTGGATTCCCATTCCTTCCTTTCAACTAAGAGGCTACGTGGCACATCTATTCCATTGGCAGACAACAATCGCCGGGTCATGTACTTGTTCATCCCCAATGCAGATGCAAGTACACCTGAACCCGTGTAGGGGACATTTAGAAGTTCAAGAAGACCTTGTATGCATCCGTCTTCACCGTATTTTCCGTGCAAACCGAGAAAGACCAAATCAACTTGAGTCTTCAATGCCTCGTATTTTATAAGCTTGGCCTCCGTTTCCAAATCCTCTTCGATGTCACTCGTGCTGTTTCGCATAAGTAGTTTAATGGGAATTTCCCACAGGCGAGCTCGTTTGTCCATAAAGATCGGAATCGGCTCAAACCGATTCCGATCCATTTTGCTGTAGATGTTACGTCCACTTTCTAGGGACACCTCTTTCTCTGAAGAGATGCCCCCCATGATGATACCTACTTTTAGTTTCTTGTTGTTTACCTCCGCCAATTTGAAGAAACACCTCTCTTTTAGAATCCCACACTGAGGCCAATGTAGGGACCTGCCAAAAAGAAATCGTTGGTCACGTCTTGTACTTTGTCCATTTTAATTTTCATAACCCGATAGCCCGCGTGAATGTCCAAAAAGGGAAAGGGAGTAACGGATACATCAGCCATGGCATCGAGATAGACATTCCCTGAATAAGCCATACCTGAGACCTTGGCCCGCGCTTCTAAAAGATTGGCCAGAAGTCCTAAATGAGCGCCTAAACCTACCATGGGAACGATGGTTCCGTAATTTTCCTTCGTCTTGCCTAATACGGGAGCAGAAAGGCTTGATTCCCCATCAATATATTTGAGTTTTCCCAAAACTCCCACAGCGAATCCAGCCAATATTGGCTTAAATTTAAAAACGTCGTACTGATATTCTAAATCGAAAACCCGCAGGGTGAGGTCGGCATCTACCTTCGTGCCTACGGGATACGTTTTCCCCGCGAAATTTACGTTGAAGGAGAGGGTGTTATCTTTGGAATGGCCTATCTGCGTGTACATGAGGCTTAAGTGATGTTTCCCGATGCCGCCATAGGCCTCCAGGGAAGGATAGCCTCTATTTCCCACATCCATGAGGTCTTTGGCACTGAATTCTGTGCCCTTTAAATTATCTTTGTCTATTTTTATATCTCCCCGGAATGAAGGAAACCAGTAGTAACCCCGAACTCCCAATTCGAAGGCGTGTGCAAGGGAAGCACTAAGTAAAAATGCTATAATTACGCCCGCATAGACAACTTTTCTCTGTGTCATCATTTTTCTCCTTTCTCGAATTTTTGAGCACTTGTTTATAAAGATTTTACGACCTTTTGTAAAGAGAGATTAAAGCTCGATTCATACTAAAGGCCCTTGTTTGTTTCGATGTATTTTCAAAGCGTTTTGGATAAGGCGGGAGATGATCATAGAAGGGAGCATTCCGGCACAGGCGGCTTGTTCAAAAAAGAAGGAAGATGGCGCCATTCCGGAGGATGAGTTTGGATCGGTAATACAGATGCGGCCATCCGACAGGTAGAATCCGTCTATTCGTCCGTACGATCTGAATCCTAAAGCTTTGAAAGCGGCGATGGCCTCTTTTTTAATTTTTTCCACCATCTCCGGCGGTATGTTTTTGGGAGGAGTAAATTTACGGCATCGTCCGGGCATATACTTATCGTCGTAAGTGTAGTACTCACTTTGTGGATGAATTTCCGTAAGGCCCAGGGCAAAAACTTCATCGTCTTCTTCTAAGATAATACAGGAAAATTCAATGCCTTCTAAAAATTCTTCTACCAGTACGGCCGTATCCCATTTTAGGGCGGCGTTAATTTTTTCTTCTATTTCTCCTTCCATCTTTACTTTCCCCACCCCCACACTCGATCCTTCCCGTATTGGTTTAACAAAGAAGGGAAAAGAAAATTTCTCGATGAGTGAGCGCTTGATTTCTTCTTGGTTTTTTTTCCACTCTTTTTCATGAACAATTTCGCTTTTCGGTACGTCCAAACCAAAAGAACGGAGGATGAGTTGTTGGACATGTTTATCCATTCCCAGGGCAGAAGCAAGCACACCTGGGCCCGTGTATGGGATGTCGAGAATCTCTAAAAGTCCTTGGATACAGCCATCGTCTCCGTACTTACCGTGCAGGGAAATAAAGGCAAAGTCTATCAATTCCGTTAGATCTTCGTAAGAGATGCGTTTGGCCTTCGTCGGAAGGTGCTCCGAGATATCAATCGTTGTATTTTGAGAGATGAGGCTCCATGGTATAATCCAAAGTGCCCCGGAGGCATCCATAAAAATGGGTACTCCTTCATATAGTTCCGGGTCTAAATTGTCGTATACATTTCGGCCGCTGTTTAAAGACACCTCTTTTTCCGAGGACATGCCTCCCAAGATGATCCCTACTCTTAATTTTGACATCAAAAAATCCTCCCATTAAAAAGTATCCCAGATAAAAGCAACGCCACTGACGGGAAAAATCCATCGGTCGTCTCCCACTTTGATCAGGATAGATTTTCCTTTCTGTTTTATTACCTCAGGTTTTAATTGCTTGCCCGCAAAGAAAAAAACTTCTCTCACATTTCGCAGACGGGCTTGCTCGTAATTGAATTCAATGTTAAGCCCCCGGGTCGGGTAAACGAGGTAGACGGTAAATAAGTTGTTGCTCTTCGATTTTCTGGTAAAGATTTCAATGGTAAATTTTACCCTTTGGTCTCGCTTCTCTTTCAATTTTTCCGTTCCGCAGACGACTTCGTAACCTCGAGACGTGATGCCCGCTTTCAACACAGGAACTGGTTCTCCATCAATGGTTACCCTGTTTACCTGAAAGTCTTTTTCTAAATTTATCCGGTCGTCTCGATTTAAAACCCACCTGTATTCACAGCGAGGGTCTTCAAAAAAGGAAGAAAGTTGTTCTTCGTCAAAGGCACATCCGATGATGAATTCGTGGTTCCTTAAAATTTTCGTATACTCAATGTGCGTGGTCATACGTAGGGCATCAGGTCGGTAGCCGAGGGAAATAATTTCTTCGTCTGCGAATTCTGACACATCGATCCGATAGAAAAAATCTTCCCTTAATTCGAGAGGTCTATTTTCTTTACCGAAGAGGGTTTCGAAAATTTCGTAGTATATGGCATCTCCCACTTCTGTATCTCTTGCTCGGGCCTGAAAGCAATGGCGGATGATGTTACCGATGCGGGCCAGAGATTTTTCTTCTTCAGGAATGAAGATTCTTCTGAGGCGCGGCAGGATGGAATCGGGTTTTCCTGATTGAAGGAAGATGCGGGGCGCCCTCTTACCTAAGGTACATAAAATTTCGTATGCGTGTGTACCGGCTCGCTCGGCGATATCGGTGGCCGTGATGGTTTCATTTCCCTGGCGGCCGAGAATGACCACTTCGTCACCTATCTCACAACCAGGTATATCGGTTACATCAACGGTGCACATATCCATCGAGACGCGGCCAATCACAGGGGCTTTCTTCCCCCGCACGAGCACTTCGCCTTGATTGGATAATACGACGCCGTAACCGTCGCCGTATCCGATGGGAATAGTAGCAATTTTTGTCGGTCGGCAAGTGGTATAAGTGCGGTTGTATCCGATACTGTAGCCGGGTGGAAACTCCTTCAGTAAAACGATGCGAGTCTTGAACGACATGACGGGTACAATAGAGGCCCGCTCCATCGTCTCTCGAGCGGGATAGATGCCGTAAGACATAAGCCCCGGTCGCACCATATCGAGGTCGAAAGAGCGGAAGTTGAGGATCCCTCCGCTATTAGAGATGTGCCTTAAAGGAATAGAAAGGCCCTTTGCTGCTAGTTTATCCAGAAGGGTTTTGAACTTGGCCCATTGCAATCTGTTGTACTCATCTTCTTTTATTTCAGCCGAAGCCAGGTGTGTGAAGATGCCCTCGATTACTATATTAGATAATGAGGCAATTCGTTCTATTATCTTTACGGCTTCGTCGCTCAAAATGCCTCCCCGACCCATACCGGTATCCACCTCGACATGAACAGGCAGAATAACCTGCGCTCTCTGGCACTGACGATCCAGCTCTTGGGCAAAGGCCATATCTGAAACGGACGGTATGAGCCGGTATTTTATTATGTCCTGTATTTCTCCTATGGGAGATGGGCTGAGGATGACGATCGGTTGCTCGATGCCGGTTACCCTAAGCTGAATCCCTTCGTCAGCATTGGCCACACCCAGGTAGGAGGCACCGTTTTGCAAGGCCACATTAGCGATTTCGATGGCGCCATGACCGTATGCATCGGCCTTGACGACCTGCATGATTTTTGTCTTGGTCCCAATCAGACGCCTAATTTCGGCCAAGTTTTTTTTAAAATTATCCAGGTCTACTTCTACCCAGCTTCTGTAAGCCTGCTCTTCTGTCAATTTCTCATTCCTCAGAGGATGTTACTTGCGCGTCATGGTGAAGACGCCGTCCCAATCAGGACCGGGGGGATTTTCTTTCAATTCCGCCGCCCGCTTGAGATACATAGTAGAAGGTGGATCGCCAGGACGAATGTCGAGGGTCTTTTGGAATAAAGCAATGGCCTCGTCAAATTTTTGCGCCCGATATAAATTGAGGGCATCTTCGAAGGTTTTTATGTAGGCCTCGTGAAGGGGGGCGTCCTTTTTCTCCCCCAAGAGTTCATAGATTTTAACAGGTTGTTTCTTCCCCTTGACCCTTACGGCATCGATTTCTCTTGCCAGGAGGACATCTTTGATGCGCTCATAAGTACTTTCGCTGATAATGATGTGGGTTCCATATTCCTTATTCAAGCCTTCTAAACGGGAGGCGAGATTTACGTTATCTCCCATCACCGTATAATCGAAGCGCATATCAGACCCCATGTTTCCCACCACCATATCTCCGCTATTGATGCCTATGCCGATATCGATTTTCGGTTTCCCCTCAGCGTCCCATTTTTTCTGTAAATTTTGTAGCTCTTCCATCATTTCTAGGGCTGTGCGACAGGCCCGGAGGGCGTGGTCTGGCTGATCGATGGGGGCACCGAATACGGCCATGATGGCATCCCCGATGTACTTGTCCAGAAGACCATCGTATTTAAAAACTTTCTTCGTCATGGCCGTTAAATATTCATTGAGTAAGCTCACCAACTCCTCCGGTGAGAGCTGCTCCGAAATGGTGGTAAATCCTCTGATGTCGGAGAACATGACCGACAGATCTTTCTTTTCTCCCCCCAGCTTCAACTTGGAAGGATCGGTCAGGATCTCGTTTATCACCGTCGGCGTGAGGTAATATTGAAATGCATTTTTTATCTTCTTTTTTTCCTTTTCCTCCGTCATGTACCGGTAGATGTTGATGAAGAGAAAGAGTGTCGCCATGGCAAGTAATGGGTAAGTGAGATTGAGCCAGATTTTGAATTTGGCAAAGGCAATGAAGTTAAAGGCAAGAAAGGAAAGAAGAAGAGCAAGTGTTGCTATCAATCCCGGTATGGCCTTGGTGCGAGGTACAATTATCCCTACCAGGAAACCAAAAACGATGATGGCCAGGGCATCGAGAAAGGTAGTCCAGGATGAGTGTTCAAGGAAATTTTTGTGTAGGATATTATCGATGATGTTGGCGTGAATCTCGACCCCGGGGTATATGTTACTGTAGGGTGTTACCCGTAGGTCGTAAATGCCGGTCGCTGTAGCCCCGACAATAACAATTCTATCCTTGAGGAGCTCGGGCTGAATTTTTTTATTAATGACGTCCACAGCTGAATAGTGAGGAAAGGTTCTTGCGGGACCTAGATAATTAATAAGTAAACGACCTGCTTCATCAGTGGGAATTCGAGTATCTTCAAGTATAATTTCCTCCACTCCAATTTCGCTCAGCTTAAGTCTAATTGGTGGATGGTCGAGATACTGTAAAATAAGGGCCACAGAAAGGGGAAAATAAAAGTTATCTTTGCATTTTATGACGAGGGGGGATTTTCTTATGACTCCATCACTGTCGGGAAATGCGTTAAAGAATCCGCTGTTGACTGCCCCTTGGGCGATTAATTCTATACTCGGTACGGCAGCATAAGCTTGAAATAAGATGTCTTCCGCCGGTGGTGATTTAACTTGTACTATAGGATACTGCGAGTTACCGATGAGGTCGAGGGCTGTGTTAATGTCTTTTTCCTTTAAATGTCCCATATCTCGCTTGCTGGTGTGAAAGAAATAACCTAAAGTCACATTATCTGCTCGTTCGATGGACTGAGAAAGCACCCTGTCCGCTTCGCCTTCCGGCTCGGAAAAGACGATATCGAAGCCGACGGCCTTAACTCCATAGCTTTTAAGACTATCAACGAGGAGGGCAATGTGCTTTCTTGACCACGGCCAGCGACCAAGTTCGCTGAGACTCTTTTCGTCAATTGCCACTATGGCTACTTCCGGGCCGGGCTTAATCGTCCCCCGATAGACCATCCTGAGATCGAGACTTTTAAGTTCGATGAACCTCAGAAATGGCGTATCGACAAAGAAGGCGATGAGGGTAAGGAAAACGATTAGTACGGTTATCTTGGCTGGTGAGACAGTAGTTAGGCCCTTTAAAATTTTTCTCAATTTTTGCCTCCCGCAAGTGAATAAAAACATCCTATGAAATTGAATCCCCCTTTGTCAAGGTGAACTCTTGTCTACCCTTGACAAAGGGGGTTCATCTGGTTTAGTTAACAGCCGAATGCCGATGTAGCTCAGCCGGTAGAGCAGCTGATTCGTAATCAGCAGGTCAGGAGTTCGAGCCTCCTCATCGGCTCCAGGGGAGACAAAGGGTTAGGCAATTTGCTTAACCCTTTCTTTTTTACCTCAAAATCGTACCTGTCGGAGATTTTTTTCTGTTCTGTGCATCTTGTTTGAATACATCAATTTCTTGCAGAAAATTAATTTTTTTGATATAGATTACTACATTCAAAAACACGAGGGTTAATGGGTTGTCACAAGAGAATCAATTCTCATTGACACTCCCTTTAGTTTTTTCGCAATTCCGTTACACCCTGTTACCGGAAAAGGAACTTTATTTGCCCTTTGAGGGACGTGGCCATATTTTGAGGGGAGCTTTTGGCAGTTCTCTGAAGAATTTGGTTTGTTTTAATCAGAAGTTGCCTTGTCCTGGTTGTTCTGCGAAAGAAAATTGTGCTTACTTTCAGATTTTTTCTCCTCAGAACAACGATTTACCCCGAAGAATGAAAGATCCTCCTCGCGGCTTTGTGATTAAACCTTCTCTCGATAAAAGTGATATTTTTACTCAGGCTCATCCTTTCTCTTTTGATATTGTTTTATTTGGTAACAGGATTCTCTACCATCCGTGGATCATCGTGCCGATTAATGCGCTTGGATCTGTTGGTCTGGGTCCTAAGCGAGATCGGTTTGTTCTCTTTGATATCGAAGCAATAAAAAATGGAAAAAGAATCTCCATTTACGATTCTGCTACCAAAACAGTGCGCAATGAGACACTTAATTTTACCCTCAACGATTTGTATGGTGAGATAGAAAAATTATCCAAAGATAAAATTATGCTTGAATTCTTAACCCCGACGAGAATTCGTTACAATCCAACGGGTGAGAAAGGAAAAAGTCAAGTCGTTCATGTCCCAGAGTTCCATCAACTTTTCAAACGACTTCGAGACCGTATCAGTGCGCTTGTAACGGTTTATGGGGAAGAATCGTTGAACATTGACTTCAAAGGCTTGGGCGAGCGTGCCGAACGTGTAACAATAAGAAATGCTAATATAAGATGGATAGAAATTAAGAGGAGGAGTCGGACCCAACATACTTGGCACGATCAAAGTGGATTCGTAGGAAAAGTTATTTACACCGGAGAACTCGCGGAGCTTTTCCCATTTCTTGTCATAGGACAGTATATCCATGTT
>JAOAFE010000006.1 GCA_026416455.1 Syntrophales bacterium
GGATACAGTGGGAGTGATCAACCTGGCACGATCTATCCTTGGCAAGGGCAGAAAAATTGACCTTAAGCTGGTCTCGAAAAATAACTTTTACGTTGCACTCAAAGGCGGGCTTTGGTATCGAGAGAATGGTGTGTTCTCGGTTAGCTGGGAAGTTATAGACGTCTGCATTTAATTATTTAGTACAATTGGGTTGCTGGCAAAGGAAACTAAAATGCAAAAGCCCTCTTACTTATCACTCCATCTATTGATGCTCTTTATCTTCCTTTTCGTTCCTTTTAATCTTGCCTTCTCTGCCCAAAAGGTTCCCGCGAATATAATTTACCTGTCCTCAGGTTACGTCATCGTCGTCGACAAAAAAGAGCAGAGGTTATACGTTTTTCAGCGAGAAGATGGTCTCATAGGGAAGGTTTTTGAGGCCCCTTGCTCCACAGGCAAAAATAAGGGGCAAAAAGCCGTGTCCGGTGATGCCAAGACACCGGAAGGCATCTTTTTTGTGAACCAAATCTTGAAAAATACGCAGCCCAACGAAACTTATGGTTCCATTGCTTATGCCCTGGACTATCCTAATATTATGGACAAAAAAGCCGGACGTGGGGGTAACAACATCTGGATACACGGCACCACCCGGCCTCTGAACCCTTTCCAAACGAACGGTTGCGTTGTTTTGAAAGATGCAGATGCCATCAGGCTTGAGGAGTTTATTCAGATTCAAAAAACACCCGTCGTTATTACCGATGCCGTGCAATGGGTCACTCCGGAACAGAAGTCGGCCGAAAGGAAAGAACTTCACGCTTTTCTTTTGGCGTGGCAAAAGGCAATTCTTTCTGGTGATTCGCAAGTTATAGATTTGCTTTACCTTCCGGGAACTCAACCCCAGAGTAAAGCGAGGGAAGAATTATTACAGATATCGCGTAAACTGGGGAAGATAAGTCGTTACTACTTGGTGGAGCCTCGTGATGTTACCATACTGGTGAACGGGAATAACGGGGTCATCGTTTTTGACCAGGTGACGGAAATCCAGAAAGACAATACCTATCGGGGGGTATATCAGCGCTTATCTCTCGAGAAAGTTCAAAATCAATGGTACGCCGTGGCGGAAGTGCCGAAGGCATCCGTGGTTGCTCATGCATCTTCACCGGCACCTGCAGCTGTCTCTACAACTTCGGAGGTGTCTACGGAGAAGCCCGCAAAGAGGGAGGAGGAGAATGTAAAAGCCTTCGTGTTAAAATGGGCTAGAGATTGGGAAGGAGGCAGATTTGCAAGTTACAAGTCATGTTATACTGAAACCTTCCGTTCTCGGGGAATGAACCGCGACGCGTGGGTGAAGTACAAGGAGCAAGTACGCGCTCATAGTGGGCGGATATCCATAAAGATAGAAAATCTGAAAGTAACAATTTCCGCTGACGGCAAGAGGGCGACAGCCGTATTTACCCAAGATTATCGATCCTCCATCTTGAAGAATCGCACGAAGAAAAAGTTGGATTTGATTAAAGTTGGGGATGATTGGAAAATAGAGCGGGAATCGGTAGCATGAAAGACAATCATCACTTACATTGTTTACAGAGATGCGGATTTTAGATTTACGACCTTACGGTCCTTCCGTTTTTAATATGCCCGTAAATTATTATTTGGACCCTATTCCGGGTAACTAATGAAGGGGGATGAATATGAACGAAAAAAAAGGAGAGGCGGGGATGTTGTTTAGGCCCATATCGGTGGGAAATGTGAAACTGAAAAACAGATTGGTCGTAGCACCCATGGTTACCGTTTACTGCGATGAACAAGGGATGGCAACGGATAGATTTATTGCTTACCACGAGACGAAGGCAAAAGGTGGCTGGGGGATGATCATAGTAGAAGATTACGCCGTCGATCCAATGGGTCGAGGTTTCTTTACCCCCGGTCTATGGGACGATAAGCACATCGAGTCGCACGCTAAACTGGTAAAGGCGGTGCATAAGGCAGGAGCGAAGATTATTGCTCAGATTTACCATGCGGGAAGACAGACGACCTCGGCGCTGATTGGCGGGCAGCCGGTTTCAGCATCACCTATTCCTTGTCCGGTGCTGGGTGAGATGCCTCGGGAGTTGACGATTCCGGAGATAAAGAAAATTGTGTCTCAATTTGGCGATGCCGCTCTCCGGGCGAAGAAGGCGGGATTCGATGGGGTAGAGGTGCACGGGGCCCATGGTTATCTAATTGCCCAGTTTATGTCGAAATATTCAAATAAGCGCACTGATGAATATGGAGGTTCTCTGGCCAATCGCCTCCGTTTTCCCTTAGAAATAATAGCCGACATCCGTAAGAAGTGCGGTGCCGATTTTCTAATCGATTTTCGTATCTCCGGAGATGAGAAAGTGGTCGGTGGAAGGACGATCGAAGAAACTAAGGTCATCGCCATGGAGCTGGAGAGGCATGGGGTAGATCTTCTCCATATTTCCGTTGGTACCTACGAGAGCTCATGGGCCATTATCCCACCTATGGGTACAGAAGTGGCGTGGATTGTCAATTACGCTGCCGAGATAAAAAAAGTGGTGAATATACCTGTTATAACCGTCGGCAGGATTAACGACCCAATATTGGCCGAAAGCGTACTTCGCTCGGGTAAGGCCGATCTGATAGCGATGGGGAGGGCATCGCTTGCCGACCCCGAGCTTCCCATCAAATATGCCCGGGGGCACTATGAGGATATTAGACCTTGCATAGGTTGTCAGCAGGGATGTCTCGAGGTTCTCTTCCGAAACGAGCCAATCCGTTGCCTAGTTAATCCCACTTTGGGGTTTGAATATCGCCAAGAACTGAAAAAAGCCCGAGTAGCGAGAAAAGTAGCAGTGGTTGGAGGAGGTCCGGCTGGTATGGAGGCGGCGAGAGCGGCCGCTTTGGCGGGGCATAAAGTAACCCTTTACGAGAAACAAAGTCGCTTGGGAGGTCAGTTTGCGTTGGCGGCTGTCCCGCCGGGTAAGGGGGAGATCAGCGCTTACCTCACGTGGGCTGCAAGGCAACTGGAAAAGCTGAAAGTTGATGTCAGGTTAAATACGGAATTCAACTCCGCATGGTTGAAGAAAGAAAAGCCCGAAATAGTAATTATCGCATCCGGAGCGGAGCCGTCAAAGCCTTCCATCAAGGGGATCAAGGATGAGCGGGTTGTGACCGCAGAAGCAGTGCTGAGCGGTAAAGTGGTCACCAAGGGGAAAGTGGTCGTGGCCGGAGGAGGGATGGTTGGTTGTGAAACGGCTACCTATCTCGCCTCAATGGGACGTGAGGTGACAGTCATAGAGATGCTTCCTTACGTTGCATCGGACGAGGAGTTAACACGCCGTTTTATGCTTCTAAAAATGATGGAAGAAAGGAACATTGAGATAATGACGGGGGCGGAGTTAGTAGAAATTAACAAAAACGGCGTTCGCATAAAAAAAGGAAATGAGTTTCATGAGATCCTGGCTGAGACGGTAGTGCTGGCTCTGGGTATGACATCGAAAAACTCCCTAGCCAAAGAATTGGAGGGAAAGGTACCTCTCAAGGTGATTGGTGACGCCCTTTCACCGAGAAACGCCCTAGAAGCCATAAGAGAGGGTTTTTTGGCGGGAGCGAATATCGAGTAGCCTGACATTAGAAGGGCCGATTTGTGTACGAACGAGAGAAAAAAAACGTCCTCGATGCATGTTTATGGCTTTGGGATCGAGGCTTTTTCGGCACTCGTCGAGGGGCGGGCGGTAATGTGTCGGTGAGGATCGAGGACGTTTACATGGCTATTACGCCCTCCGGTGTCCCTTACGGGGAGCTTACTTTAGAAGATATATGTATTCTTGACTTGGAGGGAAACGAAGTAGAGGTAAAGAAAGGGAGAACGCCCTCCATCGAAAAAGCCCTCCATGCGACGGTTTATAAAATAAGACCGGAGATAACAGCCTGTGTTCATACCCATCAGACTTATGCCAGTGTAGTATCCGTCCTCGAGGTTGACATTCCTCCCCTCTTTGATGAAGCATCGAGCGAGTTGGGGCAGATGGTAGAGACAATTCCCTATGCTCTTTCCGGCAGTAGGGAGCTAGCGCAGAAGGTCGCCTCAAAGATTCACAATGGGGCTTTTGCCTTTATTCTTCAAAACCATGGCGCTCTCCTTTTGGGGGAGTCGATAGAGAAGGCCTTGTTGAGGGCCGAGCTTCTGGAAAAAGTGGCCCAAGTTTTTTGCCTTGCCCTGTCGACGGGGAAGAAAATAAGAACTCTGTGAGCTGGGGCAGTCAGATGAAAAGCAAAGGGTTAATATGTGCTGTTTCCCTATGTCTAATATGCGCCCTATCTTTTGTCACATGGGCGGAGGACTTTTCCCTTACGGTCGTCCACGTCAATGATACTCATTCCCATCTAGAATCCGACTTGGTGAATCTGAAGGTCCAAGGTAAGACGTTAAAAGTTAATGTAGGAGGATTCGCTCGACTCAAAACCCTCGTCGATCAGTGGCGAAAGGAAGATCCAAACCTGCTCTTTCTTCACGCTGGAGATGTCGTGCAGGGTACTCTTTATTTTACCCTCTTTGACGGTACGTTGGAATTCGAACTCCTAAATAAGTTGAAGCTATCTTGCCTCGTGCCCGGCAATCACGAATTTGATCGCGGCATCGAAGTGATTCCGCGATGGATAAAAACCAGTAAATTTCCGTGGGTCGCAACCAATATTGATTTTACTGAAGAGCCGGAAATTGCATCTTTGGTAAAACCCTATGTGATCGTAGAGGTGAATGGGGAGAAAATTGGTATTATTGGTCTTACGACGGAGAAGACTCCATTTATGGCTTTAAACGTGGGCAAAACGAGGTTTGAGGATCCAATAAATGCAACTCGTAAATACATTGCTGCCCTTTCTTCTCAGGGGGTAAACAAAATAATTGTCCTTTCTCATCTTGGTTATTTGCGTGATTGTGAATTGGCGTCCCGTGTGCCCGGGGTAGATGTGATCGTCGGTGGGCATAGCCATACGTTGCTGGGGCCGAAAGAAACACTGGCTCAGATTGGCCTTACACCTGAAGGACCATACCCGACGGAGGTGACGTCTCCCGATGGAAATAAGGTACTTGTGGTTCAGGCGTGGCGCTGGGGACACGTGGTGGGGAAACTGAGGATTCACTTTTCCCCCGAGGGGATAATAAAAAGCTATTGGGGCTCGGTTACCATACCGGCGGGTAATGGTGCGAAAGAAAGAGGGTACGGGCAATTAAGCAAGAAGTGGAATGAAATCCAAAAAGCGGGTGTGGTAAGGATCGTCAAGGAAGATCGGGAGGTTTTAAAAAAACTCGCACCCATACAAGAAAAGTTAAAGAAATACAAACAGAAGGTGATCGCATGGGCAGAAGTACCATTGGAGAGAGGGGTAAATAAAGACTTGGGTAACGTAATCACCGATGCCATGCGGGCCCAGTTTCCAGATGTCCATGGGGCCATATATAATAGTGGTGGAGTTAGGAGTGACCTCAAAGCCGGCAAAATAACCGTAAACGATGTAGGAGAAGTTTTACCCTTTGGCAACACGTTGGTTATTGTGGAATTAACCGGTCGAGAATTGAAGGAGGCCCTGGAGGGGAATGTTGATTTTCTCGTCAAGGAGAGGGGTGGTAACCCCGATTTTCTACCTTACGTTTCAGGATTGAAATTGGAGGTAAATCTGGCAGCCCCAAGGGGTGAGCGGGTGAAGAATATTCTAGTCAAAACTGAGAAGGGGAATTATGTAGTTTCAGAACCCCTTACCACTTATCGTATCGTCGTGAATTCGTTCATGGCGGCCGGAGGTGATGGATTTATGCCTTTGAGAAAAGTTCTAGGCATCCGCCAGGATACGGGGGTTTACGATCGCGATGCCTTAATAGATTATTTGAAGAGAAAACGGACCGTAGGAAGCAGTAGAGAAAAGAGGATTGAGTTGTCTCATCTGTCGAGTTATCGTTTTTTTACAGAAAGAAGATACATGACGGCCGTTTTTAATGATCGTCTTTTCTCAAGATAACAAAAATGCCAGCCAAGAACAGATAAGACGCAGCAACAAAAAGGTGGGAAGTCGTTTCCACTTGCCAAGGTAGGTACAGCTCGCCTGTTGGCTTTACGGAGTGTATCAAGCCAAAAAGGGTGAGAAGTGAGCATGTTATGGCACATAAAGCGGCATTTCTTGGTCGCTGATCAATGAGAAAGGCGAGCATGCTTCCCCAAAGGAGCCCCGTGATGATGAATCCGTTACTCAGCATGAGGAGGGTTTCATGCATTACCCGCAGGTGGATGGGAAGTTGAGTGAGATTTATACCTAAAATCCCGGTGAATTGATTCATGACAATGAGGACAAGGCTCGCTACCACGGGAAGGATGCTGAGACTGACGGCCGGGGCGTGAGAAGCAGGGACATCCTGATAGGCCTGGCGCACGATTTCGAAACCGATGAAAATAAAAATCGGTGCAATGACTGCCCTAGGAATAATGCTAACGAGTAGGGATAGAAGTCCCGTAAAGGAAAAAAAGCCTACGAACAGGGCAGTAAGAAGTGTATATGACCATGTTGCCCCCATTTTTTTATAGGCCGGGTGGCCTATGTAAGGTGTGGTCTGAGCTACTCCCCCGAAGAAAGGGGCTAGCAGAGAAGAGAAGGCTTCCGTCAGGAGAATATCTTTTGTGTTGTATTCATCTCCCGCCAGTCGGGCACTTTCCGTGTTGTTGATGCCGCCCACGATGGTAAGAAGGCCAAAAGGTACGGCAATGGTCAAATATGGTAAACTGTCCGGCAGGGCTCTTAGAAAGTCAATAGAAAAGGAAGGAAAAACGGGATGCAGATTGAGCTCCGGAGGAGAGAACTCCGGTAGATATCCTCCCCACCCCAAGATTAAATGAACCGCGGCACCGAATAAGACGGCGGCCAGAACTCCGGGGAATCTGCCGGGAATTTGCAGTCTCGTCATGAGCGAGGTGAAGATGAGACCGAAAGCTACCATGCCGACGATCACCTCGTTGAACAACTCTATCAAAGGGAGAAATCCCAGCAGAAGTAGTCCAACGCCACCGAGGGGGCCGAGAAGGCCGGCGGACGGGATGATGCGTCGGATTTTTTCACCCAAAAAGGAGGCAATGACTTTCACGACTCCGATCATAAAGAGGGTGGCCATCCCCACCTGCCAGGTCGTGGTGGCATCCCCGCTCGCTAAGAAAGTCGGTCCCAAAACGGCATACGCGAGTCCAATCGTAGAGGGGGTATCAATGCCGAGGGGCATGGCCGTTACATCTTGGCGTTCTCTCTTTTTTGCCAGGCGTAAGGCCAACCAGGTGTAGGTAAGATCCCCTAGACAAATACCGACGGCGGTCCCGGGAATCATGTGATTTAAAATGATATCGGCCGGATAGTTGAAGGTAAACATCAGGATAGCGCTTAGAAAAATGAGAACTCCAACATTATCAAGGAAAAGTGCCAAAAAGGCTGTTATCTCGCCCGATGTAAAATGACGCATTGTGTTCTCACTCCAATCCCTGGGTCAAAATAAGTAGAGAAACCCCCTTATCTATGTTATAATCAACCGATTGTTTATTTATCATCATTAGCAAGGAGAAGCAAAATGATTGACGAATCCAAGTTAGAATGCCGAGTTCTTCATCTTGTAAGACCAGAAGATTTGAATCATCACGGCACATTGTTTGCGGGACAGATGGCGAAATGGTGTATCGAAGCGGGACTCATGGCGGTCGCCCGTCTAATTGGTAAACCGGAAGATGTAGTATGTGTGAAATTCGATCGGATGATTTTCAAAAAGCCGGTAAGGAATGGAGATTTGATTGAGATAAAAACCAGGATTTCCCACGTGGGTACCTCAAGTATAACGGTTTTTAACGAAGTTTTTCGTGCCGGCGACGATGTTCCTATAATTACAAATTCCGCTACCTATGTAACAGTGGATAAAAACCACAAGCCTTATCCCCACGGTCTCACTTTGCCCCCTCATTACGTGGAGAAAAACTGTGATATTTGCCGGGGTGAAGTCAGAGAGGAAAGGAACTAAAAGGCCAGTCTCCCAGTATTGGCGCAGGTGAATTTGTCCTAGGCAGGTAATTTATGGTTGAACTAAAGAACGCATTTTATATGGCCGTCAGTAAATTTAATCTTAGGAGTGAACGAGTGATAAATAAGATCATCGTCGGTATTTTTTTTACGGTTGTAGCAATAACTTCGATCCCTTTTTTCCTAATTGCTTTACTGATTAGGATTCTTTCCCAGCCTTTTGACCGGAGATTAAAACTCCTACATCTGTTTACCTGTTTCTGGGCGTCCCTTTATACCTGGATGGTTCCGGCCTGGCGAATACGTATTGAAGGGCGAGAGCACATAAGAAAAGGAGCTACCTATGTGGTCGTGGCCAATCATCAGTCCCATCTGGATGTGCTCGTCCTATTTCGCCTTTTCTTTCATTTCAAATGGGTATCCAAGGTGGAGATATTTCGCATTCCGTTCATCGGCTGGAATATGATCCTCAATAAATACGTAAAGATTAAACGAGGTGATGCTGAGAGTGTCGAACAGATGATGGCAGCCTGTGAAAGGCATCTGGAGGAGGGTAGCTCGGTTCTATTGTTCCCCGAGGGAACGAGGTCACCAGACGGGGAGATCAAGAAGTTTAAGTTAGGGGCTTTCCGTTTGGCTTTGAGGAAAAGGGTGTCCATTTTGCCCATAATAATCAGCGGTACGCACAAAGCTTTACCGAAATATAAAATAGATTATACGGGTGTGCATCGGATTTACGTAAAAATCTTCGAAGAGATCCCCTATAGCATGTTCGAAAAAATGTCACCGGAAGAATTGGCCCATACGGTAAGAAGTTTTATGGTGAAAAAGCTCATTCATGTGAATGCGCGCCTGGCCATGGAGCACGACTGATCTTTACTTCTTTCCGGCGTGCCTCGAGGGCAGATCACCCAAATCTCATTTCTATGTCTTATAGCTTCATTTAAGAAAGTGGAATCGTTGTCTCCATCCCAGCGTGTAAGGTACTTTGTCTGGAAAACTGAAACTATTCATAGAAAAAAAGTGATTTCTGATAATCGATTTGACGTAAACCCGTCTTTTAGGTATCCTGTCGGCTAATGGAGTGTAGCAGGGATGGACGGATACGTGTTTGTAAATATACTACTTTTCATCTTTGGATGCGTGATTCTGACTATGCTGAAAAGGAAGTATCGAGGGATTAAAAAATGGGAGTTGATCGTGGTTGTATTTCTATATGCAGTTTTGGTGCTTCTTTTTACTAGTGACATAGTGAGCGTAGTTAAGACTTTTGTTGAAGAGATACTTTTGTAAAATGGAGTTTGATGCACATCTGGTAGGAGGCAATATATGAAAAAGGAAGAAAAACAAAAGAAACAGGTGTTGGTTGTACTTGGGAGTCCCAGAAAAAGAGGTAACAGCGCGACCTTGGCGGAGAGGATCGCCCGAGGCGCCCAAACAGCCGGAGCGCTGGTGGAATTGGTCTTTTTGTCAGACTTATCTATTGCCCCGTGCCGGTCATGCTATGCCTGTCAGAAAAAGGGGGCCAAAGGGTGCGCTATTCAAGATGATATGCAACTATTATATCCAAAACTGATTTCCGCACATGCCTGGGTCTTAGCCAGCCCCGTGTACTGGTTTAACATGTCTGCCCAGATGAAGATGTTTATGGATCGTCTGTTTGCCTTTCCTGCTTATGATAAGAAGGCCTTTACAGGTAAACGTATCGCCATCGCTATGACCTACGGTGATGTTGATCCTTTTGCCTCCGGTTGTGTCAATGCCCTGAGATGTTTCCAGGATGCCTTTAGCTACACGGGATCAGAAATTGTGGGCATGATTTATGGTAGTGCTCTGAAAGCCGGTGATATAGAGAAAAATCAAGATTTACTTAAGGAGGCAGAAAAGCTGGGTAGGAAGTTGATCAGTAAGTAAAGGGGTGTAGGGCGTAATTACTTTACAAGAGGTAAATTGTACTTTTTCATTCGACGGAAAAGGGTTGTACGAGAAATGTGAAGTCTTTCTGCTATTTGTTTCTTCTTGTAGTGCATGTTTAACAATCTTGTTATCTCTTCTTTCTCCCACTCTTCCCTCGCCAAAGGCGGGGTTAAATCCATTAAGACTTTCCTTTTTTGATCTACTATTTCGCTTGGTAGTAGCTCGCTGGTCAGGTACTTGCCCGATGCGTAATGCATCATACGTTCTATTACATTTTGCAGCTCTCGGACGTTACCGGGCCACGAATAAGACATAAAGGCTTCCCAAACTTCCCTATCCACCCCTTTAATATCCTTCCCTAGGGCCTTGTTGTACTTACTGATGAAATAATTTGTTAGGACGGGAATATCATCCATTCGCTCTGAAAGTGGTAACAGGTGGATCGTGAAAACGTTCAATCTATAGTAAAGGTCCTTGCGGAAGTTACCTCTTTTAACCTCCTCCATAAGATTTTTATTGGTTGCGGCAATGATACGTACATCTACTGGTCGCACGCGGGTGCCTCCTATTCGGATAACAGATTTGTCCTCTATTACGCGGAGTAGTACGGCCTGCAGCTCAAGAGGTATTTCGGCTATTTCATCGAGAAAAATGGTGCCACCGTCGGCAAGTTCGAACTTCCCCTGGCTGCCGCCGCGTCTGGAACCGGTAAAGGCGCCTTCTGAGTAACCGAACAATTCGCTGGATATAAGATCGCGCGGAATGGCAGCGCAGTTTATTGCCACATAAGGACCGTTTTTTCGATCGCTGGCATTATGGATGGCTTGGGCAAAAATATCTTTACCCGTCCCGCTTTCTCCTAAAAGGAGCACGTTGGCCGAATTTTGAGAAACTAGGCGAGCTTGTTCCAACGTTTGGAGAAAGCGTTGATTAATGCCCTGAATGTCTTCAAAATGAAATTTAGCCTTGGCGCCGATCATTTTTGTGACGAGATTTTTAATCCTCTTTATTTCTGCAAGCAGGAGGACCTTGCCGATCATCTGACCATCGGACGAAAGAACGGGCCTAATAGTTAGGGAAAAATCCCCTTCACCCTGGGGGGTGTTAATTCTTACCTCAATATCGGCTAAATGATTGTGCTTTTCAACGATGTTAAGGAGGTGGGCGTTTTCATTTCTTAAGATGTCCTTAATATTACAGCCTTCGATGTTTTTTCGCATAGGGAAAAATTTTTTTTGCGCTTTTTCGTTTATGAGGGAAATAAAACCTTGCGAATCGATGGCAATTAACGCTTCCGGAATAGAAGAGATAACTGCTTTTTGAAGACTGTATGCCACTTCTTTGGCTCGAAGAGCCGATTCGTACTCCCCGAAGACTTTGGCGGCCTTAAGTTCATTTTCGATGGCTTTGGCCGCTGCCACCGCCATGCCTAACGTATGTGGATTTGCACTGTAGTAAAAAGCAGTAAGGGCGATGCCTCCTGTAAGCTCTCCGTCGGGAGCGAAGATAGGGGCGCTAGAAGCCGTGATGTGATGGAAGAAACGCAGATAATGTTGGGTGGAAAAGATTCGGATCGGTTTTTTTACTTTCAATACAGTATGGGCAGCATTATTGCCCGCCGTATCCTCTGTCCATTTAACCCCCGGATACCAAAACAATTTTCGATTTTCTTCAATCGCCTCTTCGTCTTGTAGTACTTCTAGGATCACACCGTTTCGGTCAAAGAGAGCCACCACATACCTCGAACCTTTAACAAACAGGTACAGATTTTCCAAAAAAGGTCGGCTAACGGAGATGAATTTCTCGTTTTCCTTTTTTATGGCGGAAAACTCACTTTCCGAAAGGATTTTTAAACGGGGAGGTGAAAGAGGATCCAACTTCATTTCCCGGCAGCGACGCCAGGCCGCAGCTACCTCTTCGGGTACTATGGATGGGTCGATATCATCTGCCCCTTGAATGAACCTTTCCCATTCTATCAGAGTTTTTTTATATCTCTCCTCGTAATAGGGAGATGCCAATTTAAATTCAAAATCTTTGACTTGATATTTTAGCGACACATCCATGTCCCCCCCCTGACATGATTTAGGTGTTTCAAAAGTGTTTCTTTATATTCTCTGTGAAACTAGTATGAAACATATTATATTGAAGAAGTCAAGGCTCGGAATAATAAACCTCTGTAATACCAAATTATTATACTACATTTTTTAATACGGCATGCTGGCATATTCACTGCTATATCGTTCTAAGCGATGCACAATGATGGCCGAGAAGGGATAGTGGAATCCTCCGACTTAAGGGGGATAAATAATATTATTGGGGGGTTAAGATTATGTGGCAGAACACCAAAGGAAAGATGGTAAGGCAATCACGTGGTTTAATGCTTCTCTTTTGTTCTTTCTTTGCCCTTCTTTATGTTTTTGGTTGTGGTGGTGGTACGACTGGGACGGGGCCGTTGCGTGGGGTGTTTGTGGATGCGCCGGTGGCGGGTTTGGAATATGTGACTTCGTCTGGGGTGAGTGGGAAGACGGATGCGAATGGGGTGTTTTATTATGATCCTGGGGATACGGTGACGTTTAAGATAGGTAATTTGACTTTGGGTTCGGCGAAGGGTGCGTCACAGGTGACGCCGGTGGATATTGTGTCTGGGGGTACGATTACGGATCAGCGGGTGCAGAACATGTTGGTGTTGTTGCAGACGTTGGATGAGGATGGGGATTTGAACAATGGGATACAGATAAATGCGGCGGCTGCGGCTGTGGTTTCGGCGAATGCGACGAAGATAAAGTTTGATCAGACACCGGCGGCGTTTGCGGCGGATGCGAACATTACTGCTTTACTTACTGCTTTGAATGCCACTTCAGGTGCTTTTACTGATGCGTCTTATCGGACGAGGACTCTAAGATCTGTTTCTCAGGCGGTTGCCCATTTTCAAAATGCAACGGCGACAGGTATCGTGGTGACGACCAAATACGGTCAACTCAGAGGATTTGAAGCTGATGCCAATACATGGCAATGGCTCGGAGTACCTTATGCGAAGCCACCGGTAGGAGGGAGAAGATGGAAGCCACCGGAAGAACTTGATCCCTGGTCGGGTATTAGAGAGGCAACCAGTTGGGGAGATCAAGCAGCTCAACCATCTTCCTACGCAGCTTATGGATTAGGGGGGGTAAGTGAGGATTGTCTTAATCTTAATATAACTGCCCCGAAGGGGGCGGCGAACCTCCCCGTTATGGTTTGGTTCCATGGTGGAGGATTTGGTATTCTGACGGCCAATACACCGGCTTACAATAATATTACGGCGTTAACCACAAAGGGAGTGGTCTTGGTGACGGTAAATCATCGATTAGGTGCCTTTGGTTATCTCGCCCATCCCGAACTGACTGCTGAATCTGGTTATAAAGGATCCGGTAACTACGGACAGATGGATTTGATTAAGGCCCTCCAGTGGATAAAAAATAACATCTCCGCCTTTGGTGGCAATCCTAACAACGTAACGATCTTTGGACAATCCGGAGGAGGTGGCAAGGCCCTGTTTCTCATGGCTTCCCCTGAAGCCAAGGGATTATTCCACAAGGTGATCTGCCAGAGTGGTATGGCGCCCCTCGAGGGAAGCGGAATGAGTGGGGAGTCGCTTGCGGCTGCAGAGGCAAAAGGTGTAGATCTTTTCAAAAGGTTAGGGGGCACCACACCGTTAACCCTTGCCCAGGCGCGCAATGTTCCCTGGACTACGATTATAAATGCAGATTCGACTGCCTTCGGTGCCCAAGCATGGCTTCGTTATTTTCCTAACGTGGATGGGAAATACCTACCTAAACCCATGAAGGATCAGATAAAAGAGCTACCGAACGATGTCCCGCTTATGGCAGGGGCCGTCTCGGCCGATTTGGTGGCGGGAGTCAACTTAGCTCCGGCCATTACTGATCAAATGCCCGTAAGAGCTCAGTATAATACGGCTGATAAATTTCTGTACTACTGGAAATATGTGCCCGCTGGTTGGGCAAAGTCACCGTACAATGTTGGAGCCTATCATGGAATAGAGCTCGTTTACGTTTTCAACTACCCTGGTAGTTTTGTTTCCCACCTTCTCATGGGGCTTCCTCTTAAAAACAGCAACCCCTTAACACCTCTTACCCTTCAGGATCTGGGCTTAAGCCAAACGGATCCTCAACTATCTCAAAAGATCGTCCAATCGACAGGTTATGGTGCGGCTGATGCAGTTTTAACTCAGAATGTGTTGACCGTTTGGACCAATTTTGCTAAAAACGGCAACCCCTCGGCCGTGGGTATTATAGATAATTGGCCTAAATACACTTTATCCAGTGATGCTTACGTCGAAATCGGAATTGATGGTTCATTCAAGGCCAAGACGGGAATTCAGGGAGCCTTTGGGAAGTATTAAAAGGTTTGTGTTTTTGGTTTTTGGGGTCGGGAGGTGTTGACCACCGACCCCTTTTGATTATGACGGAAAGGAGTGTCACTTTGGAGAAAAAACTCTTTACTGGGAAAGTCGCCCTGGTGACAGGGGCCACATCTGGGATTGGGCGGGCGACGGCGCTCGCTTTTGCCAGAGAAGGGGCAGTGGTAGTGCTCGCGGGACGCCGGGAGCATTTAGGACGGGAGGTCCAAGAGGAAATTGAAAAGGGGGGTGGTCATGCCCTTTACGTGCGGACCGATGTGAGGAAGTTGGAAGATATAGAAAATCTGTTTCAAACAATCGTGAGGCGTTATGGTCGATTGGATTTTGCCTTTAATAACGCAGGTGTTTCTCTACCCCATATTCCAACAGTGACCAAAACTACGTTGGAAGAGTGGGATCTGGTCATGGAGACGAACTTGCGTGGCATTTGGCTTTGCATGAAACAGGAAATACCTATCATGCTCGAGCAAGGAGGGGGAGTAATAGTAAACACTTCTTCCATTTTGGGGTTTACAGGAGAATATGGACTTTCTCACTACTGTGCGACCAAGCACGGTATTCTAGGGCTGACGAAAACAGCGGCTTTGGAGTATTGCAGCAAAAACATTCGCATTAATGCCGTCTGTCCCGGTCCTATTCTAACTGAGATGTTAGAAGGAGCGGTTCCCTATGTTCCCACTATGATGGAGATGATGAAAAACGGTACGGCGGTAAAGAGAATAGGAATGCCGGAAGAAGTGGCTGGTGCCGTCATCTGGTTATGCACAGATGAAGCGGCCTTCATGATCGGTCAAGAAGTGGTAGTAGATGGTGGTTATACAGTTTAAAGAGGTTCAGAGGTGAAAATGAACGAAAGGAGATTTGAGAACAAGGTTGTTTTGGTAACGGGAGGAACGTCGGGCATAGGTCGCGCGACGGCCTTGGCCTTTGCTCGGGAGGGGGCCCAAGTTATAGTAGCTGCTCGTCGAGAGGAGTTGGGCCGACAGGTAGTCGGAGAAATGGAAAGGTACACGGCGGGTTGCACTTTCGTAAGAACTGATGTGAGAAAACCGGAAGATATAGAAAACCTTTTCCGGATCATAAAAGAAACATACGGTCGTCTCGATTGTGCATACAATAATGCTGGCATCGGTCTTCCCTTGAAGAGAACAGCCAAGACGTCGCTCGAAGAATGGGAAGAAATAATGAACACTAACGTCCGTGGCGTATGGCTCTGCATGAAACATGAAATATCTATGATGTTAAAGCAGGGTGGAGGCGCCATCGTAAACTGTTCTTCTATCTTGGGGTTGAGGGGAGAAGACGGTATGTCCCTTTACGTAGCAAGTAAACATGCCGTACTGGGACTTACAAGGGCCGCAGCTTTAGAGGTGTCCCATCGGGGGGTGCGGGTAAATGCCGTCTGTCCTGGTTTCGTGGACACACCAATGATCGAAGGTCTATACCGCACGGATCCTCAACGAATCCTCTCCCTCATACCGCTCAAAAGGGTTGGTATACCAAATGAAATTGCCTCGGCCGTGTTGTTTCTATGCTCTTCCGCCGCCTCTTTCATTACAGGAAAAGAAATAGTCATCGCCGGTGGTCAGGGCATCAGGGCCTAAAATAGGAACATCGCTTTTTTGTTGGAAAAAGGTTGTCCTTGTTTTATAAACTCCTTTGATCTTAAACGGAAGAATAGTGGTGCGCGAGAAAAAAAACTTGCTTGTTATTCTCGGGCCGACAGCCTCCGGTAAGACGGCCTTGGCAGCAAGATTGGCCTTCGACCTCAAAGGAGAGATCATTTCTGCTGATTCAAGGCAGGTTTATCGGGGTATGGATATTGGAACGGGCAAGGATATAGATCAGTACGTTGTCAATGGGGAGAAGATTACTTACCATCTTATTGATATCGCTGATCCTTGGGAAGAATTTAGTGTTTACGATTTTCAGAGGCTTTTTTATGTAGCTTTTAGGGAAATCACCGATAGAAAGAGGATGCCAATTCTGGTGGGAGGAACGGGATTGTACATAGAATCCGTGCTGCTTGGCTACGACCTGCCGCCTATAGTCAATAAAAAGAGGGAAAAAGATTTGGAGATGAAAGAAATGGAAGAGCTGCGGGAGATCCTCTCCTCTTTTAAACCCTCCCTTCATAACACGACCGACTGGACAGAAAAAAAGAGGATAATCCGCCGAATTTTAATTGAAGAGGCCCGTTGTGAGGGAAGAATCCTCTCCGATAGACCCAAGTTGGAGGCTGCCGTCTTCGGTATTCGTTGGAAAAGAGATGAATTGAGGAAGCGAATTTCAGAGAGGCTGAAGAGTCGCTTGGAGGCTGGTTTAATCGAAGAAGTGGACTCCCTAAGGAGAAAAGGACTCTCTTGGGAAAGATTGGACAGTTTCGGATTGGAATATAGGTTCGTTTCCCTCTACCTGAAGGGTGAATTGGCACGAGAAGAAATGGAGAGGAAACTGGCTATTGCCATCGGGCAGTTGGCCAAAAGGCAGGAGACATGGTTCAGAAGAATGGAGCGGAGAGGTATCAAAATCGAGTGGATAGATCGGGCCGATTATGTCAAATTGAAAGAAAAGGTTGCCCTTGCGCTCCAACATGCTTGAAGACTATTTTAGGAAGACAGTTTCCTATGAAAGGCCGTTTTACTGTAACACCGGAGAAAGACCTAATCTGGTCATCGTTATCCCCGCTTATGCCGAAAAAGAACATCTTTTTAAAACTTTAAGAAGTGTAGCGGAAAATCCGGCCGATGAACTCGAAAAGACGTTAGTTATCTGCGTCATTAACAATGAGGAAAGTGCCAAAGAAGAAGTAAGGGAGAATAATCGGCAGACCGTAGAATACCTCCATGGCTTGATTACGGGTCAGCTCAAATCGAACCCGCAGGAGAATCGGAAAATATTGAGCGATATCAATTATATAAAACAATCGCCTCTCAGGATTGCCTATATTGATGCCTTTTCGCAGGGTTACGAAATACCCGATCAAGAGAAAGGGGCCGGTACGGCGAGAAAGATAGGCATGGATATGGCGCTTCGCCTTCTATGGCCTTCTCTAGGGAAGAGGGGATTGATTGCCAGTTTAGATGCCGATACGTCCGTAGAAGACAACTATCTATCCTCTTTACGGGCTCACCGTTCAGGGAACGATTTAGAGGCTTTTGTTATAGATTACGAGCATCCGCGGCCAGAGGACCCTTTTTTATGGCAAGCCATTTGTCATTATGAAATCTTTCTTCGTTTCTATGTATTGGGGCTTTCGTATGCCCGTTCCCCCTACGCTTATCATGTTATGGGATCAGCTTTTGCGATAACGACGGGTACTTATTTGGCCGTGCGTGGCATGAGCCGGAGGAAAGCGGGGGAAGATTTTTATTTTCTCAACAAAACTGCTAAAGTATGCCCTTTGAGGCGCATAAGAACGACGAGGGTTTTCCCTGCGGCTCGCCTATCCAACCGCGTGCCATTTGGGACCGGGGCGAGCTTACAAAAAAGATGGGAGAAAGGAGATCCATCGGGTAAAGTCTATCATCCGGAGGCCTTCTACATTCTGGCGAAATGGTTGAATATGGCAGAACACCTTATTCTATCTCAGGCTGACACAAGAAAACTCGTACGAAAGGCCGCCTCGATACATAGAGTCCTTGCCGTTTTTCTTGAGGAGAGGCGCTATCCCGAAGTCTGGGAAAACATCTGTAAGAATACTCCCGACGTCAAAGAAAGGGTGCGCCGTTTTCATGAATGGTTCGATGCCTTCCAAACCCTTAAACTAATTCGCATGTTGCATGGAAGCGAGCTTCCCATGATAAGCATCGCCGAAGCCTGGGATATAATAAGGGAGAAAAAGATGCTGGATGTGGTCCCTCTTCCGGACCATCGATTACCGGAAAATGGGGATCCTCAAGGGCTATTGAATTTTTTGAGGAGAATATGACAGGATAAAACATCAACCTGAAGGGGGAAAAAATGAGGTTCAAGGGAATTTGCTTTATTCTGATTTTATCTGTGCTCCTTTTCGGTTGCGCAAAAGAAGAAGAAAAGAAAGGTTTGGAAAAGGCGGAAATCATTCCTCCGATTCTGGATTTGAAAAAACAAGCTCCTCCCGGTGTTTTTCTCACCGTAAACGGAAAAGAGTTTAAAGCCAAAGAATTCAGAGATAACTTTGAGGGAGTTTGGAATCGACAGAAAGATTCGGTGCCCAAGGGGCTGCGGGATGAATACAAAAAAAATCTCAAGGCTCAGATGATAGAAAGACTCATTATGAAGACGCTGATTGAAGAGGAGGCAAAACGTAAGCAGGTAACTGTTTCAAATGAGGAGATAGATAAAGAGTGGAAGCAGATGAAGGCGTCTTTTGGCGATGAAAAAATGTGGAACGATTTTGTCCATCGCACAGGTATCGAAAAAGGGGATATGGCAACTGCGATTTTGATGACCAAACTCGTAGAAAAGGAATTGGGTCCTAACCTGAATCCTACCGATAAAGAAATTCGTGCCTACTACGACAATCATCTAGATAATTTTACTAAACCCGAAAGAGCACATGTGCGTCACATCCTTATGGCGGTGGAAGAGAAGGAAGATGAATTCATCCGGAGGTCTAAGCGGGAAAAGTTGGAGGCCATTCGTCAGGAAATATTGAAGGGCAAAGATTTTGCGCAAGCTGCCCGGGAATATTCGGATTGTCCTAGCAAGGTAAGGGGTGGTGACTTGGGGGAAGTCTTTCGCCCTAAAGAGGAAGATGCCCTGAGTCGGGCCATTTTTGGCCAAAAAATTGGAGAAGTTGGGCCGATCGTGGAAAGTAAAAGAGGATTTCACCTCGTTCAGGTTTTGGATCGGAAACCCCGGGAGAAGGTGCCATTTGCTCAGGTAAAAGATCAAATTGGCGAAATGCTGAAAAAGGGGCGAATGAATGAAGCGTATAACCTCCTTTCGGCGCGCCTACGGAAAGACGCGGTGATAATAAAATTCTATGATCCCTGATACCGTATAAGGGCAAAGAGGTAGGTTTTGGAAGAGTTAAAGCAGGTAAAAAAAAGGGTTGAGAAAGACCTGTTGGGCGAGAAGGAAATTGAAGAAGGTGCCTACTATGGAATTCACACGCTTAGGGCGCAGGAAAATTTCTCCGTCTCCGGGATGAGAATCCATCCGGAGCTTATCTCGGCCATGGCAACGGTAAAAAAGGCTGCGGCGTTGGCCAACATGGAAATCGGTCTTTTAGAGCGGGTAAAAGGAAAGGCAATCGTTGAGGCAGCCGATGAAGTATCGAGAGGCGGGTTACATGAACATGTATTGGTAGACCCTCTCCAGGGAGGAGCAGGTACCTCCCTTAATATGAACATAAACGAGATAATAGCCAATCGAGCAATCGAGCTATTAGGTGGAAGGAAAGGGGACTACGATCTCATTCATCCGCTGAATCACGTAAACCTCAGTCAGTCAACGAACGATGTCTTTCCCACCGCCGTGAGGATTGCTGCCATAAAGCTCGTGCGCGATGTGTCATCGGCGATGGCCTATCTCCAAGGGGCGCTCCAAAATCGGGAAAGGGCCTTCGCATCTGTCCTTAAAGTAGGCCGTACAGAATTGCAAGATGCCGTACCTGTAACCTTAGGACAGGAATTCGGTGCGTGGGCCGAGGCTATTGCCCGAGATTGGTGGCGCCTTTATAAGGCCGAAGAAAGATTGCGGCAGGTAAACATCGGGGGGACCATGGTCGGGACGGGCTTAAATGCAAGTCGAAGATATATAAATCGTGTCATAGAAATCTTGAGAGAGTTGACGGGTTTCGGCCTCTCGCGGGCAGAGAACACCTTTGAAGCAACGCAGAACACTGACATCTTGGCGGAAGTGTCGGGTTTTCTAAAGACGGCGGCGGTAAACCTGGCCAAAATTGCTTCCGACTTGCGGCTTCTTTCATCCGGACCAAAGGCGGGCCTCGGAGAGATTAGGCTGCCGCCTGTTCAAGCCGGATCATCTATCATGCCGGGAAAGGTAAATCCCGTCATTCCCGAGATGGTGACCCAGATTGCTTATCAGGTGATGGCGAACGACCAGGCCATAGTATTTGCCTGTGCTTCCGGCCAATTGGAGCTAAATGCCTTTTATCCTCTTATCGCTCATAACCTGCTTCAATCTATGACCATTTTGGCGAACGGAACCAGAATATTGGCCGATCGGTGCATACGAGGTATTTTAGCAGATCACGAACGGTGTGAAGAATTGTTGAAGAAAAGTGATGCCCTGATTACGGCCTTGGTGCCTTATCTTGGCTATATTAAGGCGCAAGAAGTGGTGGTGAAGGCCAAAGAAAGAAAACTGTCGATCGAAACCATTCTCCTGGAAGAGGGGTTATTTTCCCAAGAGGAGCTTAAAGCCATTATGAAACCAGAAGAATTAACTACACCTGGAATTGCCGGGGCACGGTATATGAGGGGGAGGAGGAAAAAAAATGAGCCTTAGTCAGACCCCCAAGGGAGAGCGCTTACATATTGCTATCTTCGGTCGAAGAAACGTTGGAAAATCAAGCTTAATCAACGCTCTCACGGGTCAGGAGATTGCCATCGTCTCTCATGTGCCTGGGACCACGACGGATCCCGTCGCCAAGGCGATGGAGATTTTACCCATTGGACCCGTCATGTTGATAGATACGGCTGGTCTTGACGATGAAGGATACCTGGGTCAACTGAGGGTGAAAAAGAGTCTCGAGGTCTTTAACAAAGCAGATCTGGTACTTTTGGTTGTAGACCCGGCGCAGGGTGTGGGGGCTTATGAAGAATCCGTGCTGAAAGAAGGCAGAGATCAGGGCCTGCCGGTGATATCTGTGATTAACAAACTGGATATCTACCCTATTCCTGCCAATTTCGATTGGTTCGAAAGATTGCCGGAGCCGAAAGTGGCTGTAAGTACTCGAACGGGAGACGGGATAGGAAGACTGAAGGAGTTAATCGTTCATCAGGCCCCAAGGGATTGGTCTCTTCCTACGATCGTGGGAGACCTCATATCGCCGGGAGATTTGGTTGTCCTTGTGGTTCCCATAGATAAGGCGGCACCCAAAGGGAGGCTCATCCTTCCCCAACAGCAGGTAATAAGGGATGTCTTGGAAAACGATGGGATTACCCTAGTCGTGAAGGATCGAGAGTTACGCCGCGCCATCGATAGTTTGTCAGTGAGACCGAGAATAGTTATCACCGATGCCTCGGCTTACCCGAAGGCAGTGGCCGATACACCACCAGATGTTTTATTTACCTCCTTTTCTATTCTCTTCGCCCGGTACAAAGGTGATCTGAACACATTGGTAGAAGGGGTAGTGGCGGCAAACAATCTCAAACCGGGAGATCGGGTCCTTATTGCCGAAGCCTGTAGTCATCATCCGGTGGAAGACGACATCGGCCGGGTCAAGATACCGCGATGGCTTAAACAGGTGGTGGGGCCGGAACTTCAATTTGAAGTCGTGGCCGGTGGGGGAAAATTGCCCAATAATATAAAAGATTATCAGTTAATCGTCCATTGTGGGGCTTGTATGCTAAACCGCCGGGAAATGCTCTCCCGTATCATTCAGGCCCGTCAGGCTGGTGTCCCTATCGTTAATTATGGGGTTCTCCTGGCTCATATCCACGGTGTCCTAGAAAGGGCGCTCTCACCTTTCCCTTCAGCTTTAAGCATCGTGCGTCAAATCTATCAGGGAGAGGAAGAGGATTACTTGCCCATCGAATGCTACGGAAAGATTGAAAGTTAAGAAGATGATAGATAGAGTAAGGAAAAAAAGCGTGGGATGAAGAGGAGGCAATTCTTTGCGTACCTTTTTTCGCTGTCTCTTTTTATGGCGACTTCCGGCGATGCGGAGGCTGTTTTTGCCGGTAAGAAGAGTATTCTTTTCGTGACAACAACCAGCGTGCAGGATTCCGGCCTTTTGGATCGGCTTATTACCGTTTTTGAAAAAAAAACCGGTTATTTCGTGAAAACGATTGCCGTCGGCTCCGGTCAGGCTATATCGCTGGGGAAAAGGGGAGAGGCTGATGTACTCCTCGTTCATTCGCCGCAAGAAGAGGAAGAATTTGTGGCGTGCGGCTTTGGGATCAATAGAAAACCGGTCATGTATAACGATTTTGTCCTTGTCGGTCCACCCAACGATCCGGCCAAGGTAAAAGGGTCAACCTCGGTTGAAGTAGCGTTTAAAAGAATTGCCGCGTCCCAGGCCCTTTTCCTGTCCCGGGGCGATAATTCGGGCACACATGCAAAGGAAAGGTCCATTTGGTTACACGCACATATAAAGGTTCCGGGACCTAAGTGGTACCAGGAGACCGGCCTTGGTATGGGACACACCTTGAGTGTAGCCTCAGAAAAAAGAGCCTATGCCCTCACTGATAGAGGAACGTATCTTGCTTTAAAGAGGCACCTTGACCTCGTGATGTTCGTCGCGGGAGGCAAGGAAATGGAGAACGTCTACCATGTTATCGAGGTCAATCCAGCAAAATGGCCGAAGGTAAATGCCAAGGGTGGCAGGGCCTTAGCCCGTTTTTTATTGTCCCATGAGGCTCAGGGGATCATAGAAAATTACGGAAAGGAAAAATTCGGCCTCCCTTTATTTCATCCGGCGAGGTGAGGTTTATGCACCATCAGCTTTATCCGTATGGAGGCTGGTTTTATCCAAAAGGCACCCCATTTTATTGTACTCTTCGGGAAAGGAGTTCGGAACCCCGGTTATTTTCCGCATAAACCAAAGCAAGAAGGAGATGTTTTTGAAAGGAGAATTCAAGGTGGAGTACAAGATATTAGGAATCGCCGGCAGTCCCGTTAAAAAGGGAAATGTGGAAAGTTACCTCGAGCAAATGGTTGAGACGGTGAAGGATGACAATTTTACCTCGGAAATTGTCCGTCTTTCAGAGGTAGAAATAAACGAGTGCCTACATTGTAATTTTTGTCTTACCAAACAAAAGCCCGGCAAATATTGTTCTATTAATGACGGCGCTCAATCGATTTATGAAAAGGTTGAGCAGGCCGATATAATAATCTTGGCCAGTCCTGTGTATTTCATGAGAATGAGCGCTAAAATGGCGGCTTTTATAGATCGCCTGCGGGTCTTCGTGTTCGGGAATCTAGTCAAAGGAAGGCTTAAGAATAAAATAGGTGTTAGTGTAGCGGTTTCATGGCTTAGACATGGGGGAGTTGAAACCACCCATCTATCTCATCTATATGCCTTTATGACGTTAGAAATGATCCCCGTAGGTGTTCATAGGGGGGTAAGTCCGCTCGGTGCCTCGGCCGTTGCCAGCAGAAATGGAACGGGTTTTTTTGATGAATCTATCAGATGGGGTGTGAAAGAGGATGTATCGGGACGTGAAGCAGCACGCTACGTCATGGCAAGGGCAGTCGAACTGTTAAAGATGATCAAAAGGTTACCCTAGACGATTAATTCAAATGTGAGGGCATGCAAGGGGAAGCGAGAGATAATCGGCCGAATTTGCATCTAATTTCATCTTAAGTAGGTATGCAGACCCGGTAGGTAGTTTACACCCAGATAGGTAAATAGCACGCAGGCGAAACCAACAAGAGACAGAAAGGCAGCCTTTTTACCTCGCCAATTGCGGACGAAACGACCGTGCAGGAAGAGGGCATAGACGAGCCAGGTAATTAAAGACCACGTTTCTTTTGGATCCCAACTCCAGTATGAACCCCAGGCATAATGGGCCCATACAGAACCGGTAAAGATACCGAGAGTGAGAAAGACAAAACCGAGGGCGATCATCTGATACAAGAGTTCATCGATCATATCTCTTTGGGGTAGAAGGCGAGAGATGATAGATTCTTTTCCAGCGATGAAGTACATGAGGCCAAGTCCAAAGGCGCAGGAAAAAGCTGCGTACGCGAGGAAGCACGTGAGAACATGGCTCGTGAGCCAGTTACTTTGCAGGGCCGGGATTAAGGGCTGAATTGTGCTTTCTACTGAAGGAGAGAAAGATGCGTAGGCGAGTAGAAGAAAGGCTATGGGTAAGGAGAAGACGCCTAGCATCCGGTTTTTGATCCTTGCCTCTACGAGCAAATACAGGCCACAGACGCTCCAGGAGAAAAAGACCAGCGATTCGTAGAAATTGGTAATTGGCACGTGTCCGGTGCTGAATACGTAAGTAAGGCGCCAGCGGATGAGAAGGGCAAACGTATGGGCAAAGAACCCAAGACGAGAAGTCCAAGTGGCAATTGTTCCCCACCAACGACCGGGAAAGATAACGTGAAGGAGATAGCAGAAAAAAGCCCCGAAGTAGACAAAGGTAACAATGCTTAGAAGTTTTGCATCCATCATGTCACGAGTTTACCTATTAAATAAGATACGTCTCTTTTTAGGGTTGAGATGTCTCTTGCGGCCGTGCCTTCTATGGACACACGCCATAGATGTTCATCCTTCTCCCAGCAAATCTTAAGTGTTCTGGGTGATATAAAGTAAGTCACAACTAGGCCAAAGACAATAATGATGGCCGCGACTCCAACCAACAGGGCGCCCGGATCACGTTTGACCTGCAATCCCGAGTAGTAGTTACTTTGGAACTCCTCAAGGATGAAGTGATAGGGGGAATAAAGGCGAGGATTTAGCATCTTAAATTCTTCAAGAATACCTGGATGCGAGGCGAGTATTTTTTCTATGTGCTTAAATACCCAAAAAACAAATTCCCCGCGATCGGATTGTATTGACAGTTTGACAGCTGGCCCCATGTGCATGAGATTATTTTCTGTTCGCAAAACGAGGACTCGTGTCTTTTCTTCTCTGGGTAGGGGGAATTTTTGGCCTTCTTTAACCTTTATTTCTCCCACTTTTTCCGATTTAACAAATATTCCCAATTTTGCCTCTCCACCCGTCTTCTCACCATAACTCGCCTGGTAGATTCTAAAACCTTCCACCTCGATGGGATGGTTTACCATCAGGGCGGCTTGGATCGATCTTCGGTCATCTTTGATAATTTCCAAGTCCGACCTATACTGTTTTGGCATACCGTTCTCGTAAAATTCCACCGTAAATTTCTTAAGATGTATTTCGAAGGGCAAAGTATAAGTCTGCCCCATTTTTTTACCCGTCTCAATGCGGTTGATTGTTTCTCCCTCACCAATATTCGCGTACCCTTCTATCCCGAATACGGAACTTAAAAAAGTACCCGCGATGAGAACCAGCACTCCCGCATGAACGATGTAAGGTCCTAGATAGGAACTGAGGCCAGCTTTACCTTCAACTTCCGTTGCCTGAGGCGCAGGGGGGGTTTTATATAACCTCTTTTTTAGCAACGATGTGACTTTGCTCTTTATGTCCTCTACCTCGAGAGGTAGCCTTATTTCTTCTCTTATTTTGAATTTTACCTGCACCTGATCTCCGCGAAACCTTCTCCATGCTTGCGGTAGGCGGGTAAGTGAGCAAAAGATAATGTTTATCGACAGCATGACCATGACAAAGTAGAAAATGTAGGAGTGAAAAATGTCGTACATCTGAAGATGGTAAAGAATTTTCTGCCCGCCGAAGACTTCATCCGGTTTTTCCTGAGGGACGAAAGTGCCGATTATTCCAAGGACGGCGAGGATAAAGAGGAGGGCCAATGTAAGCCTAATAGACGCCAGAATATCTATAAATCCCGTTCTTAAATGTCTCACGTTTGCCTGTCTTTCCTAAATTCAGAATATAGCAGCCCAGAATATCATAAATGCGAGAATTAAGCCTAAAATGAGGCTCCCCAGGCCAAAAAGGGAAGCAAAAAGTTGCGTTCCAATGCCGGGTGCGTCTTTTTTTATTTCCTCCAGCCTTCCTTCTGCTAGCATCCTTTCGTATTCCAGTGGTCTCTCTATTTTCATGGTCTCCAAGGGGTAGCGACCGGTGAAGATGTTTCTTTCTAGGGGAAACTTAGTGGGAACCAGGTGATTGTTGAAGAAGTGAACGGTAAAGATAAAAATGGCAGCCAAAAAAGCTTCTTCCGAATGGACGACCATGGCTACATTGATCATCCAACCGGGAAGAAGATAGGAGAATAGACCGGGAAACCAGAGAATGAAACCGGAGAAACCTATAACGGTCATGCCCCAGAAGACGGCCATGAAGTCGAACTTTTCCCAGTATGTCCAACGGTCGAATTTGGGCATTTCTCCACGGTGGAAGAACCATCGGAACATGCCCACGATATCCTTTAAATCTTTCAGGTTTGGAAAGAGGGAGTCGGGACCTAGAAGTCTTTTTACCCATCCACTTTTTTCACCCTTAGGGAATAAAAATTTAAAGCTTAACCAGCAGGTATAAAGGAACAGGAGGCAAAGAGTGATCGCCGCTATCCGATGGAACGTGCCTGCCGCGTGCGGTCCGCCCCAGAAATTCAATAGCATTTTAGCCCACGGTGCATCTGCATATTTAATGGGAAAACCGGTAAGGACGAGAATGAAGAATGAAATGACGAGCAAGACATGCATCATTCGATCCCGGAAAGTAAATCGCTCCACCTGTTTTTCCCCTGGTAAGGTTACCTGAATGAGTTTTTTCCCTTCCCGGTATTTTTCTAAGTACGCCCGTCGCCACCAGAGGAGGGAATGAGTCCAGAAAAAGGCAAAGGTACCCGTAAGTAAGGCGATCATGAATACGTTGACCCAATAGACGATTCGACTTCGCTTTGGATCGGAGGGATTGGGATGAGGATCGAATTGCACGAATCTCTTGTGCATGATCGGGTGGCAACTCCGACAGGTATGGTAAAGATTGTCTGGGTGGATGGCCGAGGCGCTATCCGTTTTTGGCAAGGTGTTGTGGCCCGTATGACAGTCGGCGCAACCGGCCACTTTGTCCGTGTATCCGACCCTCAAAACTTTACCGTGGTAAGTCTCATAATAACTTTTAACCGTTTGTGTTGAAAACTTATTTCTTTTGGCGATCTTTACGTTGCCGTGGCACGAAATACATCGTTTGGTATAGGTTTCCCGTGCTAAAGATTGGGCCTTCTCAGAAGCCAGGTCGTAGACGGAAATGTTATGGAGCCCATGACAATCAGCACAGCTTGGGGCATCCATATTTCCCGCTTCCAAAGCTCGGCCGTGTCCACGTAAAACATAATTCTCCCTTGGATGACATTGGTTACAAGATGAAAGCGACCGACCTCGCTTGAGGGCGTGGATGGGTTGATGGCAATCCTGGCAGGCCATGTTTAATTTGACATTGTGCACATCTCGTCGGTACTTTTGAAATACGTTCTGATGGCATTTGGCACAGTTTACTTCCTTAGCTCGGTCATTACCCTGCATGTGCAATTCGAGCCGACTGACACCGTCATGACAACTGCGGCAACTTAGAGTTCGATGAATCGATTTGTAAAAAGATATATAATCTATTTTATCGGCGTGGCATTGTTTGCAGCTCATCTCTTCGCCTTTGGCCACGAGAGGAAAAGATAAGAGACCGAGGAGAAAGAACATTATTCGAAGAGAAGAGACGCTTTTCATAGCTATTTTCGTTTCTTCGATCTTTCCCACGCTAACATGCCCCCGTTTAGTCTGCTAATTTCCCGAAACCCCTTTCTTACTAAATAAGAAGCGGCAAGTAGACTTTTGGTTCCGTCTTCATCCACTACCAATAGGGGACGGCCGAGGGGAATATCTTGATAACGTTTATGAAGAAGGGATAGGGGAATGTTGACCGCCTTTTCGATGTGCTTGACTTCAAAGGACGAGGTGGGACGGATGTCAAGGATAATGGCATTTTTATTTGCCTTTAGCCATTCCTCACATTCAGTGGCCGGAAGGGAAGGGACGAAGGCACGGGGTATCCTTTCCACCGATTCAGTTTCATAGCCCGCCCATTTCCAAGCCGGAAGCCCGCCTTGAAGAATGTATATTTGATTATAGCCCAGTTCTAAAAGCTTTTCCGTCAATGGGCACTTGGTTTTTACGTTTATCGCTCCGTCATAGATAACCACCTTCGTGTTTTTCTTTTCCGGTAGGTGATTTTTGATGTTGGGTTCATCGCAGGGAAGACAAATAGATCTCGGTATTCGCGTGTCCATGCACTCAAGATAACTATTTACGTTGATGAGAACAAACGTTTCCCCATACTGCATCCACCAATTGAGTGTCTTGGGGGTAATGATATTCACGCCCGCTTCGGCTCCTTTTCCAAGAGGTAGAGCGCATAGAAGAGAGAAGATTATAAAAAAATTAATGCGTTTTTTTTGTATCATCTTTCACTGTTCGGCCGGGATGGATTGCAGACCCCATATCTTAAACTGGGGCACACAATTTGGTTCTCTCATCGTCGGGTAATCGAATAGGAGAAAATCTCTCAAATTTACGATTTCCATTCGACGGAAGAAAGGAGCAACGGAGCCATGGCAGGAGAGGCACCCCTTGAGAGCCGTTTTCTTTTCTTGAACCCCATGGACAACGGGATAGTATACTTTTGGGACAGCATCTTTTCTCACTTCCACCTTGTTGCCCGAAAGAATGTACGCCCGGTCATGGGCAATCAGCGCTGGTTTATCAAACCCAGCTTTCTTTAAGCGGCTAAATATGAGCCACATATCATTTTCTTTTGCGATAAAAGGCCTTTCTCTTTCTATCTTGATTCCCTTGGTGGCTGCTTTTACATATCTCAAAGGTATGGGGTAGTAATGACCTTTTTCTTCTTGGGCAAACCAGAAAAGCCATTTGGGTACTACCGGTTCGTATCTAGTTGAACGAAACATCCACGGGCTCCAAATTTGAGGTGCGGGGAGAAGGTAATCTCCTTCCTCTTTAACTCTCTCTAGATTATCTGCCACGTATGCTGCCTCATATCCCTGACTCATGTCAAGAAGGAGAAGGGCCCGCCCTGGGCGTGTGGATGCATGACAGACCATGCAATTAAGCAGGTACGTGTGAAATTGATAGCCTCTGAAGGCACGACTATGGGTATGATATGGGTTGGGTGCCTTCGTTGGCAGGCCGGCCCGCCCTGGTTTGTATTTACCCTCTACATGGCAAAACTCGCATGTTTTCATTTCTTTTCCGTCAAGATCGTCCCTGACCCTGTTGGTCAAGGAGTGTCCTTTGGCAATTTGATGGGCTAGGCGTTCCGATTTTGTATTACCGAGTAAAGGGTGACAATCGGTACATATGAACCCCCGGCTTAGGTGGACATCATGGTTGGGACTCATCATCGTGCCCGTATTTTTTTTCTCCCCCAAGTCATGGCATTGGAGACAATTTTTAGTGGATACGATCCTGCTTATGGCGCTACCCTTCAATCGGCCTTCGGGGGTGAAGAGGTTCCGGTCGGACCAGCGATATCGTACGACGGGCCTCCTTTCCACATTCCACGTACCTTGGTAAAATGCCGGGTCTGATGGATCGGCGGTCTTCAAATGGGGAGTAAATATTTCGCCCTCAATCGTGCCCAATCTGGCCCCCGCCGTAGCTGCCCAACGATAATTTCTCTTACTCAATTGGATGTTCCTTTCCCTCATGTCGTAATTCTTTAGATGACAGATGAGACAGTCTGCTTCTACCACTCCGCTGATTTGAAAGAGGCTTTTGCCAGTCGGCGTATCGAGGGAGGAATAATCACCATCAAAAGGATGCGAGCTATCTTTCTCTCCGGCCATGAGGTTTTTGGAGAAGTCCGGGCGTCCCTGGCGGTTGCGGCCGTATTCCATCGGCCCACCTCCGGGATGACAGAAGCCGCAGGCAGAGGCAATCAATTTGCCGTCGCGGCTGTAACGTCCTCCCCGTCCAATCCAATCGTAGGTCGAGAGGTCCATCGTTTTGGGGTCTTTATTTACCTTCGGCGATATCCGCCCCGCCGCTGCGGTGGGTAACCAACGCCCGAACATACCAGGGGAGAGGAGCCAAGGTCGTTGGGGATCGAATCTATCGCTGATGGTTTCAAATCCTTGAGTGAAATGATACCCCGAAGTGATGAGGCGATAATCGTGGCATCCTCCACATGTCTGGCGGGGAGAGTAAGGGTCGATGCTGTTAGATTGAGGACTAATCCGGTCTCCCATTTCGTTTTTTAACCACACATCTATGTGGGCGTGAGCGAAAAAGGGTGAGAAAAAAAAGATGATAAAGACGAAAATAGAAGTGAGTCTAAAGATTAAACCCATGAGAATGCCGCATAAAAAAAGCCCCTCCCCCTATGAAAGGGGAGGGGCTGGATAGACCTTACTCTACGGGTGCGTTGGGGTCTAGGGCCCACTCTTCATAAGAGCCATCGTAGACCCTGACGTTTGTATAACCTAGAAGTTCGGTGAGCACATAGGCCCAGCTGGTAGCCAACTTTCCCGAGTCGCAATAAATGATGATTTCTTTCGCTTTATCCGTTCCTACGATGGGGGTGACGATCTTTTCCAGATCCTCTTTTGATTTGTACGTAAGGTCATCCTTGAAGATGGCCGTTGCCGGTACGTTCTTTGAATTCTTTATGCGTGGGGTCCGCACGTCCAGAATGAGGGCGGTATTCAGCTTATCCATCACTTCTTTTTTCCCTACAAAGAGCTTTTTGTTGATCTCTCCTTTATAAGGAGGTCCCGCTTTTTCCTCGATGGCCGTGGAGAAGGGACGCTTCTCTTGTATCCATTTATTGTAACCACCTTCTAAGACGGCCACATCTTTTATGCCCATATAGAGGAGGGTCCAGGCCACGCGGAAGGCATCCATTTTTTCTGAGAATGTATCCCAACTGGATACAACAACGACTTTGGAATCTTTGTTAATACCGGCCAGTCCAATCAGATCCGGCAAGTCGTAGTCAGCAGGAAGTTCGTTATTCAAAACCTTTCTCTTGACCGCCCATGCACCGTAGGCGACGTTTGAAGCATTGGGAATGTGGCCGGCCGCATAGGCTTCTCCCTTCCTTACGTCGAGAATAACCAGATTGGGAGAGAATAGATTATCTTCTAACCATTGGGTCGTTACAATGGGATCAATGCCCCTCGCTCCCGCCGAAAGGGGTAAAGCGATCATAAACGCAAGCAAAAAAACCGAGAAAAACGCCAATTTCTTCATATCCTACCTCCTATTTTTTGTTATTTCTTGCCCCCAGTTTACGAGGGACATAAGCCTTTAGCGGCTAATGTCTCGTAGCCTGAATATCAAATTTTTGTTTTCTTGGGAACCCTCTTTTATCAATTTTTCCGCTGTCAGAAAGTCCTTCCTCTCCACATGACAGGCATCACACGACTGGGTGCGGTCCGTTTTCTTTCTGATGTTATGTACGGGTGAGTCCCAGTAATTCGGCAATTTATCATAGTTTTCCATTTTTATTCCCACATCTTTGAAGGTATCCCGTGCCGTCGGCACGAGGCGCAAGGTAGTAAACATTTTACCGTTTCTTGGACTTTTACCCAGGTAAATTTCGGGATAGGATTTCGATCCCTTCTCTAAGTGGCATTGCTGACAATTGCGGTAGGCGGAGGCCACGTGGCAGCCGTAACAACTGACTTTCCCCTGGTGTGTCTGATGGGCGGTTCGCGTTGTAAGTTTTGGCTCGTTGCCTAGTTTATGGCATTTCGTGCAGTTGGGTCTGTCTTTCACCTCTCGCATGGATTGATAGAAAGTGCCGTCACCGTGGAGTTCCGTTTTTTTATGGCAATCCATGCACATCATTCCTTTTTGATAGTGGATGTCCGGTGCCTCTCCGTATTCACCCGTATATTCCGTGTATACCCTGCCACCGTGGCAGAAGGCGCACGTTTTACTTTCATTTCGGCGCACGAATTTGTGATTTTTGATGAGACCGATACTAATACCTCCTACCGGTTGCGCTTTCACATGGCAGGCGCCGCAGGAGGCATGGCAGGTGCGACACGATTTTTCAAACACCCGGTCTTCGAATATTTTTTTCTCTCCCTCGCCCAGGCGGGGGCTTATTCCCTTTTTAAGACCGGCCGTGGTGTAATGGAGAGATTTAGCGTACGTATCGACGATTGCCTTATGGCACATGGCACATACTTTAAGGTCAGAAGAAGGTTTTTTTACGAGACCTTTATGCGCTGCCTCCTTATTGGTGGCCTTATCGTCCCCTTTATGGCAAAATTTGCAGCCTAAGGAAAAATGGGGATCCGATTTAAGCAGATTGGCATCTACTACGAGCCCTTTATACATTTCTTCCGCCCGAACCGGGGGAGGGGCGCCCGCTCACCCTTCTCCCTCGCCAGCTGGAATGTGAGGTGGGCGGTAGAGAGATTTCATAATGGATTCGTTTGTATGGCAACTAACACAGCTCGATGTGTCTCCAAGGGAAGGAAATAAAAGCATGAAGACCACCATTACGATGAGCAGACAATTAGATCTGATTAACGATCTCTTCATGCTTTTTCCCCTGGATGTGAGTTCTTCTAACAAATACCCGAAGAGGTGTCAATTGAATTTCCGCAATGGCTGTTCAGAATGACATTTTTATGCTAATCGAATCCTATGAGGTTATCAGACAAAGAATTCGATGAAATAGTAAAAAAGGTCATAGATTCCCTTCCCGATCATATTCGCTCTCACCTCGAAAATATAGTTATTAGCGTGAAAAAAAGGCCTACAGCGGAGATGAAAAAAACTCTAGGCATACCCCCAGAAGAAGAGGTGTTGGGATTTTTCTCTGGCCCCTCCCGAGCCGGCCAGTCTTTCTTTTCGCCTTTTGAATATCCCAATACAATTTTTATTTTCCAGCGCCCTCTAGAAGATATGTGTGCCACGAAAGAAGAATTGGAAAAGGAAATCCGTATTACCGTAATGCATGAAATTGCCCACTATCTCGGTCTAGATGAGGAGCGCTTAGAGGATTTAGGATATGATTAAAAGAGGGGTGGATAAGAAATGGAAAGGGAAGGAAGGAACGGGATCGAAGAACTAAATGATGAAGAGCTGGTGGGTTTCATTCTTGATGTCTTCCATCGTGCTGTGATCCATCATGGACTTTGGTTTTCTGAAGTCATACACCAGGAAGGGTTGGAAAAAGCCTTGGACATTGCCTTTCAAGTAAAAAAGAAAAGTATCCCTCTTCAAGTAGAGAGATTGAAAAAAATTTTCAGTTTACCACAGGATTACACGGCTCTAATATCACGGGAAAGGCTTTTGAATTTACTTGACGCCTTGGCCATAAATTGGTTGGCCAACGACGGCATTTGGTTTCAGACAGTGGAATCGGTAAGGCATATGAATGATGCCAAAAGATGCAACGATTCTTGTTGGGCGAAGTTCTCCCCCTTCGAAGCACGGGCGATTAAGGATTTTCTAGGTTTACCTGTACGTCCAGGCCTGGAGGGATTGAAACGAGCCCTTAAATTTCGCATCTATGCCCGTATTAATGTGCAATCAATCGTCGAAGAAGGTCCGGATAGGTTTATCTTCTTCATGAATGATTGTCGGGTACAATCGGCCAGGAAGCGTCGCAATCTTCCGGACTACCCCTGCAAATCGGCAGGCATGGTTGAATACGGTCGTTTCGCCGAGTTTATAGATGACCGCATTGTATGTGAATGCATTGCCTGTCCTCCGGACTCCCATCCTGAAGATTGGTTTTGCGGCTGGCGTTTTTCCCTCCAAGAATAAGGTGCAAATTTTTCCGGAGATTCTTTTCCAAGAAAGAATGATTTGGCGGGCCGTAATGACGATCGTAAGGGAAAAATTTTCCCTTCTTTTTATACGTTTGGGTGACAGCGGGTCGAAAAAGTGAAGGCAGGGAAATACTTCAACAGTTTTCTCCCGCAGGCGATAGTAATTTAATCCAGGAGGACGTAGGGAGAGAATCGCCGATCGAGGTCTTCTTCTTTCACATTTTCATATATTTGGACGAAATCTTCCCAGATCTTCAAAAGAGTATCTTTCAGCCGTTGTTGTTCGTCGGCGGATAGATCTTTTGCGCCCGCCATAAAATCCTGGACGAACACCTCCCTATATTTTTCCATACGATAGGGAGGGTTTTTCTCTTCCGCCCTTAATAGGCGGAAAAATCTAATGGCTTTCTTTTTTTCCAGAGGTTTGATGGACAGCTCTTCCTGAAGGACATAACGGGCCCAGAAGTTGAAAAACAAGGGATGGAAGGTTTCTATTTCTTCTGGAAGTGGACCTTCTCCCCATTTGGGGGCGTGGAGTCTGCGAAGTATAAGGTCCAGTAGCCTTAGTTGCTCGATGAAGTTTTCCGCTTTTATTATATCTTCCGGGGTAGTAAAATCTCTGTACTTAACCCCATCGAAATAGGCTGGTCGTGCAGCAAGAAGACCTGTAAGCATTTCTTCCCACGGTGAGCCCCAGAAATCATTTCCTTTTCCACAGGCGTGGAACCAGCTTGATGCGACCCATTTCCTGGCTTTGTCTCTCAAACGTATGGCCAACCCCCATCCCACCCGGAATACGGTTTCTAACTGATGATGACGCAGGATCTGTTCTGCTGCCTTAAGGTTGTGCCCGTAAAGGTAATTCAAAGCTAGATGCGTGTAATTCCCCGTTCGCATCCACGCCTCGGTGAGAATTTCTCTGTCTGATATCTCTTCAAACGCGCCGGCGGCTAGGATTTTGTTACTTAGGGCAGCATATTCCAGTCGAAGTCGATCACGAAAGATATGGTCCTCCGTGCGCGAAATAATTTGAACCAATATGTTATTTTGATTCAGTAACATGATGGGAGTTGCCGGAACGGGGAGTTTTTCATCTGTGATAACTACTCCTCCCGGGGGGAGCGGATTTTCATTTTTCGCCAGTTCTTCCAGGGGGAGGGGAGAGTAAACGGCGAGCGCTTCTTCGTAAGGCACAAAACCGTGTTCGCTTATTCTCACGTTTCTTTGGCGGTACAGTTCCTCTTCCGCCTCGGCCGGTATAAGCGAAGACAGTTCTTGCATCAGGTTTTGATAGGCCGAGAAATCCTCGGCGGCGATGAGTTTCAAAAGTTTCTCGATTGTTACCTGGTCGTCCAAAGTGTGGGCCTTGAAGAAAAATACCCCATCAATTGTAGCATATCCCGGGGGGGCATCGGTTTCGTCCTCTTCTTCCCTCATTATTATTTCTGCCAGTCGGAAGAGGCAGAAAGAAAAAACGTCCCTCCCACCCTCGAGCAGCCATTTCGACAACCTTTCGCTATCAGCTAAAGCGATTCTTTTTAGCCATTCTAAAGTGCGGGTGGGATTTATTCTATCTTTTTCCCATATCTCAAGATCCAACAAGTATTCCCATTGCTCCTCCGAGGCGAGTTCCAAGACGGGAAGGCAATCATTGTCCCCTACGGCTTTTACCAACCAAAAAAAATCTTCGCTCGAAAGATTCTGTACTATCTGACCCGGATCTTTCTGCTCCAGCAAACTCTTAAGTATTAAGCTGCCTGGTTGCGGGAGCCATTCGCGGATGAGTTTTTCGGGATAGGCCGGAATATTAGACATGGCATCGAGGAATCCCCGGGGTGGAAAGACCCCGGGGATTTTGTTGGTTTATTAATCGAAGTCACCCATATCCGGCGGCATTGAAGGGGCGGCCGGGGCTTTTTTCTTCGGTTTCTCCGCCACCATTGCCTCGGTTGTAAGCAGGAGCGAAGCAACGGAAGCAGCGTTCTGGAGGGCGAAACGAGCGACCTTCGTTGGGTCTATAATACCCGCTTCGTACATGTCTCGATACTCCAGTTTTTCCGCATCGAAGCCGAAGGCGTCCTTTCCTTCCTTAACTTTTTCTACCACGATGGAGCCTTCCATACCGGCATTCGCGGCAATCTGCCTCAAAGGTTCTTCAAGAGCCCTCTTTACGATGTTCAGACCAAACTGCTCTTCACCTGGTAGCTGCTTCTTTTCCAACGCCGGTATTGCGCGAATATAAGCGACGCCACCTCCTGGGATGATACCTTCTTCTACGGCTGCTCGGGTCGCATTTAAGGCATCCTCCACGCGGGCCTTCTTCTCCTTCATCTCTATTTCCGTCGCCGCACCGACTTTAATTACCGCTACTCCACCCACGATCTTGGCCAGGCGCTCCTGGAGCTTTTCACGATCGTAGTCAGAGGTTGTTTCCTCGATCTGTGCCCTAATTTGCTTCACCCGACCTTCAATAGCACTTCGGGAACCGGCGCCGTCTACAATGGTGGTATTATCTTTATCGATAACGACCTTCTTGCAGCTACCCAGATCACGGATAGTTACATTCTCCAGTTTGACACCCAGGTCTTCCGATACCACCTTGCCTCCTGTGAGAATAGCAATGTCTTCGAGCATGGCCTTTCTTCGATCACCAAACCCAGGTGCCTTCACGGCGGCACATTTTAGGGTGCCTCTTACCTTGTTCACCACTAAGGTAGCCAAAGCTTCTCCCTCGACATCCTCGGCAATAACCAGCAGGGGCCTTCCCATTTTAGCAATCTGCTCAAGGAGAGGTATCATATCCTTCATAGCGCTTATTTTCTTTTCGTGGCACAGGATATAGGGATCTTCGAGGACTACCTCCATTTTATCGGGATCCGTTATGAAGTAGGGCGAGATATAGCCGCGGTCAAACTGCATACCTTCTACGATTTCCAAGGTCGTTTCCATTCCCTTGGCCTCTTCTACGGTAATTACTCCCTCTTTTCCGACCTTTTCCATCGCTTCAGCGATGAGGTCCCCGATAGTATGATCGTTGTTAGCCGAAATGGTACCGACCTGAGCTATTTCTTTTTTGTCGCTTACTTTGCGTGAGAGCTTCTTCAATTCCTCGACGACTATCTCCACCGCCTTGTCGATACCGTTTTTCAGTGCCATGGGATTAATACCCGAAGCCACTAGTTTGGCGCCTTCATGGAATATGGACTGTGCAAGTACCGTAGCGGTCGTTGTTCCATCTCCTGCCTTATCCGATGTTTTGGACGCTACTTCCTTCACCATTTGGGCGCCCATGTTTTCGAACTTATCTTCCAATTCTATTTCCTTCGCCACCGTCACCCCATCCTTCGTGACCTGAGGCGCGCCCCAAGATTTGGCAATAACGACATTGCGACCACGTGGACCCAGCGTCACCTTCACCGCATTGGCGAGGGTGTCCACCCCCTTTGTAATCTTTTCCCGTGCATCTATGCTGTACTTAATTTCCTTGGCTGCCATGTTTATCACCCCTTACTTGGTCAAGATTCAATGACACCTAAAATATCGTCTTCTTTCATGATGATGTGTTCTTCCCCTTCGATCTTCACCTCTGTACCGGCCCAGCGGGCAAAGAGGACCCGATCACCGACCTTTACATCCAGGGGCATTCTCTTCCCATCCTTGTCCAGTCTACCCGGCCCCACGGCGATGACCCTACCTTCTTGCGGTTTTTCCTTGGCCGTGTCGGGGATAATGATGCCACCTTTTGTTTTTTCCTCCCCTTCCAGGCGTTTGACGACGACTCGATCGTGTAACGGTGTTACCTTCATAACTTTACCTCCTTACTGCTAATGTTGTCGTCACGTATGTATTTGATATTAATAGACTATAATTTCGTACGTCCTGTAATTTAATCACCACCCATATGTTGTCAAGGGACGGGGTGGCAGGAGTCTAAAATGCGGCTATAGACGTCCTCGTACTTTTGGGCCGTATACTGCCAGGAGTATTTTAAAGCCGTCTCGTAAGCGTTATCCGACATAGCTTTGAGCTGGTTTTCCTGGAAGAGGATGGTGATTTTCTCGGCGATGGCTTCGTAATCGGAGGTATCTTTTATGATAAATCCGTTTTTGCCTTCCTCAACTAGGTCTTTGGCCCCAACGTGGGAGCTTATAATGACGGGAAGACCACATGCCATGGCCTCTAAAACTACGAGTCCGAAGGTATCAAAGCGGGAGAGCATAAGGTAGAGGTCACTTCCCAGGTAGTGTTGGGTAAGTTCTGTCTGATTCAAAACGCCCGTGAAAATCAAGTGGTTGCTGATGCCACCTTGGCTGGCCATAATCTCGTACCTCTTCCAATCGCCCTTCCCCGCGACAATTAACTTGAAAGACCTTTCTTTTTTAGCCACGTAAGTCAGGGCGGAGATGATTTCCGGTAGGCCTTTGATCTCGAAATTCATGGAGGCGAAGAAGATGATACGCTCTTTCTTTCCGATGGCATACTTAGAGTTGAGATATTGGCGGGCTGAGGCCTTTAAATCTCTAGCCTCAGGATTGACGTCCACTCCCGGGTGAATGACATAGATACGCTTCTCTTCGATGTTATACTCCTGAAGGAAAACGGATTTGGTTAGCTCGGAGACGGCTGTAAAAATGCTGTTTTCGCTATTCATCATGCGCCGTTCTACCCAGCAAGTGGCTCGGTCAAAGAGGCTGAGAAATTTTTTCTTCCGCACCTCCTTGATCCAGAAACGATGAGGAACGCCGTGCAGGGTAAAGACGTCGGCAACGAAAAGGCGGTCGTGACCGTGAACGAGGTCGAAATTTCCCCTGTGTATTTTTCTATTCACCTGCCAGGCAAATAAGGGTGTGATAAGAAAACGGGGAAAAACGAACCGCCTTATCCGGTGGAAGGTGATGGGGAGATCAGGTGCCTCACAACGGTGAGAGAAGATATGGAATTCGTAGCCCCGTTTTGACATTTCCCCCGTAAGGCGAGCGGCAAACTGTTCCGCTCCTCCTACTAGACCGAATTTAGGAATCGCAACGGCAATCTTATGTTTCCTCTTCATGCCTATCCAGTTCCGCTCTCACCGCTTCTCCAATACGTTTCAACAAGTAAGGTTTTTTTACAAACGTTCCCACTCCCAGCTGCTTTGCCATACGCACCCTTTCGGTTTCTGCGTATCCACTTACAATTATCGCTTTAGGTTTTTTCCCTAATTCAATTATGCGGCGATAAGTTTCGTATCCGTCGATGCCTGGATCCATGATCATATCGAGGACGATCAGATCTACATCATGTGCCTTCACATATTCCACCGCCTCTTCGCCCGAAGATACGGTCTCAACTCGATAATTTAGCTTCTCGAGCATTTCCTTTGCGAGCTCCCTTTGCTCTTTGACATCATCGACGACCAGTATCCGCTCTCCTTGGCCTCGTTGATACATTTCTTCTGTGTTGCAATCTTCTGTTCTAATTGGTTCGCGGCTGGCGGGGATATAGACATAGAATGTGGTACCCCTTCCGGGTGTGCTCTCTACGTCTATATAACCTCTGTGATCCTTTACCGTCCCCCATACGACGGCCAAACCGAGACCCGAACCACTTCGACCCATTACTTTTTTGGTGTAAAATGGTTCGAAGATACGGGAGAGATCCTCTTGGGGAATTCCCTCTCCTGTGTCGGATACGGACAAAAGTACATACTCCCCTTTTTCTATACTATCGTATCCATGCACAGGCCGGTCGAGGTAACAATTGGCGGTTTTTATGGTGACAGTACCTCCCTCCGGCATGGCCTCGATGGCATTCATCAGGAGGTTGGTGAACGATTTGGCGAGATGGATGGGTGAGCCTACGATATTGAGTAAATCCGGGTCAAAATCAGTCTGCAGCTGGATGTGGGGATTGAGGGCCAGCAGCCTTTGCATCTCCGGGGTCTTTAACTGCTCCGTGATTATGTGATTCAAATTTGTCACTTCCTGCACGACCAGGCCTCTCCTTGCCATGGTAAGAAGGTCCTGTACGATGGCCGCAGCCCGCTCTCCCGCCTTGAGAATGTTTTGTACATGGTCCCGGAGCTGATCACTTTCGTTCAATTTCATGAGGAGCAATTCGGAGTATCCCACTAAGATACCGAGGATGTTGTTTAAGTCGTGGGCGACGCCGCCGGCGAGGAGCCCTAGGGCTTCCATTTTTTCTCCGCGGTGCAGGCGCTCTTCGAGGACTCTCTTTTCTTCTTCCAGACGCTTTAGATCGGCAATATTCCTCGTTACGGCCAGTACATGGGGTATACCTTCGATGGAGATAATACGCGCCGAGAGAATCCCATGAGTAGTGGAGCCGTCTTTGAGACGAAAAACCGATTCGAAGTTGTCGCAATAACCTTCTTTCAATATCAGTCTCGCAAACTCGCGAAAAACCTTAGGGTCAGCCCACAGGTTTAGGTCGAGGGATGTTTTTCCTATTACCTCTTCTCGGCGATACCCCGTCCAGGAGGTAAAGTTTTCGTTCACGTCGACGAAGACACCATCCTCAATTCTATTTAACGAGGTAGCATCGGGGCTGGTATGAAAGATGAGGCGTAAAAGAGCCTCACTTCTTTTTAATCTATCCTGCGCCGCCCTTTCCTCTGTCTGATCGCGGAAAATGAGGACGGTACCTAAGATGTTATCCTCTTCATCCTTAATGGGCGAGCCGGCATCGGCGATGGGATATTCGTTCCCATTCCGACTGATGAGGAGAGTATGATTAGCTAAGCCGACTACATTTCCCTCCCGCAAAACACGATGCACGGGATTTTCTACTTTTGCCCGCGAAAATTCGTTCACAATGTTGAATATCTCTGTAATTTCCAAACCTTTCGCCTCTTCCTCAGTCCAGCCAGTTAGCTTCTCCGCGACGGGGTTCATCTGACGTAGGTACCCTTTTTCATCTGTTGTGATCACCCCATCTCCGATGCTGTAAAAAGTAGTTCGAAACCACAGCTCCGATTCATGTAAAGTGCGCTGGATCTTTCTTTCCTCCGTTTGGTCGCGGAAGACAAGGACCACTCCCATTATCTCTCCTTCGGAATTCCGAATGGGGGCACCGCTGTCGGCGATGGGGATAACCCGACCTGATCTGGATATAAGCACCGTGTGGTTGGCGAGGCCTACGACGGTTCCCTCTCGGAGGACCCGCTCGACAGGATTTGCTATTTTCTCTCCCGTCTGCTCGTTGGTGATATGAAAAATCTCAGAAATATGCCTTCCCGAGGCCTCATCTTCAGACCATTCCGTCATCTTGGCCGCCATTTCGTTCATCAAAATAATTTTGGCTTCCCGGTCTGTGACTATCACACCTTCCCCAATGCTTCTTAAAGTGACCCGGTATCTTTCTTCTGCTTCTAGACGGGAGACCAAATCTCTGTAGTGCATTCGGTAGTGACGTTTTTCATTTCTCTGCCAAAAGACGGCGGCTACGGCGACAGAGGCTAAGAGAAGGAAAATAAAGATAGAAAAAATGAGACGCGATTCCGTATGCCATTCGCTAACTGCTTCATCCTCGTCGACGATAGCTAATATAAGCCATGGATGAGAAGGAACTTCTGCTTTGGCGACCAGTATCGACCTTCCATCTTCGCCCATACCCAGAAACCAGCCCTTTTCTGTACCGAGGGCTTTCGTAATGACATCTGATGGTACGCCTTCTTTCGCTTCGTTGAGGATGGTTACGCCTTCCCCTTTTCTGGAAAGAAGAATGAAATATCTGGTTTTGCTAACATCCTGCTCCCTCTGAAAATGGGGAGCCAATATTTTTCTGGGATTCATCCTCACGGCCAAAGCTCCGCCATTGTTTAAAGGAGAGAGGATGGTGAAAATAGGATGGTTTTTCTCATCCCTCGTTTCTATGAATATAGTCTCTTGGTTAAGGAGGGTTTTTAGGACCGCTTCCTGCTCTTCGGGATACAGGTATTCTTTTTCGCCAAGAGAGAATTTCACCTCCCCTTTTTTGTCTATGAGGAGTAGATCGGTGTAGTTTCGAAGTCGTTGGTAGCTGGCAAAGCGCTCCTTCATCTTGCCAGCTGTAACGGCGTCAGGTTTTGATATCAATGTGAGGGCTGCTCCACGAAAGAAAGGACTTTCGGTTATTACTTGCAAATCTTTGATTCGTGTTTCCTGCCAGGTAGAGATTTCTTGTCCTTTCACCCGGGCCATAGCAACCAAGTCAGAACCAACGTGTTCATAAACTTTATTTTTTTGATAAAAATAGAAAGAGACCCCTCCGGCGAGAATTAGGATGGTCTCGCAGGCCACCACAAACATAAGCCACCGAGGAAAACGAAATCTCATTTCCCGTCCCTCCTTCGGCCGATTTAAATTTATGGCTATATAGGGAAAAAGGAGACAGACGTCAACGAAATAGAAATTTGCCGTTGACATACATGATTGGGGCGAGTTAGATAGAGAAAAAAACATGAATGGTGGCAAATGGGCGATAAAATAGAAATAATTATCGACGAGAGAAAAGTGTTTGCTGAACCGGGGGAAACGATTCTCCACGTGGCAAGGAGGGAGGGTATTTTCATTCCCACCTTATGTCATTATCCGGGTACGACCAATGTAGGGGCCTGCCGTATGTGCGTGGTCGAAGTGGAAGGGATGAGGTCCTTGGTTGCCGCCTGTGCAATGCCCGTAAGCCCCGGTATGAGGATCAAGACGGATACAAAACGTGTTCGGGATGCTCAGCGGATCATTCTGGAATTGCTTTGGGCGGCTGGCGATCATAACTGTCTTACATGCGAAAAAAACGGGGCGTGTGAGCTCCAGGATCTGATCTATCGTTTTGGCATAGAAGAGCCCCGTTTCAAGATTACACCTCCTGGCTATGAAAAAGAAGAAACGAGCGTCATGATCGCCAGGGACTTAAACAAATGCATACTCTGCGGACGCTGTGTGCGGGCGTGCAATGAAATACAGGTAAACGAGGTGCTCGATTTTTCGTATCGCGGATCGAGGGCCAAAGTAGGACCCGCTTTCGACACGGATTACCGGAGTTCGGAATGTTACTTTTGCGGTGAGTGTGTAGATGCCTGTCCCGTTGGGGCCATTACCTTTAAGCCGGCCCGATTTAAAGGACGTCCTTGGGAAGAAAGAAAGGTAAAGACGACGTGCACCTATTGCGGTGTCGGTTGTCAGATGGATCTCCATGTCTTTGACGGCAAAGTATTTAAAGTATCCGGCAACGCTGCTTACGGTGAGCCCAATGGGGGAAGCCTCTGCATTAAAGGCCGCTTCGGTTTGGAATTCATCCATCATCCGGCACGCCTTCGAGTACCCCTGATTAGGAGAAAGAAGGGCGGTGATTTGGAAGAGGCGACATGGGAGGAGGCCCTTGATTTTGTTGCCCAGCGGCTTAGGGAGATTAAAGAGAAGTACGGGGCCAACAGCATTGCCGGCCTTGCCTCGGCCAGAGCGACAAACGAAGAAAATTATATCTTTCAGAAATTCATACGGGGGGTCATTGGGACCAACAACGTTGACCACTGTGCCCGTCTCTGACACTCCGTAACGGTAGCCGGTCTGGCTGCCACCTTCGGTAGCGGTGCAATGACTAATTCAATCAAAGAATTGGAAACGACAGACCTCATCCTGGCCACGGGTACTAATACGACGGAAAATCATCCCGTCGTAGCCAAGATGGTAAAACGGGCCGTAAAGTTTAACGGTGCGAAGCTCATCGTCATCGATCCGAGAAAGATCGACCTAGTTCGCTATGCCGATTTATGGCTCCGTCAACATCCCGGTACGGATGTAGCGGTATTCAACGGTCTTATGCATGTAATTTTAAATGAGGGGTTAGAGGCAAAGGAGTACATCAGAGAAAGGACGGAAGGCTTCGACGCCTTGAAAGAGGTAGTGGCCAAGTATACACCGGAGTATGTGGAGTCCATATCGGGCGTTCCCGCAAAAGACCTTGTGCGGGCAGCGCGCATGTATGCCCAAGCCCCGCGGGCTGCTATTATATACGCCATGGGGCTTACCCAACACATAACAGGAACGGATAATGTAAAATCTGTAGCCAATCTCGCCATGCTTTGCGGAAACGTGGGCATTGAAGGTGGGGGGGTTAATCCCCTACGAGGGCAGAATAACGTTCAGGGTGCCTGCGATATGGGTGCCTTGCCTAATGTGTTTTCCGGTTATCAGTCTGTAGAAAGTCTGGAGGCACGGGATAAGTTTGAACGGGCATGGAAAACAAAGCTTCCGGATAAGAGCGGCCTTACGATCGTGGAGATGATGCATGCGGCAGTGGAGGGGAAGATCAAAGCAATGTATATTATGGGCGAAAATCCCATGCTTTCGGACCCTGATTTGACCCATGTAGAGGAAGCCTTAAAAAGTCTTGATTTTCTTGTTGTTCAGGAACTCTTCCTTTCGGAGACGGCCAGACTTGCTGATTGTGTCTTTCCGGTTGCTTCTTTTGCCGAGAAAGACGGGACTTTCACCAACACGGAAAGACGGGTACAGAGGATAAGAAAGGCGGTTGATCCACCTGGTGAGGCCAAGGCCGATTGGGAGATTATTGCCCAGGTGGCGACTCGAATGGGTTACCCGATGGACTACCACTCGGCCGAAGACATTTTCGAAGAAATAAGAAAGGTAACTCCAAGTTATGCGGGCATTTCTTATGAGCGACTGGAGCAGGGAGGTCTCCAGTGGCCCTGTCCTACCACTGACCATCCGGGCACCCGTTTCTTACATAAGGATAAGTTTACCCGAGGGAAAGGTTTGTTTACGGCTATCGAATACATACCGCCGGCAGAATTACCAGATGAAGAATATCCGTTTTTGTTGACGACGGGTCGTGTCCTGTACCATTACCATACAGGTACCATGACTCGCCTGTCTCGTGGGGCAGTGGAGAGGTATCCCGAAAGCCGGGCCGAAATAAATCCGGTAGATGCGAGGCGTCTTAATATCGGAGAGGGTGATGAGATTCGTCTTACCTCCCGGCGGGGGGAGGTAAGGGTTAAGGCCACCATTACGGAGAAGTCACCGCCGGGCGTCGTGTTCATGAATTTTCACTTCCATGAAGCGCCCGTCAACATCCTTACCAATCCGGCCTTGGATCCGATAGGGAAGATACCCGAATTGAAGGTCTGTGCCGTGCGGGTGGAAAAGGTGTCGTGATTGAGAAATGGATTGAGGAAATAAAGGCTTCCTCCGACCCGGACGAATTGGGAATGATCGTCATCCACCAAGGTGTGGTCAGGGGTACCAGTAAGGACGGTCGCAAAGTATGGGGGATCGAGTTGACCTATAACCGCACAGAGCTCAATCGTATTCAGAAGGAATTTGAACAGAGACGGGGAATCGAAAGCGTTAGAATTTGGATTAACGAAGGTAGTCTGCCCGTGGGGGCGGACATCATGAAGGTCTGTGTAGCAGGCCGCTTTCGAACGGATGTGTTGCCTGTTTTTGAAGAATTGATCAGTCTCATCAAAAACAGGGTCGTATCGGAGAAAGAAATCCTGTCGCCTCCCTTTACATGAACCGGATTCTCATTGTTTTTGCCCATCCTCGATACGAACAATCACGTATGAACAGAGCTTTACTTACAGCGGCCGCCAGCCTCGAAGGGGTTTCGGTAAGCGATATTTATGAGGAATACGCCGATTTTAATGTGGATGTGGAGAGGGAAAAAGAAAGACTAATCAATCACGACATAATTGTTTGGCAATTTCCTCTTTATCTCTATGCGCCTCCCGCCCTATTGAAACATTGGTTCGAACTAGTTATGGAGTTTGGTTGGGCGTATGGCAAAAAAGGAGATAAGTTGAGAGGTAAAAAGGCATTTTCGTGTGTGACAACAGGAGGAAGTTCTTTGAGTTTCTCTCCCTCCGGGCATCATCGCTTTTCCCTTAGGGAATACTTGCGACCTTTGGAACAGATCGCTTACCTATGCGGAATTGAGTATCTGCCACCTTTTACCGTTTACGGGTCATACCAGTTGACGGATGAGGAGCTTAAGCGCGCATCGGCCCAATACGTGGAAATTATGCAGGTTTTTCGTTTAGGTGTTCCGGAAAAGGAGATTATGATGTTCCCGAGCCTCAACGATTGGTTGGAAAGCAGAGGCGCATCTAATGCAACAATCCGTTCTGTTTAATGCGATTTTACTTCTCGCCGCGGCCCTAATTTTCGTTCCTTTGGCGAAAAGGCTGTACTTGGGGTCGATCTTGGGGTATCTCGTCGCAGGCGTGGCGATCGGTCCTTATGGTATAGGTCTAATAGGAAAAGAGGGGCCGGTGCTCATGCATTTTGCCGAACTTGGAATAGTTTTAATGCTGTTTCTCATTGGTTTGGAATTGGAGCCGACCGGTCTAAGACGCTTGCGTACCTTCATTTTCAGTGCAGGCCTGTTTCAATATATAGCTACAGCGGCGGCTGTAGGATTATTTTTTCTCCTTGCCGGATTTAGTTGGCCCGCTTCTACGGCCATAGGCCTGGCCATTTCTATGTCCTCCACAGCCCTGGTTTTACAAATGATGAAGGAAAAGGGACTGACTCGTTTACAGGCCGGTGAGGCGGCTCTGGCCGTATTGCTTACCCAAGATATTGCCGTGATTCCTGTTTTGGCTTTGCTTCCCTTGCTGGCCATGAGGACCCTAGAGCAGGGAAATTGGTTCATTTCAACCCTACCGGGATGGTTGCAGACGATGGTTATCTTTGGCGCCATCGGCTTGGTGTGGTTGAGTGGTAGATACGTCCTCGTGCCTTTCTTACGCTTTATCGCCCGTTCTAATCTAAGAGAGCTCTTAACAGCGGCCGCATTGTTTATCGTCCTTTCGACTGCTTTCTTTATGAGCGAACTCGGTATCAGTCCCGCTTTGGGAACTTTTCTCGCCGGAGTAGTCCTGGCGGGGAGCGAATTTCGCCACCAGTTGGAAAGCGACATAGAACCTTTCAAAGGTATCTTGGTGGGGCTTTTCTTCATTTCCGTAGGTGCGGGAATTGATTTCTCCCGCCTTGCCCTCTTGCCGTGGAAAATAGGGGCCACATTTCTGATAGTCGTAGTGATCAAAGGTCTTATTCTTTACACAACCGGATATGTTGCCCGGCTCACGAAAGAAGAGAGGATTATATTCACCGTTAGCCTATCTCAGGTAGGTGAATTTTCCTTCCTTCTTTTTACCTTCATGGATCGCCTTTCCCTCATCTCTTCTCCCTGGACGGATACTTTCATCTTCATAACCGCCGTGAGTATGATGCTGACCCCTCTGCTTATGTTGGTCGTTGAGCGATTTGTCCTTCCCACATTTCTTTCGGTTGAGGGGGAAGGAAAGAAATCAGATGTGGTTTATCAATCGAATCCGGTCGTGATAGCTGGTTTCGGTCCCTTTGGTAGCATCGTGGGTCGCTTTCTGCGCGCTAATGGCGTGGAGGCGACCATTCTGGATAACAATCCAGATCGGGTAGCCTTATTGCGTAAAATGGGTTTCAAGGCATACTTTGGTGACGCCACCCGTTTGGAAGTGCTCAAATCGGCGGGCATTGAGGAGGCAAAGATACTGGTTGCCGCTATAGGTGAATGGGCCATAAACGCTGATTTAATCGAAAAAGCAAAGAAGGCGTTTCCTCATCTAGTCATTCTAGCCCGCGTGGCACATCCGGTTCAGGCTTACGAACTTATGGCCCAGGGCGAAGAGCATATTTATCGCGAAACCTTGGATACCTCCGTTCGCATGGGTGTCGATTGTCTCGTTAAGCTCGGCTACCGTCGTTACAGCGCTTACCGGGCGGGACAAAAGTTTTTAAAATACGATGAAGAGGCTTTAAAGGTCCTCTTCCGCACCCGTGAAGATGAAGAGGCGCATATTTTGACGGCCCGGGAAATGATAGAGATTCAAGAGAAACTTTTGATGAGAGATCGGTTGTATAATCCTTCCCTTTACGATCATGCCTGGGATAGCACCGTCAGGGGGAGAGACGAATAAAAAAAACCGCGAACCCTTTTGGGGTTCGCGGTCTAGGAGAGGCAATCTTCGTTTTTCGTCAATCGAGTACGATCATCACGCGGCACTTCTGCAAGAAGGTAAGGTTTTCTTTTACCGTTCTGATTTTGTTCGCATCGGCATTGCTGATCTTGAGATCTGATTTGCCTGTACCTTCCGCCGACAGGGCCTTGACGGTAAGAGGATTATTCGTCACCCTGGGATTGGCCTGTGCCGCTGAGAGATCACGGGCGTAGCCGCTGATGCCCTGCTGTACTGCGTATTCTTTACTCACCACGAGGGTGCCATAAACTTCACGACCGTCTTCGTCGAAAATCTTCGGAGACATGGCCGGTCGAGCCCCCAGCCCACGGGCATCGACCACGAGGCCTGTGTAGATATCCTCACTTCTCGGCGCCGGTGCGACTTTTACCTTGGGGGGAGGAGTATCGGTTTTCTTGTCATCTTCGATAGCCTTGGGGATGATGGTCTGCATCATGGGACCTTTCATATACATTCTAACTCTCACTTCACAGGTGCCGTCTGACATGTAGACCGGTTCTCCTACACGCTGGGCATTCTTCACCAATCCGTTTACCGTTGCTCGGATAGTGTCGGACTCGACGACGTAATCTTTCACCAAGGTTTCCGAGTCGATTCTCACTCCCTGTACGATCTCGAGCAGATCTCTCTTGGCTACCGTTTCTGCCGCTCTTAGACACATGGGCCGTGCCTGGGGTTTACCGAAATATTTCTCCGGTGGGGCCCCAATACCTACCACCTCGATGTACTGGTCCTCGTAATTTATAATACCTTTATCTCCTACCTTTTCTGCCACCTTGGACTCCAGGATCTTGGTCCAATCTTTCATGCTTACCTGTTCTTTTTCCTTGTCCTGTGATATTCCCAACCCCGCTGTCATGAATATAAAGACCATTACGCCCACAAAGTACCATCTTAATCTCAATTTCATCTCGTTACCTCCTGTTGATCCTTCTTTCGTTCTGCTTAACTACCAAAATTTTCCTTCCCTCACAAACTATTTGTTGCCCCCGAATAAATCAGCAGGGGGGGTATCCAGCCAGGGTTTAATATTGACGTTCTTTTCCAGGTCTCCGAAGATCATACCCAAGTCGGGGGGATTTTTCCCCCACCAGTTCTCCCGGGCATCGATGTATATGGTTGAACGGGCTTGGAGGGCAAAGTCGTTATCCTGGAATTGGTTGTAGTTAATCTTCGGACGAGAGTTGCCCACACTGACAATGGCCCCTTCACCCCTATTTTTCTGAAAGATGGAATGGACGATAGTCGGGGCAGCATCATTTCGGCAGTAGATACCTGCCTGACCGTTATTTACGATCATGGACTTGGATATCTCCGGCGCACCGCGGTGAATATCAAGGGCAATATCCGCATATTCGAAGATGCAATAGGCGAAAGAACTACTTTCTTTCGTCGATTGGGTAAAGCGAAAGGCACTGTGATAGAAACCTGGGGTTGGTGAGGAGGCATTGGCGGTGAACCGGATAGGTCGATCCGAGGTACCTCGAGCTGTTACTCCCCCATCCTCTACGATAATGGACGTATTTTGGTCGTATTTCAGCACCACACCCGGTTCGATGTATAGATTGGCTCCGTTTGTGATGGTTAGGTCCTTCGTCACCCGGTAAGGACTATGGGCGGCAATAAGGTACCCGTCTGATGAGAGGGTGCCCCCCAGTTCCGAAGAAAGGATGGGTAGTTTCTTCGCCTTCCCCGTCGGAGAAGGGGCATCGAGTACAGTTTCTATATTTATCCGACCTTTCAAAGTCGCGAGTATCTCTATGCCTTTTGCCGATCCCCACCAGTTTTCCCGGGCGTCTAGGACCTCTTTCCCCGAGGGGCCGATGGCGTTAAAGGGTTTGTTATCCATGATGTTATTTCCCTGGACGAGGGGTACACCCGTCTCTAAGGTTATTCCCGTCTCTTTATTCCCTACGATGCGATTTCCCTTAACTTCCGGCGAGCCGCTTACGATCCTGATGCCCGTTGCACCGTTAGCCTCGATTATATTCTCTGTGATTTTAGGTCGAGCATGATCGCTTATGTCAATGCCGTACAGGCCATTTCTATGGATGGAGCAATTGGTGATCTGTGGCTGTGAGAAGGCACCGACTACGACCACTCCCGTCTTATTTAATGCAATTTCACAGTGTTCGATTCGAGGAGACGAGGCCCTAACAGTTAAGGCCGTCTGGGCGCGGCGAATGCGATTGTAGCTTAGAATATTTTCTTTTTCCCTAACATTATGAAAGGTGATGCCCTGCCAGGTTCCGTCCTCTCGGATCGCGTCCCAGGAGATAATGTGTTCTCTGTCTCCGGCAGCCAGGAGACTTCCCTCCACCACAAGTCCTCCATCACTCGATACGATCTCCGTTCCCGGCTCGATTGTCAGTCGGGCTTTGTCTTTAATTACAACCACCCCTTCCAACACGTAAGGACTTGCACCAGAGTACCAAGTGGTATCGCTTTCTATCGTTCCAGCTACCTTGGTCGGACCCGGTGCAATCGGTATACCTATTGCTTCGCTGGCATCGCTTTCGTTTCCCGCTTGATCGTAAGCCGTTACTCGATAGTAGTATTTTTCTCCATTGGCAAGACCTGTATCACGGTACTCTGTAACTTCCGTCTTCGCGATCTCAACATATCCGGAAAGGGGCGTACGGCTGCGGTAGACGCGATAGCCAGCCAAGTCCGGATCCTTCGATTTATCCCAGTTTAGTATGACGAGTCCATTTCTGCCTACCGTTCTCACGACGGCAGGTCTATCCGGGGGGGTGGTTTTTAAGGTTACGTATCCTACCGCATCAACCCATTGCGCCGTATTTCCCGTGTCATCCTTCAAATAACCGGTGATGATGGCTCTGCGCACGTTATCTCCTGGTACGACCTTATAGGTTCCCACATACACCCCGGGTGTGTCAGCCTGTTCTTCCATATCGATATGCTTTTTATAGTCACCAATGTCGAAAAAGGCTCTCATTTTTGGCGTCCCTTGGATTACCACTCTGATCAAATCACCCGCTTTCTTGGGTTCGTTTTTTGTATCTTGGACGAGAAGCTGAATGACCGGTGGTTTCAAGGCCTCTGCTAAGGTGGGAGTGGGGATGGTCTTCACCATGTCTCGGAAAAGGTCGTCGCAGGCCCTCAAGAGTTGTATATCCCTTACATTCATAGCCGTAGCAACTATGGTTGCGACGATGCCGATCGGGGTGGTCGAAAGCCCTCCCTCGTGGATGCGCACCGTATGTTCACCTGTCCATAGGAGTTCGCCGGATTTGGTGTCGTACATTTTAATCTTTGCTCCTACGGCCACTTGGGAATACATGACGGCGAAGAGTTTGTCGAAGTTGGAGATTTCTCCATAGACGATGGCATCAACACCTAAAATTTTGCCCAACTCTTGGGGCGATTTTTTGTTTATCTCCGCCGGATCGGTCAGGCCGGCCTTTTCTAAAAGATAGTCCACACGCGCCAGTTCCATGTCCTTGAAGGGCAGTGAGCTGAAATGATTATAAAATCCCCTCCTTACGGCTTGGGCACCCTGTTGGCTTCTCGACAGATCATGAAAGGGCAGAACTGCCACCAGCCGAGGCATGTGTTTCTCCATGTAGGGGTAGACTTTGTATGTTCCTTTGAAGAAAGACTGGATTTGGGGTGCAATCTTCGTGTCTTTTGTATCAACGACACATCCCGGGGTTACCATAAGAAATGCCATTATGAAAAAAAGGCATAGCCTCCTTCTTGTCATCTCCTTCCTTCTACCCCCTTTTAGCTTTTGAACTATTATGATGCCTTTTCGATGGAAGTGCAATAGCAAAAATTCGATGATTTGGTATTTCGATTGACATGTTATGGGAATCTGTATAATGATTAAAAAGACCGGTGATTTCTTTGCCGAGAGAATTACCGGAAAAAAAGTAAGGAAGGAGTTGAATATGTCGCTTAACCCATTGATTGATTCCCGGGATGTAAGGTTTGTGTTGTTTGAAATGCTGGGTGTGGACAAGCTTAACCGGTTCGATTATTTCTCCGGTTTCGATCGCGATGTGTTTGAAGACACCCTCAATTTGGCCGAAAAGATGGCGGTCGAGCAGTTCTATCCTACGTATACGGAGGGGGACCGGACGGGACTTAAGTTTGACCCGGCTAAAAACGAGGTGAAAGTGCCAGAGTCTTTCCACAAAGGTTTCCGTTCTTACGTCGATGCGGGCTTTCACGTACTCTCCTTCCCTACGGAGATAGGAGGTATGGGTATGCCCGTGGCTATTTCCTTTGCTTCCCAGGAGTACTTCAATGCAGGGAACACTGCCTTGGGCATGTATTGCTCTTCTATTACCGGTACGGCCCATCTGCTTCTCACCTATGGTAACGAACAGATAAAGAAAATGTTTTTAGAAAAGATGATCTCCGGCGAATGGGGTGGTACCATGTGTTTAACCGAGCCGGGGGCAGGTACTGATGTCGGGGCACTAAAGACGAAGGCCATTCGTCAATCTGACGGGACCTACCTCATCTCGGGCCAGAAGATATTTATCAGTAATGGGGAACATGACATGGTGCCCAATATTATTCATCCCGTGCTGGCCCGGATTGAGGGGGATCCACCGGGGACAAAGGGTATCTCCATTTTTGTCGTGCCTAAATATCATGTCAATCCCGATGGGTCTTTAGGGGAGCGGAACGACGTTTACTGCGTAGGCATCGAGCATAAGATGGGTCTGAAAGGAAACGCGACCTGTACGTTAAGCTTCGGTGAGAACGGCAAATGTATCGGCTATCTGCTGGGTGAAGAGCGCCAGGGTATGAAGATCATGTTCCAGCTGATGAACGAGGCGAGGATATTCACTGGGCTCCAGGCTCTGGCCGTCTCGAGCGCTGCCTACATGCATGCCTGCACTTATGCGAGGACGAGGATTCAGGGGGAACTCATTCCCGGTTTCTCCCAAGGTAAAGTGCCTATCATCGAACACGTAGATGTAAAGAGAATGCTTCTCTACATGAAGAGTCTCGTAGAAGGCATGAGGATGCTCACCTATTATCTTTGCTACAATGTGGATGTAAGCCATGTATCGAACGACCCGGCCGAGGCTGAAGAGGCGAACGCCTTTGTGGAGCTTCTCACTCCCATTGTAAAGGCGGGAAATTCGGACGCTGGGTGGCTTGTTACGGCTGAAGCCATGCAGGTATACGGCGGTTACGGCTATTGTCAAGAGTACCCGATTGAACAGTATGCGAGAGACGTAAAGGTATTTTCCATCTACGAGGGGACAAATGGTATTCAATCGATGGATCTCACGATGAGAAAGATTCTCATGAATAAAGATTATCGCAACTACAATGCCTTCCGTAACCGTATAATAAATACGGTGGCGAAAGCGCGGGGTATCGTTGATGAAAGATACGTAAACTTAGTAGAGCGTGGCCTAGCGAAGCTGGATGAAGTGATAGAAATGATGAAAAAGCAGCTCGCAGAACAAAAACTATTCTTCGTTTTTGCCAATGCGACCCCCTTACAGCAGGCGATGTTCATGCTCGCCCTCGCTTGGTTGCATTTGGAGAGCTTAACTATTACGGTGCCGAAGGTTAAAGAAATCGTGGGGGATAGAAAGGGCGAAGAAAGGAAGAAACTTCTCGCCGATGATCCAGAAGCTGCTTACTATTCCGGTCGAGTTCTTTCCTCTCAATTCTATATTGCCTCTGAATTTCCTAAATTCTTCGGTCGTTGTGAGGCTATGCTGAACGCGGAGGCGGCGCCTATTGTAGCCACGTCAGAGGTCTTCACCGGTTCGCCTAAGGAGTAAGCCGGGGTTGAGGAAGTGAAATCTGAAGGGCAGTCCGTCAGGGCTGCCCTTTTTCAATGGGAGGCCAAAATGAGGGTTATAAAGGTTAAAGGCATGTCATGTCAGCATTGCGTGCAGGCGGTGAAAAAGGCTTTGAGTGAAATCGAAGGTATAGAAAATGTTGAAGTAAGCCTCGAGAAGGGTGAGGCCTCTTTTGAGGAGGTCAAGCCAGTGGAAATGGAGACGATAAGAAAACAGATTGCCAAGGCGGGCTACGAAGTTGAGTGAAGAAGTAACCGTTTTGGTCGGCGGCATGACTTGTGCTGCCTGTGTGAGAAGAGTAGAAGGGGCCTTAAAAAAACTGACCGGCGTAAACTCCGTCTCTGTCAATTTGGTGACCCGTCAAGCCACCATTGTCCATGAGACAAATTGGGCCGGCATCGAAGAGATAAAAAAAGCCATCGAGGATCAGGGTTATGAATTTTTGGGTGTGCTAGATGATGAAAGGATGAGGGGAGTTCTCGACTCCGGACGGAGAGAAATCGCCGATTTGAAGAAAAAATTTTTCGTGGGTGCCTTCCTTAGTATCTTGACTTTTATCGGCTCTATGTCCCATTGGTTTCCCTTTCTTCACCACCTTCCTGCGGGCGCATTGAATATAGGTCTCTTTGTGATGACTACTCCCGTTGTATTCTGGGTGGGGAGGGTATTTCTAATCGGTGCCTGGAAGGCCGCAAAAAACCTTACCATGGACATGAATACTTTGGTTGCCGTGGGTATTCTTGCGGCCTATCTGTACTCAACGGTGGTCACGTTCCTACCGGGAGTGTTCATTCCTTTTAGTGGAGCCGGGCATGTGTACTTTGATAGTGCTGCAATTCTTACTACGCTCATTCTCTTGGGACGTCTGCTAGAGACTAAGGCAAAAATGAAGACGGCGGCCGCCATTGATCGTCTCATGATGTTACAACCAAAGACGGCTCGTGTGTTGCGGGGGAATGAAGAGATTGATGTTCCCGTGGAGGAGTTAGTGGTAGGCGATCTAATCGTGGTGCGACCGGGAGAGAAGGTTCCGACGGACGGTGTAGTTCAATTCGGTTCATCGGCGGTCGATGAATCGATGCTTACGGGTGAAAGCATACCGGTGGATAAAAGGGAAGGGGATGTAGTTTTTGGGGCGACCATAAACAAGAGCGGTAGTTTTATCTTCCAGGCTACCAAGGTAAGAAAAGAAACAGCTCTGGCCGGTATCATAAGACTCATAGAAGAGGCTCAAACGGTCAAAGCCCCTATTCAGCGCCTTGCCGACCGGGTGGCGGCAGTGTTTGTCCCGGTAGTTTTTTTTCTTGGCATTATAACGTTCATCGTTTGGTACTATGCAATTCCTGCGTCCGCTCTAAATAAAGCCCTTTTACATGCGATTTCGGTATTGATCGTTGCATGTCCGTGCGCCTTGGGCCTTGCTACGCCGACGGCGGTGATGGTAGGCACGGGGTTAGGAGCGGAGAACGGCATCTTGATAAAAAGTGGAGAAAGTTTGGAGCGGGCGTATCAACTGACCGACATAGTATTTGACAAAACGGGTACGTTGACGACGGGTAAGGCGGAGGTTTCGGATATTGTAGCTGCTCCCGGCAAAACGAAAGAGGAGGTGCTAAAGTTAGCCGTTTCCATGGAGGCACGCTCGGAACACCCCCTCGCGGAGGCAATAATGAAAAGGGGAAAAGAGGAAGGAATAGTCCCGGAACGGGTCGATGGTTTTGAAGCTTTCTCTGGCTTGGGGGTCAAGGTTGAGATCGGGGGAAAACATGTTTTCTTGGGTAGCGCCCGGTTCATGGAGGAGATGAAAGTAGAGCTTGCGAATATGCGGGCTGAATACGAAAGATTTTCTCAAGAGGGGAAAACCTGCATTTTTATCGCCGAGGAAGGCAGATTAGTTGGCCTCATCGGGGTGAGGGATAAGATAAAAGACACTGCCAGGGAGGCGGTTTCTGTTTTGAAAAGAATGGGTTTGCACTTGGCGATGGTAACGGGGGATAATCGATATACGGCCGAGGCGATAGCGAAAGAGTTAGGAATAGAGCAGGTCTGGTTTGGGCTTTTGCCGGAGGAGAAGACTAGAATAGTGAGCCGTATGAAAGAGGCAGGACGGGTTGTAGCTATGGTCGGGGATGGAATCAATGATGCCCCCGCCCTTTCTACGGCAGATATAGGGATAGCCATCGGAGCCGGTACGGACGTGGCGGTGGAGGCGAGTGACATCACGCTCATCACGGATGACCTCACCTCCGTCCCCAAAGCCATAAGTCTGTCTAAAATAACCATGAAGGTTATAAGACAAAATCTCTATTGGGCCTTTTCCTACAATATAATCGCCGTTCCTCTGGCTGCGGGGGTCTTTTATCCCTTCTTCGGCTTGAGCCTTACCCCTGAAATCTGCGCGGCAGCCATGGCTTTGAGCTCCGTTTCCGTCGTTACCAATTCCCTAAGCTTGCGGAAGAGGTGGAAAAAGTAATATCTTTGAGGCCGATGTATTCTCGGCCTCTCTTCTGTTAGATTCCTAATTTTTTTCTTTTTGCCTCTATGTGTTCGGCAATGCGCTCGACGGCTTGGCCGGCATCCGTCTCAACATGCAGTACACCACCCGTCACCTGGGGCAGCTCTTCCGTCAGGAGTTTTACCAGACGAGGAGCGCCTGTCACAAAAGGAACTGGGTTAACGTAAGTATAAAGCCCCATGCCTAGAGCAAAAATAGCGTCGATCGTTGCCTTCTGTTCCATGTATTCGGGTGCAACGGCGGCTACAGGAAGATCAGGAATGGGAACATTACCCAAAGCCTTGGAAACAGACAGGAGTAAGTCGGCCAATCTTCCCGTATCCGTACAGGTGCCGAAACTAAGTACTGGTGGTACTCCGAGGGCTTTGCAAATTTCTTTCAAGCCCTCACCAGCCAGATCGGCGGCGGAGGGTAAGCATAAGCCGGCCAGTTGCATGGCCGCATTTCCACACCCCATGGAGAGAATTAAAATGTTTTTCTTAATCAGTTCTTTCGCTACCGCCACACTATGCACGTCTTGTCCACTGCCCCGTAAACTGGTGCAGGAAACCAAACCGACTACTCCGCGGATGCGTCCGTCCTTTATGACGGAAAGTAGTGGGTCGAGGCTCCCGCCAAGGGCGGCAGTTATACTCTCTGGCGAAAATCCAACGATGGCCTCTTTTAGTGGGAGATCTCTAGCTGGCGAAACCGTGGAAGTGCGGGTTTTAAAATTTTCGATCGCCATGGCAAGAATGGCTTCTGCTTGCTCCTTTGCCTTTTCCGGTTCATAATTCAGCCGGTCTGTCACCCCTTCAAAGGCGACCAATTCGCTTACGGGGATAAGTTTGAAATGAAATTTTTCGGCGTAGATGGGGTCAATGGGCAGAGAGCAGTTCATGTCGCACACAAAGACGTCCACGGCCCCACTGGAGAGAACCGCTTCCTGAGAAATCCAATTGCCCGTAAAGCCATAAAATACATCGTCCATCTCCCACCTTTGAATCATTTCCTGTCCCGTTTCGATACTGGCAATTATGCGTAGGCCTTTGGCCCCGGCTGCTTTAGCCCGACTCTGCCATTCATCTGTTCGGGCCAGCTGGACCAAAGCAAAACCTAAAAAAGGTTCGTGACCATTGGGGAGTACATTTACATAATTGGCGTCTAGAACGCCCAGATCAACCCTCATGGGGTGCGGTCGGGGAATGCCAAAGAGGACATCCTGGAGATATTCGTTGACCATCTGACTTTGGTATGCCATGGCAATACCGAGCCGCATCGCCTTAAGGGCCAAGCTTTGATAAAAACCGTCGACATTGGTGAGACAAGAACTCGTCGCGTTCAGTATTTCGGTATAGATTCCGGAGGGGAAAATTCCGAGCCGTATCCAGATTTCTTTTCTCTCCTCTGGTGCCAAGTATTCTACGATAGCGCTCTTTCCGTCTTGGCGGTGAAAGTCTGTCTTACAAAATTCGTAGAGGGCAAGAAATGTTTCGGGGAGAGAATTTTTCTTTTTTATTCCCAATCTGTTGGCGAAATCGAAGAGCTTTTCTGACTCTCTGATAGTGAAGGGAGTTTTCCCCTCCACGGTCGCTTTGAGGGTTTTTAGGGTTTGTTCCGTGTGATAGTGATAAGTGCTTGCCCCCATCACGTTTTTCAATAGCATCATCCTCATTGCCATGCCATCGGCAGTAATCCCGCAGACACCTCTTTTATCTTTCGCAGCATCTGCTCGGCAGGGGCCATTAGAGCAGAGGTCACAGCGTACACCGGCCATACAGAACGGGCATCGCTGATCGGGATTCCCTCCCAGGCCTTGTGCTTCGTATCGATCCCACAGATTGGTTACACCCATCGCTTTTATTCTCTCGTATGCCCGTTGAACCGACGGGTGAAAAGATATGCGTTCTTTTTCCATCATGCATCCTCCTTTCCTTAAATTATTTTAGATTCTTTAATTTCTCCATTTAAACCGATTCGAGTAAGCCTTAAGGGGATCGCTTTTCCCGACTGCTTCCTGGCCTCTAAAACGGCTCTGGCCAGTGAGACACAACAGGGGACCTCCATATAGGCGACCTCGATCTCTTTTAGGGCGTTTAAGGAGATAATCTGGCCAATTTTGCCCTCGTAAAAGTAAATATCATCCAATTTCGGACACCCCATACATATCTTTCTTCCCTGAATGAAACGGGATGAAAAATCACTATAGGCGAAAGGAACGCAGTCAGCACTGATGGTAAGATGGGCATCTTTGAAGAGTGGGGCCTGAAGTGGGAGGAGGGAAATCTGAATCGGCCAATTGGTAAGGTGATTTTTTCCCCTCCCGTGATTTTCTATATCGATGGCCTGGGAGGGACAGGTGTGCGTATGGACGTGATGAAGGTGTGAAACAATATTTGTTTCAGGCTGTGGCATCTCGACGAATGAGATGGCCCCGTAAGGACAGGTGCCTATGCAACCTCCTAAACCGTCACAGAGGTCTTCTCTTATTAGACGGGCTTTGCCGTCTACAATTTTGATAGCTCCTTCGGCGCAGGCGGGTATACATGCCCCACAACCGTTACATAGCGTCTCGTCGATGCGTATTTTTTTTCTCATTTTTTAACCTCACCTTTTGGTTTTTTTGGTTGTTTGATGATTAGTGACAGATCCGAAAGGCGCCTTTGAGATAAATAGTGTCTTACTTTTTCATTTATATCTTCCAACAGATCGGAAAAAGGGCAACTTACAGCTGGACAACGGTTGCGTCCAAACAAACAGGGTTTTTGGGGGAGATCACCCTCTACGGATTGGTAGATCTCTAGAAGGGTAATTGTCTCGGCAGGCTTGGCTAGTCGATGACCGCCGCCTGGACCGGAGATGGAATCGACCAAACCTATTTTTTTAAGACGCTGAAGGACTTTATTAAGATGATGAACGGATGCATTAAGAATCCGTGCCATTTCGTCAGCCCGAAACCATCTGTGAGGGCTATGGGCGAGAAGGATCATGGCGTGGATGGCCAAACTACATGCTTCAGAGACGGAAGTAAAATCCCTTTTCATAACTAGGTCTTATTTTTATTTTTGGTATTTAAATACCAGAATTATTATCGTTGTCAAGGGAAATTTTGAACCTCATCGACGGCTACTGATCAGCGTGTAAAGTGAGTTTAGCCCGAGGTGCGCCCTGTAAACTCAGCACCTCGGGCTAAAGAAGAGAGATTTCAAGATTTTGTTTTTTTGGCGAGGGCAGCATGATAACCGGCAATGCGTCCCATGACGAGGCAATTTGCGAGAGAGGCGCCACCAATGTAGTCTTCGTAGAATAAACCGCCAGCGCATTCTCCGGCGGCGTAGAGGCCCGGAATAACCTTTCCATCCGGCTCGAGGGCTTGCGCATGTTCGTTAATCTTGATGCCACCGAAGGTAATGGTAATCCCGGGGACGAGCGGATAGAAAGCATAAAATTTAGGAGTCTCAATTTTAAAGGCAAAGGCACTCTTAGGGGGCTTGGCCCCGGGGGCGGCGCCATTTGCGACATTAGCGTTGAATTCGCTGATTGTCTTCTCCAGATTTGCGGAGGGGACATCTATTTTAGCGGCCAACTCGGCCAGGCTTTCTGCCTCTACGATTTCTATCCCGAGACGTGTGAATTGCTGTACCGCAGCCGTTACCCCCGGCTGTTTCTTAATATTTTCATCGAAAATCATGGCCACGGTCTGACCCGGTTGTCTCATGGCCGCTTTGCCGTTGGCTACATAACCGAGAGACTCGTCGATGTACCTATTGCCTTCTTTATTGATACCCACCGTATAGGCGATGGCCATAAATGGATTCCCCGCCGCCGTATTCTTTGGAGAGACGGCGGCAACGTGCAGGGATACCATTCCTCCCATGTTGACCCACATGGCACCTGCCTCCCGGGCCATTAGATGACCGTCACCCGTGAGTACCTTCAATCCTCTGACCATCATATCATCGGCGTTTGGATCGACAAACATTTCAAGCATTTCCTTATTGGCACTATAACCGCCTGTGGCTAGGATAACGGCTTTCGCCTGAAAATCCTTCAGTCCTTGAGCATCTTGTGCCCGTACTCCGGCAACGGTGCCTGCATCGTTGAGGATGAGTTGTTTCGCCTTTGTGGCGAAGAAAATTTTCCCCCCTTTCTGGATAAAAATGGACTTGAGCGTCGCCAGACCCTTTGGCATGCCTTGGTAAGGTCCGGGTTTAAAAATAACATTCTTTACATTGTAACCAGCGACCGTTACGGGATCCGTAAACTCCAATCCCAGGCCCTTCAGCCAATCGACGGCCTCAAGGGATTGGTCAGCCAGGATTTTCGTGAGGGCCAGATTTCCTTTACCCATGCTTTTCTTCATAAAGTCTTTAACGTACTCTTCCTTAGCCCCTTGACTCTTATCTTTCGTGATAGCGATAAACCCCCCCGCCAGCCGGGAGTTACCCCCGTCCTGTCCTTCCGGCAATTTCTCCAAGAGGCACACCCGCGCCCCTTTCTCCTGGGCGGCTACGGCGGCCGCCATGCCAGCGAGTCCCGTACCTACCACCACGACGTCATATTTTTCCTTCCTTTTGGCTTGGGGTAGGAGGGCCGCCTCCGCCCAATCAAGCTTTCCGAGAGTAAAAAGACCGGCTCCGAATCCCACACATCTGATAAATTCTCGCCGATTGCATTCCAGCTTTTTTTCTTTTTTCATAAGTGCTCCTCCTTGATTGATGTTTGTCTTGCGACCGAGGTTTTTATATCATAAGAAACGAGAAGCCACCAATTGTTTCACCGTAGAGGGTGGAGAGATCGCCCTGAGGTAATTGTGTTTGCCGGCGCAAGGATTGGGAACGTGAAAGGCCGACCTGTTATTCTACGCACAATTGAATTTTTTTCTGGAATTGGGGGTTTTGCCGCCGCCGTTTCGGGCACGAACTTGAAAATTGTTACCGCCTTTGACCAAAGCCCTCAGGCCCGGGCAACTTACCGGCTCAATTTTCCGAGACATCCTATAAGTGCACGTAACCTCGAGCATATAACGAAAGAGGAAATATGCGAATTAAAAAGCGATTTTTGGTGGCTATCTCCTCCCTGTCAACCTTACACCGTAAGAGGGAACAGGAAAGATGCCGACGATCCACGGGCGGCAAGCTTAAAAAAGCTGACAGTTGTATTAAAAGAATTAAGGGAAGACGAACTTCCCACCTATGTTGCCCTTGAAAATGTAGAAGGTTTTGTCTCCTCTCGAATGCGCGAGTGGTTGATTGACATCTTGGAAAGCCGCGGATTTGAAAGTCGAGAATTCTTTCTCTGTCCCACTAGATTTGGGGTGCCTATGAGGAGGCCCCGGTATTATCTCCTCGCGTCGCGAAAAGGACTAAGGGATATAACCTGGCCGGAAGGATCTTTCTTCAGGCCCCTTAAAGATTATCTGGAGTACTGGGAGCCCGAAAGGGTGCCTCCGGATTTGCTCCTCTCTCCGGCGATCGTCGAGAAGTTTGGCCGGGGATTTCATATCATCGACCCCGAAAATGAAGGAGCTTACGCCACTTGCTTTACCTCTGCTTACGGGCATTTCTACATGCGTTCCGGTTCTTATTTAAAAACCCCGAAAGGGGTACGATTCTTTTCGCCTACCGAGATTATGCGTCTCCTGGGTTTTCCCGATTCTTTTTCCTTTCCTTCCTCTCTATCGATGCGTCATAGGTGGCGTCTTTTAGGTAACAGTCTTTCCGTTACGGTTGTGAGGCATCTCCTTGAGTGTGTTCCCCAAGTTGAGTTCCTTGGTGCATATCCCTTGATGATTATTTCAGGCGGTCAGACGGGGGCGGACCGGGCGGCTTTGGATTTTGCCCTCGCAAACGGGATCCCGCATGGCGGGTGGGTGCCGCGTGGCCGGCGGGCAGAGGACGGTCCCTTGGATATGATCTATCATGTCTGGGAGACGGAGGTTTCCTCTTACTCGGTCAGGACGGAAAAAAATGTCCTCGAGGCTGACGGCACCCTGATCATCTCCCACGGGCCTTTAACGGGGGGATCTTCGTATACCCGTGCTGTGGCTCTGGGTTATGGTAAACCTTGGTTGCATATAGATTTGTCGGCCGTTCCCTCGGTATCTTCTGAGGCGGAAAAAATACTACGTTGGATGAAAGACAATAATGTTTACGTTCTCAACGTGGCGGGTCCGAGGGCCAGTACGGATCCGCTTATTTATGATTCCGTCCTTCAGCTCCTTCGAACGACTTTTAGAAGAGACTGATCTTTAGATTTCCCCCCCGGCCTAAGATGTCATGAAGGTGCACGTACCCTTGGAGCTTGTGTTTGCCGTTTACAACTACAAGGGTTGTTATCTCATCCTTCTGCATAGCCTCGATGGTAGCGGCAAGAGTTGCATTCTCATCGATGCTTTTTGGATCTTTCGTCATAAATTCTTCTATCGGCAGGTCATATCTCAACCGCCCGCTCTTTACTATGCGTCGCAAATCTCCATCCGTGAGAATGCCCAGTAAGGTTTCCTGCCTATCTGTTACCAGTACGAAGCCTTTATTTCTTGCATCCATTTCCTCCACCGCTTCTTTCAGTGGTGTTCCAACGTAGACACGGGGAATCTCATCACCTCTAATCATTATATCTTTTACTTTGGCCCGAAGTCTCAATCCCAACGTGCCCCCGGGATGGAATTTGTAAAAATCGTTTTCCGTGAAATTTCTCTTTTCGATGAGGGCGACGGCCAAGGCATCTCCCATAGCCAGGGTAGCCGTCGTACTTGAAGTCGGAGCGAGGCCAAAGGGACATGCCTCCTTTTCCACACCTACGTCGATGACTATGTCCGCCGCTTTGGCTAAAGTCGAGCGGGGGTTGCCCGTGAAGGCAATGAGGGCGGCGCCCATTTCTTTTACGCTGCTGAGGATGAGATTTAGTTCATGGGTTTCTCCACTGTTGGAGATGGCAATGATAACATCATCTTTTGTCACGATGCCGATATCGCCGTGCATACCTTCCACCGGATGGAGAAAAAGAGCCGGTGTGCCGGTACTTGTTAGAGTGGCCGCAATCTTCTTTCCGATGATGCCCGATTTACCAATGCCCGTGACTATAACCCGACCTTTGGCCCGGTAAATAACCTCTACGGCCCGGGCAAAGTTTTCGTCCAAACGCTCCGTCAAATGACGGATGCTCTCCGCTTCGAGTTCGAGGACTTCTTTTGCTTTTTCGATGCTCTTTCTAAATTCGTCCATCATTTTGTGCAGCCATTTTAAATCCGTCGCCCACGTATCAGAAAAAACCTCGTCCGACAAGACGATTTTTTAATTATGGCATGATGCCTTCTTCGCGAAAACTGTACATGCTGCCTTCACCTATAATGACGTGATCGTGAACCTTGATGTCCAGAATGCTGGCGGCCTCCTTTATGACCCTGGTAAGACGGATGTCTGCTTCCGAAGGGTTGACTATGCCTGATGGGTGATTGTGGATCAGGATGAGAGCTGAGGCCTTCCTTTCTAATGCCTTCTCTAGAACCTGGCGGGGATAGACTATGGCGTGATTGACCGTGCCGCGCTGCAGAGTATCCAATTCGATGAGCTGGTTTTGGCTATCGAGGAAAGCGACACAAAACTGCTCTTCTTTTAATCCTCCCAGGTGGGAACGGCAAAAGTCAACTAATTCTCTTGGGGATGAGATTTTAATTTTTTTCTTTACTTCCCCCTTGAGGTACAAGGTCACAATAGATTTCGCTAATTTAATAAGACATGCCGTATGCAGCCCCAATCCATGGGTCTCGGAAAGCTCCTTTATATCTGCATCAAGGACACCATTTAGATTTTGAAAGCGCGTGAGCAGGTCTTTGGCCAGGGGTTTAACGTCTCTTCGGGGAATAGCGAAGGTGAGAAGAAGCTCTAAAATCTCATAGTCGTGTAGGCTCTCTACGCCTGCTTTGAGAAACTTCTCACGGAGGCGTTTTCGGTGCAAAAGGTAATGGGGTTTTTCTATCCCATATCCTTTTCCCTGCACGTCGAGATCCCGAAGGGCACATAAGCAGGGCAGAAGCGCAAGGCGGCGCTGATGATAGGTAAAAGACCGATTAGACCCCACCAGCTTCCGTAATAGAGGCCGATAAAGAGAATTATGATACCGACAAAAAATCTGATGATCCGATCCGTAGTTCCAACGTTGCACTTCATATGAGATCCTCCTTTTTTAGATTTTGGGGCGGTCCGGGGCCGCCCCATGATAACTACCTCTGGAGATTTTCATTGGCAAAATCCCAGTTGAGAAGCTTTTCTATTACGGCGGTGAGATAGTCCGGTCGGCGATTCTGATAGTCCAAATAATAGGCATGTTCCCATACATCGATGGTGAGGAGTGGTTTCAATCCGTGGGCAATGGGCGTATCTGCATTGGCCGTCTTTACTATCTTCAATGAATCTCCGTCCAGCACGAGCCAGGCCCAGCCGCTGCCGAATTGGGTGACCCCGGCGGTTCTGAACTCTTCTACGAATTTCCCGTAATCACCCCAGGTGGCCTTTATCTTCTCTCCTATGGTCCCTTTCGGTTCTCCTCCCCCGCCTGGCTTTAGGCTATGCCAATAAAAGGTATGATTCCAGACTTGGGCAGCATTATTGAAGATGCCTGCTTTGGCCGCGTCTCCCGCCGTCTTTTTGATTATGTCCTCTAAAGATAGATGTTCTAATTCCGTGCCGGCAATAAGTTTGTTGGCATTATCCACGTATGCCCGGTGATGTTTGCCGTAATGAAAATCGATGGTATTTCCGCTTATCACGGGTGCCAGATCGTCTCGACCAAAAGGCAGTTCAGGTAAAGTTATGGCCATGACTAATTCTCCTTTCTTTTGTTTGATTGGTGGTATTATAATTACTCAAGGTCCTTAAGGCAAGAGAAGGTTTATACGAGTAAGGGAGGTTTTATGGAAAGCAAGCTAGTAGAGGCCCTTGGTCTTAAAGATGTAAAACCCGTCGCCCTCTTGTGGTCAGAGGAAGAACCGTCCGATGCCCTCATGTTCAAACCGGGCAAATGGGGGTGTGTTATGTGGCTCGTGGCCTCCGCCAGCCGGGGTCGGGTGGCGGCCGTATCTCGGGAGACCGTCGGATGCTATGGGGGAGCGGTTGGTTTGGGGTTTGGAAATGCCTACGAGAAATTTCCCGGAGGAAGGGAGGGATTCTGTTATTTTCTTTCCGTTGGAAATTTAGCCCGTCCGGGCGGAGAAGCATTGGGAGAGCGAGTGCGACCCCATATGACACCGGACAGTTACGAACACTTTCTTCACGGTGAAAGGTATAAAAAGAGGCCCGAATTGGTAGAGGCGTTTATTGCCTCCCTCCCCATTATGGAAATACCGGCTCGGTTCGTGGTCTTTAAACCCCTTGAACGGGTTGTTCCCGAGGATAGGCCAAAGACGGTCATATTTTTCCTTCGACCCGACGAGCTTTCAGCCCTTGTTGTGCTGGCCAATTATGCGCGAGAAGGAAACGAAAACGTCATTATCCCTTTCGGGGCGGGTTGCCAGACGATCGGCATTTATCCGTATCGGGAGGGTGAGCGTCACCCTCCCCGGGGTGTGGTGGGTCTTACGGACATCTCGGCCCGTCTCTTTACCAAAAAACAAATGGGAGAGGCCAACTTCCTAACCTTTGCCGTTCCTTGGGAGATGTATCTAGAATTGGAAGACCACGTGGGCGGTTCATTTTTAGAACGGCCCACGTGGAGGCAACTTAAGATCTCGGTCGAAGGGTAACAAAGAGTGCTCGACCTTCTCGGATGACGAGAAGGAGGAGAGATTCGCTTTTTGCGGCTCGATTCATTTCGGATGCGAAGTCTTCCAGCTTTTCGATAGGTCGTCTGTTGATCTGAACTATCACATCCCTTTCCATGAAGCCACCCGTATCGGCCGGGCTTCCCGGTTTAACGCGCGTTATGATTACACCCTTCTTCTCTTTTAAACCGAGTTCACGTGCCACCTGAGCGGTCACCTCCTGAACCGTCATGCCGAAAAATTCTGCCTCCTTTTGACCGCCCGCGGTAATTTTTAGACCTTCCGTTCTCTCTCCGATTGTAACCCAAAGAGTTTTTTTCTGTCCATCTCTCATCACTTCCACGGGCACCTTTTGCCCGACCTTCTGCTTGGCTACGGCGGAAAGGAGACTACGTAAGTTAGTGACCGGTATTCCTCCTACGGAAACTATGACGTCACCGACCTTCATTTCGGCTTTTTCGGCCGGTTCACCGGGGAAGACTTCTGTCACGAGGGCTCCTTCGCGTGTCTTTAAACCTAGGTTTTTGGCGATTTCCTCCGTAATATCTTGGGCTGAAATGCCGAGCCATCCTCTCGTTACAGAACCTTTGATCTTCAAGTCCGAGATGATGTCTTTCGCTGTGTTGACGGGAACAGCAAAGCCGATGCCTTGTCCCTGCGCTATGATGGCTGTGTTAATGCCCACCACCTCTCCTTCCAGATTGCATAATGGGCCTCCACTGTTTCCTGGGTTGATGGAGGCGTCCGTCTGAATGAAGTTATCGTAAGGACCAGAGCCTATTACCCGTCCCTTCGCACTTACAATACCTGCCGTAACCGTATGCTCTAAACCGAAGGGATTCCCAATCGCCACAACCCATTCACCGACCTCCAATTTGTCAGAATCGCCTAAAACTACGGTGGGTAAACTCTCTTTGGCCTCAATTTTGATGAGGGCAAGATCCGTATCCTTATCGGTACCTTTGACTTCCGCCTCGTATTCCTGGCCAGAGGACAGTTTTACCTTGATTTTATCGGCCCGAGCCACGACATGGTTGTTGGTTAGGATATAACCATCGGGAGAGATGATGAATCCCGATCCCAAGCTGCGACGGGTGTATTCTCTTTCCCTTTCATAAGGTAGTCCAAAAAAGCGGCGCCAGAATTCGTCTTCGAACCACCAAATATTAGCCCTTATTTTTTGCGTTGTATAAATGTTTACAACCGCTGGGCCCACTTTCTTGGCGATAGCGGAAAAAGAAGGAGGTCTCTCGGCGAAGGCTGGGACTGAAAGACAGATGAACAAAATAAGCGTAAGCCACGCCTTGATAAAAATCGCTCTAAATTGCATGGAAAATTTTCCTCCTTTTTCGTAAGCTGTGCTATGAATAAACATTCAGTTAAACGATGTCAACGGTTCTTTGAATGAGGTGGGAACCGGAAAGGATGTGACGATATGGAAGCCGATTTAAAGGTACGGATCTCTGAGTATCTGCGAGAAAGAGTTAATACGTTTGGCTTTGCGCCGGTCGATCGATTTGAAGGGGCACCTGAAAGTCATCACCCGGCTCGTCTGGTAAAGGGGGCCCGAACGGTGATCGTATTCGGCCTCAGTACACCGCGGGGCGTTTTGGACTCCCCGAATTACGGATTACATGCCCTTCATCGATCTTATCACACCCTCTACCGTTCCCTCGACGAAATTGCCGTCCATCTCTGTAATTTTATAGAATCGAGTGGACCATATCGGGCCCTACCTGTGCCTAGCTTCGCCCCTCTTGTCTACCATGGGTTAGAGCCCTGGGGGATCATTTCCCTTAAACATGCGGCCATCAATGCCGGCTTGGGAAGAATGGGTAGAAGTGGGCAAGTCTATCATCCCGTCTATGGCGCTCTGCCCCGTTTAGGGGCCGTCGTAACTGATGCGACTCTCGACGCAAACGAAATGCTCGCCGGCAGTCCCTGTCCTTCTGATTGTCGAGCCTGCTTCAAAGCCTGTCCTGCCCAGGCTTTTGATGGAGAAGGCAATTTCAACAAGTTAGCCTGTCTTTCTCATTCTATAAAGCACGCTATTTATCCGATCGCGCTGAAAGACGAAAAGTCCCTCGCCCATATCGAACGCGTGATTAACACCGCCGGGTACGATTATTGGATATCCTGTTACGAGTGCCTTCGGGTCTGTCCCCTCAATAGGAAACCCGCCGTCTAGACCTCGCGGTACATGTTTATTTCTGGTCGCCCATCTACATAAGCACGCATCGCCGCCCCCATTTCTTTAAAGTGGGGCGATGCGCTATGGTTTTTCAGCGCCTCGTCAGATTCATATTTTTCATAAAAGAAAAAAACGTTTGCATCATCGAGACGCCGATGGACGCGGTATTCTAAACACCCTTCGTCTTCCAAAAATTTAGGGGCGTAGGTTTTGATTATACGCTCCAATTCGTCTCCATTCCCCTCTTTTGCCTTGACGAATGCCGTAACTACTATCATGGTATGACCTCCTTTTTTGAGTTTAAAACGACAAGGGAGCTTAACACATCAGCCACTCCTTCCTTACGGGTGACCAGGATGGCTTTCACTGGTCTACCTTCCTTTCTCCCACAGATCGTGCCCAAAGTGGATGCATCCACATCAACCATAAGACCCATGAGTCTAGGGGCAAAATGCTCAATCAGATTAGCTACCTGGCGGTAAAACCGGGAAGAGCCGTCTCGTGATGTGATAAGTAAGCGAGAGACTCTGTCGCTTTTCTCTTTTAGCCCCTTTTCCTCTTGCAATAATTTTTCTCGTATCGCCTCCAGACCGTAGACAGCCCTACGGCGTAGGACTTCCCGACTCAAGACCGTAAGAAAACACTCGTCGGCTTCAATGAGAGCGAGGGAAACCTCCCCCGTTCCAATAGGAATAGCAGGTCTCGCCGAGAGATATTTAATTATGCAATCCTCTTTACCTTCAACCACCAGCTTCCGGGGAAGCCGGATATCCATTAGCTACTCGCCTTTGAAGACAGGTTTTCTCTTTTCCATGAAGGCCGTCATGGCCTCTCGGCAGTCGGCCGTTGCCAGAAGGACCATGTTCTTATGAACCGCGTATGCTATACCGTCTTTAACGGATACAAATCGGCTAAAATTTAGGACCTCCTTTGTGCTCTGTACCGCTAAGGGGGCACTTTCTTTTATCTCTTCCGCTATTTTTCTTGCCCCCTCCAACATGGCATTTCGATCGGGATAAACGGAGAGGACGAGCCCCATTTTTTCCACCTCGGAGGCCGAGAAAAATCGCCCCGTATAGGCCATGTATCTGGTATTGGCTTGGCCAATGATGAAAGGCAATCTTTGCAAGACCCCCATATCGGCGCAAATGCCTATCCTTGCCTCGCGGAGAGAGAAGGTTGCATCTTCCGTACACACCCTGAGATCACAGGCGGAGATAATGTCCAATCCGGCCCCCACACACATGCCGTGAACAGCCGCAATCACAGGTTTCTTGCACTCCTCAATGGCATGGCAACATTCGAAGATGTTTTTTTCCCGGGAAGGGATGTCTAACAACGCCTTGGGAGAGCCGATCAATCCCCGGGAAGCGGCATCCACGAGATCCAGGCCTGCCGAAAAAATGCGGGCATTGCTCTTTAAAATAATCACCCAGATTTCTTCCTTGTCGGATAATTCCCTAAAAATATCAGTTATTTCCGTCGCTAGTTCATAGCTAAGGGCGTTTAGCCTGTCTGTTCGATTAAGCGCAACTTCGGCCACATGATCCGAAACCGTGAGTTCGATCCATTTATAGGCCATGGCATACCTCCTGAAATTTTGCCGTCCCTTTATCATCTTTTTTGTTCGTTGTCTCACATAAAATTATCCTGCCATAAAGTATTGACATGGGACGAAAAGAGTGGAAAGGGTTCGATTAATGGAGAGAAAAATGAAGCAGGAGTTTTCTCATCGCCTCATCCGGTTGATCGTCCAGATAATCAGAGATTTTGTGGCCCAAAGTCCTCTCAATAGGCTAGAACATTTCTCCGGAGATCCTATTTTCGATGAGCCGTTGGTTGGCTTCGTCGGTAGTGCCGATCCCATCTTTCATCAGTTCCGGAACGTAGTTCACCCTGACCATCTATTACCCGAGGAAGTGTTGGCTCGCGTCTTCGGACAAGCCTTTCCGATTTCAACCGTAGTATCCTTTGTCCTTCCCATTGCAGAGAAAACGAAAAAGGCCAATGCTGCTGAAAAGAAAGGACCGGCTTTGAGATGGAATCACACGAGATGGCACGGTCAGTTCTTCATCGAGGCCCTCTCACGCCATATTGTTTCTTCCTTGGAACGGATGGGGCTTTTGGCTGTGGCGCCAGAGCTAACGGATATTTTTTCTATTGTGTCAGGTCCCAATGGAATTGCCTCCCTGTGGTCCCAACGGCATATCGCTTACGCGGCCGGACTGGGTACGTTCGGTCTGAGCGATGCCCTGATTACGGAAAAGGGGGCGGCCATGAGATGTGGGAGTGTTATTGTGGTTGGTGAAATGGAGGTGAGTCCTCGACCTTACTCGGATCACCACGCCTATTGTCTTTACTACCGAACGGGCACATGCCAGATGTGTTTGAAAAGGTGTCCTCGAGGAGCCATAACCCCCGCAGGTCACAATAAGACCCTCTGTTTAGAAATCCTGACGGTAGATCAAAAGCCGTGGCTCGATGGTATTTACGGTCCCGGTTATATAGGAAAGTATGCCGGTTGCGGGCTGTGCATGACCGGCGTACCTTGCGAGAGCCGTATTCCGAAGGCGGACGATGTTACTTCTTAAACCATGAAGGCTCACCGTGGACGCGCCCCCCGTCAATGACGAAGGTCGCACCTGTTACGTATTTTGCCGCCTCCGATGAGAGATAAACAACGCATCCTGCCACGTCTTCCGGTTCGCCGAGGGACATCAATGGAATCTGTGCGGTGGCCTGAGCCCCTACCTCTGGATCCTTCCAAAGGGCCTCTGAAAGACGAGTTTTGATAATACCCGGAGCGATGGCATTTACCCTGATGCCGTAAGGCCCCCACTCCTTAGCCATCACCTGGGTGAGCATGATGACGGCCGCCTTGGTTACGCAGTAAATCCCCAGCTCACCTGCCCTTAGCCCCCCAATGGAAGAGACGTTGATGATTGAGCCGCCGCCCTTTTCCTTCATGATTCGGGCCACCATTTGGCTTAAAAAGAAAACCCCTTTGAGATTAACATTCATGGTGATGTCGTAGGTCTTCTCATCTTGATTTATGAGGGGTCCGTAATACGGGTTAGTGCCCGCGTTGTTTACGAGAATATCTATCCGGTTGAACTCTTTCATCACCTTATCCACGAGGGTTTTCAGCTCATCGAGCTTCGCCACGTGGGAGGCGATAGCCACCCCCCGTACGCCTTTGGCAGAAATCTCAGCTGCTACCTTTTCCAAATCTTCTTGTTTGCGGCTACTTACGACTACGTGGGCCCCTGCATCGGCCAAAGCTAGGGCGCTTGCCCTACCTATACCGCGACTTCCGCCCGTAATAAGGGCTACCTTTCCTTCCACAGAAAATCTTGATAAATCCATTGAGCCTCCTTTTTATCCTTTTATCTCTCCGCCCTACTCGTCTCGGCGGTTATTGTGCGTCCATTTCCACCTAATACCGTCTCCCTGCCAGAAGGGTTTGATGTACCCTCGGGTGATAATATCATGTACCGTTTTTTCAATTATCATATGGGGATCTCCGGTCTCCAGATGAATGCGTTCTCTGAGGGAGGGGAGGGTATCTTCCCAGTTTCTTATGCCCGGGAAAAATCCTATCCTCTCAATCACATCCCCCGACAGGAGGTTGAAGATGAGGCGGGTTCGGAAATGTCCTTCCACTCTCAGACAATCCCACGGATCTTTAAGGGAGCCGGCAAAGTAGGCAGATACTTTTTGTTCCCATGCCTCCGCTATTTCCCCTTCGAAATCATCGACAAAACGTCTGATTTCTTCTGCTGAGAGGCGGGAAGTTCTTACGATGGCGTGATTGGCGTCGTACAGACTCCAATCATCCGTTAGAATTTCTAAATCGTATTTATCCACCTCTTCTCGTACAGTCGTGCCGGGGAAGGGGGCAAGGAGATGGAATCCGTAGTCAATCTTTCCCAAGCTTTCGGCAAATCTTTTCGTCTCTTCGAGAGTTTCGGGCGATTCTCCTGGGAGTCCCACAATAAAGGAACAGTGAACGATTAGCCCCACTTCTTGACACATTTCTACGGCTCGACGTACCTGGTCGAGGGTTATTTTTTTCTTAATTCGATCGAGCATTTCCTGGTTGCCCGATTCGACACCGAAGCTGATAGCATCGCAGCCGGCTGACTTCATTGTGGCGAGAGTCTCTTTATCGACCGTATTGACACGGGCGAAAGCGCTCCAAGTGAACTTGAGTTCCCGTCTTTCTATTTCCTGACAAACCTCCCGTACCTTTCTTTTGTTAGAGACGAAGAGGTCGTCGGCGATGTTGATACGGTCGATTCCGTAAGAAAGAATGTCCTCAATCTCGTCTACGACCATGTGTGCCGGTCGATGACGCATCTTGCTTCCCACCATACGGCGCCCCTGACAGAATATGCATTGATAAGGGCATCCCCTGCCGGTTATGATGCTGATGGGAAAACCTAACGCCTGGTAACGTGATAGGGGCAGTAAATGTCGGGCCGGTTGGGGTAGGGTGGAGAGGTCATCTATGAGTGGACGTGGCGGGGTAAAGAGAATATCGTGACCGTTGCGGGTAGCGATACCCCTGATGGTAAGCAGGCTTTCCTTCTTAAAGCGGGTAGCTACGAGTTCGGCAATGGTTGCTTCGCCTTCCCCAATGACTACCAGATCTATTCCTGGGTACATTTTCAGGGTGTTGACCGCATCGAAAGAGGCGTGTGGTCCTCCGATGACGGTAACGATGCGTGGATCTATCTCCTTCACCGTTTGCAGGATGCGGGCGGCGATGGGAAAATTCATGGTGACGGAAGATGTGCCCACAACCTGGGGACGGAAGTCATCTATTTGTTTCGCTAGTTTTTCCGGGGTATAACGGCTTACGATATAGTCGAATATCCTCACTTCCGCTCCGGCCTTTTCGAAAGCGGCGGCCGCATAGGAGATGCCTAGGGGAGGGGCGGGGGCCTCTTCAAGTGGATAGGGTGATGCGATAATGGCAACCCTCATTCAATCTCCTTTCTTCGGAGCGATCAACGTCCGTATCCAGTTAAGCCATGTGTTGTCTTGCATTTTTTCTCTATCTAGTTGGTCAAACTCGTTCAAGAGTTTTTTGTAGTCGCCGTACCAGTCTTCTCGGGTGCGAATAGGCCTTGATGGGTCGAGGACTTTTATCACTTGAGCGGGGTTTCCCCCTACGCACACGTTAGGGGGTACGTCCTTTAATACGACGGCCCCGGCCCCTATAATGCTGTTATCTCCTATTTTGACCCCTTTGAAAATCATGGCCCGGTCTCCCACCCACACATTATTGCCTATGATGACGGGCTCGGCCTGACCTACCGACTGACTGCGGTCGTATATGTCATGCCAGTCGGCATCGGTCACGAAGGCTTCGTTGGCAAACATGCAGTTGTCACCTATTCTGATGTAGAGGGCAGAACTGATCCTCACGCCAGGGCAAAGAAGGCAGTAATTGCCTATTTCTATTCTTCCCCCCCCTTCTAGGTTGGACCATACTGTTAGTCGTACCTTCTTGTCGGGTGTAGCAATGACATGGGCGTAATTCCCCAGGCAGATAGGGCCACCGAACAATTTTACATGCCAAGGTTTCATGAACCAGGGACTATGCCCCAGATATTCGAACTGGGGACGAAGAAAGTGGTTTGTGTACCACGCCTGGAACCCTAAATCTATTCTTTTAAGAATATACGGCCTTGAATCTCTCAACAACGCTCAATTCTTCCCTCCCTAAAGATTCCCAAAAAGAATGTCGGAATAAGCATCCCCCCGGTGAGATTTCATGTAGGGCGTCGTAGGCGAGGATAACTGCGGCGGCAGTCCACGAAGTTCGCTCGTCCGGCCAGATCACCGTATCGGGGAAGGTGACGCCCATCCAATAAGAGCCATCTTCATACTTTTTATCCTTTATCCAATCCAGTACCATTTCCCCTTCTTCGTACATGCCGATGGCGGCCAGCGTAATTACGAGTTCCGCCGTCTCGGCCATGGTTACCCATGGACGATCGCTGACGCAGCGGATCCCCCAATCGGGCACGGCAAATTTCTCCCAACCTTTGTCAATACGAGCCCTCGCCTCGGCCCCCGTTATGGCCCCGCATAAGATTGGGTAGTACCAATCCATAGAGAATCTCGACTTGATCATATTGAAATGGTGTGGCAGATGGGCGATGGCGTAACCCAGTTTTTCCCACGCCGTATGCCATCTCTTCTGAAATCTGCCGATGAGGGTGGAAAGGGCGAGACCACATTTAAGGCTCATATAGATGGAGCTGGAACCTGTAAGAAGGGCCATCGGGTCGATTTCTCCCCTTTTATTTTTGGCCCAGTAAATTTCTCCTGACGGGGCTTGCAGGGAAAGGGCAAAGTCTATACCTCTCTTAACAGTAGGCCAGATTTCCCGGAGAAACGATCTGTCCCCCGTGATGAGATAGTAATGAAAAACCCCCACGGCGATATAAGCAGAGAAATGGGATTCTCTGGTAAAGTCTTCGACGATACCGTCTCTTGTCGCGGAGTACCAGCTCCCGTCTTTCAACTGATGGCGGGCGAGCCATTCATAAGCCTTTTTTGCCTCCTCTACATAACCGGAGGCGGCAAGTCCCATAGCACTCTCTACATGATCCCATGGGTCTGTTTTCCCACCCACCGACCAAGGTATCTCGCCATTTTCTTTTTGGATATTCAGAATGAATCGGGCAAGGGTATCTATTTCTAAGCTTACATCTTCCTTTTTCTTGGGCTCTAAAATGGTCTTCATAGTCTTCAAGATACCTTTCTCGTGTAAAACACTATGCTTTTCGCCAGAATGGGATCGAGTAAATTTTCCAAGGCTCGGGTGAAAAGAGGTTTCTTTATTATGTCCCATTCGAGAAACCTCTTGTACGCCTTTACGAGAGGAAAGTCATCATTTTTGTGTCCGACGGCGCACTTAAGCCACCAGTAAGGAGAGTGCAGGGCGTGGCGGTATCGGATTTTTTCACATTTAGTACCCGCCGCCTCCAGAAGCGCCATGAGTTCTTTTTTCCGGTAGATACGGATGTGACCTCCCTTTTCATTGTGGTAGTCCTGGGAAAGGGCCCAGCAAATCCTTTCTGGGAAATACCTGGGAACGCTGACGGCAAGTGGTCCTCCCGGCTTCAACACCCGGACGAGCTCTCTGATGGCCTTTGTACTGTCGCAGATGTGTTCGAGGACTTCAGAGCATATAACCGCATCAAATACCTCATCTTTAAAAGGCAGATTCGTCACATCTCCCTTGATGAGAAGCCAATTTCCACCTTTTTCTGCGGCCATAAGGCACAGCATTGCGTGTGCCTTTCCCAGATCTTCCATATTTATATCCAGCCCCACCACTTCGATACCCTGCTCGCGAAAGGCTTCGCATAGATGTCTTCCAGCGCCGCATCCGGCATCGAGAACGCGCATGCCCTTCTTTAACTCTAGTTTACGAACGTCTACGGTAAGCATCTATCTCTTCCTCATAGACGGCAGTAGTCTTTTTGGCCGCATGTTCCCAGGTTAGGGAATTTCTAACCCTTTTAAGACCGGCTTCTCCATAGGCCAAGCGTTTTTCCGGATGGTCTAAAAGATCTATTATGGCCTTTTCCAAGGCTTCACTGTCTCCTGGAGGTACGAGGTAAGCCGCATCTCCCACCACCTCAGGTAAGGCACCGCCAGTGGTGCTGATCACGGGAATACCGCAGGCCATAGCTTCTCCGGCCGGCATACCGAATCCTTCATAGAGAGAGGGGACGACGGCAATCGTGGCCTTAGCATAGTAGGAGGCGAAATCTTCGGCGGGGATACGGCCCGTGAAGTGGACGTGCCCGTTAAGATTTAGATTGTCAATCAATCTCTCTATTTCACTTCCCTTTTTGGGCTTCCCTATGACCGTAAGATGAATTGGGCGTTTGCGTCGAATAGCATCTACGGCCATAAGTAGGTATTTTAGCCCCTTAAGGGGCATATCTGCGCTGTTTGTTGTGATCAAGTGGTGAGGGAGACGTTCAATCCCGGCGAGGGGATAAAATACGTCGGTATTGATACCGTTCGGCACGACTCGAAAACGTTCCTGGGGCACGCCATACTCCCGGCTTATGTCCCGTCTGGAACATTCGGAAACGGTAATAATTTTCGTCAGCCTACGCGCAACTCTAAGCTGCATCCGTAAAAAGGAGTACCAACGAAGTACCTTGATTTTCTTTATTATATTTGACGCTTCGGCGAATTCCGTCTTTTTGTCCACCGTGATAGGATGATGGATAGTAGTAACAAGGGGATAGCCTAATTTTGGAATCTTAAGTAAGTCGTAGGCAAGGCATTGGTTGTCGTGGATGATGTCATAACTGGGTTTCTGTGACTTCAAGAACTTATAAAGTCGCCGGCCAAAGGTAAACGGCTCCGGAAATCCTCCCGTACACATGACGGCGAATTCCCACATGTTAAGGGGTTTAAGCAAGTCACGGTAATTAACCACTTTGAACATGTGCTCCGGGTTGTAAAGATCGAGGCTGGGAAGCTTATGAAGCGTTATTCCCTCTGCCAGTTCCGGGTAGGGGGGGCCTGAGATCACTTCGACTTCGTGCCCTAGATCTCTAAGGGCTCGGCTTAAATACTTGATGTATACGCCTTGGCCACCCGATGCGGGATTGCCTCGGTAGGTGAGCAGGCAGATGCGCAGAGGTCTCGACTTTCCCATGGTCTTTAAAACCACTCAATGCGCTTTTTTATCCGGCTCATTAGTGCTTCGGCATTTTGAAATAAAACTGAGATTTCCTCTTTTTCCATCCCCGCTCCTGATGCGATCAGAGCGGCCTTTTCTCTTTCAACCAGATCGGAGGGACTATGGCTATCGGTATTGATAAGTAGGGACGCCCCCGCCTGGCGGGCTGTTTTCAGTACGTGGCCATTGGTCAGGCAGTGACCTTTTCTGGTCGTTATTTCCAGATAAACCCCTTTTTCTTTTGCCATTTTCGCATCTTCTTTTGATATAAGACCGGGGTGGGCAAGAATGTCGCAGATGGCATCTATGGCCGCCCGATTGGTACCTGGAGGCACCGGCTCGACGATCGTTTCCCCGTGAACCAGAACGATGGCTGCCCCGAGTGAGCGCGCCTCCTCTACCATACTTTTTATGGTGATGGGCGGTACATGGGTGAGCTCGATGCCGGGGAAGGCAAGAAATCCGGTCGTTTCATAAATAATGCGACACACCTCACATACTTTCGGTATGATGAAGTTTAGGTTAGATTGGTCCCCGTGATCGGTGATGGCAATTGCCCGATATCCCTTGGCCTGGGCCCGCCTGATGAGTTCTGCCGGAATGAGCTCTCCATCGCTGAAGATGCTATGGGTATGGAAGTCGATCATTCTACACCTCGTAAAGCATGAGGGCTTTAACAGATTTCTGACTCTAGGTCAACAAGGTATAAACAGACGTTTGGGGGAAGAGGGTTTTCGTGGGCAAAAAAATTTTTTCTCAACGATAGACGAGCATTTGTGATAGATTTCAAGGTAATGGAAATTAAGCCCCTTCCCGAGCATATCGATTTTAATACCCAATTTAGGCGGGCCCTAGATTTAATGGAAAATTCTACTAAAAGTGTGTTCGTCACGGGCAAGGCAGGAACGGGAAAATCAACTCTCCTTACTTATTTCCGTAGCATAACGAAAAAGGAGTTAGTGGTTCTAGCCCCCACAGGTGTGGCCGCCGTTAACGTCGGGGGGCAGACGATCCACTCTTTTTTTCAGTTCAAGCCCCATGTTACCCCCGATTCCATCAAAAAAAGAAAAAATGGAGACCAAAATATTTATCGGAGGCTTCAGACTATCGTCATCGATGAGATTTCCATGGTAAGGGCCGATCTTCTTGATTGCATTGATCGCTTCCTCCGCATAAATGGGCCCCAAGAGGGGTATCCTTTCGGTGGCATACAGATAATCCTCTTTGGTGATCTCTACCAACTCCCGCCGGTTGTAACGGAAAACGAGAAGGAGATATTCAAGGGTCATTATGAAACACCGTATTTTTTCGGAGCTCGTGTCTTTCCAGAGCTCACAATGGAATTCGTAGAGTTGGAAAAGGTTTACCGACAGACGGATACAGAGTTTTTACGCCTTTTGAACGCGATCAGAAATCGTACCGTCACCGAGGAAGACCTGGAAATAATTAATCGACGGGTTGATGCCGACTTTCAACCGAAAGAATGGGATTATTACGTTAATTTGACCAGCACAAACGATTTGGCCGACCGGATTAATGAGGACGGACTTTCCCGATTAAAGGGTGATCTTTGGAGGTCCTGGGGAGTTGTGAAGGGCCAGTTTGCGGCCGATTCTTTGCCGACGGCAGTAGAGCTAAAGTTAAAAAAGGGTGCCCAGGTTATGCTTTTAAGTAACGACTCCAGCAGACGCTGGGTCAATGGCACGATGGGCAAGGTGGAAAACTTTGAAAATGGGGGGGTAATAGTCAGCCTGGAGACAGGTAGGGTGGTAGAAGTGGGTCTCTATACCTGGGAAATGCTACGTTTCACCCTCGAGGAAGGGAGATTGACTTCACGGGCGATCGGTTCTTTCACCCAATATCCCTTGCGGCTGGCCTATGCCATTACCATTCACAAAAGCCAGGGAAAAACTTTCAATAAAGTCATTATCGATGTGGGGCGAGGCACCTTTGCTCATGGTCAAGTATATGTCGCTTTGTCTCGTTGTACTAAGCTCGAGGGTATAGTGCTCAAAAGGCCGCTGAAAATGGATGATATACTCATGGACTGGCAAATTGTGAAGTTTCTTACTAATTACCAGTACCGACTGGCCGCTCAACGTTGCCCTCGAGAGGAGAGAATGAGGTTGATTGAGGAAGCCATGAAGAAAGGGTATATTCTAGAGATCGTCTACCTGAAATCGAAAGACGAAAAATCGAGGAGGCGGGTAAAACCCATCTATCTGGGAGAAATGGAGTTCAATGGGCACGTGTTTATGGGTTTGGAGGCCTTTTGTCTCCTCAGAGGCAAAAAACGGACCTTCAATGTGGATCATATTCTCGAAATAAGGGTCTTTCGTTCCGACTTTCAGGATACCGTAACAGCACCTGATCGATCCACCGGCCAATGACGTCGGCCATAATGAAGTGCCCCTTTTGGTTCAAATAGCGTTCATCACCTAGAGTCAGGTCTTCGGTTTGCAAAGAATTTTCCGCTAGGTAACCTGCCCAGTAGAGGTGCACGGGGATGAGATGGCAATGGAGATCAGTAGCGATAATTCGTAAAGAACGATAGTATATTTCTACCGCCTCCATGGTGACGGGATTATCAAAGGTCTGGGCGGTAGCCAAAAGTATAATAGGGTCAAATAGTGAGCGCGCCAGACGGATGACCTGAACCAGGTTTTCTTGAAACTCCGAGCGATAGACGCCCGCGAAGGCATCATCCACACCAAATTGGAGGAGGAGAATTTGGGGTCTAAAAGGAAGAATGTCGGTGTAAAAGGTTCTGGAGGCATCAAATGAGGTTTCTCGAAAACGAGAACGGTTTACGATGTCCAATCTATTCCCGCATTCTTTTTCCTTCAGGATATCTACATATCCCTTTGCTACTCCATAGGCGGCGGGGATGCTCCCTCCTCGTACCAATAGCCTCATCATCTCTTGCCCCCAAAGGCGTTGTTTGTGTCGGCTTTATATGATAAAAAAACAGCGGTGGGAAATAATTTTTGGAGCTTTGTCTCATGCCGATTTTCGTTCAGATTATCCTACTTCTCATCGGATTTGGGTTGTTCGTTTTCGTGGTCTTGTATCTATCCGGTTTGGGACTCAAACGCATCTGTCTTAGCATCATAAGCGAGCTAGAAGCAGCACGGGCCTTCAACGAAAAATCTGCCATTCCCATACAGGATAGGAGAAAGAATTTCTTTCTAGTAGGGACTAAGAATTTACGCCCTCAGGCTCTTAAGGTCCTCATTCAGGATGGTCTCGTCGTGAGAACGCCCAACGGTAAATTCTACCTAGTTCGTGAAAAGCTAAAAGAGGCAAGAGAAGCGGGACTGATTAAAGGCAGGTAATCGGGGGAAAAAGAGATCGTGAAAATAGAGATTGTGATCGGACAAACATCTCTGAAAGGCGAGCTTTTCAAAACAGATTGTGCAATTAGGATCGCCGCAGTTTTGCCGTTAGAAGTTATCCCAGAAGAATGGGGTGATGAATTCTACTTTACCGTGCCTGTGACATGTGCCCTCGATGAGACGGCCACAACCGAGGTTAAGGTCGGTGATATTGGCTACTGGCCGCCGGGAAGGGCCGTAGCCATTTTTTTTGGTCCCACGCCTATGAGTCGAGGAAAAGAGCCAGTTCCGGCGAGTGCAGTGAATCTTATTGGTCGCATTTTTGATGATGTAACTATTTTGCGTCGAGAGAAAGGGGGTAAAAAGTTGATCATAAGGACCATAGCGGAGGTATAGGTGATGATCTCTCGTATCGATCATGTATCGATTGCTGTTCCTCAACGGAAAGGAGCGGAGGATTTTTTCCGTCGAGTGCTGGGGGCTGTCCCCGGTGCCTCCGCGGAAGATAATGTGTTAAAGTATTATTGGCAGTTGTTCTCCCTGGGGGACCTCTCCCGTTTGGAGATTATCTTTCCCACCACTGAGGGAAGCTTCTTGGAAGGTTTTCTCAGATCCCGCGGAGCAGGTGTACACCACATAACCCTTCAGACGCCGGATATTAAAAAGTTCATGGCTCATCTGGATGAGCAAGGCATACCCTATTTCGGCTACAACGAGTACCCCGATGGGAGATGGAAGGAAATATTCATCCATCCTCGCGATGCCTTTGGTATACTCATCCAGGTGGCGGAGTTCGAGGCGGACGATTGGCTGGCAGAAGAGGTCAAGCTGCCCGTAGGCGATCGATGGCGGGTGGAAAAAATAGAAGGCAAAATCAAGCTCACCTTGGCCCATCCCGGGGGAGGCAAAGTGTCGATTCACCTGGAGAGAAAAGAAGTAGAGAGGTTGTTGGAGGATCTTCGGCGGGCATTGTGAAGAAACTGTTAGAGGGTTTTATGCAAAACGGTTGGTATTGTGATATAAACATCCCATGACAAATTGGCCCGAAAAGATTTTAAATGCCCTCAAGGAGAGAGTTTATCTTTTCGATCTAGCGGGTAGATGCGTGTATGTAAATCGGGCGGCCATATCTTTTCACCGTCTTTTCAGTAGGGAATGGCAGGGGAAATTAGCCATCGACTTGGAATTTCCTTCGCAGTTTAGGTGGTCAGCCCGGATAGAAGTTTAGGAAAATCAAAGATGAAGGCATATTATATTTCATCCATCGAAACAATTGCCGACGACGGCTAGGTGAGGGGCAGGGATGGGAAAGAGAATTCGACAATAATCTGTATGTTATGGAGCCTCTTGGGTGATTCTTTGTTTTGTAGATCCGTATTTGATAGTCAACATGAGGGTATGTGTTCTTTTCGGCTGAAAAAAGGGGGGCTTTGTTATGGGGGAAGAAACAAGAATTCTGATTGTCGAAGATACACCGTCTGATGCCGATCTGTGTGAGCACGAAATAAGAAGGGTTGTCCCCTCTGCCGTTTTTCACGTGGTAGAAACTGAAGAAGAGTATGTTAAAGCCCTTCGGGAGTTTGGCCCGGTCCTTGTTCTTTCAGATTATTTGCTTCCTCGGTTTACGGGCCTGGAGGCTTTAAAGCTGGCGCAAGAGTTTGATCCCGATCTCCCCTTCATAATTGTTACGGGTTCCCTGAATGAAGAGACGGCTGTCGCCTGCATGAAGGCAGGGGCGTGGGATTATGTGATAAAGGAACACATGAAACGTTTGGGGCCTGCTGTGCAAGGGGCCTTAGAGCAGGCCAAGATGAGGAGGGAAAAGAAAAGGGCCGAACGTAATCTTGAAGAAAGCGAGGCCCTGTTTCGTCATGTGTTTGAGGATCACTCGGCGGTGAAACTCATCATTGATCCCGAAGATGGAAGAATAGTGGATGCCAATCGGGCGGCGGTAGGTTTCTACGGCTGGCCGAAGGACGTACTCAAGGGTATGCGGATCTACGACATAAATACCCTGCCCGAAGAGGAATTAAAAAAAGAAATGGCAAACGTTTTGGCGGGGAGAAAAGTCCGTTTTGAATTTCAGCACCGCACCTCCGATGGAAGTGTGAGAGATGTAGAGGTTTTTGCTAGTCGCATCGAGGTTAAGGGCCGTTATTTTTTACATTCCATCGTTTTTGATATCACAGAGAGCAAGAAAATAGAAGAAGAAAGATTACGTTTAGCCGCGGCGGTAGAACAGGTGGGGGAAATCATCTTCGTGACTGATAGGGAGGGTACCATTCTATACGTAAATTCATCGGTAGAAAATGTGACCGGTTATCGGCGTGATGAAGTGTTGGGGCAGAACCCGCGCCTATTTAAGAGTGGTCATCAGTCGGGGGATTTTTATCGTAACCTGTGGGATACGATCCTCTCGGGGCACACCTGGCGTGGTAGATTTGTGAACCGCCGGAAGGATGGAAGCCTTTATACCGAGGATGCCACGATTTCTCCCATCAGGGGTGAAGAGGGGGAAATTAAATATTTTGTGGCGGTGAAAAGGGATGTAACGGAACTTTTAGCCCTGCAAGAAGAAAGGGAAGCCTTACAGGCTCATTTTATGCAGGCGCAGAAGATGGAGTCCATCGGGCGGCTCGCGGGAGGTATTGCCCACGACTTCAACAACATGTTGGGTGTCATCCTGGGTCATGTGGAAGTAGCCTTGCGGGAAGTTGAGGAAGGCTCTTCTATTTGGCGCCATCTTCAGGAAATAATGAAAGCCGCGGAGAAATCGGCCGAGCTCACCCGGCAACTGTTGACCTTTGCCCGAAGGCAACCGGTTTCCTTTAAAGTTATCGATTTAAATGAGGTTTTGAAAGAGACGGTATCCTTGTTACGCCGCGTGATTCCGGAAAATATAACTTTAGCCTGGGAAACGGAAGACACACTCTGGCCGGTGAAAGCGGATCCCACCCAGATCAGTCGCCTCGTTATGAATCTCGTTACCAATGCCCGGGATGCCATAAAAGAGAAGGGTCATATACATCTGAAGACGATGAATATAAGTGTGGATGAGGGATTCTGTCGAGAACATCCCTTATTTTTGGCCGGTGATTACGTTGTCATCAAGGTCAGTGACGATGGGGCGGGAATGGACGAGAAGATGCTATCATATATCTTCGAACCTTTCTTCACGACCAAGCCTCTGGGGAAGGGAACCGGTATGGGGTTGGCTACGGTTTATGGCATTGTAAAACAACATGGGGGTTTCATTGATGTAAAGAGTGCCCCCGGCGTAGGAACAGATTTTTTCATTTATCTGCCCCGGTCAATAGACGAGAAGGAAAAAGCAGTTGAACAAAAACGTATCACGGCAACGCCAAAGGGAACGGGAGAACTTATCCTCTTCGTCGAGGATGAGGTAGATCTGCTTCAGATTGGGCGTCTACTTATAGAAAGGATGGGATACCGAGTTTTGGCCACTACCTCTCCGCAAGAGGCATTGGCCTTGGCAAAAGAAAGGGGAAGGGAAATAAAACTCCTCATCACGGATCTGATCATGCCGGAGATGAGTGGTGTGGAATTGCTTCATCTCATAAGAGAACAGGTTGAGGACATGCCCTGCATTTTGAGCTCCGGTTACGGGACTTTACCTGCCTTTACAGAAACAGGGTTGGAATTTCTGGAAAAACCCTACACGGTAGAGGCCCTGGCAGCAAAAATAGCCAAGATGCTGAAAAGAGAATGAAAGAAGAACACATCCATCGGCCTGATACGGGGAGTAGGAAAGAAGAAGAGGAATTATATTCGGCCATCATCGAGCATGCCCAGGCCGGCATCGGCATCATACAAGAAGGACACATTGTTTTTGCCAATCCTTACCTGGTCAAGGCTTTCGGTTACGAAGAGGAAGAATTGTTAGGGAAAACGTCAAGGCAGTTCATTCATCCCGATGATTACCCTTCGGTACGAGAAAAGGCCAGGGACATGTTGGAAAGACGAACTTTCACCCCCTACGAGTACCGTTTACGTACGAAGGACGGTGGCTATCGGTGGGTGATGGAGGTGGTCAATTCCATTACCTTTCAAGGTAAACCGGCAATTCTGACCAGTACCATAGATGTGACGGAATTAAAGGAAGCGGAGCGGCACTTATCGGAAGCAAAAGAGGTATTAATGAAAACCGAAAGGCTGGCTGCCATAGGCACTCTCGCGGCGGGAGTGACGCATGAAATCCTGAACCCTCTAAATATTATTTCCGTCTATCTCCAGATGATGGAGGACCCCACCGTAAGTAACGGGGAAAGGCAGAAGATGATCAGTGTCTGCCGGAGGCAGGTGGAGCGCATCGTAAAGATTACAAGGGACTTGAATCAGTTTGCCCGTGTGCAAGAGCAGAACCGGGAGGAGCTGAACTTAATAGAAGTTTTAGATAGTGTCCTCAGTCTGATGGCCGTACCCTTGAGGCATGCCCAGGTAGAGGTGGTAAGACATTACCCCGAGCTTTTGCCGATAGTCTTAGCCGATAGAAACGCCATCGGACAAGTGGCCGTAAATATTATCTCCAATGCCATTGATGCCATGAAAGATAGAGAAAAGAGAAGATTAGAGATTTCCCTCGAGTCTCTGATCGCATCCAGGGAAAAGTGGGTGCGGATCACCTTTTCCGATAGTGGACCGGGGGTGCCCCCCAGGGAGAGAGATAGAATTTTTGACCCGTTCTATACGACCAAGGAGGTAGGAAAGGGGACCGGTATGGGGTTGGCAGTGGCCTATGGCATCGTCTCCGAGCATGGAGGTAAAATTAAGGTGGAGGAAAATGAAATCGGAGGGGCTAAATTTATCGTTGAGCTGCCGATTACTGAATAGAATAGGGGAGGTGGAATCACATGGCGAAAGTGTTGGTGGTAGATGATGAGAAGGATTTCTGTGATGCCATGACCGTCGTACTTACCCGTCGTGGATACAGGGTGGAATGTGTTTCTAACGGAGAAGAGGCTCTCCGCCATTTACGGGATAACCCAGTAGACATTGTGCTCCTCGATATCATGATGCCGGTGATGGACGGGTTTGAAACATGCCGTCGGATAAAGGGTGATGAAAGGCTGCGAAATATACCGGTTATTTTGATCACGGCTCTAGGGGAGAAGAAGGACCGCATCACCGGTTTTGAGGCCGGGGCGGATGATTTTATTTCCAAGCCCATCGATCAGGGAGAAGTACTGGCCCGCATCCAATCTCTCCTCAAATTAAAAGAGGCACGCGATCTTCATGCTCAAGCCTATGATGCCCTTAAGGGGCTCATCAGCTTCGGGATGGATATCTTCGATCGTTTTTCCTCGATCGAATTCGATCCGGAGGCCAAAATCGAGGATGTGGTAAGGCGCATCATCAGAAGAACGGTAGATATGGTGCATCGCCCGGAAAAGATCATCATCGGGGAGTTGACAGAAACGGGCCGAAGAAAATGGTGCAGCTATGAGTGGTCTTTCCATGAGATCCAAAAGATAGAAATGGAAACGGCAGGGCAAGCGGATTGGGAAAAATTCTGGCATCGTCCCGAAAGACCTGAAAAAGGGTATGTTAACGAAGAAGATTTAGAGAAACCCGAGTTGGCACCGGTGGTCGATTTTTTCCATTTACACGGGATTAAGTGTTCCAATTTTGTGTTCTATGAACGGGGTCAAACGGTCGTCTTGGGTCTCAATTACGGGCGTCGAGTTCAACCCCACGACGCCGATGTACTTATGGGTATGGTAGCGATGGATACTTATCTGCGGTCCCTCGCAGGCCAAATGAGAGAGACAGAAGAAGCGTTTCACTATCTGATTATGGCCCTTGCCCGGGCCTCGGAGGCAAATGACGAAGATACGGGGCAGCACATCCTCCGAGTAGGGGAATATTGCGGTTTGATTGCCCAACGCCTTGGCCTTTCCGACCATTTCATTCGCTTAATCCGAGAGCAAGCGCCTCTTCACGATGTAGGAAAAGTCTACGTGTCAGAGACTATTTTGAAGAAACCCGGCCCCCTTACGGAAGGTGAAATGACGGCCATGAAACTACATACCGTCTATGGGGCTAAAATCATTGGCAACCATCCGCGCCTGGAGATAGGACGTACCATCGCCTTAACTCATCATGAAAGATGGGATGGAACCGGCTATCCGCAGGGGCTGAAAGGAGAAGAGATTCCCATCGCCGGTCGGATTGCCATTTTGGCCGATCAGTACGATGCCTTGAGGAACAAACGCATCTACAAACCGGCTTTTGACCATGAAAGAACCTGTGAAATCATTTTGAAAGGCGATGGACGTACCCTGCCTCAGCATTTTGATCCACACGTGCTCAACGTCTTTCGGCGCGAGCACAAAGCCTTTGCCGAAATTTACGACCGATTGTCCGATTGATGAAAAGAGCTTGACAGGGGCGGTTAAGTGGCATAAGAAGAGAGTGAATGAACATTCATTCGCAAAGGGGTATGGATAAGCGAGAAGAGATCATCCAAGCCGCTTTAGATCTGTTTGTGGAGAAGGGATTTCATGGTGCTCCCATGTCTGATATTGCCGAGCGGGCCAAAGTGGCAGTAGGTACTATGTACCGCTATTTCCCGAGCAAGGATGCTCTTATTGATGAATTGTTCTATGAGTTACAGGGGCGGTTGAAGGCCTTCGTCGAAGAGCGCTACCCTCGTCAGGGTACGACCAGGGAAAAATACGAATACCTGTTGCGGGCGTCGATGCGCTACTTAATGGATTATCCGCAACATTTTCTCTATATGGAGCAGTACTTCAATTCCCCGTACAGTGCTTCTCTGCATCGGGACAGAATTTTAGGGAAGGATAGGGATGCCTTGTGGGAGGATATTTTTGAAAAGGGGACGGAAGCAGGGGAGATAAAGAGTCTTCCTCGCGGGGTGCTCTTTTCTCTCGCCTTCGGTCCTATGATAGCCCTTCTTCGTGATTATATTCGGGGATTTGTAAAACTGGGAGAGAAGGAGATCTCCCAGTTTACGGCCGCCTGTTGGGACGCCATTAAGAAATGAGAGGGTAGTTATGAAACGGTTTCGGCGAGGGCAGAAGATGAGGAGACAAGTTTGGGTGTTTTTAGTTCCCGCCTTTTTGGTTATCTGGGGATGTGCAGAGGAAAAAAAATTCTCGGCACCGCCTCCAGAGGTATCGGTTTTAACCGTTGAACCACGGGTTGTCACTATTACCGCTGAACTGGCTGGTCGAACGGTACCGTATCGTGTTGCCGATGTAAGGCCGCAGGTAAACGGTATCATCTTGAAACGCTACTTTACGGAAGGCAACTTGGTAAAGGCAGGAGAGATCCTTTATCAGATCGATCCTAAACCGTTTCAGACGGCGCTGGAAAATGCCGAAGCGGCATTGGCAAGGTCAGAGGCCAGTTTGGCGGCGGCGAAACTAAGGGAAGAGAGACTCAGGGGCCTCGTTGCCGAGAAGGCGGTAAGTCAGCAGGATTACGACGATGCGCTGGCGGTCCTTAAACAAATTGAAGCGGATATCAAATATTGGCGTGCCATGGTTGAGCAGGCGAAAATCAATTTGGGATATACCTCCGTTAAGGCACCCATTTCCGGACTCATCGGTCGTTCCAACGTCACAGAAGGAGCACTGGTTACGGCTCATCAACCCATGGCTCTGGCCACGATCCAACAACTCGATCCTATCTATGTGGACGTGCCCCAGTCAACGACGGAAGTACTGAAGTTGAGAAGAGAATTGGAAGAGCGAAAGATTATTCGCGCAGGAGAAAGCTTAAAGAGAGTGCAGCTAAAACTCGAGGACGGAAGCGATTATCCGTGGTTCGGAACTCTACAATTCCAGGATGTGACGGTGGAGCAGACGACGGGTTCTGTCGTATTGAGAGTTGTCTTTCCCAACCCTCGCAATATTCTCCTCCCCGGAATGTTTGTGCGCGCCGTAATAGAGAGGGGCAAATATCCACGGGCCATGTTATGTCCCCAACAGGCGGTGATGCGCAACACAAAGGGTGAGGCCTATACTTACGTGGTAAATGAGAGAAACGTAATCGAGATGAGGGTTCTAAACGTTGAGCAAGCAATCGGTGATAGGTGGCTCGTCTCTTCCGGTCTTTCTGCCGGCGAGAGGGTTGTAATGGAGGGCATCCAACGTGTCAGGCCGGGGATGACGGTCAGGATTGTACCTTTTACTCCTCCGGCGAAGACAGCCCGCTAAGGGGGAGGAGATGCTATCTCGATTCTTTCTCGACCGGCCTGTTTTTGCTTGGGTGATTGCCATCGTCATGATGGTAGCGGGAGGGTTAGCCATTTATTTCCTCCCCATCTCCCAGTATCCTAACATTGCTCCTCCCACAATTTACGTTCAGGCTTACTATCCGGGCGCCTCAGCCGAGACGGTCGAAAACAGCGTCACCCAGATTATCGAGCAGAACATGACCGGTCTCGACCGAATGATTTACCTTTCGGCGACGAGCGATTCTTCCGGTAGCTCACGTATCGAGCTTACCTTCGCCCCGGGGACAGATCCAGACGTAGCCTGGGCCAAAGTGCAAAACAAACTTCAACTGGCCATGACCTCTTTACCCGATGCGGTACAAAAAACCGGGGTTACCGTTGGTAAGGCCACCCGCAATTTTCTGATGATCGTAAGCCTCATCTCGGAAGATGGGAGCATGCGGTCCATCGACCTTAGAGATTATGCATCGAGTGTCTTGCAGAATGTCATTGCGCGCGTACCCGGAGTCGGTGAGGTACAGGTGTTTGGTACCCAGTATGCCATGCGTATCTGGCTCTACCCGGATAAGCTAACCGATTACCGCCTCACGGTGGAGGATGTGGTTCAGGCGCTCAAAGCCTACAACGTAGAGGTCTCGGCGGGACAGTTTGGGGGTGCCCCGGCCGTGAAAGGCCAAAGGCTGAACGTAAGCATCCAGGTTCAAAGCATGTTGAAGACACCGGACGAATTCGCGCGCGTTCCCGTTCGCATCAACGCTGACGGATCTATCGTCCGGGTAAAGGACGTGGCCCGGGTAGAGTTGGGTACCGACTGGTACGATATAGATGCAAAATTCAACGGTCTTCCCACCTCTGGTATTGCCATCAGAATGGAGCCGGGGGCCAATGCCCTAGAAACGGCCGACCGGGTGAAGAAAAGACTGGCTGAGATGAGTCCCTTCTTCCCCCCGGGTCTTAAGATCGCATATCCCTACGATACCACACCCTTCATTCGCGTAGCCATCAAAGAAGTGGTAAAGACATTGATCGAAGCGGTTGTGCTCGTTTTTCTTGTCATGTGGCTTTTTTTAGGCAGCATCCGAGCCACCCTCATTCCAACCATAGCCGTGCCCGTCGTACTCCTCGGCACCTTTGCCATCATCGGTGCTTTCGGTTTTTCTATCAATATGCTCACGATGTTCGGCATGGTTCTGGCGATCGGCCTTTTGGTGGATGATGCCATAGTAGTTGTCGAAAACGTCGAGCGCATTATGGCGGAGGAAGGGCTATCCCCGAGGGAGGCAACGGCCAAATCCATGGATCAGATTACCCCTGCCCTCATAGGCATTGGATTGGTTCTTTCCGCCGTCTTTGGTCCGATGGCGTTTTTCGCCGGCTCGACGGGTATCATATATCGCCAGTTCTCCGTTACCGTGGCTTCCGCCATGCTCCTTTCCGTGGTCGTAGCCTTGATCCTTACACCGGTCCTTTGTGCCCATTTACTTGAGCCCGTCTCCAAAGGACACGAGCCGGCAGAGAGGGCTATTAAAATCCTTCGACCTTTTTTCCTCCGGTTTGACCGGTGGTTTTCCCGGACCCGAGAAGGATACGTCAATTTGGTGTCTCGGGTTCTAAATAGAAAGGCACGCTACGTCATCGTCTACGTTGTTATCGTGGCCGTTTTGGGTTTCCTTTTCCTGAGAATGCCGACCAGTTACCTGCCTGATGAGGACCAAGGTATGCTCCTTGCTCAGGTTATTTTGCCCACCGGCTCTACCTTGGAACAAACCCAAGCCGTAGCCGACAAGATCCAGGCTTATTTTCAGGAAAAGGAAAAGGAAGCGGTTCTCTCTTGTATGACCATCGTGGGTATCGGGTTTTCAGGACGCGCCCAGAACAATGGTATGGTCTTTATCAGATTGAAAGACTGGGAAGAGAGGAACAGATCTGACTTGAGGGCCAAGGCCGTTGTTGCTAGGGCCATGAAGGCCTTCATAGGAATGAAAGAGGCAATAGTCTTTGTATTTCCCCCTCCGGCGGTTCCGGAATTGGGAAGTGCGAGGGGAGTTGATTTCGAGCTTGTTAACATGGGGGGCCTCGATCACACCACATTCATGGAGGTAAGAAACAAGTTCTTATACCTTGCCTCTCAAGACCCGAGACTCGTCAATGTCCGCCCTAACGGAATGGATGATGTACCTCAATTTCGGATTGATATAGACTGGGAGAAGGCGGGGGCTTTGGGGATCCCCATTGCGCATATCCACACGGCCATTTCGGCTACTTTTGGGGGGGCATATGTGAATGACTTTATCCACGGAGGAAGAGTGAAAAGGGTTTACATTCAAAACGACGCTAATTACCGCATGCAGCCAAGGGACCTGGAGCGGATCTATGTTCGCAACAACCGGGGTGAGATGGTACCTTTTTCAGCCTTTGCCTCCACTAGGTGGTCTTTCGGCTCTCCTCGCTTGGAACGATATAATGGATTCCCTGCTTTCAACATTTGGGGGGAGCCAGCCGCTGGCCGCAGCTCCGGTGAGGCCATGAAGGCCATGGAGGAAATAGTAACCAAACTCGGTTCGGGCATCGGTTTTGAGTGGACTGGATTATCCTATCAGGAAAGGCAAGCCCGAGCCCAGGCGGTCCCACTGTATGCGTTTTCGATTCTCGTCATTTTCCTCTGTCTGGCTGCCCTCTATGAGAGCTGGACCATTCCCTTCTCTGTCCTCCTTGTGCTCCCTCTGGGTGTATTGGGTGGGATCGTCGCCTCGAGCCTCAGGGGTCTCAATAACGATGTTTATTTCCAAATCGGACTCCTTACTACTTTGGGACTGGCGACTAAAAATGCGATTCTAATCGTTCAGTTTGCCAAGGCGGCGATCTCAGAAGGCATGGATCTCCGCGAAGCCGCCCTGACCGGATCGAGAATTAGATTCCGTCCTATTATCATGACGTCCCTGGCTTTCGGTTTTGGGGTACTGCCTCTCGCCCTCACCAAAGGGGCGGGAGCCGGGGCCATGAATGCCATCGGCACATCCGTTCTGGGGGGCATGATTACCGGTACCGTGTTGGTGGTAATTTTTTCTCCCCTTTTCTATGTAATAATCGAATCTTGGGTGCGGGGGAGAGGAAAAATGGTTGAACGGGTAAGGCTTATGCTACTGTGCATTCTGGCGGTCTCGGTGTCTTCCTGCTCCCTTGCTCCCAAGTATGAGATGCCATCGATGCCCATTCCGTCCCAACTTCCCTATGGGGAGAGGGAAAAGGGGGATACTATAAAATGGGAAGACTTCGTTGTCGATGAAAGATTGAAGAAAATAGTTGCTTTGGCCTTAGAAAACAGTCGGGATGTGAAGCTGGCGGCCCTAAATGTGGCCAAAATAGAGGCTATGTATCGTATTCAAAAAGCGGAGCTCCTGCCTTCCGTTAGTGCTGGGGGAGGTGTGGCGAGGCAAAGGGTGCCGGCAGATTTATCACCGACGCGTCGGTCGACCACTACCTCTCAGTACGATGTAACGGTCGGTATCACCTCTTGGGAAGTAGATTTCTTCGGCCGCCTGCAAAGTTTGCGCGACCAGGCCCTGGAGGAATACCTGGCATCAGAGCAGGGAAGGATAGGGATAAGAAACACGATTGTGGCTTTGGTAGCTAAGGCCTACCTGAGTTATGCCGCCAACCGTGAACAATACGCCATGGCCGAGAAGATGCTAAAGTCACAGGAAGAAACCTATCGTCTTGTTCGGCGTCTTTATGAGGCGGGTATGGCCTCGGAGATCGATTTGAAAAGGGCGGAGACACTTCTTAATTCAAGTCGGGTGGACATAGCCCGTTATGAGCAGGCCTGTGCTCAAGATGAGAATACCCTTCATCTTCTAGTTGGCAGACCCATTTCGAAGGAACTCCTACCGGGTGGGTTGAGGGAAGTGGTGGCGCCAAAAGAATTTGCCATCGGTCTCTCCTCCTCCGTCCTTCTCAGGAGACCGGATGTAAAGCAGGCCGAACATCTGTTGAAAGCTGCCCATGCGAACGTAGGTGCCGCCAGGGCGGCTTTCTTTCCCCGTATCGTCTTAACCACCTCCTTCGGTACGGCCAGTGCAGAGCTTTCCGGTTTATTTAAGGATGGTTCTTTTACGTGGAGTTTCGTACCCAGGTTGGTGATGCCCATCTTTGATGCTCGTACGTGGGCAGCCTACGATGTCTCCAAAGTACACAGGGAAATGGCGCTAACTCAATATGAGAAGACAATTCAAACGGCCTTCAAAGAGGTGGCCGATGCTTTAGTGACCAAGGTAAACTTGGAAAAGCAAATCGAAGCCCAGGAGGCGGTGGTCAGTGCGGCCCGCGATACGTATCGATTGGCAAAATGGAGGTACGAAAAGGGGTTGGATAGTTATCTGAGCGTGCTTGATGCCGAACGATCTCTGATTTCAGCCGAAAGGGGGCTCGTTAACCTCCACCTCGCCCGGATGTCGAACTTAGTCGTCCTTTATCAGGCCTTGGGAGGCGGTACAGACTAGATGATGCCCAAACGTTTTCCTACCCGTTCGTAAACCTCCAAGCAGAAAGCCAATTGTTCATCCGTATGAGTAGCCATATAGCTAGTCCTCAAGAGTTGTTGTCCTGGGGGCACGGCCGGAGAAAGGACGGCGTTGACGAAAACCCCTTCTTTGAAGAGTTCTTTGGTAGCCATCAGGGTTAGAGTATCATCGCCGATGATGATAGGAATGATGGGAGAGGCAGAGTTACCGATGTTGAAGCCGAGCCGTTTTAGCTCTGTTCTCATGTAAGCACCGATTTGGTTCAATCTCTCTACCCGCTCAGGCTCCGCCCTAAGAATTCTTAGAGCCGCGAGAGCAGCGGCGGCATTGGCCGGGGGGATGCTGGCACTGAAGATAAGCGCTCGTGCATGATGCTGGATATAATGAATAACGGCCTCCTTCCCGGCGATAAAACCCCCCAGAGAGGCGAGGGATTTACTGAAGGTAGACATGATTAGGTCTACTTCATCAGTCAGGCCGAAGTGCGCGGCCGTACCCCGTCCACCCCCGAGAACCCCAAGGGCATGAGCATCGTCCACCAGCAGTCTGGCGCCGTATCTTTTGCAGAGATTCACGATTTCCGGCAGGGGTGCTATATCTCCACCCATGCTGTAGAGGCCATCGACGGCGACGAGTAAACCTCGGTTATTCGTCGAATCGCCCAGGACTCTTTCCAGGTCTTTCATGTCATTGTGTCGAAATCTTTTAATGGTTCCCCAACCAAGGCGAGCTCCGTCAACAATACTCGCGTGATCGTCTTTATCTAGGATGACGATATCGTGGCGACCGACGAGGGCACTGATCGTTCCCAGGTTGGTCTGCATGCCCGTGGAGAAAACGAGGGCGGCCTCTTTTCCTACCCAGTCAGCGAGCTCCTCTTCCAGTTGTAGGTGTAGCTCCAGGGTGCCATTCAGAAAGCGTGAGCCGGTACAGCTGGTGCCGTAGCGCCTAATAGCTTCTAAAGCGGCCTCTCTCACTCTCGGGTCTGTGGTAAGACCGAGATAGTTGTTGGAACCACACATAATCAGGCGATGTCCCTTAAAAGTTGCCTCGGTTCCCTCATTTTCCGTCAAGGGTATAAAGTAGGGATAAAGACCGGCTGCCATAGCCTCGCGCGCGGCAGTAAATTGTAAACATTTATCGAAGATGTCCATCTCATTGACCTCCTTTCCTCAACCTCCGTTGTGCCTTTCGGATTAGTAAGTCCATGGTCGGATAGATGGCGCAACCCAGGAGGTGATGAAGTAAATAGAGTATTTTTGTTTCTTTGCCCGGCAAGATGAGATATCTCCCCTTTCTCACGGATTTTAGGATTTCATCCGCCACCTGCTCGGGGGAAAGGAGCCCTGCATTTCCTGCGAGGGCCTTTGTCTCCGGGGGCTTGAGCCTGTTTTCATACGCGAGCTGGGGCGTATCAGTGTCGGGAGGGAAGACGATGGAAACTCCAATGCCCTTGGGTTTAAGTTCTGCCCGTAGGGCATCGGAAAAGCCTCGGACGGCATATTTTGAGGCGCCATATGCCGTGTAGCCGAAGACGCCTATAAATCCAGCCACGGATGAAATGTTTACGATCCATCCCGACCGGCGGGCGATCATGCCCGCAAGACAGGCCTTGACCGTATTGACAGTACCGAAATAATTTACTTCCATCATTTCTCGGAAGATGCTCAAAGACAGCTCCTCAACATATCCGGGGTGTGCGGCACCGGCTGAGTTTATCAATATATCCGGAACGCCGAGCTCGTTTTCGACTTCGGCCACTACCTTTTTCATCTGGGAGAAATCCACCACATCGGCCGGGATTGCAAGGCAGGGTCCACTGATGCGCGATCGAACCTCATCGAGCAGTTCTCTCCTTCGCGCCACCAGGGCAAGCTTGGCCCCTGCCTCACTTAGCTTCAGAGCGAGGGCACGACCGATACCGGATGAGCCTCCGGTGATGAGGACAAGCTTCTGGTTGTAGAAACCGCTATAGTTCTCCATTTGCTCTGATATGGAAAAATATGAGAATAGTGTGTTTCACTACCTTATCAACCTGTTCAAGTCAACGGTAAATCGATGCAGAATATCCATCAGGTCGGAGGGGAGTCTTCTTTTAACTTCTTCTTCGATCTCAGTCGGCACGGGGCCATAGAGAGCCTCGGCCAGTGCACCGGCCATACAAGCTAGAGTGTCGCTATCTCCCCCCAATGAAACGGCCTTTCTTATTGAAGTCTCGTAATTATCCGCTTCCAAGGCACAAATGATGGCCTCGGGAACGGACCCCTGACAGGAAACATCGAATTGATAATGGGGTCTTATTTCTGAGACCGTCCGCGATAGGTTGTATCCGAAACGGGATGAAATTTCCCTTCTTATCGTCTCCTTTTCTACCCCACGACGGGCGAGGAAGATGGCGTAAGCCAAGGCCTGAGCGCCCTTAATTCCCTCCGGGTGGTTGTGAGACACCTCCGCTGATTTTTTAGCTTCTTCAAGTATTTGATCCTGGGTATCAAAATACCAGCCGATGGGAGATACCCGCATGGCCGCACCGTTTCCAAAACTGAAATAGGGCCTCACGTCCGGTTCGAAAATCCAGCGGTAAAAATCCCGTCCGTAACCTGCCCGTGGGTACTTTCGGCCCAGTTTCTTCATGGCGGTTGCGTAATCAGTGCCCGTAAGCAGGGCATAGGCGACCGCGAGAGTCATTACCGTGTCATCGGTAAAACGGCACTGCGGATGAAAGAGGATAAAGTCTTCATCTTTAATCGGCGCGTGTTCGTAGACCGAGCCTATCATATCCCCCGCAATAGCACCGATCATCTTTTGCCTCCCGAGTTTGTTATGTATATCATTTTGGGTGGTCAATAGCAATTTAAGGCCTTTCCGTGGTATGGTAGGATGTGTCTATAAGGAGGGAAATTAGATGAACGTGTGGGGGAAAATTATAGTTTTGGTGGGCATTCTTTTTCTACCCTTTGCCGCCCGGGGTGAGGTATCGAAGGAGGAAGATTTTGTATGGGCTCAACGGGGGTTGATAGCGGAGATAAAGGATACAATGCCCCCAATAGACGTGGATGATAGGAGGGTAAATTCATCCCTCTTGCGTCAGGCTAAGCTGAATGCCATCAAAGGCCTTTTCCAAGTAACGGAGAGGATTTACCAGGTCCGGGGAATCGATCTAGCAAATTTGAGCATCGTCGTGGGTGAAAAGGGATATATCGTCATCGATCCCCTTTCCTCCGCTGACACCGCGAGGGCGGCAATCGATCTCGTTTACGAGAAATTGGGTAGAAAACCGATATCCGCCGTTATCTATTCCCATAGCCACGTTGACCATTGGGGCGGTGTATTGGGGATAGTGGAAAGGGGGAGTTGTCCCGTCATTGCCCCCGTCGGTTTTATGCGTGAGGTCGTGCGGGAGAATATTTTGGCGGGGAATGCGATGGCGCGACGGGCTAGTTACATGTATGGTATCTATCTTCCCTCAGGTCCGAGTGGGTGGATTGACAATGGGTTAGGTAAGTCTCTTCCGGCGAAAATGAAAGTGGGCCTCATCGCCCCCAGTCAAGAAATAAAGAAGACGGGGGAAGAGCTTACCATCGATGGGGTAAAGATGGTGTTTCAACTTACGTACGGAGTGGAAGCCCCCTCTAATATGCATATCTTCTTCCCGCAACTTCGAGCCCTCTATTTAGCCGATAGCTGTGTGGCCAGTCTTCATAACTTCCTTACCCCGCGGGGGGCACAAGTCAGGGATGCGTCCGCATGGGCTAATCACCTTGAAGAAGCATGGACTCTTTTCGGTCATCAGACGGACGTCATTTTCTTAGGGCACACGTGGCCCCGTTGGGGAAAAGAGAATATTTTCAATATGATAAAAAAACAGGCGGATGCCTACCGTTACATCCACGATCAGACGCTCAGGTTGATCAATCAGGGATACACTATAGCCGACGTGGGAGAGCTGGTGAAACTTCCTCCGGAGCTCGACCGGGAATGGTTTAATCGCCCCTATTACGCCACAGTTGGGTGGAATGCCCGGGCTGTCTATCAGTATTATTTGGGGTGGTTCGATGGCAATCCCATACATCTCAATCCCCTTCCTCCGCGGGAAGCGGCTCTCAAGTATGTATCCTATATGGGTGGAAGTGACAAGATCATGGATCGAGCCCGGAAAGAGTTAGAGGAAGGACATCATAGGTGGGTAGCCGAAGTTATGTACCACGTTGTCACGGCCGAACCGGAAAATGATGCCGCCCGCAGGCTGTTGGCCGAGGCCTTGGAAAGGATGGGGTTCCGAGAGGAATCTGCCGTTTTCCGTAACTTTTACCTGTCCGGTGCCTACGAACTCAGATACGGTATACAGGAGAGGGAAGAAAAAAGGAGGCCGCCTATTGAGATTATCCGTGCCCTGAGTCTTCATCACATTTTCGAAGCCATGGCTATCAGGTTGAATGGACCCCGGGCCGCCGGGAAGAAGATGAAGATTAACTGGGTTTTAACGGATACGGGAGAAAAGGTGGCCCTGGTGTTGGAAAACGGTGTGTTGCATCACTACCCAGGGAAAATAGAAGAAGATGCCGAATGTACCCTAAAAATGACGCGAGATATATTTGATCGTCTCATCGCAGGGGAGACGACACCGGCCCTTCAGTTTTTACTCGGTCGTATCTCCTGGGATGGGAAACTTAGGAAATTTTGGGAATTCATGGATCTCTTTGACGAGTTTAACCCCTCTTTTAGCCTTATGATTCCACCAGGAAGGTAACATGGAAAAGTCGGATGTTCAGGTGGTTTGGATAGACGATTATGGCCGGCTAGAGAAAGCCGTTGACTCGATCATGCGTTGTTCTTTTGTCTCCGTCGATACGGAATACGATTCTTTTCATCATTTTCGTGAAAAGCTATGTCTCATTCAGCTTGCTACGGATCAAGGTTTTTATCTCATCGATCCCCTGGGTATAGAAGACCTTCGTCTCTTGGGCAAGATCTTTTCCCATCGTGGTATTCTCAAAATATTTCATGCCGGGGAAAACGATATCCGTTTGCTTAAGCGGGATTACGGATTTTTCGTCGACAACATCTTCGATACGGCGAAAGCAGCTTCCCTTCTGGGCGAAGAACGTTTATCTCTGCAGGGTTTGGTAAATAAATATCTCTCCGTGGCATTTGATAAAAAGAAATGCATCCGGCTTTCTCGCTGGGACAAGAGGCCTCTGTCAGACACACAGATAAAGTATGCCATCGAAGACGTGAAATACTTATTCGACCTTTATCTTGTTTTGTACCGGGAACTCGTAAACAAGGGATGCCTAGAACAGGCGAAAGAGGCATTTGCAGAGGTGGCCCGCGTTGATTGGCAAGCGAGGACTTTTAGACCGAATAAGTATGTGAAAATATCGGGGGCGGAAAATTTAACCGGGGCAGAGAGGAGAAGGCTGCGAGCCCTTTATGAGTGGCGTTACTTTCTGGCCGTTGACCTTGATGTGGCGCCGTTTATGATATTAACGGATCAGGAATTGGTAGCGGTAGCCAAAGGGGGAATTGAAGCCCTCCCTCCTAAGAAGCAAAGGCAGTGGGGCGAGGAGATAAAAAGAAGCGTTATCTATTTTCGGGATTGAAGGGAATACTCATGGAAAGAATTTACGTAGATCATTGTGCCACCACCCCCGTCGACGCGGAGGTGATGGGCGAGATGATGCGTTTTTTCGGTAATTACTACGGGAACCCCGCAAGCGGTCATACTTTCGGTCGGGAGGCTAAACAGGCGATAGAGGTGGCAAGGCTAAGGGTGGCCGAATTAATTGGGGCGTCGCCACAGGAAATTATATTCACCAGTGGTGGCACGGAGGCGGACAACCTCGCCATCTTGGGCGTAGCTCAGGCAGCACCCAAAGAAAAAAGGCATCTTGTGATCTCTGCGGTAGAACATCCGGCCGTCATGAATGCCTGTCGTTTTCTTGAGAGGTTCGATTACCGTGTTACCTTAGTTCCCGTGGATAAGGACGGTGTGATCGACCTTAAGTACTTGGAAGAGGTCCTCTCCGAGGATACCTGCCTGGTTAGTATCATACATGGGCAAAATGAAACAGGGGTAGTAAATCCCCTGAGATCTGTCTGTATTCTGGCCCATACCAGAGGTATCCCCGTTCATACGGATGCGGTGCAATCGGTAGGGAAAATACCCTTTGATGTACAGGACACGCCCGTCGATCTTTTATCCATTGCCGCTCATAAGATTTACGGACCGAAGGGGGCAGGTGCCCTCTACGTTAGAGCAGGTACCCCTCTCCTTCCTATTACTTTCGGCGGCGGTCAAGAGTTGGGTCTGAGGAATGGGACGGAGAACGTGCCGGGTATAGTAGGGTTGGGTTCCGCCTGCCGAAAAGCCAAAAGAGATCTCGCTCAGTTCATCCAACGAACAACTAGACTCCGAATCCTTCTGGAGGAGGGGATTATGAATGCCTTCCCCCAGGCGATAATCAACGGGCAGAGCGCATCGCGACTTCCCCACGTAAGCTCCGTTTCCTTTCCGGGCATTTCCGGTCATAAACTTATGCAGGAGATGGATAGAGCGGGTATCGCCATCTCAGCCGGGGCGGCTTGCCACACGGGAGAGGAAAGACCTTCGTACGTGCTCAAGGCGATGGGTATGCCCGATGAGTATGCACTGGGGACGGTGAGATTCAGTTTCGGCTGGATGAATGAGGAAACAGATGTAACCCGTATCCTCGAGGCCTTAGGCCGGGTCGTAAAAAAATCTCTTGACAAATAGAACAAATGTTCTATATACGTGACCGTGATGGAAAGACGGACGACCCAGACGGTGGCAAAGAAGATCGTAGATTTCTTTCGGTCCTCTCGGAGGCTTCCCACTTACGAGGAGATGCTCTCCCTTCTTGAAGTCCGCTCGAAGAGCGTGGTCCACTTTTGGGTGGAGAAGCTCGTGCGGGAAGGGACATTAAAGCGTGACGCCCGGGGGAGGCTATCCCTTGCCCCGCGCCTGTTGGGTGTGCCTATTGCGGGGGATGTGAGGGCCGGATTTCCTTCGCCTGCCGAAGAGGAGCTCTGCGATATTCTCTCCCTGGATGAGTACCTTATCAGTCGTCCCGAAGCTTCGTTCATTCTTCGTGTCACGGGCGATTCGATGATAGGCGAGGGCATCCGGGAAGGAGACCTAGTTATTGTTGAGCGGGGTAGGGTACCCATGAATGGTGATATTGTCATCGCCGAGGTGGATGGGGAGTGGACGATGAAGTTTTTCCGGAAAAGGGGTGAAAAGGTATTTCTGGAAGCGGCCAATTCTCGCTATCCTACGATCGAAGCCCGTCAGGAGCTTAGAATCGGAGGAGTAGTTACGGCGGTAATCAGGAAGTACGATCGGGGGAGCCATGGGCGGGGGCGCCGCTAAACGCCGGTTTTCCAGGTGGGTAGAGGAATCCGACTGGGATCGGTCGGTCGAACGATGGGAGGGTTTTTTCAATATCTTGGCCCTGATCTTCGTTTTCTTTTGTCTCTTCGTCGTGATTCTGCCTCTCGTGTTTTTTCGTGTCTTCCGTTGAAATCTGCCCCTAATCGTGGTAGCTCTCAATCGTCATGAAGATAGAAATCCCTTGGGGCGAAAAAGTAGAAACGGTTACCATACCCGCCGATTGGCAGGTAGAGGTCATCTCTCCCCGCGAGGTTTCCGCCAAAGACCCTGCAGTCGAAATTATAAAGGCCTTGGACGCTCCCGTCGGGGCGCCACCCTTTTCCGCATTTATTGCCCCTTCTGTTCGTCCCTGTCTTGTCGTCAACGATGCAACCCGTCCCACCCCGACGGCCGACGTGCTTCGATGTATTCGTCCCGCACTCACGGGAAAGGACGTGAAGATTCTCGTTGCCACGGGATCACACCGAGCCCCGACAGAGGAAGAGTACCGCTTTATATTTCGTGATCTCTACGATTGGGCAAAAGAAAAGGTCGTCGTTCATGATGCGAAAAGGAGTGCCTGTCGCTTCTTAGGGAAAACGAGGTTCGGTAACGACATCCACCTCAATGCCCACCTTTGGACAGCGGATTCCATAATTCCTATCGGGAGTGTTGAGCCTCATTACTTCGCCGGATATACGGGGGGTAGAAAGTCTCTCATGCCTGGAGTGGCCAGTTATGAAAGTATTCAGGCTAATCATCGTCTCGCCATTTCGCCTGATTCCAAATTACTTGTCTTGGAAGGGAATCCCGTTGCCGAGGACCTGAACGATGCCGAGGAGCTCATGCTCGATACATTCAATATTTTTTCCATCATGACCGTCCTCGATGGGGTAGGTCAACTCTATGCCGCCCGTGCCGGGCACCTGAAGAAGGCCTTCCGAAGTCTTTTACCTTTGGCGGATGAAGTGTTTGTGGTGCCGATTAGAGATTTAGCGGATGTGATCGTCACCGTGGCCCGAGAACCTTTAGATATAGATCTCTACCAGTCCCAAAAGGCGTTAGAGAACGTGAGAGATGCCCTGAAACCAGACGGTGTCCTCATTCTCGTTTCCGCCTGTAGAAGCGGGGTCGGTTCGGAGGCGTTTCTCGAGCTTCTTGCCTCGGAGGAAACTCCCGAGGCGGTGGTAAGAAGGCTCACGGAGGATTATCGTTTAGGTTATCATAAGGCAGGCAAAATGGCGGAACTCGCCATGAGGTGTCATCTGTGGGCAGTCACACCCTTAGCGGAAGAAACGATACGAAAGGCTAAAATGAGACCGATAGGAAGCGTAAGTCAAGCCTTGAAGGAAGCGGCCAGGCTTAAAGGTCCAGGTACCCGCTTGCTCGTCTTCATGGACGGCGGCATGACTGTCCCTCGTCTGGAGGCAAAGTAAAGTGAGAGAAAGCCGAGTTCTTATTTGTGCCGCTTCTTACGATCACTTAAAAGAAGCTGTGGATAGCGCCTTCCAACTTTTTTCGCCAGACTTGGAAGGGAAAAAGGTCCTCATCAAACCCAACGTTTTGAGGGATGCGCGACCCGAGGAGGGAATTACGACTCACCCCGCCGTCCTCAAGGCGGTGGTAGAAAAGGTCATTTCCTATCGACCGACCGCCCTTTGGGTGGGAGATAACCCCGGCCTCTTGGGTTACGGCATGAACGAATTCTGTTTTGCCCGCGCGGGACTCGTGGAAGCGGCATGTGGCTTCTATACCAATATAGGAATCGAAGCCGTCGAAGTTCCCTTTCATCTTGGTTCTATAGAAAAAATCAGTATATCCCGAGCCGTTATAGAAGCGGATGTGGTAATAAGCCTGCCGAAATTCAAAACCCACGGCCTTACATTGCTGACGGGGGCGGTTAAGAATAGCTACGGTATTATCCCCGGTGCACAGAAGGCGACCTTGCATCGTCTGGCCGGAAGTTCAGAAAGATTCCAGGAGGTTCTAGTCGAGGTCTTCCGCTTGCGGCCACCTGATTTTTTCATCGTCGATGCCATCGTGGGGATGGAAGGTAACGGACCTGCTTCCACAGAACTCCGAGACATTGGTCTTATCCTCGCTTCGGATGATGCCATGGCCTTAGATGCGGTTATCGCCTATATGATGGGTTTAGAACCCACTTCTCTTAGGACCCTCACCTACGGTCATGAAGGCGGCTTGGGGGAAATAGCTCTGGAAAAAATTAGTATTATAGGAGACCTCCGGAGGATTCCTAATTTTAAGCTTCCTCCACGGGCAGGTGACATAACTGGGCGAGATGAACGTATTCGCGAGCTCATGAGGAAGAGGGTTAAAGAAAGGCCTTCTGTGAATCATGAACTATGCTCGCGTTGCGGGACCTGCGTTGCCCAATGTCCTGCCCACGCCCTCGAGATGATTATGGGAGGTTATCCCACCTTACCGAATCTTGACAGATGCATAGCTTGCTTTTGTTGCCAGGAGTTGTGCCCCGAAAAGGCCATCACCCTTCAGTGATAAAGGGAAGAGGCTTCCCCGTTCGGTAAACGAGGGCCTGGCAAGAGGCGATTAGTTCTCCTTTCACGTCTTTGACCGTTATACTGTAGGCCGCCGTACGGCGGGTTGAAGCCGTTTCCTTAGCCTCTGCGATGAGGCGACAGCCCTGTTCGGGTGCGCGGTGGTAGGTTACGTTCACGTTCAGGGCGACGGACATGATACCGTGCGAATTCGATGCCGCCTGAAAGGCTTCGTCTATTAATGCGTAGATGGCTCCCCCGTGAGCTAGACCAAAGATATTTTCCATATCCCGAGAAAAAACCATCTCTATTTTCGCATAACCTGTTTCGATGGCTTTTAGTTGTAGGTTGAATTTTCTCGCGAAGGGCTCCTCTTTTATTTTTTCCTTTAGGGTTTCAAAGATATCGGTCAATTTTCCCTCCATCGCCGTTTATCGCGCCCTTATCTTGTGCCACAGGTTTTCCGTATTAGCAAGGTCGGTGGTGTAATCCCCTCGTAAAAAGGATTCCTCTTCGAGGGCGACCAGATGAAAAGGTACGGTCGTCTTGGGACCTTCGAGCGTCAATTCCTGTAGGGCTCTCTTCATTCGGGAGATGGCCTCCAATCGCTCTTTTCCAAAGCTGATCACCTTCATAATGAGGGAGTCGTAATAATAAGGTATGCTATAGCCTTCATAGATCCCTTCATCCACGCGGATGCCAGGTCCATGAGGTAAATGGAGCTTCGTGATTTTCCCCGGCGAGGGGAGGAAATTGCGCCTTGCATCTTCAGCATTTATACGACACTCAAGAGCGTGTCCGAGGAATTTTATTTCGTCCTGACCGATGGCTAATTCTTCTCCCTGGGCGATGCGAATCTGCTCTTTGACGATGTCGATACCTGTGATTGCCTCTGTAATTCCGTGCTCTACCTGGAGGCGACAGTTTATCTCGTTAAAATAGAACTTTCTCTCCTCCGGCAGATAGAAAAATTCTACTGTCAACGCTCCCACATATTCCAACGCAAGGGCAACATCGATGGCGGCGGCCCCCATTTTCATGCGCCAGAAGGGTGTCATAAGGGGGCAAGGGGCTTCCTCTATGAGCTTCTGGAATCTCCTCTGTATGGAACAGTCCCGTTCGCCTAAATGAATCACATTCCCATGACGGTCGGCTAACACCTGGAACTCAATATGTTTCACATTATCGATGAATTTTTCGATGTAAAAATAAGAGGTGCCGAAGGCGCTCTTGCCGCGGCGTTCGGTTTTTTCAATTGAAGTGACCAGTTCCTTGTCGTTATTTACCTTCATGATGCCAATACCGCCACCTCCACCTGAAGGCTTCACGATTACGGGGTAGCCTAAGGCGGAGGCAATTTCCCTGGCCTTGTCTATCTCTTTGGGGGAGCCGTCTTTTACGGCTTCGTCAAAGCCGGGGGTTACGGGAATGTTAATCATTCTCATCAACTCTCTGGCCCGGTTTTTGGGTTTGGCCTTGGCCATGCAATGACTGGGGGGGCCGATGAACACGATGCCTTCCGATTCACATTTTTCCGCCAGCGCAGGATTTTCGGCGAGAAAACCATAGCCTGGATGGATGGCCTCAGCCTCTATTCTTTTGGCAACGTCTATAATCTTGTCTATACACAGATAACTTGCCTCGGCCGGTGCAGGTCCTATCTCATAACTTTCATCGGCGAGTTTTACGTGTAAGGAGTCATGGTCTGCATCGGAAAAGACAACGGCACTTTTTATCCCCATTTCCCGGCAGGCCCGGATGATGCGAACGGCAATTTCACCCCGATTGGCAATCAAGATCTTGTTAAATTTTCCCATAAGGTCAACCTCCCGCGAACATAAGTCACATGGCCCATATAGCAAAAAGAGGGCCTCCTTGTATCTAATTGAAAATGCTTGTGATTGCCTTAATGGAGGAGAAGAAATCGTAAAATTGAATTCTCAGGTTTGAGAAAAAGTTTACACACCCTACCCGAGGAATCTCCTTCTACTGGCGGCAAGCAGGATGGCGTCTTTTAAATCCGCCGATGAATTTTCGTTTAGTAATTTGGCTATTCTCGTCGTGATTTCTTGGTGTCCCAGATCTGGCTCTGATTCGATCCCAATTCTTTCGAGGGCGTCCTTGATCGGCTTGGGGATAAAGGGAGAGGTGGGGTTGTAGTACCGTAGGGCATCTCGCAGGTCATTTTCCAAATTGATGTAGGCGGATTTAAGGAAAGAGACGTCCTCGTCCGAAAGGGCATTGAGGCCGAGAAGTTCGGGTGGTAAGCCAATGGAGTAGAGGGCGGCGACAAACGTAATCACCCGGGGGAGACTGATACCGTCTACCTCGCGGGCATAGCCGAAGAGACCCACATGGAGTTTTCTCTTCCTCCTTCGAGGGACATGTACGGCTATTGCGTTGATAATGGGGGCGAGATCAGAAATTTGCTCTCGATATTTTGACCAGTATCTATTGATCAGCTCGAGGCATCTCTCTTCGTCTATCTGTTGGGGCTTATCTGTTTGTCTTGTTCGGAGGTAAGAAATGGCGGAAATGGCTTCATCCAATGAGTGGTCGTACTTGAAGGCCGATTGAATAGTAAAGGTATGAACACTGGGATACTCGGCTACCACGCTCTTCACCGTCGATGGGCGTAGGTTGCCACGGAAGGGAGCACTGCCTACGCCGAGAATAGGATACAGCATAATATTCCGTTCCTCCGAAAGGCGGTTGATTCTTTGGAGGGCAATTTTGTTTAGGAGAACGGCGCTGATGAGCCCATAGTTCATGGCCGGATCAGAACGGGCGATAAAAACCCTCTGCTCGTAAATGGGCTTGTTTTTTACATAATCCCAGGTCATTTTGTGGGCATTGAGCATCGAGGGCATATCTTCGAAGAGAGGTATAACGTTGATTCGATCCGGCTTGAATTCACCGATCCATTCGGCGATAGTAATGTCCCCTTCGTAAAAGGGTAAGTTTCCTTTACCGACGACAAAATCTGTGTAATATCTATAGACGCGGTCTAAACAGGCGGAGGAAGCCGTCATCGGGAGTATCACCTCGAAAATGGGGGGGAGATCACATTTATAGAAGAGACAGGCTGCATCGAATGAACGGGGTATGCTTTCTAGGGTCTCGAGGAGTACTTTTGCTTCTGCCTTTTCCACCGCCGGATTGGGTACTCTTAACGTGAGGAAGACGTCTCGGCCAAGAACTTTTTCCCTAAAAAAGGGCTCGTATCGAGTTAGCAACTTTTTCACGACAAAGGCATCAACCTCTTTGCCCTCACAGTCCCACATCTGTTCATCGCACCCCAGATGGGAGAATGCATAGTAGGCTTCTTGAATTTCGTCTTCCCCACCCAGCTCGTGGTCCTCGGCAAAAAAAGGAATATTCACGTTATCGGGATGTTGGGTACTCATACATTTAGGAATCATAATGTCACTTCCTTCTATCTCATTTAACCCTTAATCTAGGAGCAGGATGAGCTTTTGTCAAATTCCGAAAAAATGAATTGACATAGAGGCTTGTTATTGTATATTTAGATAGAGAGGACAAAGAAAGATGCATACCACGGCCCAAGCGATAATTAGCATAATAATTATCAGCCTTACCATAGGAGGCCTGGCCGTGGTGTAATATCCCCAGCATCAGAGAAAACAAAAACCCGCTGCCAGGTCGTAAGGCAGCGGGTTTTTTATTGGGAGGAGGAAAGATGGAAAATATTCTTGTTTACGATACGACGTTAAGGGATGGTACCCAGGGAGAAAATGTCAATTTTACGGCGGAAGATAAGTTGAGGATAGCACGCCGTTTAGATGAGATGGGTTTTCATTACATCGAAGGGGGGTGGCCGGGTTCTAACCCTAAGGATGCCAGATTCTTTTCTCTGGCAAAGAACATAGCGTTCAAACACGCGCGTTTGGCTGCTTTCGGGAGCACCCGTCATCCGGAGATGAATGTAGACACTTGCCCTAACGTCCAAGCGCTTATTCATGCCGACACCCCCACCGTCACCATCTTCGGGAAGACCTGGGATTTACACGTGACGGAAATTCTCGGCATTCCCCTTGAGGCCAACCTGGCCATGATCCGCGAGACCGTAGCTTATCTCAAAGAGAGGGGAAAAGAGGTCATCTATGATGCAGAGCATTGTTTCGACGGCTATAAGCGTAATCGCGACTATGCCATGGAGACCGTGCGGGTAGCCTTAGAGGCGGGAGCAGACTTTATCGTTTTATGTGACACCAATGGGGGCTGCCTTCCCGATGAAATTAGGGACATTACCCGTCAATTTTCGACCCTGGTGCCCCCGGGGAAACTGGGGGTTCATGTTCACAACGATGGAGGACTGGCCGTTGCCAATACACTTGCAGCCGTCGTGGCCGGTGCCCGCATGGTCCAAGGCACAGTAAATGGTTACGGTGAGCGGTGTGGAAACGCAGATCTCCTGCCTATCATTGCCAATTTACAATTGAAGATGGGATTTCGGTGCCTTACGGATGAGGCCTTAAGGCATTTAACTAACCTCTCTAATTATGTTGCCGATGTGGCCAACATTCCCCCTTTGAGCTCCCGCCCCTTTGTCGGGCGCAGCGCCTTTGCTCATAAAGGAGGGGTTCATGTCAGTGCCATTCTGAAGAATCCCGTCGCCTATGAGCATATTGATCCGTCCATTGTGGGCAACGCAAGAAGGGTGCTCGTTTCGGACCTGGCGGGAAAAAGCAATATCGAGTACAAGGCACGGGAGCTTGGCATTGACCTCGGGGCGGAATCTGCCTTAAGCAAAGAAATCGTCCAGCAGATCAAGAGGTTAGAGGATAAAGGATATCAGTTCGATGCCGCCGAAGGGTCACTTATGCTTCTGATTCAGAAGGCTAAGGGGGAATTCAAGGAGCCTTTTAGTCTTGACTGTTTTCAGGTGGTGGTGACCAAAACGGCCCATCATCCTGCGCGGGCGTTGGCGACCATCAAAATCGCCGTCGAAGGTGTGGAGGAGCTGACGGCAGCCGAGGGAAATGGTCCCATCAATGCCCTCGATTATGCCTTAAGAAAGTCTCTCAAACGTTTCTACCCGGAGATTGAAGAAATGCATTTAACGGATTTCAAAGTGAGAATTGTAGAAGGAAGCGAGGGAACGGCCGCCAAAGTACAGGTGGCGATAGAGTCTCAAGATGCAGAAGGGACATGGAATACCATCGGGGTTTCGGAAAACATAATCGAGGCAGGATGGTTAGCTCTGGTCGATTCTATTCATTACAAACTGGCCAAAGATAGGAGGGTAAAGACGGAGGAGTAATATACACGGTTGCACAGAGGACTTTTATCTGATACAAGCTAAAAGAAGGAATGTCTCATGCTGCTTAGTATCAACAGTGTCAACCCCCAGATGCGCCTGGTGCGTCAGGCGGCCAAAATCCTCGATGAAGGTGGCGTCATCATCTACCCCACGGATACGGTTTACGGTCTCGGCTGTGATCTCTACAACAAGCGAGGAATCGAGCGGATATACGAGATTAAGAAATTGAGCAAGAAGGAATTCTTGAGTTTTATCTGTGCAGACCTCAAGGATATAAGCGAGTATGCCCTAGTGACCGACTTTGCTTATAAAATCATGAGGCGACTTCTGCCTGGACCCTATACCTTCATTCTAAGAGCGTCGCGATTGGTTCCGAAAATAATCTTACCCAAAAAACAGACCACGGGGATCAGGATACCGAACCATCCGACCTGTCTCTCTTTGGTGAGGGAGCTGGGACGCCCCATTATCAGTACGAGCGTTAAAGACGATACCGGCGAACTCATGAACGACCCTATTTTAATTCACGAGAGGTTTCGCGGTCGGGTTGATTTGGTCATTGATGGAGGTATCATTCCTGCTCAACCCTCAACCATTGTAAGTCTCGTGGACGACCGAGTGGAAATTGTGAGGGTCGGCAAGGGGGACGTGAAGGTATTTCAGTGACATTAATCCACCGTAAGGTGGATGAGAAGGATAAAAGATGAAGAAGGAAATGTTGATCAACGCTGTTCATCCAGAACAGAAGCGGATGGCCATCGTTGAAGACGGGAGATTGGTGGAGTACAATATCCAGATGGCCGTTCGTGAGCCGATTGTAGGGAATATTTATAAAGGCATAGTGATGAAAGTAGAGCGCGGCCTTCAGGCCGCGTTCGTCAATTACGGAGGTAAAAAAGACGGTTTTCTTCCTTTAAGAGATGTGAGTCCCGACTATCTTACAGAGCGCCCGGGAAACGGCGGACAGGGTCGGGGATTCCTTAAGCCGGGAGAAGAGATAATCGTTCAGGTTCTGAGGGAAGAAGGGGAGCGTAAGGGGGCGCTTTTAACGAGTTATGTATCCCTCCCGGGTCGATACCTCGTCCTTATGCCGAAAAAATCTGGCAGCGGCATTTCACGGAAGATTGAAGACGAAGAGGATAGAAGACGGCTGTGGGAAATAATGAACCAGATCAGAGTAGAAGAGGGCATGGGAATCATTGTCCGGACGGCGGGCGTAAACAGAACAAAACAAGAACTCGCGCGCGATTATCAGCAGCTCTTACGACTTTGGAAGGATATTTTGAAAAAAGCGGAGGAAAAAACCGCTCCCGCTCTGATCTATCAGGAAAGTGATTTTGGCGTCATAAGCCTTCGGGACTATTACACCTCCGATATTGATGAGATTTGGGTAGATGATCAAGAAACGTTCCGCAAAATGCGTTCCTACTGCAAGACCGTTATGCCGCGAGTGGCAAAAAATATCAAACTCTATCGGGAAAAGGTGCCTATCTTCGAGAAGTACAACCTAGAAGACCAAATTCGTGTCATCTACCAGGAGCGCGTGGACTTGAAATCGGGTGGTTATATTGTCATCAATCCCACGGAGGCGATGACCACCATCGATGTAAATTCAGGCCGCGCCTCTAATAAGAGAAACGTTGAAGAGACGGCTTTTCGCACGAATCTCGAGGCGGCAGAGGAAATTGCCCGGCAGCTAAGGCTCCGGGATGTAGGCGGACTCGTTGTTATAGATTTCATCGATATGGTCGACCGCCAACACATCGCAGAGGTGGAGAAGGTCTTCAAGAGGGCCACAAGTCTCGATCGAGCACGTATCCAGTTTTCTCGTATCTCTAAGTTTGGAATTATGGAGCTCTCTCGGCAAAAGAAGCAATCCACGATCCAGGAAATTAGCTATACCACCTGTCCTTACTGTCGAGGGACTGGCTATCGTCCCTCTTTGGAGTACATTGCCCTTAGCGCTTTTCGGCGGATAGAATCGCAGGCGGTGAAGGGGAATTATTCGTATTTGAAGGTGACGGTTCCTTTTCCCGTTGCCTATTACCTCCTAAATCAGAAAAGGGCAGAGTTGGGGAGATTGGAATCCCTGTACGATGTTACCATTCACATCACCGGTTCCGATGATGTAGACTGGGATGACGTGCGGATGGAAGTGACGGAGAAACCGGTAGATGTAGAGACGGTCCCGGAGGAAGAGACTCAGATAGTTGGGGCGGAAGAAAGTGTAGAAGCACCGCCACCTTCGAAAAGGAGGCGTCGTCATCGGAGAAAGAGGAAGAGATCGGAAGAGACGGCGGCGGAGAGGGAAATAGAAGAGTCTTCCATTCAGGGTAATGGGTACGAGGGTCTTCTTTCGGGAGATGACCTGTTAGCGAAGCTGAGAGCCGTTTTTGCCGGAGAAGAAGAGTAGATCAACCGCGTCCCAGGAGCTGCGCACGGCGGGTTGCCTGCTCTACGGCTGATATGAGGGTTGCCCTTAACTTGCCTTCCTCGAGGGCCTTAAGGCCCGCTATGGTCGTCCCGCCAGGGGAGGTTACCATGTCCCGCAGCTCGGCCGGATGGGCATTCTTTTCCAGTAGCAGTTTGGCGGCACCGAGTACCGTTTGGGCGGCAAGTAACCGGGCCGTATCGCGATCCAAGCCCATGAGCACACCTCCGTCGGAGAGGGCTTCGATGAAGGTGAAGACGTAGGCCGGACCACTACCGCTTAAGCCCGTTACGACATCCATCAGCTCTTCTTTTACGACTACCGTCTTACCTACAGCCTCGAAGATGTTTTTAGCTTTGATCAAGTCCGCTTCGGTAATTTTTCTGCCCGGCGCCAACGCGGTGACACCTTCACCGATCATGGCCGGTGTATTGGGCATGGCCCTGATGATCCTTGCTTCTTTCCCGAGCCGCTTCTCTATGGCACCGGTGGTTATACCTGCAGCAATGGAAATGACTAAAGTTGTCGGTTTTACCGTTTCTGCCAGATCGTCGATTACTTCTCCGATCACTTGAGGTTTTACGGCGATGATGACCGTCTCGGCCTCTCCGGCCCGCCTGTTTTTGGGTGTAGTCTCACAGCCGAATCGGGTCTTTACGTCCTCCAAGCACTTCTGATCGATGTCGGCGGCTATTATTTCCCGGGAATTTGCGACTTTGGCGCGAAGAATGCCCTCGATTAGGGCTCCACCCATTTTCCCCACCCCTATGATGCCGATCTTTTTCCTGTCTTTCCCCATCTTTCCCTCATCGGTATTTTTTTCCTATCTTTTTAACATTTCCCCCGGGCTGTCAACAGGGAAAAACAACATTGATAATAGGGGGTAAGTTGTGTTACGTCTCGAAAAAAGGAGGAGAGAGATGATTGAACGCAGGTGGGTAAGAAAAACGGAAATCGCCGCGTGGCGCAATGTTGCTCCTTGGGCAGAAAGAAAGACCCTGGTTTTTATCCCCGGTTCGGGGGGAGATCATACTCTGTGGCTGCCCGTCTTAAATGAGCTCAAAGATGATTTTAATCTCCTCGCCCTCGAATTGCCCGGTCACGGGTCCTCAGGGGGGAAGGGAGAAGAAGAAGTAGGGGCGTACGTGGAATGGGTGAAGGATATACTCGACGTCTTTGAGGTGAGAAAACCGGTACTCGTCGGTCATTCGCTGGGGGCCGCCATTACCCTGACTACGGCCCTCCGTTATCCTGAGCTTCTCGCCGGAGTGGTGGCGGTGGGCGGGGGCGCGCGCATGCCTGTAAATACCATGATACTGGATGCGATCCATAAGGATTTAAAGGGACTTATGGCGTTCACCTCTAAGATTGCCGTGGCGAAGAAGAATCGAGAGCGTCTTATCCCCGTTCTTACCGCTCGTTCCCCAAATCCTGATACACTCTACGGCGATTTCAAGGCCTGTGATCGACTGGATTTGGAGGAGGATTTGGGCAAAATAACCGTGCCTACTCTCATCGTATGTGGAATGGAAGACAAGATGACACCTCCGGAGCTTTCTCAAGCCATGCAGACAAAGATTCCCAACTCTCAACTCGTTCTTCTTCCCGAGACGGGACATATGGTCATGCTGGAGGAGCCACATCGCCTGGCGGAGATATTGGGCTCCTTCGTGCGTAGTATAAAGTAATGGAGGGGGCGATGTTCATTTTTGGTAATTTCCTCGTCGCTTTGGCCAAGGTGATCGATGTGATCCTTACCATTTATCTTTGGATTGTTATCATCAGTGCCGTCATATCGTGGGTAAACCCCGACCCGTATAATCCGATCGTCCGGTTTCTTCGGCGTATGACGGAGCCGATCCTTTCTCGAATCCGGCGCCTTTTACCTGTTACTGGCATGGGAGTCGATTTCTCGCCTGTCGTCCTCATTCTCATCATTTATTTCCTGCAATGGTTTCTCGTGAAATCCCTGATACAACTGGCCGTGCGCATCTGAAAAATGGTCGATATCAAAGAAACTCGATCGGGAGTAGTGATTCAAGTTCACGTCGTGCCACGGGCAGCGAGGACGGAATTCTTGGATGCTCAGGAGGGACCGCTTCGGATTCGGGTTGCTGCACCGCCGGTGGAAGGAAAAGCCAACAGAGAAGTTATCGCCTTTCTCTCCCAACTATTGAAAGTGGCGGCTTCTCGCATTTCTATAGTCGGTGGAGCCCGTTCGCGCCTCAAGCGAATAGAGGTGGAGGGCATCACACCCGGTGAATTTGTAAAAAGGCTCTCCGAGGCAACAGATGGATGAGCATGAAAATGTGAAGGTGGCAAAGGCGGCAGGAGTGGTAGGTTTTGCCACCTTGCTCAGCCGAATCTTCGGCTTCCTTAGAGATATGGTAGTTGCCGCCTACTTCGGGGCGGGTCTAAAGACGGATGCTTTCTTCGTCGCCTTTCGCATCCCCAATCTTTTAAGGCGTTTAATCGGCGAGGGCTCTCTTACCGTATCTTTTGTTCCCGTCTTTACAGAGTACATCAAAACACGCGATCGTAAAGAGGTAGAAGCCCTAGCCAACAGCGCATTTACTGCCCTTTCCATTCTGCTGGCGGTTATCACGATTTTGGGGATCCTTTTTTCTCCCCTTATCGTAACTATCACGGCACCCGGATTTAGGAAGATACCCGAACAGTATGAACTCACCGTTTTTCTAACCCAGCTCATGTTTCCCTACATTTTTTTTATCTCTCTGGTCGCCCTCTGCATGGGCATCTTAAATTCCTTGCGGCACTTTGCGGCCCCAGCTCTTTCTCCCGTCTTACTCAATCTGGCCATGATCGGAGCGGCTATGTTCCTGCGCGATATTTTTTCCGAGCCCGTATACGCCCTAGCGGTAGGTGTCCTGATAGGGGGATTTTTGCAGCTTGCGTTTCAGTGGCCTTTTCTAGAACGTCTGGGAGTAAAACTGAGATTCTACTTCCATTTGACTCATCCGGGTCTGCGTCGAATTGGAGCCCTTATGTTTCCTGCCGTCTTTGGGGCAGCCGTATACCAGATAAACGTCTTTATCGGAACCATTCTGGCCTCCCTTCTCCCAAAGGGAAGTGTTTCCTATCTATATTATGCCGATCGAATTGTAGAGCTGCCCCTAGGTGTTTTTGCCTTTGCCATCGGCACGGCCGCCTTACCCAGTCTCTCAGAGCAAGCGGTCGATGAAAAATACGGGGAGATGAAAAAGACGGTATCTTTCTCCCTCCTCATGGTTTTTTTTGTTACCATTCCGGCCACCATCGCCCTCCTTTACCTCCGCATTCCCATCATCTCCGTACTTTTTCAGCGCGGTGCCTTCTCAGCGGTTGATACCTATCTGACGGCCGAGGCGTTGCTATACTACACGTTAGGACTATGGGCTTTTTCGTCCGTCCGAATTGCCGCTTCGGCTTTTTATTCTTTGAATGATACAAAAACGCCGATGAAAGGCGCTATTGTCGCCCTCCTCGTTAACCTCTTCATGAGCCTTATACTCATGGGGCCCCTCAAGCACGGCGGGCTGGCCCTTGCCACGTCACTTGGTTCGGCGGCCAACGTCATCTACCTTTCTTATATACTGTGGAAGCGGATCGGCTTTTTTCTAGAGCGGGATTTCTTTATCTCTCTGGCCAAGGTCATAATGGCGTCCTTCATCATGTTGGGTGCCATGATGCTTTTCGATTACTTCTATGCCTGGCCGATGGGCGGATCTTTTATCGGTAGAGCCACTTACCTGACCTTTGAAATATTGATAGGTTTCTTCTTTTTCGTCTCCTCCGTGTGGTTGCTCAAGGCGAAAGAGGCGGAGCTCCTTGTAAACGCCGTCGCCCGTAGGCTGGGAAAGCAATTGACGGGGAAACCGTAAGGTGATAGCGTAGCCGCCGTGAGGTAGGGAATATGTTGGATATCAAGTTTATCCGTCAGAATTTGGACCTGGTGCAAGAGAAAATTCGTGCCCGGGGCATGGATATCGACCTTGCCGCCTTCCGCGAGCTGGATGCCCGGCGGAGGGATATTCTGCAGGAGGTGGAGAGTCTAAGGAACGAAAGGAATACCGTATCCCGCCTCATCGGAGAGAGGAAGAAGAAAGGGGAAGGAGTGGACGATTTGATGGCCCGAATGGCGGGCGTTGGCGATCGAATCAAAGCCCTGGATGAAGAACTTGCCGCCTGCGAGGAAGAACTCCGATCCATCGTCATGAACATTCCGAATGTTCCCCACGACTCTGTTGTCTTCGGGCGGGGTCCGGAAGATAACCCTGTAATTCGCGAATGGGGGGAGCGGCCGTCGTTTGCCTTTCCGCCGCAACCTCATTGGGAGATTGGGGAGAGGTTGGGTATCCTTGATTTCGCCCGGGCGGCGAAGATTACGGGAGCCCGTTTTACCCTCTATCGGGGTCTCGGGGCGATGCTCGAGCGCGCGCTTATCAACTTCATGTGCGATCTTCACATATTCGAACATGGTTATACGGAGGTCTTGCCACCTTTCATGGTGAACCGTCAAAGTATGACAGGTACGGGGCAGCTGCCGAAATTCGAAGAAGACCTCTTCCGTGTCGCTGGGGTAGATTACTTTCTCATCCCCACGGCGGAGGTACCGGTAACGAACATTCATCGGGAGGAGATCCTAGAGGAAAAGGATCTGCCCATTAAATATGTTGCCTATACGCCCTGCTTCAGGGCAGAAGCGGGTTCCTACGGCAAGGATACGCGGGGTCTTATCCGTCAACACCAGTTCAACAAGGTGGAGCTGGTGAAATTCACTACTCCAGACACGTCGTATGAAGAACTCGAGCTACTGACGTCCGATGCGGAAGACGTTTTAAAGAAATTGGGGATCCCTTTCCGGACGGTCTCGTTGTGTACGGGCGATTTGGGTTTCTCGGCGGCTAAGACGTACGATATCGAAGCGTGGATGCCGGGGCAGGGTGCCTATCGTGAGATTTCATCTTGCAGCAACTTCGAGGATTTTCAGGCTCGCCGGGCACAAATAAGATTCCGCCCCGCGGGTGGGGGGAAACCCATATTAGTACATACGTTAAACGGTTCCGGCTTGGCGGTAGGGAGGACGGTGGCGGCCGTACTAGAAAACTATCAACAATCCGACGGTTCGGTGATCATTCCCCAGGTATTGAGAAAGTACATGGGAGGGATTGACAGGATTGCGCCGGTAGGGTAAAGCGCACTCGGGAGGGATGGCCGAGTGGTCTAAGGCGGCGGTCTTGAAAACCGTTGACCGAAAGGTCCGCGGGTTCGAATCCTGCTCCCTCCGCCAGAAAGGGAAAAGGGGAGAGATGGCTGAGTGGTCGAAAGCGATCGCCTGCTAAGCGATTGTACGCCCTAAAAAGGTGTACCGCGGGTTCAAATCCCGCTCTCTCCGCCATTTTTATAATAGCGCCCATAGCTCAGCTGGATGGAGCGCCAGACTACGAATCTGGAGGCCGGAGGTTCGAATCCTCCTGGGCGCGCCAATTTGGGGAGGGCCATCAACACATGGCCCTTTTCGTTTGATTAGGTTGACGAGGAGGGAAAGGGGAGAAATGAGGGGACGCAAACTTGAGAAGGTGACCTTGGACAATGGGATGGAGTTTACCTGGGATGCTTTCGTGGCCGGCACGTTCATCGAGGCAAACGGTATTTATCTTACGGATATCGGGAAAGGCTATGCGGAAGGCGAGCTCCCTTTAAGAAAAGAGCTTCTCAATCCAGCCGGCATCCTTCACGGCGGCGTGATGGCCACCCTGGCCGATACGGTGGCTATCATGGGATGTGGTTATCTTTATGAAGCGCTAGAAATTACAACGGTTAACTTGCAGATGTCCTTCCTCAAGGCCGTCAGATCGGGATTGCTAAAAGCCCGGGCGAGGGTCCTATCCCAGGGGAAAAACATTTCCCATTGGCAGGTTGAAGAGTATGATGAGAAAGGAGAACTCGTGGCCGTCGTAACCGTTACCTTCGCCGTAAAGAAGTAAGGGCGTTCTTATCATTACCTGATTGGCAGGACGGCAAAGATAAAGGCACTCCACAGAGAATGGGAGACTATCACCATCCCCAAATCCCTTTTCCATAGATAGAGAGCGCCCCAAAAAGCACCGGCGACAAAAGCGGCGCCCACAAGAACAAGACTGCCCGAAAATATATGTACACCAGCGTAAACGCTGCTGGAGATAAGATACCCCCCCACATCTCCGTATCTCTTCATGAGGGATGCCTGAAAGAACGAACGCCAGAATATTTCTTCTCCCGGTCCCGTGACGAATAGAAGGAGGAGGAAGATAAGAAAACGATTCGTATCTCTACCGAGATCATAGATTGCCTTGACCTCGCTGTGGGCGCCGGGAATGATAAGAGGAGCCAGTTTGTTTCCTACGAAAAAAATCACGTAAAGTAAGGCGGCGGACAAAACTCCAAAAGAGATACTTTTAGCGTTGAAACGAAGAACAGGTCTTTGCCAATAGAGTGAGTACAAGGTAACGGCTATGACCGAAAGTCCTATCTTTACCCAGAAGTTGCCCCCGGGCAGGGCAAAGGTAAGGGCCCAAGCGATTGACGCCAAAAGAACGGCACCGACGATCATGGCCATCGAATGCCTTCAAGAAAGATGGCGGCAAGTAAAAGTACCCCAAAGGCCATATCCAGTTGAGCGGTTAAGGCGTCGGCCATGTCGGGCATCTCTTTACGGAATGTTTTTAGGAGGCTTACGGCTTTAGGTACAGAGAGAAATGTAAGAAGCCCCCAAGGACCTATGACGCCCGCCATGATCATTAGCATCGTGGACATGTACGTTACAACGAGGATGACGGAGAAAAGAAAAAAGCATTTTTCTGGCCCCAGAAGGATGCCGAGAGTTTTAATCTGTCGGCGGCTGTCGTGCTGAATGTCGCGCATGTTATTGGCGAAAAGGACGAGGGCCACGAGAAGGCCGAGGGGAATAGAGACGATGACGGGCTTAATAGCAATTGTCCCCGTCTGTACCGCGTAGGCACCCTCGACCATGAGGGGACCCCACATGAGGAAGACGGCGACTTCTCCCAAAGCCCGGTATTTAAAGTGAAAGGGGCGTGCTGTATAAAAGAAGCTGGTGAGTACCCCGAGCAGGCCTATCCATAAAATATGGGGAGTCCTGAACCAAGCGGCCACCACACCTATCACCGCAGAGGTGAAAAGTAAGATGAATCCCTCTACAATTAGAGCTCGAGGGGTGAGTAAGCCAGCGAAAATCGGATGGGGGCGGTATTTTACCGTGGGTGAGTCCTCTTGATCGACACCAGTTTTAGTATCAAAATAATCGTTAAAAATGTTCGCCGCCGCATGTAAAGAGATAATGCCGATTAAGGTGATTAAGAACCACCACCAATTGATGTCTTTCAACGGTGCGGACAATAATGTGCCCACCGAGACGGAGATAAAAGACATGGTAAACGACCAGGGCCTGGTCGCGAGGAAGAATCTCTTCCAAAAAGGTAACATGTTTTTCCCACTCCTACAAAATTTTGGTCGTATACATACAAAAGAAGGGCATCTCCGTCAAGAAAAGGCGAGAGAATGCCCATCTGTTGATGGTTTTTTCGGTCCCCTCTACTTCATGACCGGGCCCGTTCCTACCAGGTGATGGCCCGCATCTAGCAAAAGGGCTTCGCCAGTAACCAAGACCGCATCTTCGATAAAAAATCTGATTGTTTCGGCCACCAACTCTGGTGTGGCCGTTCTCCGCAAAGGGAGAGTATTTTCTAGGTGCGTTTTATAGGCTTCGTAAAGCTCTGGACCTAGGCCTCCTCTGAGCCATTCCCCTTGTATGAATCCGGGACAGACGGCGTTAACCCTAATTTCCGGACCGAGAACGCGGGCTAGGGTCACGGTTAAGTTAATCAGGGCCGCCTTGGAGGCGCAGTACGCGATAGAACTTCCGATCCCAAGGACGCCGGCAATGGAAGCGACGTTAACAATGGCACCTGCCCCTGTTTTCTTTAGGTGAGGGGCTGCCCACTTGACCATCTGATAGGCTCCAACCACATTCGTCCCGTAAATGTTGAAAAAATCTTCTTTCGTGAGACCCTCCAGATTGCTGTGCCCGCAGAATTTCGTTGTTCCCGCGTTGTTCACGAGGGCATCCAGTCTTCCCCAGCGGGCCACTGTTTCATCTACCAATTTCCGACAGTCTTCATCCTCGGCCACATCGGCCTGTATGAGTAAGGTGTCGGCACCTAGACTGCGGCATTCTTCCTCCACCTGTCTTGCCTCGCTTTCACTTTTCGAGTAGTTGATAACTACGGCGTAACCGCGACTGGCGAGTAGCCTAGCCGTCGCCGCTCCGACGCCTCGAGATGAGCCAGTGATGATGGCCACTTTTTTTTCCTTTGCCATTTAGGAAGCCTCCTTCGTAAGATTTATCTCGTCTCCCCGCGGCCCAAAAAGAGTCGCTTGGGGTCAAAAATCCTTATTCTCAAAAGATCCGCCGGTTCAGGGAAGTCAAGCTTCGTAAGAGGTTCCCTCACTTTGAGATCCCATCCGCAGCGGGTCTTAATGTGGCGTACCGTTTCTTCTTCCCTTTCTCCCGGCCTGGGATAGTAGGCCGTAAGGGCGAGTTCATTGGCCCCGAATTCCTTCTCGAAGACCCCCAACTGGGAAACTACGGTACGTACTTTTTTGCCCGGCGAGGTGATGTAAGGTACCTTAGGAAGAAAACGCCCTTTTTCCTGATGTAGGGTGACCATTATCTCCGATGCCGCCGAGGCGACATCGTTCGCCCCGCCCGATCCCACGAGAAAAGGTCCGGAGGGTGAAAGCTCGGTGGTGTTTATGTTACCAAGACGATCGATCTGACCTGCTCCCAAGACGCCGATGCTTCTCGTGTGGGCCCCGCCCATTATAAGGGCCAGAGTGGTGAAGATGTCGGAAATCATTCGGCAGGACGGGATGTTTCTTAAGTTAAAAATAAAAGGATCGGCCGGACGAGGAATATAGCCATAAAAACCTACTTCTGCCACGAGCTCAACCGGAAAACCTTCCCTTCTCAGCCATTCGTGGGCTAGCCAGGAAGCAAGATTGGAAACTCCTATACCGCAGAGGATTAGACGATAATCCCTTTCTTTTATCACTTTCTTTAGCCATAGCGCGGCGGCGTAGATGAGCAGTTCGGCCTCCGTGGGAGTAGTGGGCTCTTCGAGCTCATCTTCTCTCTCCACGAGCTCGGAGACCCAAGAATCTTCTTGGATGCGGCCCTTAAGATGCCAAATTCTCTCCTGTCCGAGTTTCTTTAAAAAGTCGTCATGATTACGACAGGTCAAGACCCATTTTTCCGCCCAATTCCGGTATGTTTCTTCATTCTTTGCTGCATTTCTGGCCTCCAGAATAAATTCCTCATCTTCCCCATAACCTTCCACCCCTGCGACTCCCCACGGGTGCATACCGGTGGGATGGGCCCCAAAGGGTACGGCACAAACGGCCCGCACAATGTAGCTCGGTATCTTGACCAGGGGAGAATGACGACGAATGAAATCGGCATCCACCACTTTTTCTACTGTGACGATAACCCCTTCTTTGGCCGCCAAAGGCCCGTATAAGTTTCCATGATAGGGAGCGGCAAGGATGGTGTTGCCTTCGGGATCGGCCACGAGCCCATGAACGAGGCTGATATCGGGCTGGAGGGCCCGGACGAGATGGAGAGGCTCTTTTCCGCCAAAGGGGTCATCCAGGGTGCAAAAGGAGTTAGGGTTGTCTTTGGCCATTGAGCTTCCGGAGAGGGATTTCGTGGGGAAGGCGGGTACACCCATCGCACCGGCCATGAGGCGTTCGGTAATGGTCAAGAACGACCAGTTTTCATGTTCCACTTTTCCTTCCTGAAAGGCCTTGGTTAGGATGGGGTTAGGACCGGGGAAGGGATAGCCATCGCCGTTGAAACCGGAAATGATTTTTCGACAGAGGCGGCCGAAGACGTAGAGGGCAAAGTTATAAACCCCACCCCCTGTTGAAACGAGGGTAAATTCAGGGTTTCGACCCCAGAACTGGCGCACTATTTCGTAATGGGCAGCCATGGGAACCGAAAGCCCAGCTCCATGGTGGATCATCATTCCGGGGCGAATGAATTTCCTGATCGCGTCTGACAGATTCATCACCTTGCCGCCTACAGGCACAGGCATACGGTCAGATAGAATGTTTTTGAGACTCTCTTTCATTTTAGCCCCCTATGGCCTCATTCCCCTTTTTTTCGGTCCTAAATCTCTAGGGAGCAAGCGGTAGGCCGTCTCTATCCAGTCGCAGAGCAGGGGTCTCGTATCACGGGGATCGATGATCTCTTCAATGCTAAATACCTCTGCCGATCGGAAAGGAGAGGATAGCCGGTTTAGTCGTTCGGAGATCTCCCTTTCTTCTGCCTCCGGGTTAGGAGACGATTCGATCTGTCTGCGGTAGGCAGCCTTCACGCCACCTTCGATAGGTAAAGAACCCCATCTACCGGAGGGCCAGGCGTATCTCAAGTTCAATCGCCCCGTATTTCCATGATTGGCTCCTGCCACTCCAAAGACACGCCCTAAAATGATCGAGCACCATGGAACGGTGGCCTGACAGACGGCGAACATATATCTGGCGCCGAACCTGATGGTTGCCTCTTTTTCTGCCTGTGGTCCGATCATAAAACCGGGGATATCGACGAAATTTACGACGGGCAGATGAAAGGTATCACAGAGGTCTATGAAACGTACCATCTTGTCGGCTGCCTGGGCAGTAATCGCTCCCCCGTAATGCATGGGATCGCTTGCTATAATCCCTACGGGTTTGCCGGCCAGACGGGAGAGCCCTGTAACCACCGATTTTCCGTGGCCGTGTCCGATCTCAAAGAAGGAGTTCTTATCCAGGACAAGGGAGAGGATTCTTCTTATTCGGTACGGGCGTTTGAGGTCGTGAGGAATGATGTCGATAAGCTCCTCTTCCCTTCTATCCGGAGGATCACATGCCGCCTCAGTCGGCGGCAGTTCATAGACGGAACTGGGCAGATAAGAGAGAAATCTCCTCATTTGGTCAAAGGCGTCTTCTTCCGATTCGGCTTCATTATCAACGGCGCCGAAACCGGAGGTATGGATATGTGAACCCCCCAGCTCTTCCTTCGTGATGGGGGTGCCAAAGGCGGCCTCCACTACTGGTGGTCCCGCTACGAATAGTTGGGCCGTTTTCTTTGGCATCACGGAAAAATGGGAGAATACGGCTCTGGCAGCGCCGAGCCCGGCCACAGACCCCATTACGCCCGAAATGACGGGGACGTGCGAGAGGAGTTCGACCATGATATCTACGGCCGGATTGGCCGGTACATATGTGCGTCCTATAATTTCAATTGTTTTGACGCTTCCTCCTCCGCCTGTGCCATCGATGAGGCGGATAATCGGTAATTTGAGCTCTAAGGCCATGCGTTCCGAATATTCTCTTTTTCCCCTAATGCCGGCATCGGCGGCACCACCACGGATGGTAAAATCGTCGGCACCGACCACAACCTTCCTTCCGTTGATTTTGCCCACACCCATCACAAAGTTGGCGGGTCTGAATTCCGTGATCCTATCTCCCTCGTAAGTTGCAACACCGGTTATGGAACCCATTTCAAAGAAGCTGCCGGGGTCGAGAAGTTTTTCAATGCGCTCTCGACATGTGTATCTTCCGGCCGCATGTTGCCTTGCGATGGCTTCATCCCCTCCCATTTTTCGGGCGAGTTCTTTTCGGTGTTCCAGCTCCTCTATTTCTTTGTGCCAACCCGCTTTCTTTTCTTCACTCACTTTTTTGCCTTTCCTTTCCCTGTGTTCCACTGGAACTCTTTGCCCCCGGGTAGGAGGTTAAGACCTCACCTCGGGCTAGAAAAACGGATTGAATCTTTATCCGAGCAGAGAAAAAGGCCTCTATTTTTCCTTTTTTAGGATTTCGTGGCTTAAGGCCTCTCGGTCTCCTCCGCTCATACCGGCAATATACCGAACCAGCTTCTTCCGAGATTCGATGTCATACTGGGTCGTAATGGCAATCTGCTCCATAATGGGCGACCCACCACCGTGATAAGAACCAACATTACTGATTCCACCCTTAGCCGAGCAGAGCCTGTCTCCCAAAAAACGCCAGAACTGGGCCTGATCTTCCACGGGCATCTCGGGATTCCTCTTCGTATAACGAAGCAACTGAGGTCCCGTCTCGGGATTCACAAAATCCCGCTCATGGGGAAACGTCGCCACAACACCACCAGCAATATCACAGAGAATCTCCGCTTCCCTAAAAACCGCCTCACCCGTAAGACAACGCCCCACATTACAGTAAATTGAATGGGGAATGTAAGAACCGGGTCCGTAAGGAATAAAACCCTTACCCGGCATAAAGACCCGGGGACCCCCAAGAGAAGAAGCCGTATAACCCGCCGCATATCCCAACTCCGTCACCATGATGATCTCGGCCAGCTTCTTTCTCACATGAGAAGTCTTGTGTATATTATTCACCTCCGCCGCCAACGCCGCCGTACCGAGCAGGATATCACCCAAGGCCGGCTTGCAACCCGAATATGAATGGCGATGGAAAAGGGCAAATAACAAAGCCAACACCCCACCATGCTGCCACTCACCAGCCAAAAACACACGCTCCCATGGAATAAAACAGTTGTCGAAAATTAAATAGGAGTCAGTAGAGCCTTCGGCAAAACCTCTTTTGAAAAATTCCCTCTTTCTCAAGCTGTGAATTGTGACGACCTGCTTTAAACCATCCCAATCACCAGGAATGGCAAAAGATACCGCATAATCCTTGTCCTGAGGACGTAAAGCACGCGTCGGCACCACCAAAATCTCATCCGCCACCGACGCCTCCGATATATGCAACTTACAACCCTCCACCACTATACCATCACTCAAACGCTCCTTAATCCGCACATACACACTCGGATCCGGCTGCTCCGCCGGCCGCAACATCCGATCCCCCTTCACATCCGTCTGCCCACAACAACCTATCAAATCCTCCGTCTGAAACCGCACCAACCACCTCTTAAAATTCTCATGATACTCCGTCGCACCATTGTTCATCCTGTCCGCCTCATATGACACATTGTATATCGCATTCGCCGCATCTATACCCATACACCTCTGAATACAACCCCCAACCTTCTGACAAAGCATCCGCGTCATATCCTGCTTCTTATGCAAATCCTCCGTACTCTGATGTATATGCGTAAACCGATTTATCCGCTCCCCAGTTAAATGCGAAATCGCCGTACATAAATCCTGATTCTCCGGCTTCAACGCCTCATCATACGTCGTCCCTATCGTATTAATACAATCCATCTGCAACTCATCCGTACGATCGATGAGCTCGCCATCAACATAGACATTCCTCTTCATTTTTGCCAGTCGCTGAATGTAATCTTCTTTGGTCTTCATGGGTCGCCTCCTTTTTTAACTTTTAGGAAAGGGAAATGCATTTGCAATGTATGTTCCCCACCTTCAGACAGATCTTACGTTCGTATACCTCCGTGTGGGGTGCTCGTCAAGGCCATCCAACTTTTGTTGTCAGAAACCAGAAATTCATGATAAGGGAAGCAAAAAAATCCGGGGGAGCGTATGCCTGATTATTGGGTCAAGATAACCGAAAAGGAGGAAGACGAGATCCGACGCCATCACTACTTGGTTTCCGCCAGGGATGCGCGGGAGGCGAGAAAAGTAGCGACTGATTTCATTCGCCATTTCTGCGACGAAGATGATGAACCGGAGGCCATTGATGGCGGTTTTGCCTTTTACAACCGGGCGGTAACCGTACAAATTACGGATGTGCGAGAGACGACCAAGGAAGAGTTTAAAGATTTCCTTTTAAAGCTTCATACCATTCAGTGGAAATAAAATTATTTGCCTGCAATTTTTTGCCCCCATGGGGAAGCGAGGATGAAGACATTGCGGATATACCTGCTTTTGGTGCTGGCAATTATACTTGCTGTCCCCGCAGGGGCGCAAAAGTTTCCCCGCCCGATAGGCGCGGTTAACGATTTTGCCGGCGTCCTTTCTCCGGACACAAAGGTGCGCCTCGAAGGCCTGGCCCGAGAGGTATGGAATAAAACCGGTACGGCCCTCGTTGTCGTCATTATGCCCACCATTGGCGAGCACGAAATAAACGATTATGTAAATCGCCTTTATAGTGCTTGGGGTATCGGAAAGAAGGGAGAGGATAAGGGTGTTCTCATTTTCGTGACCGTGAAGGAAAGAAAGATGAGAATAGAAACGGGCTACGGGGTAGAAGGTATCCTTCCCGACGGTCGGGTTGGTGAAATCCGGGATCGGTACGTGATTCCCCACCTGCGAGAGAACAATTACGATGCCGGTATTACTCAGGGCATGGAAGCGATAGCGGCGATTGTAGCCAAAGAGGCAGGCGTGAGTCTTTCGGGCAGGATAAAAGAGCACCCGAGGGTAGGAAAAAACAAGGAAGGGGAAGGATTTAACCTCGTAGGCTTGCTCTTTATCATGCTTATGTTTATTTTTTTTCTGGGGACCCGAACCGGTCGGAGATTGCTTCCCTGGCTTCTCCTCTTCACACTGACGAATGGTCGTCGGGGAGGTGGTTATTCGGGTGGGTTCGGTGGTTTCAGTGGGGGTTTTGGTGGTTTCGGTGGTGGCATGAGTGGTGGAGGAGGTGCTGGAGGGAGTTTTTAGGTAAGGAGGTGAGGAAGGGATGTTTAGAAGAACACCGGAGAACCCAGAGGTCGTCTCCCAAAGGTTTCTTTCGGACCTTAAATCTATTTTCGGTCAGGACCTCGAGTCGGTCGTCCTTTATGGGAGCGGGGCCCGTGAAGACTACATACCGGGTCGGTCGGATTTAAATTATCTTGTCTCTCTGTCCTCTCATGGTTTGGAGAAACTGGAGGAGGTGTGGTCATATATAAAAAGGTGGAGAAGGGCGGCTATTGCCCTGCCTCTATTCGTCACCCGTGATTTTGTGCGCTCCTCGGTGGACGTATTCCCGATAGAGTTTCTGAACATGAGTATCCATTACCGTTTAATTTACGGCCTAGATGTACTCGCCGATATAGAAATTAATAGGAATCATCTACGTCTCCAGCTGGAGCGAGAATTCCGAGGTAAGCTTCTCCATTTGAGAGAGGGGTTCGTCTCCTCCCAGGGGAAAGAAGGTGAGTTGAAAAATCTCATCTCCTTATCAATCTCGGCCTTCGTTTCGCTCTTCGTTGGCCTTCTTTACCTAAAGGGCATGTCTATCCCCGCCAAGCGAAGGGATATTATTGCCTCTTTCGAGCAGACTTTCGATCTTAAAGGAGATGTATTGGGGCGGTGTCTCGATATCAGAGAGGGCAAGACGCATATAGGCAGGGGCAAGATTGTTGAACTCTATCGGGAGTACTTAGCGGTTATCCGAAATGTGTGTCAAATAGTGGACAAGATGGCATTATAAAAAGAGGACTGGAGGTAGGAGTGATGAAGGGTAAAAAAGGATTGATCATTGGGCTTATCATCATCGCGGTTATTCTTCTTTCCCTTTATGGATTTGTAAAAGGGACGTATAACCGCTTTGTTGCCCTCGATGAGGGGGTAAAAAGCGCCTGGGCACAGGTAGAAAACCAGCTTCAGCGGCGCTACGACCTTATACCCAATCTCGTCGAGACGGTGAAAGGATATGCCAAACAGGAGCGAGAGGTGTTGGTAGAGGTAACGAATGCCCGGGCCAAGGTAGGGGGGGCCAAGACAGTGGAAGACAAAATCCAGGCGAATAACGAGCTTTCGGGAGCCTTGAGCCGTTTACTTGTGGTTGTCGAACGTTACCCCGATTTAAAATCGAATCAAAATTTCTTACGCCTACAGGATGAATTGGCAGGGACGGAAAATCGTATCGCCGTCGAGAGGCGCCGTTACAATGAGGCGGTTCAGGCCTACAACGTAGCGATTAGGAGTTTTCCGGCCAATATTCTGGCCGGTATTTTTGGTTTTGAAAAAGCGGCTTTCTTCGAGGCACCAGCGGCGGCCAAGGAAGCGCCGAAGGTGAAATTTTAAATAAAAAAGCCCCTCCGTTAGGGCGGAGGGGCTTTTTACGTTTACTTACGTAATTTCTATTTCGCTAAAATACCACCGTCTACCACAAGGACATGTCCCGTGATGTAAGCTGAGGCTTCCGAGGCAAGAAAGACGGCCACGGCCTTCATGTCGTCCATACCGCCCACCCTTCTTAGGGGGATGTTTGAAAGAAGCAGGTTTTTGATCTCCTTGAATTCGGGTTTTTCAATATAGCCCATCATGTCCGTACCGAAGAATCCAGGGGCAATGGCGTTGACTCGAATGTTATAGGGGGCAAGTTTGACGGCCAGATTCATGGTAAGTACATTGATCGCCGCCTTTGTGGAATTGTAGGGTACGGCCGGATGGGTTTCCTCGGTCGAGCCACGGAAGCCCATGATAGATGAAATGTTGATGATATTTCCCCCACCCTGTTCTTTCATGATTTTGGCCACTTTCTGCGTGATGATCCACACACCTCGGACGTTGATATTGAACAGCTGATCCCACCTTTCTAAGGGGAAGTCCAGCGTCGGGGCACCCCACGTGTATCCGGCGTTGTTTACCAAAATGTCTATTTTTCCGAAACGTTCAACCGCGGCTTTCACGATGTTTTCAATGTCTTCTACCTTCTCCATATTTCCCGCCACCGGCAGGGCTTGAATACCGTAAGCACCTGCTAGCTCTTTAGCCGTGGCTTCCAGATTGGGAAATTTTCTGGAGGCGAGCACGAGATGGGCACCGGCCTCCGCAAGACCGGTTGCGATAAATTTTCCTATGCCCCGACCGCCACCGGTCACGAGGGCCACCTTTCCATCCAATCTGAACATGTCTGCCAGCTTCATTTAAATCTCCTTTCCGTATAGATTTTTCGCGACCCTCCTATATTACCTCATCGGTTGGCTGTCAACTTTCTTGACAATGAACTAGGGGCACTGTAGGCAATGGGCATTATGAAGTTGTTTATCGTCTTCTATCTTTTGATCTATAGCCTCATGCATCTTTACTTCTACCTCCGTCTGCGTGGGGCAATGACCTTACCTGCCTGGCTACACGTTCTTTCGATTTGCTTTCTTATCCTCATGGTGTTGGCGCCCATTGCGGTAAGGGTCACGGAACATCGGGGATGGGAAGCCGTGGCCTGTATTTTCGCTTATGTAGGTTATACGTGGATGGGGTTTTTATTTCTATTTGTGGCCTCGGGTTTAGCGGTAGACCTTTTGCGCCTCGTCACTTTGCCGGTCGGATGGAGGCCGTCGGGAAAATTCATGTTTTTCCTCCCCTTCTTTTTGGGAATCATAGCCTATCTGTATGGATACTACGAGGCGACGGATTTGCGGGTGGAGCGATTGGTTATCGAGTCGCCGAAAATTCCGCCTGAAGCAGGTGTCATAAGACTCGTGCAGGTATCCGATGTCCACATGGGGCTTATTGTGCGGGAAGAAAGATTGAGAAGAATGGTGGATAAGGTAAGGGCACTTAATCCCCATCTACTTGTATCGACGGGTGACCTGGTGGATGGCCAGATGGATACGCTGGAGGAATCGATCCACCTGTGGCGCCGTGTCAAGCCGATTTACGGTAAGTATGCCGTAACGGGCAACCACGAATATTATGCCGGCATTTCTCATGCCCTCTCGGTGTCGGAAGATGCGGGTTTTAAGGTCCTCCGGGGTGAGGCGGTAAAACCGATTGCCGGTCTTTGTCTCGTGGGGGTCGATGACCCCGCAGGTAAGTATGTAGGTCTTCCCACGGCCCTGGACATACCGTCACGGGGATCAGATTTTACGATTCTGATAAAGCATCAGCCTTCCGTCTCGATAAAACATGCGGGGCTCTTTGATCTGCAACTGTCCGGTCATACCCATGCGGGTCAGCTCTTTCCTTTCAGCTTGATCACGGCTGTTTATTTCAAACGTCAGGAGGGTTTTTACCGCTTGGAGGATGAGTCTATGCTGTATATTAGTCGAGGAACGGGTACGTGGGGACCGCCGGTGAGGATTTGTGCCCCGCCGGAGATTACGCTAATAGAGCTTAAGCATGGGAAGAAGACCGAAGGCGCGCATTTCGGAAAATAGCCGCCATGCACTCAACCGCGCGGCCTATTTCGACAAAGGTCGGAATACCGTGGGTGCGGCCTTCGTTTTGAATTTTGAAGACCTCTTCACGTTCACCCAGGAGCCAAATACAGACAGGCTTGCCCGCCTTCTTGACCATGCTCGCCAATTCGGCGAAGGGAATGGGACCTCGGAAGCTGGCGGCAAATAGATGAATCATAATCCCGTCCACGGAAGGGTCATCCAGCACGGCGGAGAGGGCTTCTTGAACAACGATGAGGCCCGCTGCCCGATTCTTCTCCAACGCCGGGAAGAGGTCAACCGGGTTTCCCACGGGCATCCAGGCGGGGAAGAGGCGACCGATCCTTTCTTTGGTCATCTCACTGAGTTCTGCGACGGTCATTCCGTATTCCTCTATGAAATCCGCAAAAACGATTCCCGCTCCTCCGCTAAAGGTGAGGATGGCAATACGCGGTCGGTTTTTTATATTGACTGAAGGCGTTGAGGCTAAGCTGCGGCATATATCCATGAGTTCTTTGAAGTCCTTTACCTCGATGGCACCCGCTTGGACGAGGGCGCCGCGGACGATTTCATGGTTACCTGCTAGACTCGCCGTGTGGCTCCAGGCGGCTTGCGCTCCCTTTCCCGTTCGGCCGCCCTTGAGTACGACGATGGGTTTCGGGCTTTGACGGCAGAGATCAATGAAAAGACGGCCGCGAACGATGGATTCAAGGTAACAACCTATGGCGTGGGTGTTGGGGTCTTCGATGAGGTGGGGTAGGATGTCACATTCGTCGATGTCCAGCTTGTTTCCGATGGAGCACACCTTACTTATGCCCATAACGCCGTGGCTCATAATGTCTACGAGAAACCCTGCCGAAAGCATGCCGCTTTGAACGATAAGGGAGACATTCCCGGGCAGGAGTCTCTTTTCGAATGCCTTAGCCACGATGAAGGAAAAAACGTAGCGGTTTACTGCATCCACCAGACCCATACAGTTAGGGCCCCAAATTCGGATGCCACGTTTTTTTACCATGTCTTTTAGCTCCGCCTGCAGTTGTTCTCCCTCTGGTCCCGCCTCGGCGAAACCACTTGACTGAATCATGACTCCTTTAATGCCTCGATCGGCGCACTCCGCGACTGCTTTCGGTACAGCATGAGCCGGAATGAAAATGATAGCCAGGTCTACGGGATCGGGAATTGATGCTATATCCGGATAACACGGGAGGTCGTCGATCGAGTCATAGCGAGGATTGACAGGATAGATGGGGCCGTCGTAACCAATTTTGAGATTTTTTACGATGAAGTTTCCACTTTTCGTCTGGTCGCGCGTTGCGCCGATTACGGCAATGCCTTTCGGGCGAAAAAAGAAATCCATTTAGTTGTCGTCCCTCCCGATGAGAAGAAAAATCGCCTTCGCGCTACCATAAGGGACACCGTTTTTTCAAGGGTGAAAACTGATTCGATCTTTACGGCTTTGCCTATTTTTTTTGGGGATTTTGTGCTAGTAGCTCAAGCGCTGTGGAAAAGAAGAAAAAAGTAACAATTTACACCGATGGAGCGTGTTTGGGGAATCCTGGTCCCGGGGGCTACGGGTGTATTTTGATTTACAACGGAGCAAAAAAGGAGCTATCTGCCGGTTTTCGCCTGACTACGAACAATCGTATGGAGCTTATGGCCGCCATTGCGGCTCTGAAGGCGCTCAAAGAGTCATGTGAGGTGACCCTATTCACAGATTCTCGCTATGTAGTGGATGCCGTCGAAAGGGGCTGGGTAAAAAAATGGAAGGAAAAAGGATGGAAGAGGGTAGGGGGGAAAAAGGCGGAAAACGCCGATTTATGGCGGGAGCTGCTCGGTCTTTGCGGGTACCACCACGTAAAATTCGTCTGGACGGAAGGCCATGCGGGGCAGGAAGAAAATGAACGTTGTGATTTTTTGGCCCGACAGGCGGCGCAAGGCGAGAAGCTACTCGTCGATGAGGGTTACGAAAAAAAAATATGAAAATCTTTTAGTTCGGTCGGTTATGTTCGTTAAAAAAAGGGCGCTGTCCCTATTTTACCACCCAGCGGAGGATACCGAAGGTTTCTTCTAAGCCCACTTTCCACTGATCGTCCTCCTTTTTCATCTGAAGCCGGGCAGGGCGTTCGGCCTTTTTATGCTGAAGAATAATGATGGCCTCTTTTTTCTTGACCTCTCCCATCTGCCAGGCACTTTCTTTTAACACCATATCGGGATTAAATACATCAAGATAGGCATTCCAATAGGCTTGAGCGATGGGGCCACCTTCGGCAAAGTCTTGGGCTACTTGACTTGTTTGTAAAGTCTCTCCGTGTTTCTTGGCCGCTTTTATGACGTTGCTGCAGATTTCTTCTTTCGATTTTTTGGTGATAAGGCGCCAGATGTCCGTATAGTTTTTTTCTTTCATAGCGAAAAATAGCTTTTCCGCCGTTGCAACGATTATTTCATGCTCCTTGGGCTGGATTTGGGCAAATGCTGCCTGCTGAGAACACATGGGGAGTGCGAACGCACAAAAAAAAAGCACCGCCCAATAAGAAGTCTTACTTCTCATTTGCTTTCAGGCTAAAGTAACTAACCCCGGGGGGAATACCCCGGGGTTGTAATGTAAAAAATTTTAGTGGTGAGCTGACGCTCCGGGACCGCTTGAAGTTGACGTCGCGATTCCTACCGCTACTGCGGCTGCCACCACCGTGGCCGCGGCGATGGTTCCCACGGTAACACCACCCACTACGGCCGTACCTGCTGCTGCACCCGCTCCAGCGGCGGCTGCTGTACCTGCCCCTGCCGCTGCGCCGGCTCCCGTTGTCGCGGCCCCTGCCGCGGCGCCAGTAGCTGTCTCCGCCTGAGCAAAAATGCTAGTCGGCATCACTATGGTAATTAAAAACATAATTCCAACTATAACAACTACGCTCCGCAGAACAGATTTGCTCTTCATAAATATCCTCCTTTGCTATGCATGTTCGCGTGGAACTAACTTTATTCTTTTTTTATATTTTGTCAACAAAAATTTTTATCACCATAGTTTAATTATCGTGGCCGCCGTGACTGCCGTGTTCATCAGAATTTGAGTTATATCACGTATTTCTCTCAGCCATGCTATAGTAGTCACTTTTTCTGGCACCACAATGACATCACCCGGCTCTATTCTGGGAAGCTCTTCGCTATAACCAGCCAGTTCCCACCTCTCTTTATGTTTGTTCCAATCGAACAACCCACCTGATAGTTTCCGGGCACTTCCGTCTACCTTGAGAACAAAGATATTAGCCTCGTCGGCGTATCGGGACATGCCTCCGGATGCGTTTATATAGTCTAAGTAGGACCATTTTTCGTTAAAGACATGCGACGTCTCGGCCATAACCGCACCGACTACATTTACAACATTGTTTTTCTGAGGTAGATGGAGAGTGTCACCGTCTTCTAGTTCAATATCGTAAATAGAACCTTTAAAAAGACGAAGGTTGGTCAGGGTTATACTCATGCGTCCCGTTGCCTTGAGTCCTCTCATAAAATCAATGAGTCTCTGTTTGAATTGTATTTCTTGGGCTTTGGATTGAACTTCTTCGGGTGTGAGCGACGATCCGATTCTGGCCGAAGCTTCAGAGAGAAGTTCCCTTTCCAGCCTTCTTGTCATTTCTTCTAGACTTTTTTGTTGCAAGGCCCTAACTGACTCCCGTGTAAAATAAGCTCCTCGCAAATAAGCCGTGGGGAGATATCCCCCCGCCCTTTCTATGACCGATGATAAACGTTCGCCTTTATGAATGGCATAGCGTCCCGGGAATTTAAATTCCCCGGTCAGCGTAACATATTTTATGGCGCCCCAGTCAGGAATTCTCTTCACAAAAAGGCGGTCATGAGGTCTCAGAGGTACATTATGTTCCGGATCTCCCGCTAGGGCACGAC
>JAOAFE010000007.1 GCA_026416455.1 Syntrophales bacterium
GAATATACCTCTTCATATTTTATTGTCTTCCATAGTCTCTCGATGAATATGATGTCTCCTCCATCCATATTTATCTTAAGGATGTCATTCTTTATTAGGATATCTATAAATTCAAGGGGTGTAAACTTACTCCCCTGGTCTGTGTTAAATATATGGGGTTTACCGTATTTGAGGGTTGCCTCCTCAAGGGCATCTATACAGAAGGATACATCAAGGGTATTTGATAACCTCCAGGACAATACCTTCCTGCTTACCCAATCCATAATCACAACGAGGTAACGGAAACCCTTTGCCATTCTGATGACTCACAGCAGGATTTTTGCACAAGGCAAAAAGCTTCTCCTTCCCACCTATTCTGTAACAAAAGCGCCAAAGCTTGCTACCCTGAACGGTAACGAGAAGAAAAAGACCATCCCCATCCGTCAATTTGTAAGGCCTGCCTTTCGGCTTTGCCGAACGAATCTTTATATCTGTGAGAGACATCAGACACCTCTCTGGTTTAATCAAATATAATTATATCCAGTTTTACTATAAAATATCAACGATTTAAATTAACTTTGCGGGTACGTATTTTTCATTGGGGGTATTTCCACAGGAAAAATACCTCCAATGAGGGGGTATTTTAATGAATTACGTCAAACTATAACGAACAAATAAAAAAGGAAAAGCCCTTAATCTATAAGGGCTTTTCGGATTATATCGAAACACATTGAATTGTTATTTGGTGGAGATGAGGGGAATCGAACCCCTGGCCTTCGCATTGCGAACGCGACGCTCTCCCTGCTGAGCTACATCCCCGCAGCTGCGACCTTTATAGAAAAATGAGCTTCTTTCTGTCAAGGTATTTCCACCTTGACTTTACTTAGTCCTTTCCCTATACACATTAAATCAGCACAGAAGAGCTCACAGGGGGATGATTCCATGGCAAAGATAGATGCTTTTTTTCATCTGATGCATGAGGAGGGGGCCTCGGATCTGCATTTGGTTTCTGGACAGCAACCGGCCATTAGGATTAGGGGAGAAATTGTACGCATTAAATACGATGTCCTTGACAACGATTCCCTTAAGGCCATGCTCTATGAAATTGCGCCGGAACATAAAGTCAAGCAGTTTGAAGAGACGGGAGATGTAGATTTTGCTTACGAAATTCCTGGATTGGCGAGGTACAGGGCCAACTTTTTCATGCAAAAATGGGGATGTGCGGCCGTATTTCGTGAGATTCCAAGCAAAATACTTACGGTAGACGAATTGGGCCTACCTCCCGTTGTTTCCCGCCTGGCTTATTTACCGAGGGGATTGGTGCTCGTTACCGGTCCTACGGGCAGCGGTAAGTCCACAACCTTGGCAGCCATTATAGATGAGGCGAATCGGAATAGGAAAGACCATATCATTACCATTGAAGATCCGATCGAGTTCGTCCATCAGAGCGCAAGCTGTATCGTAAACCACCGGGAGGTAGGGGTACACACGAAAAGCTTTTCCGCCGCCTTGCGAGGTGCACTCCGGGAGGATCCCGATATAATACTCGTGGGAGAAATGAGGGATCTGGAAACGATTCGATTGGCCGTGGAAGCTGCCTCGACTGGTCACCTGGTCTTCGGGACCCTCCACACCACCAGTGCGGCTAAGACGGTGGATCGTATCATCGAGGTCTTTCCGGCGGACGAACAGCAACAAATCCGTTCCACCTTAGCCGATGGCATTAGGGCCGTCATTTCGCAGGTACTCTTCAAAAGAATTGATAAAAAAGGTAGGTGCGCCGCTCTTGAAATTCTCATCGCAACGCCGGCCGTCAGAAATCTCATTCGCGAATCGAAGACTTTCCAGATACCCTCCATGATCCAGACCGGGAAAAAATACGGGATGCAGCTTTTGGACGATGCGATCATGGATTTGTTGAATCGGGGCTGGATCAGTGCCGATGAGGCATATGCGAAGGCTAACGATAAGGCGAGATTCCGCCAATATTTAAAGACGCCACCTACAGACTTTACGGAGGCATAATATGCGTAAGCAAGAAGTCGATTACATTTTAGGGAAAATGCTCGATTCCCATCCCAATGTGTCCGACCTGAACATAACGGTTGGGAGACCTTTTCAGGTCGAGTCATCGGGACAGCTCGTCTCCGTGCCCCTCGATCCTCCTTTCGAAAGTCTTACCCCCTTTCAGACGGAGGTTTTTGCCCTGAATCTCATCAATCGGGATCGAAGATTAACAGACATTCTTCTTCGAGAAGGATCTTGCGACCTGTCCTATGAACTTCCAGGAAAGGCGCGCTTCCGGGTTAATATTTTTTCTCAGCGAGGGAACTATTCCATCGTCTTAAGGAAACTAGAGACCCGCATTCCCACTTGCAAGGACCTTAATCTGCCCGAGGCATTTTATCAGATGGCGGAGGAGAAGAATGGAATTATTTTAGTTACCGGTGCCACCGGTAGTGGGAAATCGACTTCCCTGGCGGCTTTACTGAATGAGATAAACGAGAAGAAATCGGTCCACATTATCACCTTAGAAGATCCCGTTGAATTTACCCACCCTCATAAGAAATCCACTTTTAATCAGCGGGAGATGGGAAAAGACTTCGACACTTTTGCCAACGGATTGCGCGCCGCTTTGCGGCAGGCACCGAAGGTAATTCTCGTGGGAGAGATGAGAGACCGAGAAACGGTGGAGATCGGTCTTTCGGCGGCCGAGACAGGGCATCTCGTGCTAAGTACCCTGCATACCGTCGATGCGGGTCAGACGATTAATAGAATCTTAGGCATGTTTCCGGCCGATGAAGAAAAGCAGATAAGGATTCGTCTGGCCGATACGGTGAGATGGATAGTATGTCAGAGACTCCTACCCAAAGTGGGGGGAGGTCGAGTTGCGGCCTTCGAGATCATGGGTACAAACCTAAGGGTCAAAGATACGATCTTAAACGGGGAAGAGGAGGGTAAGACTTTTTACGAAATCATTCAAGCCGGCAAGGCCTTTGGATGGGTGACCTTCGATGACTATATAATCGAGCTTTACCGGAAAGGGGAAATTACCGAAGAAACGGCCCGGGCCTATGCCTCCAACAAGGCTATCGTAGGACGCGGCATCGATGCCGTCAAGAGTGCCGCCGGGGAGAAAACAACAGACTTACTGGGAAAATTGGAGATAGATCGGGACTACGGTCGGGCGCGCAGGTAGAGGGAGGTGTTTATGGTGGATATCAATGCCTTAATGAAAGAAATTGAGGGAGAAGCATACGACTCTTCGGATATACCTTTTGATTTCTTGGAAGAGGGGGTGTCAACAGCCTTAGTATGTGAACCAGAGATAGAGGCCAAGGAAAAAATTATCGCCGCCCTTGAAAATATGGGATACCGGATAACGAAAGCGGAGACAGCCAAAGAGGCACTCAAAAGGTGTCGGTTTCATACCTATCATGTAGTTGTGGTGGACGAGAAATTCGAAGCGGAAAATCCGGAAGAGAATGCTATCTTGGCCTATCTGGCTCAACTTCCCATGGCAATTAGGAGAGAGATGTTCGTCTGCCTCATTTCCGAACGATTCCGCACCATGGACAAAATGGCGGCCTTTCATCAGAGCGTCAATCTCGTTCTCAATCGAAAGAATCTAGATGACTTTGCAACCATTTTAAAAACAGCTCTCGCGGATGAGAAGGCTTTTTATAGGGTGTTTAGAGAAACGAAAAAGAGGATTGAGCGGGATTGATCAGTTTTCTTTTTTTATTTTTTCTAACACGTCCTGGGCGAGATCTATTTTCCCCATTGCCACGTAGAGGCGGGCGAGATGCAGATAATAGAAGGGATTGGCTTCCATTTCGATTGCCTTTTTATAGGCTTCCACAGCCTGCTCGGGTAAGTCGGCGACGGTAAGGGTATTCCCTAATCTGAAATAGTAGCTGCCAGCGGCATCAGCTTGCAAAGAAGCGGCTTTTTCGTAGGCCGCCCAGCCTTCCTCCCACCTTCTCTCTGAGATCAATATGTCACCAAGCATGAGAAAAAGAGCCGGATCTTCTTCGTTACAGGTTATGCTTTTTCTAATTGCCAATTCCGCCTTTTCGAGAAGACCAGATCGTCTGTATTCGTCCGCAAGGCGGGCAAAAAAAGTGGCCGATTCTTCCGGATCGATATGGGAAGCCTGGATATAAGCCTCTTCGGCCCCGTCATAGTCCTCTAAGGCAATTAAGGTGTTGCCAAGCCCTAGGTAAGCATCTATCCCTGCCGGGTCTATTTCGATCATCTGCCGATAGATGGCGGCAGCCCTTTCCAATTCTCCCACCTGATGACAGGCCCAAGCGAGATCACCCATGAGGGCATATTCGCCAGGGAAGGCCTCACAGGCGCGCTCACATACATCCAGCAGTTGGGAAAACATGCCTCGGCTTTTGTATATCCGTACCAGTTCGTCGAATGCAAAACCGGTAAACATTCGCCTTGTCAGTTCCTTATTAAATAATTTCTCAAAACAAGAAATCGCCTCCTCTAGGCGACCGCTGTCATAGTATAGCCAGGCCAGCGCCATGAGATATGAATCGTTTTCCGGATAATTTTCGATAAGTTGAATATATACGCGTTCAGCCTCCTCCAGGTGTCCCGCTTGGAGAAGGCCTTCCGCGTAAGATCTCAACCATTCACCTTCGTTCATTGCTCTTAACAGGAGCTGCAACTTCCGCCACACGCACCGCCGGATGGGAGCGCAGAAGTAAGACGGAAGCCCGAGCCCATAGGAGTCGTGATGAAATCCACCTGAATGGGCTTTACCTCTTTCAAAAGATCTTTTTCGATCAGAAAGGTCACACCTTTCTCCTCTATAACCTCATCATTCTCGTTCTGCTCATCCAGAGCCATCGCTAATTGCGGGCCCCCTCACCCAGCGCTGAGAAAGATGCGCACGGCACTTGGTTCTTTGCGTCGGGAGAGGAAATCCTTGATCGCCTGAGCAGCCTGGTCCGTAACTTCGATCGTTTCCACCATATTACCTCCTCTTGGGGCTTTTTTTTCAACCCTCTTTTTAGTCGAACATAGGCATGAAAAAAAGGTTTGTCAATCGGGAATAAAAGATATAATTTTCTGACCGTTATGGCGGAGCTCACCCTGGAAGAATGGCTTGCGAGATTAGAAGGAGAAAAAAGGTTTTGGGAAAACGTACGTGCATACCGGCGCTTGCCAGCAAGGGAAGCTAAATATGTTGATTTTCCTCCATGGGTGCATCCAAGAATAAGGCTGGCCCTGAGGAAAAAGGGGATTGAACAGCTCTATTCTCATCAGTTTAGGGCCCTTGAAGAAGCATGGGCCGGACGTCACATCTGCCTCATTACTCCTACGGCCAGTGGTAAGACTCTCTGTTACAATATTCCGACCCTCCAAAAAATATTGGAAGACTCTTCTACCCGTGCCCTTTATTTGTTTCCCACTAAGGCCTTGGCCCAGGATCAACTAAATGAATTGCACGAGTTAATTACTGAACTGGGCGGGGGAATTAAATCATTCACCTATGATGGTGATACACCGGACGATGCCAGACAGGCCATCCGAAGGCAAGGACAGATTATCATTACTAACCCCGATATGCTTCATGCGGGGATTCTGCCCCATCATACCAAATGGGTGAAAATGTTTACGAACCTTAAATTCGTGGTCCTTGATGAGCTCCACATTTATCGGGGGGTGTTCGGTTCCCATGTGGCAAATGTCGTCAGACGACTAAGTCGCATCTGCCGTTTCTATGGAGCTGATCCTGTGTTCATCTGCTGCTCCGCAACGATAGCCAACCCTCGTGAACACGTGGAGAGTTTGTTGGAACGCCAGGTGGAAATAATAGATGATAGCGGCGCACCACAGGCGGAAAAGTGGTTTTTTCTTTATAACCCACCGGTTGTAAACCGTGAACTAGGTATTCGCCAATCCCCCTTAATACCGGCCCGTCGCCTCGCCAGTGATCTGATCGAAAATGGGATCCAAACCATTATTTTCACTACGAGTCGACTCTCGGTTGAGGTGTTAACAAAGTATTTGAAAGATAAGGTGCACCGAAAAGAGTGCATAAATGAAAGAATTGTCGCCGGTTATCGGGGCGGTTATTTACCGCAACTGAGGCGAGAGATAGAAAAGGGCCTCCGATCTGGCCAGATAAAGGGGGTTGTTGCTACCAATGCACTAGAATTGGGCATCGACATTGGAGATCTTTCGGCGTGCATTATCTGTGGTTATCCCGGGTCGATTGCAAGTACCTGGCAACAGGCGGGGCGCGCTGGTAGAAGACAAGGGAAGAGCGTGACTATCCTTATGGCGCGAAGCCTACCTATGGATCAGTTCCTCATGGAGAATCCGGATTATTTTTTCTCTCGTACCCCGGAACACTGCCGCATAAATGCAGATAATTTGCTCATCCTTGTTCAACATATAAAAAACGCCGCCTTTGAGCTCCCCTTTAAGCGAGGAGAAAAGTTTGGATCCATTGAACTGGAGGAAATTCTTTCTTTCCTGGAGGAAGAGGGGATACTCCACAGGGTTAGGGATGAGTGGCATTGGTCGGCCGACAGTTATCCGGCCGATGAGGTGAGTCTAAGAAGTGTAACGCCAGAGAATGTGGTAGTTGTCGATGTGTCGGAGGTGGGAAAAGAACAGGTGATTGCTGAAGTGGATTGGGATAGCGCCTTTACGACCGTTCATGAAGGGGCCATTTATATGGTCGAGTCAGAACAGTATGAGGTCGCGAAGTTAGACCTAGAAGGCAAGAAAGCCTATGTGAAAAAGGTAAATGCTGATTATTACACAGATGCGATGACTTATACGAACGTGGATGTTCTTAAGTCTTTTGCCAGCGTTCCCCGAGGAGGTCTGTTATGGGAACATGGGGAGCTGAGTGTGGTTACGAAGGTGGTAGGTTATAAGAAAATCCGCTTCTACACAGGGGAAAATGTAGGATATGGGGAGGTTCATCTGCCGGAAAAGAGTATGCATGCAGCAGGTACATGGTTTACTATACCGCGCAAACTTCTTGGACGTTTGGCTTATCGGAGAGATGAAATCGTGGACGGTCTTATGGGGCTTGCTTACGGTCTTCACCATCTAGCGGCTCTATATGTGATGGCCGACTCCCGTGACTTAGACCATTCCGTGGGCAACGGTCGGGGGGTGGTGTTAGCGAAGAGTGAGGTCGAGGCAGATGAATTTTTTGACCGTTTCGATCCCGTTATTTTTATTTTCGAGGCCTACCCCGGAGGGGTAGGTTTCTCCGAACTAATTTACGAAAAACGCGGCGAATTACTAGAGGGGATGCGAAGACTTTTAGAGGAATGCCCGTGCACAGTCGGTTGCCCGTCTTGCGTGGGGCCAACGCTTGAGGTGGGAAGAAAGGCCAAGGAAGTAGCTTTGGCCATTATCGAACTCGTGGAAAGGTAGGAAGTATGGAGAACTTGAAGCGCATGTTCGAACCGAAGACCATAGCAGTATTGGGTGCAAGTGAACAAGAAGGAACCATAGGCCGCGCCATTGTTGATAACCTCCTCGCTTGTCAGGAAAAAAAAGTTTATGTAGTCGAGCCGGGGAAAGAGAATGTTTGTGGCCTTTCCTGCATACCAAGTATTGAGGACATCGCAGAGCCGATCGACCTGGCCATATATGCCCTACCCATTGAAGATGCGCCGAGGATAATCGACCGGTTGGGGAAAAAAGGTGCCGCGGGCGTTGCGATTATCTCGAAACTACCTCGAGATGCCCATTCGCTCAGAGAAGAAATATTATCTGTCAAGAGAAACTATCCGCTTCGTATTATCGGGCCCAATTGCCTGGGTATTATTAGACCACCCGTGGGCCTATGTGCCGGCCGCATCAAAGATATTCCCATAAAGGGTAGTGTAGCTTTTATTACACACAGTAGCGCCTTCGGTCAGTCACTGTTTGATTGGGGATTGAGTGTGAGAATTGGTTTTAGCATGATTTGCTCTTTAGGTACTGTCTTAGATGTGGATGTCGGGGATCTCATAGATTTTCTAGGCAATGACCCATACACGAAGAGCATTATCATCTATCAAGAAGAACCTATCCGAGATTTGAAAAGATTTGTAAGTGCCGCTCGAGGATTTGCCCGCAATAAACCCATTATCTTATTAAAACCTCCCACCCTACCGGAGCTGGAAAAGGGTCATAGGTCCCATACGGAGTTTTTAGTGGGACCAGATGAAGCGTTTGATGCACTACTGGCGCGAATAGGTGTCGTAAGGGTAAAAGAAGTTCAGGATCTTTACGATACTGCCAGTGCCCTTTATGCGCAGCGCCTGCCAAAAGGTGGAGCCCTGATGATTATCTCCAATAGTAAAGGCGCGGCTCAAATGGCAACCCGGCGACTCATCCGATCTGGTGGCTGGCCCGCACCGATGACGGAGGAAAGGGCAAGGTTACTGAAAGAGGTTCTCCCACCCTATATAGATCTAACGAATCCTTTAGATCTCGGTGATGAAGCCAGGGTGGAACATTATCGCGCTGCGATCCAAGTATGCCTGCGTGATGTAGATGTCGACGCCGTACTTATTCTTTTTGCCCCTTCGGAAGCGGAGAAAGGGGGGGATCTAATGGAGGAAATTGTAAAGCTGTCCAACCTTGCGACCAAGCCCCTAATTGTGGGTTGGTTAGGGGGAGACGAAAAAGCAGCGGAGACAAGGAAGCTATTCGGTCAGCGAAGAATCCCCTCTTTTCCTACGCCTGAACGGGCCGTAAGGGCATGTGTAAATATGTACCGATATGAGCGAAATATAAAATTTATCCAGGAGACGCCGGCTGAACTGTCAGTAGAGGAATCACCTCCCAAAAATCATTTGAAAACCATTGTAAAGAGAGCCTTCCGGCAGGGTATGGAGGTTCTTCCGGAAGAAGAAGCCCGCAAGTTTTTGTCCGCTTACGGAATCCCATCGATAGCAAGCTATATGGCCCGGGATGTGGATGAAGCGGCCAGGTGGGCAAGTGCCATAGGTTATCCTGTTGTACTGAAAGTATCCTCCCCGCATATCATCTTTCGACAAGATGTGGGGGGGGTAGTGATGGGAATAGTTAACGAGTCGGGTCTTCGTTTGGAATACGAACGGCTCATGGAACGTCTAAAGACGCGCATTCCGGGAGCCTATATAATTGGAGTGACGGTTCAGAAGATGGTTGATGTCATAGACTACGAGTTAATTCTGGGGGCTAAACGGGATGAAACCTGTGGGGCCGTGATCGCTTTTGGCATGGGGGGCATTGGAGTTGAGGTGTTTTCAGATTTTTCCGTCGGTCTACCTCCTCTGAATCAAGCGCTGGCCCGACGTATGATAGAAGACACCCGAGTCTATCGTATGCTGAAGGGCTATCGAGGGAAAAAGCCAGCCGACTTGCATCAGCTGGAAGAAATAATTGTTAGTTTCTCCAATCTTATAGTTGATTTTCCCGAGATTCGGGCGATGGATATAAATCCTTTGGCTATTTCCGACGGGCGGGCAGTAGCTTTGGATGCTAGGATGATAATTGATCGTCGCTATGCACAAGAAGAACGACCGTATCCTCATCTGTTGATCAGTCCCTATCCGAGTCGGTACGTTTCCTTTTGGCGATTGAAGTCCGGCCAGGAGGTCGTTTTGAGACCAATAAGGCCAGAAGATGAACCGTTGGAACATGAAATGTTCTCCTCCCTTTCGGAAAGCACGCTGAGGGAAAGATTTTATCAATCCATAGGGGACATTACCCATGAAATGCATGCTCGGTTTTGCAATATCGATTATGACCGGGAGATGACGATGGTCGGGGAAATAAGAGAGGGAGGAAAAAGACGTATTATAGGTATCGGGAGTTTTGTGATGGAACCGTCCGGGAAAGAATGTGAGTTTTCCGTCATCATCCATGATGACTTTCAGGGACAGGGTTTGGCTGCTAAATTGCTCGATGTGCTCATCGGTATTGCCGATGAAAAGGGGGTCAAGGAGTTTTTTGGGTACGCGGAGCCCCAAAACCACCGCATGATTGCCCTCGCACGGAAACTGGGCATGAGTGTGGAGAGGATGGGACATGATTTGCTGAAGATGACTTTGAACCTAAGGTGAGGTGTAATGTTTGGACAAATATTTGACACAGTATGTCTATTGTGTCATAAAGTCGACGTCTTTTCCATAAAAAATGAGGAAAGACAGGGCGTTTTTTGATGGCATGAGGATTGCTCTTTTTTGTGAGATGGAAGAACATCATAAGGGGGGCCTATGAAAAGTTTTTTTCAGCGATTGAGCTTAGGAAAGAAGATGCTCATCTCGCCGGTGGTCGTGCTTATCTTTCTTATCCTCATCGGCGCGGGCACCTTTGTCAGTCTATGGACGCAACAGGAAATAACCGACGAGATGTATAAGAATCGATTTAAAAATTACCAGGTCAGCTTGAAGCTCCTCAAAGATCTCTCTTCAGTTCAGGGAAATATATCTCGCGTTATTCAATGGGTAGCCGAAAGCCGGGATCAGGGTGAGGTGGAAAAACTCATTAAAGCCCAGTTGGCTACCATGGCGGCTGATGCATCTATGATCGAGGAGACTTTGAGAAAAAACCTGCTTAAGGAAGAGAGAAAGCTTTTTGAAGAAGTGTCAAAAAAATTCAAAGAATATCAGCAAGCGGCTTCTCGCGTTCTTGAGTTGGCACCTCAGGGCAGTGGTGCCGTGTACGCTGCCGTGGCGGATCAAAAATATGCCGATTTGGAAAAATTGTTGGTTAAGCTCTTGGACCTGGAGGATAAATTAAGTCGTGAAGGGTATAATGCATCGGTCACAGCTTTTAATGCCACCATTGTCGTTTTTCTCGTCATTTTCATAACTCTGGTTGTCATCTCCTTTTTCCTCAGCGTCCTTGTGACCCGGGCCATTCTCCGTCCCATTAAAGAAGTGATAGATGCCATCGGTCGCATGGCGGAAGGTGATCTGACTGTTCAGTTGACGGTGGAGTCTCAAGACGAGGTGGGAGAGTTGGTCGATTCCGTCAATACGATGCGTTTGAAGATGAACAACGCCGTGGGACAAGCGTTACAGATTTCGGGAACTCTTTCCGACTCTTCTTCTCGGGAAGCAGCCTCTATAGAAGAGACATCGGCGTCTCTTGATGAGATTGCTTCGATGGTAAGGCAGAATGCAGTAAATACAAAAGAGGCAAATGAACTTATGCTGAAGGCCCAGGCGGCAATTAAGAAGGCCAGCGAATCTATGAATGAACTTACCCAGTCTATGCAGGCTATTGCCCGGGCGAGTGAGCAAACCCAGAAGATCGTAAAAAGCATAGATGAAATAGCCTTTCAAACCAATCTATTGGCCTTAAATGCTTCAGTTGAGGCCGCGCGGGCCGGTGAAGCGGGAGCGGGATTTGCCGTGGTGGCAGACGAGGTGAGAAATCTAGCCATGAGGGCGACTGAGTCAGCGAAAAATTCATCTACCCTCATCGAAGATATCGTCAGCAAGGTTAGGGCAGGCGAGAATTTGGTGAACATAACTGGAACGGCTTTCCGGGAAGTGAGGGAAAATTCCGACCGCGTCGTAGAGCTTGTGAGCGGAATCGCCTCAGCCTCGCAGGAGCAATCGCAAGGCATAGAACAGGTAAACCGGGCCATCGCCGAGATGAGTATGGTGACTCAGCAGAATGCGGCGAATGCAGAAACCCTTGCCCATATAATGTCTATTTTCAAAACAGAGGGGCACAGAAAGGCAGAGTCTCAAAAGGGGGCACGACTGTCTCTACCTCAGGGGTAGTAGACAGTTCCGCGTCCTGTTCGCGCTCGTCGGTAGTTTAATTGCCTGAGTTCCCAAGCCAGCCTTTCAATCTCCGACGAAGAAAGGATCCCCTTTTCTACAAAATAACGACCTATGCGGGGTTGGATCAGTCTTTGGCGCGCCAGGAGGCGATCAATATCATATAAAGTGAGATAACCAAGACGATGAGCCGATTCGCCAAACCTTTCTCCCCATTTTCTCTTCTTCAATATCTCTCTGATTTCTCCTTCCGTCAGAAGACGCGTGCGTTTCGCTAGCTCGCCAATTGTGGGACGGCGGGCCCTTTGCCATAACAGCGCCTCGATTAGCTCTCGGTAGGTAATAAGACCGCGATAAAAGAGATAGCGACCGAAAGGCATTTTTATCTGAGTACTTTCTTGGAATTCATAGCGCCGAGGTTTCACGTTTGTTGCTCGCTGGCGCGGACTAGAATTGAAAGTAATAAGTCGGTGTGGGTTTTTGATGTACGCGAGCAGATAATGATAGGCGTCATTTATGAGCTTGAATTGGTTCTCCAAATAGCGCAGATCGCAATTAAGAATGGCCGCCCGGTCGGGGTGGGTTTCTCGTGCCCTTTGACGGTAGGCTGATTTTAGGCCGCTCTCCTTGAGGTAGAGGAGGAAATCTGGTGAGAGATCAACATGGTTCCCGAAGAGCAGACGGCATGCCTCTAACAATCGTTCGGTGGTAATATTTTCAGCCATAGACTTTTGATTCCCTATCGTAATTGTTTTTCCCTGTCAATCTTAGCGCCCGTGTAGGTTATTATATGCAATAAAAAAGCCAGAATACCTCCCCCTCGTCTATCTACATGGAGATGATGAGAATAAAGGTATAGAATAAACTATGACCGAGTTATAGGCGGGGGTGCCCGCAAACTCTATTTTTTTCTCCCAGGAAGGAGGAGATGTTGACCAGAATCGGGCCAGAGGAAGGGGCTCAATCGGCCGGCCAGCCGTATCGGCTTCTAAATAACGCCGATGTAGTACCACATACGCGTGCGAAGCTTCCTCTTTGATGTCGTCGACTAAGATTAAAGGCCAGGTGGGATCGTATTTTAAAAAGTAGCCGAGGAACAATACCCATCTTTCATGATGAACGTAAACCGGCCTTTTTTCTGCTCTGTGCAGGAATTCGGCAACAACCTCGTAAGGGGCTGCATCATCTTTAATATTCGTCATGATGCGGTAGGAGCCGTACAGGTTTAAAATGATAATGATGCCAAGAAAGGAAATGAAAAAGGTTTTTTTTCCACGGTCGACAAAGAAAGAAGAGACGCCGTAAGCGGCAATAGCTATAGCCGGGGCGGTGATGAGGGAAAGGTAGTTGTAATTTTTCATCATCGGCGTCATTTCCCTTATATTTTGTCGTCCAAATTCAAAGCCGAGCCAGGGTATAACGAGGGCAATGGTCAGAAACAAAAGAGGGACAGATCTTCTCTTCCAAGCGAAAAAGATACCGAGGATCACAAGCCACCATAAGGGCCCGTAGAATGCCAGACCGGTGAGATCGAATCCGAACATGACCTGAGGATAGAACAGAAGAGAAACGATGGCATCTGGATTTATGCCCTTTACGAGATCATCATGAACGGAAAGGCGATGAAAATGAAGGAAGGGATCGCCCGTTCGATGATAATAATAGAGAGCTTCTCCCGCTACGGGTACCAGTAATCCTAATAACATCCAACTCAGAGCATTCAGTTTTTCTCTTCTAATCAAGTGATAGAAAACGACGGCAAAGAAAAGAAAAATAGAGGTGACCCGCGCAAGATAAGCGATGCCCATGAGGATTCCCGCAAGTGCGTACAGGAGGGGCAGTCTACGGTCTTGCCCGATCATGTAGCAGAAAAGAGCCGTGGTAGCAAAAAAGGGAATGAAGGCGTCTGGACCTAATATATTCGCCATAATCACATCTAGGGGGTAAAAGATGATGAGTATAGAAGCGACTATGGCTGTCTTACGGCCAATGAATTTATCAATCAGCAGAAAAAGGAACCCCGCCTGGAGAGAAGAAAACAGATAGGGGAAGATCGTAGAAGATATGTCATTAACACCGAATAACTTGTAGGACAGGGCGGTGGGCAAAAGGACAGTATAGCGAAATCCATAGAAAGAAAAGACTTGTGTCGGGTCGTAGGCGCCTGTGGCTATCTGATAGGCGTATTTCGCATAAGCATAAGCATCAGAGCCGCGAACACCACCGACAAAAAAGGCAAGACGGACCACACAAGCGGCCGCAGTAGTTAAAGCAGCAAGAAAAACCGTTGATTTTGTAATCCTAAGTATCTTTTTTCCTTGCAATGGCCAGCAGGTCCCCCATTAAAAGAGGTACATCTATTTCCCTTAACGGTTGGGGTGCGATGCGGACGAGGAAATTGATAATGGGAGTAAAGAGTGGATGTCTATAAACGGTAAATTGGCTGTTTAAATAATTGAGGTTCATCCATTTTGGTGACGGTCCCAGCTTTAGTAACTCAAAATCATTATTTTCCAGGGCTTTTTTCATCGTCTCGGGATTAAAGTAGATGAGGTGCTCTTTTGGATTGAAATGGGGCCACCTCCTACCCATCAGAAGAGCAGAGAGGCTTTTCGTATTGGGTGTAACAATCACCACCGTCCCTTTCGGAGAGATGATCTTTTTCGTCTTTTCTAAAACGGGACGAGGGTCGGGAAAATGTTCGATGACGTCGGACATGATGACGACGTGGAAAAATTTTTCCGGGAGTGCGGCGGCGAGAAATGAATCGTGAATGATTTTTTCTCCCCATTTTTTCCGTGCCAAGTTGGCTGCAAAGGCAGAGATTTCCACGCCGTAGACATCCCAACCTCGGTCGTTCGCCTCTTGAAGAAAGTGCCCAAAGGCGCATCCCACATCCAGGAGAGGGCCTTTTGGGGTAAGATCTTCTATTTTTTTAAGGAGGAAGCGTGCCGTCTTTCTCTTCATTTTCTCGACGGAGGGATTATCTTCCGCTTCCATACCCCAGCTGCGAAAGTAATGGGGGGTATAGACCGCGGATCCAGGTGAATCCAATGGTAATTCTCGTGTCTTCATGAATCCACAGTGAGAGCAGGCTAGAAAGGTGTATTTTCTCTTCATTTCATAAGTATTGCATATCGGGCAAGTGTCCATTTATGTACCCTCTAATCGGTGTAAAAATCTATCGGTGGCTTCGACCAACATGGTCGGGGTAATGTTTTTCATACACACGTTGTTTCCCCCGCAGGGGGGTAAGTCGGCGTGGAAGAGACAGGGAGAGCAGTAAGGTGGTTTATATAGGACGATGTGGTTTCCCTCGCGCGGGGCATAGTGATCCGGTTCAACCGGGCCCCAGAGGGAAATAGTAGGTACGCCCAAGGCATAAGCCATATGTAGGGGGCCTGAGTCGACGGTGATAAGAAGTTGTGATCTTGTGAGCAGCGCCAAAAAAGTACCAAGATCCCATTTCCCCGCCATGTTTAGTACTTGAGTTTTTCTGCCGTCGGGGATGGGACGATAAATCTCGTCTACGTACCATTTTTCCTCAACTGTACCCGTAAAGACGAAGTTATAATTCGTCCATTTTTCTGTTATTTCGTTGATGAAAATGATCCAGTATGACTGCGGCCAGCGCCGTTCGTACATGAGCTCACTCGCATTGGGGTTGAGGAGAATGAATTTTTTCCCCTGTTCGGCTATGTGGGGGAGGAAGGCTGAAGCCTTCTCTTCATCCTCGGATGTAATAGCGATAGCTTGACGAGATGTTCCAAAGGTGTCAATGCCCGCTGCCTTACCCATTTCTGCGTAAATTTCCGTAATGTGTCTTCTCGTGTTGAAAAATATAGGATGTGTGAATAAACCTTTTTTAAAGGTCACGCTTTTTCGGTAAAAACCGTAGCGATTGCGGGCGAGACTTAAATTTGAGAGAATGGAGGAATAGGAGGAATAGACTTCCAAATCAAAGTATAGCTCTGGTCGTATCTGCCACAGTTTTAATAGCAGCTTTATGTTAGATATGACCATGCCAACGAGGCTCCTATCATCCACGTATAGAATCTCATCGACTCCCTTGATGCGCCGCATGAGGGGTATAGAGCCGCGAGTCGTTAGATAGTATAGGTTGGTGTGGGGGAATTTTTGCTTGATTGCCTGGCACAAGATGGAGGTGTGGATAATGGAGCCCAGTCCGACAAACTTTGCCACAATGACCGCTTTTGGATCAGTGGCTGGCGAATGGTCGCGCCGGAGAAAAAAGCCTACTATGCGCGCTACAATAGAGATGATGATAGACACTATGATGCCAACACTGCGATCCAGTAAAATTTTTTTACGGTAGGTAAACACGAAATCCTGTTTTCTCCTTAACTTTTTTCATGCTATAAAATTCATGGGAAGTCAAATTATTCACCCGTGCCGGTGTTCTATTTAGGAGAGGAACATGGAGGTATTCTGCCCCCACTGTGGATGGCCAAGTGAATTTGATTTTGTTTTTTATGAGCGGTCGTACTATCATTGTCCCGAGTGCGATTTGATCTTCTGTAACCGTGGGAAATCGGTAAATGAAGTACTTTCGTATTACCGAGAGAAATATTTCGATGACCATGCCCAAGATCAGATCTCTGGTGGGCGCGAAGGCATATTCATCCACGCCATGAATGTTATTGAAAGGTTTAAATCGGCGGGAATGCTACTGGATGTTGGTTGTGGTATCGGTCAGTTGGTTAAGGAGGCCAGAAAAAGGAATTGGACTGCCTTAGGGGTCGATCCGTCTGAAAAATCCATCGAATACGCCCGTAAAAATGTAGGTGATTATTTTATCTGTGGAACTCTGGACGATATAGGGAAGGATTTGAAGTTCGACTGTGTTACCCTGATTAACGTCTTAGATCATATGGTGGACGGGGGACGGCAGCTCAGAAAAATTTATCACCTCCTTAAGGAGGGAGGGATCATTTATCTTCGTTTACCAAACGGTTTTTTCTATGCCGGGTTAAGGCGAATTTCCTCTCAATTTAGATACTTGAATAAAATTAACCGTTATCTTGTCTTTCATGAATACGTTGTTACGCCTAAAGCAATTAGAAATTGTTTAATCGACTATGGATTCGAGAACATCATGGTCAAGGGGGATCGCCTTTCTTTTAGTGATTGCCGACAGAATTTAAGCATACCAACTTCCTTCCTGTCTCTGGGCTTGAAAATATTCTCCTGGGGCACTAAGTTGTTGGAAGTGGGATCGAGGGGAAAAATCGTTTTGAGTCCTTCCATTTCGGTCCTGGGATGGAAGAAATAAACGAGGAGGATTTATTGTGGCTATTTCAGGGAAGATTAGGAATTTCATTTTGCAAAGTTCGATGATTAGAAAAATGTTCGAAGAGGGTCTAGAACTGAAAAGAAAATACGGGGAAGAAAAGGTCTTCGACTTTAGTTTGGGAAATCCTGACGTGCCCCCTCCTGACTCATTTCAGAAGGAATTGGAGAGAGTAGTGGAAGAGACAATACCTGGTAAGCATAATTATATGCCCAACGCTGGCTATCCGGCAACTAGGGAGGCAGTAGCCCAAAGCTTAAGAGATATTCATGGGGTAGAGATAACGGGAGAAAATGTTGTCATGACGTGTGGTGCTGGTGGGGCCTTGAATGTTATTTTTAAAACTATCTTGGATCCGGAAGAAGAAGTTATCGTGCCTACGCCCTGCTTTGTCGAATATGGATTCTACGTAGACAACGCGGGTGGGGTGATCAAATTCGTATCCTCCGATGAGACTTTTGGTCTCGATCTTTTAAGCGTAGAACGAGCTATCAACGAAAAAACTAAGGCGATTCTTATCAATTCGCCCAACAATCCTACAGGTCGGGTGTATGATGAAAAGACCGTTCATGCTCTAGGTAATTTGCTGAAAGAGAAATCAAAAGAAAGAGGGCGTCCTATATTTCTTGTATCCGATGAACCTTACCGGGAGATAGTCTACGATGGAGTCCGAGTGCCAAGCGTGTTTGGTGCCTACGAGAATAGTATTATAGCTACCTCCTATTCTAAAAGTCTCTCTCTGGCAGGAGAGAGGATCGGTTATCTAGCCGTCCACCCGCGATGCGAAGGGGTAGAAGAACTCATGGCCGGTCTTATCCTTTGTAATCGCATGCTGGGATTTGTTAATGCTCCCGCTTTAATGCAACGGGTTATAACGCGCATCCCCAGGGCTACGGTGGATGTTAAAATTTACGAAAGAAAAAGAAATGCACTCTACCAAATGTTAAAAGAGGCGGGTTACAATTGCGTGCGACCTGAGGGGGCCTTTTATCTTTTTCCCCGCTCTCCCATTGAGGATGATCGGGCTTTTGTTGAGATCCTGAAAAAGCACCTAATTCTGGCCGTTCCTGGGAGTGCCTTTTTGGGACCCGGTTATTTCCGCTTGGCCTATTGCGTAAGCGACCGTACGATCGAAGGGGCAAGAGAGGGATTTTGTGCGGCCTTGAGAGAAGCCCTTCAATAAGTGATGCGGAAGTCATCAAAGGTCCCGCTGAAGGGTTCTTCCTTTACTTCAACTTCTGTGACTCGCGCGAGGGAGGGACCACGCCGACACCATGTGAGCATTTCTTCTAATTTCTCTTCTTCTCCTTCAAAGACGGCCTCAACCTTTCCATCCTTCGTGTTTCTCACCCATCCTTTGATTCCTAATTTTTCGGCTACTCTTTGGGTTTCGGCCCGAAAAAAAACACCCTGGACGCGACCCGAAATTAACACGTGATATCTTTTCTTCATTTCTATTCCTCTAAACGACGTCTGAATTCTTCTTCCGTCAGTATTGTTATATTCATTTGCTGGGCTTTGATCAGTTTAGAACCGGCCCCCTCTCCGGCGACCACGTAATCCGCCCGACGAGACACGTAATCGGCTGTCTTGCCCCCTCTTTTTTCTACCTCTCTTTTCGCTTCTTCCCTCGTCATGAAAGAAAGGGCTCCCGTAAAGACAAAAGTCTTCCCGGCAAAGAAAGGTGAGGCGATTAATTCCTCTTTCTTTCGTTCCTCGCCCTCGGCGATGACGCCTGCTTTCCTAAGTTTGGCGATAAGATCCTTCGTTTTCGGTTGGGCGAAGAACTCTTTTATTTCCTTTGCCACCTCCGCCCCTACATCGGGAACTTGCGTAAGTTCCTCAATATCTGCCTTCTCGATCGCCTCGAGGGATCCGAAGTGTTCCGCCAATGTCCGGGCGGTTGTCTCTCCCACAAGAGGAATCCCCAACGCATTAATGAGTCTTGCTAAAGACGGATGTTTTGCCCTATTTATAGCGGAAAGTAAATTGTCTACCGATTTATCGGCCATACGTTCCAGAGGGAGCAGTTCCTCTCTCCTCAGAAAAAAAAGATCTCCTGCGTCCTTTATCAGTCCTTTTTCTACCAGCTGGTTCACGAGCTTTTCTCCCAGCCCCTCAATATCTAGCCCCCCACGAGATGCAAAATGAATGATGGCTCCCTTGACCTTGGCCGGGCAGGTGGGGTTCATGCACCTATGGGCCGCTTCGCCTTCTTCTCGGATCACTTCTCCACCACATTCGGGGCAGTTAGACGGCATGTGAAAAGGTTTTTCTTTCCCTGTGCGCCTCCCTTCGATAACCTTTACGACTTCGGGAATGACGTCGCCTGCCCTTTGGACGAGGACCGTGTCACCGATGCGTATATCCTTTCTATCTATCTCATCTTGGTTATGTAAGGTGGCGCGGGATACGGTCACACCGCCTATATTTACGGGACGCATAATAGCAACGGGTGTAAGAATCCCCGTTCGACCGACCTGGACTATTATATCTTCAATTACGGTCGTCTCCTGATGGGCAGGAAATTTACAGGCAAGGGCCCACCTTGGACTACGAGATATGGTACCAAGACGTTCTTGGAGGAAAAGGGGGTCTACTTTGAGGACGATACCATCTATTTCATAGGGTAGCGTATCTCTCACGGAATTTATCGAGCGGTAGTACTCAAGGGCTTCGTTTATCGTTGCCAGTCTTCTACAGTGCTCACTCACCTGGAATCCCCACTCCTTTAGGGTCGTTATTATATCCCAGTGCGTATTAAATAAGCCCTCGGGAAAAACACCCACTCCATAGGCGAAAAAATCCAATGGGCGTTTGGCGGTGATCCGCGAATCCAGCTGTCTCAAAGAGCCAGCGGCGGCATTACGAGGGTTTGCAAAGGGAGGCTCTCCCGCCTCTTCTCTTTTTCTGTTAAGCCTTTTAAAAGCCTCCGTTTTCATCACCACCTCTCCTCTAATTTCGATGAGGTCAGGTGGCTTTGGATATTTATGAGCAAAGGAGAGGGGAATTGAGGGAATAGTTTTCACGTTGGCGGTCACGTTTTCACCGTTAAAACCATCTCCTCTCGTTGCTCCTACCTCTAGGATTCCGTGGCGGTAAACTAGATTAATCGCCGTTCCGTCGAACTTTGGTTCTCCACAGTAGGTTATTGACTCTCCTGAGCCGAGGAATCTGCGAAGGCGGTGGTCAAATTCTATGATTTCTTCTTCCGTAAAGGCATTAGCGAGGCTCAGCATGGGAGAAAGATGGCTGAAGGAGGCAAATTTTTCGAGGGGAGGTGCACCGACACGATGGGTGGGTGAATCAGGAGTGGCTAGTTCTGGATAACTTTCCTCCAATCGAATGAGCTCTGCCAGCAATCGGTCGTATTCAGCATCTGATATTTCCGGGTCGTCTAACTGATAATAACGACGATTGTGGTATTCAATGAGGGCTCTTAGTTCTTCGACACGTTTTATTATTTTTTCGTCTACTGCCATACTTTAACTTGGGGGCTTGATGAGACGCAAATTCGGCTTCCGTTCGCGGGGAGATTTGTTCTTTTCCTGTATGTACTCGTTTAATATTTCATTCTTGGCCCGCACGGCATTGATGATGAAAAAGACTATAACCGCCTTCTCCCAGTCTCTACTTAGTTCTACGTTCTCTACCCGCTCCCGATATTTGTTCCAAAGAGACGCTAAAGACGCCTCGTCAAGTCTAACGATCTTGTCGGCTATTTTAAGAAGTACATCTTCGATCACGGGTACCTCCTCTAGATTAAATTAATATACTTTCGAAAGGCCTAAGTCAACCTCCGGTGATGACAATTATCCCTTGTCAATCTTGCCTTACCATAGGTATAATAAAAAAAATTTCTTTCGGGAGCGTAAAATGGACGCAATATCTGCCCCGTGGCGTATGGCGTATATAAAAGGCGAAAAACCAAAAACATGCGTTTTATGCGATAAAGATTGTAACGAGGGGTTTGTCCTTCTGAGAGGAGAGCATGCTTTAATCATGTTAAACCTTTATCCCTACACAGCTGGACACGTCATGGTCGTTCCGGCCAGACATGTAGCCGGCCTTGAGGATTTAAATGCCGATGAAAGACGGGAACTTTTCGATTTTTGCATCCTTTCCGTACAAGCCCTGAAAAAGGCTCTCAATCCTCATGGATTTAACATCGGCATGAATTTGGGGGAAGCAGCGGGGGCCGGGGTGGAGGATCATCTCCATATTCACATCGTGCCCCGCTGGCGCGGGGATACGAATTTTATGACGGTCGTAGGAGAAGTAAGAGTCATACCGGAAGATATAAAAGCGACGTGGGAAAAGCTACTCCCCTTCTTTGCGGAGAATGTGAAATGAAGGTTATTTACACTATAATAGCTGTGCTTTTTATTATGCTCATCGTTACCTTCTCCCTCATGAATACCACTCCCGTCGAACTTAAGTATCTTGATTTGTTTCGCGTAACCGTTCCTGCCTATATGCTCATTTTTGTTTGCTTTCTCATTGGGGTCATCTTTACTGGTTTTTTGGGTCTGGTCGAAAGATTTAGAATGAGTCGCACTATCAACCGGTTGCAAAAACAGGTACGTGACCTGAAGCGGGAGCTGAGGGCGCAGGAAGGGCCACACCTCCTCGAGGAAGAATCTAATCGTACTGAAAAGAATTAGGAAATAGCCTCCCCACAATCGGTGGGATCGCCCTTTATTTTTTCGATGGCGTGGGGTAGGGCAGGAAGCACGGCTTCCAGATTTTCTCTGGCCCCTTTGGGAGAACCGGGAAGATTTATGATGAGGGATTTGTTTCTAATGCCGGCCAGAGCTCGGGAAAGGAGGGCATGAGGAGTTTTCGTAGCCGATGCGCGCCGCATCTCTTCTGCCAAACCCGGGATCGTACGATCGATAACCGAGAGGGTAGCCTCCGGCGTAACGTCTCTCGGGCTAACTCCCGTTCCACCCGTCGTGAGGATGAGATCGCATCCCCTGACGTCGGCACATTCACAAATTTCAGCGGCAATGGTTTCTTTTTCATCCGGGATAATGGCGGTGTGAATAATTTCGGCGCCAATGGTGCCCAAGAGGCGCGCAATTTCCGGGCCACTCAAATCAATCCGTTCACCGCGCGCTCCCTTATCGCTTACCGTTATAATTGCCGCTTTAATCACTCTTTACTTATTTCCCTCCTCGGTTCGCTTCTTACTTTCGGCTATTATTTTTTCCGCGATGTGAGGTGGCACTTCTTCATAATGTGAATGCTCGTAGGTAAAGGTACCTCGCCCACTCGTCATGGATCGTAAATCCGGTGCATATTTCAATATTTCGGCCAAAGGTACCTGAGCCTTAATAATCTGAGTGGTGCCTTTACTGTCCATGCCCAGCACCTTTCCCCGCCTGCTGTTGAGGTCGCCGATGACGTCCCCCATATATTCTTCCGGTACCTCAATGAAAATGTTGACAATTGGCTCCAGTAACGTGGGCTGACATTCGAGGGCTGCCTTCTTAAAGGCCAGTGATCCGGCCACTTTAAAGGCTAACTCGGAAGAGTCTACGGTGTGATAAGAGCCATCCACCAAAGACACTTTAACATCGACCACCGGATACCCAGCAAGAACTCCCTGCTCCATGGCCTCGACAATTCCCTTTTCTACTGCCGGTCGGTATTGCTGGGGAATAACACCGCCTACGATCTTATCTACGAATTCAAAACCACCACCTCTGGGTAGCGGCTCCAGCTCAATCCAGCAATCCCCGTATTGACCGCGTCCTCCCGATTGCTTTTTATATTTGCCCTGGACTCGCGCTTTACCCTTGATGGTCTCTTTGTAAGGCACCTTAGGAATATTAAGATTCACCTCCACCCCAAATTTGCGCTTCATTTTCTCTACCGTTACTTCGATGTGTAGCTGACCCATGCCAGATAGGATCATCTCTTTGGTTTCATCATTACGGTAGAATCTGAGTGTAGGATCCTCTTCGAGCAGACGGTGGAGGGCACCGGTTATCTTTTCCTCGTCTCCTCGACTCTTCGGTTCGATGGCAAAAGACATGATTGAGGGAGGCACGGCTACTGTTTCGAAAACTATTGGGGCCCGCTCACTGCATAGGGTGTCTCCCGTTACGGTTTCTTTTAACTTGGCGACAGCGGCGATATCACCGGCGATAAGCTGACTGGCCTGTTTTTGTGTCTTTCCCTCCAAGAAGAAAATATTGCCGATCCGTTCTGTCACCTTTCGGGAACTGTTTAAGACTGTACTATCGGGAGAAAGTTCTCCCGAGTAGACTCTAAATAAGTTGAGACGTCCCGCGTAAGGGTCGGCGATGGTTTTAAAGACCATTGCCGAGAAGGGTTCCGATTCTTCCGGTTTCCTTTTTTCTTCCTTACCTTCCAGGTTAGAACCGGTGACAGGTCCCCGATCCACGGGGGAAGGGAAGTAATTGGTTAAAAAGTCTAGTAGTACGGGGATGCCTTTTAGGCCCGTTGCCGACCCGCAGATTACGGGGATGAGGGTCCCCATGCAGATAGCTCGCCTAAGGCCGGCCTTCATTTCTTCCTGTGTTAATTCCCCTCCTTCCAAGTACTTATCCATAAGGGATTCGTCCGTCTCTGCTATATCTTCTATTAAAGATTCCCGATATTTCGAGAGCTCTTGCTTCATGTCTTCAGGGATGTCTGTTTCCGTTGCCGTACCTTTGACGCTATCGAAGAGCAGAGCCTTATTTTCTATAAGATCCACCACCCCTCGGAAATTCTCTTCCTTGCCGATGGGTAGGCAAATAGGGCTAACTTTTGCTTTCAGTTTCTCACCGATGGTATTTAGAGCTTGGTAAAAGTCAGCGCGCTCTCGATCCATTCTGTTGATGAACACTAACCGAGGCAGCTTATATTCATCCGCAAATTCCCATACCTTCTGGGTTTGAAACTCAACTCCTCCAACGGCATCTATGACCACTACTGCGGCATCGGCTACCCGCAAGCAGCTTTTAGTGTCGAATGCGAAACTTGAATCTCCTGGCGTATCGAGTAGGTTAATCTTGCACTTGTTCCACTCTGTGAAGCTTACGGCAGAACTGATGGACACATGACGTTTTTGTTCTTCCGGCTCGTAATCGAGACTTGATGTTCCATCGTCTACCCGACCCAGGCGTTCCGATTTCCCCGATACGAAGAGAATTGCCTCGCATAGAGAAGTTTTACCCGTCCCCCCGTGTCCTACGAAGGCTACGTTTCTTAATGATCTTGGTTCGTACCTGGCCATGGAAGCTCCTTTCCTTAAACCTATACAGGATGTGTGAAGGCCGTCTTTAGCGTACAAAGAAGTTGAAAGTCAAGGGAAAATCCAGATTGACAAGAAAGGATATTTAATGCTAACGGGTCTAGCCTTGCATCAATCTGTGAAGGGGTATTTAAATGGCTAGCAGAAGAATAAAAAGGGTACTTATAGCCAATCGAGGCGAGATTGCCTTACGCATCATGCGCACGGTAAAAGAAATGGAGCTCGAGGCGGTGGTGGTTTATGAAAAACCGGATTCCGATGCCTATTATGTACGCCTGGCGGATCATGCCCTCTTAATCGGGGACGGACCTAGAAAAGACTATCTCGACGTTGAAAAAATTGTGTGGGCGGCGAAGAAAAGCAACTGTGATGCCATCCATCCGGGGTATGGTTTTTTGTCGGAAAACCCGGATCTACCGGAGGCATGTGAGAGGGAAGGGGTGATCTTTATCGGTCCTCCCGCAAATGTCATGAGGGATTTGGGCAACAAGGTAACGGCCAGAGAGATAATGGAGAGAGCCGGTTTGCCCTTCATTCCCGGGACGAGCAATTTGCCGAAGGGAGAGGCAGGTATCGAAGAGGCGATTCGGTTTGCCGAAAGGGTTGGTTACCCGGTGATGATCAAGGCAGCGTCCGGTGGCGGAGGGAGGGGTATCAGGAAAGTATTGAACGAAGGGGAGCTCATCAGTCAAATACCCTTAGCGCGAGCAGAAGCATTGTCGGCTTTCAAGGACGAGAACATATATTTAGAAAAATGCATCGAAGCGCCTCGACACGTAGAAATCCAGGTTTTGGCCGATGAACACGGCCAGGTAATCCACTTAGGTTCTCGGGACTGTTCCATCCAGAGACGTCACCAAAAGCTGCTCGAAATTGCCCCCGCTGATTTGCCCTCTTCAGTACTTTCCGCGATGTACGAAGCAGCGATTAAAGGAGCAAAAGAGGCGGGGTACGTAAATGCGGGGACGGTAGAATTTTTGGTTGATTCTCGAACTAACGAATTCTGGTTCATGGAGATGAACACCCGTCTTCAAGTAGAGCACACGGTCACTGAGGAGCTAACGGGCGTAGATATCGTGCGCAACCAAATCTTGATTGCCCAAGGCGGGAAGTTGGATATTCCAGAAGAGAGAATACGTCTTTACGGGAAGGCCATTCAGGTGAGAATCAATGCTGAAGATCCAAAAAACAACTTTATGCCTGAGGGTGGTAAAAGGGTCGAGGTGTATCAATCCCCGGGAGGACCGGGCGTAAGATTGGACGGAGCCGTTTACCAGGGCTACAAAATACCGACGGAATACGATTCTCTTTTGGTGAAGATGACAGTGCGCGGATACGATTGGGAGCAGACGCTGCAAAGACTTAAGAGGGCTCTCCAGGGTTTTGTTATTGTAGGCCCGAAGACGACCATTCCGTTTTATTTGGCTATCTGTGATGAACCGGATTTTCGCCGCGGGAAGTTCGATACGTCGTATCTCGAAACTCATCCGGAAGTGTTTTCCTACCCAGAACCGGAAAGGGAGATTGCTAAACTCGGAAAGTTGATTGCCGAGATCCACGCCCGCAAGATCAACAAGTACGCATATTGATTTTTTTATCTATTACCCCCAAAAAGAGGATGAATAACTATGATGGATGAGAGGATAACTCCCAAAGAATTGAAAGAAAAAGGCGTTCGTTATGTGTTGGATAAGATCCGCCACACGAATGGATTCTTCGTCACCAATACGGAAAGGGATCTATCCCAATCGGACTTTAAGAACCGAATCATGCCTCATACGCAACTTTTAGTCGCCCATGAGCGGGATGAAGCGGGATACTTTTCTATCGAGATAACAGGGGGTGCTTCGGTTCACGTGGACATGCTCCGCAAGCAGATAAATCCACTGGAAAAGCTTGAGGTCTTGAGTGAAAGAATGCCAAATACAATGTTTCAAACTCTCTGCCGGGGGATCAATCTTTTCGGGTACCGCCCTTATCCGGAAAATGTGATCCGATTCACCGTCCGGGCCTTCGCCAAATATGTCCATGTATGGCGCGTTTTTGATTTTCTAAACTATATTCCCAATATGAGAGCCGTATTCGAAGAGGTTCAAAAAGAGGGTTGTATTTTGGAACCGGCCATATGTTTTTCGACGGGGCCCGAACATACGGATGAGTTTTACGTCCGAAAGGTTGGTGAGATTTTAGAGGTCACGGGACCAGACATAATCCTGGCCATTAAAAATCACGGTGGGTTGGGAACACCCCGGCGGATAGGAGAACTGGTCCGAGCTATTAAAGATAGGTATCCCGATCTCATCGTTCATTATCATGGGCACAATACGGACGGAGCCGATATTGGTCGAATTGTGGAGGCCGTGAAAAACGGAGCTAAGATAGTAGATGCCTCTGACCATGCCCTCACGGGATTTTACGGGCCGCCACCCCTGCTTACGGTCATAGATATTTTAGAAGATTATGGTTATCGAGCACCGGGCATCAATAGGCAGGCCATCATCGATACATCTAACAAATTGCGGTCAGAGAGAGAGTATTATCGGGATTTTGAATCCCAGTTTATGGGTTTCGACCCAACCGTTCAGATCCATAAGCTACCGGGAGGTGCGACGGGATCTAGCTTCGAACAGGCAGTCAAAGGAGGATTTCTTCACCGCATGCCGGAAATCCTGCAGAAGGAATTGCCACGAGTTCAAGTGGAGCTGGGCAATTGGTGGAGTGTAACACCGGGATCGCAAATTCTTTGGACGACAGCTGTAAATAATACCCTGAAGGGAGAGAGGTATAAGGATGTGTCAGACGATTTGAAAAACTTGCTTCTCGGTCGCTACGGAGAATTTCCCTTTTATCGACCGGCCGATGCTATCTATCAATCTGTTTTTGGCGAGGATTGGAAGAAAATTCTGGAGCGGGATGGAGGGTATCAGAAAATAGAAGACATCGACCTGGAAGTGGAAAGAAAAGTCTTAGAACATCGTCTGGGACGCCCCGCAAGTGATGATGAATTGGTGCTGTACCTTCAGCACCCCAATGATGCTGTTGAATTCTTCAAATTCGAGGCCACTTATGGAAAGACGTGGGTGCTACCACCGAGTATCTGGTTCCGAAAAGGTGGGTTCCGTCTCGGTGAGACATTTGAAATCTACGATGTCTCCGGGCGCCTCCACTCGATAGAAATAGGTCCTCAGCGGAAGACCAATGAAGGAGATACCATTACGTACCTCATCATCGACCATCACATAGAGCCGATGGTAACGGAGGCAGAAGAAGGGGAGGAGGAGAAAAAGGCCAAGAAAAAAACCATGACTCCCAAAGAAATAGATGCGGCCTGGAAGGTGGGCGATATTCGAGCTCACCTTACGGGATCCGTCAACGAGGTGTGCGTAAAGGTGGGAGATCAGGTGTCGGTAGGGCAGGTACTGGTGGTGCTTGAGGCAATGAAGATGTTAAACAATATAACGAGTGAGGTGAATGGTACGGTCTCCGAGGTGTACGTTGCCGCCGGCGATAAGGTGGCAATTGGAGATCCACTGCTCTTCATCACCCGCCTGTAGCGGGGAGGATTAAAAATTGATTGCGAAGGAAAAATCCGGTACAAAGAGACCGGATTTTTCCTTTTTGGCAGGAGAGGTGCTGTGTTAGGTGAATGGTTAAAAAAAGTTTTTGGAACGAAGAATGAGCGCACTTTGAGAGAGCTCTCCCTGATAGTTGATGAGATAAATGCCCTCGAGGCACGCATCAGTAAAATGACCGATGCGGACTTGAGGCTGCAAACTGATATTTTCAAAGACCGATTAAATCGAGGCGAAACTCTCGATGATATTTTGCCCGAGGCCTTTGCCGTCGTCAGGGAGGTGGCAAAAAGGCAGGTAGGCATGAGGCCCTTCGATGTTCAGATCATCGGGGGTATCGTGCTTCATCAGGGCAAAATAGCGGAAATGAAAACGGGAGAAGGAAAGACTTTAGCCGCCACCATGCCCCTCTATCTTAACGCCCTTTTAGGGAGGGGTTGCCATCTCGTTACGGTAAACGATTATCTGGCCAGAAGAGACGCCGAATGGATGGGTCCTATCTATCGGGCCTTGGGGCTTTCGGTTGGAGTCATAGTGCATGGGATGGAGGATGATGAACGCAGAAAAGCTTACTATTCGGACATCACCTATGGAACGAATAACGAGTTCGGGTTCGATTATCTTCGAGATAACATGAAGTATGCGCTGGAAGACTACGTGCAACGGGATTTCTATTACGCCATTGTAGACGAAGTGGATAGTATCCTGATAGACGAAGCTCGCACGCCCCTGATCATCTCCGGCCCCTCGGAAGAATCGACGGATAAATACTACCGAGTTAACCAAATTATTCCCCGCCTACGCCCCAATTTGGATTACACAGTTGATGAAAAAACGCGCACCGTTGTGCTTACGGAAGAAGGGGTAAGTCGGGTAGAAAAACTCCTCAAGGTTCAGAATTTATTCGAACCACGCCATATGGAGCTCCTCCACCATGTCAACCAAGCACTTAAAGCGCATACGTTGTTTAAAAGAGATGTGGATTACGTCGTAAAAGATGGACAGGTCATAATCGTGGATGAATTTACGGGCCGTCTCATGCCCGGTCGGAGATACAGCGACGGTCTGCATCAGGCCTTGGAGGCTAAGGAAAAGGTCAAGATTGAAAGGGAGAATCAAACTCTTGCTTCGATAACTTTTCAAAATTACTTTCGTATGTATGAGAAGTTAGCCGGCATGACCGGTACTGCCGATACAGAGGCAGAGGAATTTAAGAAGATTTACAATTTAGATGTCGTAGTAATACCCACCAACAAGCCCATGATTCGTATCGATTATCAAGATGTCATTTACAAGACGGAGAAAGAAAAGTTTGCTGCCGTTGTGAGGGAGATCAAAGAACTGCACGCCCGTAAGAGGCCTGTCCTCGTAGGCACCATTTCTATAGAGAAATCGGAGAAGTTGAGTGCCCTTCTGGATAGAGAAGGCATACGCCATCATGTTCTCAATGCCAAATATCATGAGAAGGAAGCGGAGATAATAGCGCAAGCAGGTCAGCCGGGCATGGTAACGATTTCTACCAATATGGCTGGACGGGGAACGGACATAAAATTAGGTGAAGGAGTAGCTGAACTTGGGGGGCTTCATATTATCGGTACGGAAAGGCATGAAAGCCGAAGAATTGACAATCAATTAAGGGGACGAGCGGGCAGACAGGGGGATCCGGGCTCTTCGAGATTCTATCTGTCTTTGGAAGATGATTTGCTTCGCATCTTCGGAGCTGATCGTATCTCCTCTATAATGGACAAGATAGGTATTCAAGAGAACGAACCGATCGAACATCCGATGGTGACGAAGGCCATCGAGAATGCACAGAAGAGAGTAGAGGCTCAGAATTTCGAGATTAGAAAACATCTTCTCGAATACGACAATGTCATGAACCAGCAGCGGCAGGTGATATACGAGCAGAGAAGGAGGGTTTTGAAAGGAGAAGATCTGTGGGCAGATTTGGAGTCAATGGTTGAAGAGGTAGCGGAGATCGTCGTTTCCGATTACGTAGATGAGAAGGCACATCCGGAAGAGTGGAACCTCAAAGGCTTAGATGACATGATATATAAGCAGTTTTCATTACGCCTCAATTTGGTAGAGCGTGGTCGGGAAATGACGCCCGATCAGATAGTGGAGATCGTAATAAGTGAAGCCAAAAAACATCTCCGGGAGAAGGAGCAGCGTTTCGGCGCGGAGCTCATGGCATACCTCATTAAAATGATTATGCTCCAGTCCATTGACAATCACTGGAAAGATCATTTGCTGAGCATGGACCATTTAAGGGAGGGGATCGGTCTGAGGGGTTATGGTCAGAAAGATCCCGTTCGGGAATATCAGAAAGAGGGCTATGAGGCCTTCCTGGATATGACCGAACGTATCAAGATGGATGTGGTCGAAAAGCTATGTATGGTACAGGTGGCCAATATAGAAGAATTGGAAGAAATGAGAGAGGAGGCAGAAGACGATTTTATTTACAGTCATGGTGGTGAAGCAATGGTCAGTTCTCCTGTCCAACATAAGGGAAGGAAGGTGGGAAGAAACGAACCCTGTCCTTGCGGTAGTGGCAAGAAATATAAAAAATGCTGTGGCCGATGAGAGAAGAAAAGGAGAAGAAGAGAAGTGAGTGAGGCCAACTATTCGGTTCCCGGTTTTATGGCGGGTGGCATAAGTGTAGGCATCAAAGGAAACGGAAAGCCAGACCTGGGGTTACTTTACTCAATTAAACCAGCGGTTGCCTGCGGGATGTTCACAAAAAATTCTTTCTCGGCGGCACCCGTTTTAGTCTCCCGGCAGAGATTAAAAGACGGGCAAGCTCAGGCCATCATCGTCAACAGTGGAAACGCCAACGCCTGTAATGGTGAACAGGGAGTGGCCAATGCAATAGCGATGGCACGGGCATGTGCAAAGGAATTAAAAATTGAAGAAAACCTAGTTTTAGTCGCATCAACGGGTGTCATCGGTCAGCCCCTACCGGTGGATAAAATTTTAAAGGGCGTAAAAAGACTCGTATCTGAGCTTACCCCAGAAGGAATGGGGAGCTTTGAAAGGGCGATTATGACCACCGATCGGTGGCCCAAGATATCATGTCGTAAGATAGCCCTCGGGGGAAAGGAAGTTACTTTTTGCGGTATGGCTAAAGGGGCGGGAATGATTCAACCTCAGATGGCCACCATGCTTGCGTTTGTGGTCACCGATCTCAATATCGGTTATCCCGAGCTAAAAAAAGTGTTTCGATACGCCGTGGATAGGACCTTCAATGCCATATCCGTGGATGGATGTATGAGTACAAACGATTCGGTCATCGTTATGGCCAATGGCTTAGCGGGGAATAAATTGCCGAAAGAAAAGTCCGCCGATTTTCTTCGAATAAGAGAAACCCTCGTATGCTTGATGGAAGACCTGGCGAAGGACATCGTTCGCGATGGCGAGGGGGCTACGAAGGTGCTGGAAGTAAAAGTAGAAGGAGCCGCCTCCCTAAGTGAGGCGAAGCGCATAGCCTATGCCATAGGCAACGCTAATCTGGTTAAGACGGCCTTTTTCGGTCAAGATCCCAATTGGGGCCGGATCATTTCCGCCATAGGTTCCCTGGGTTTACCCCTGGATGCAAAAAGAGTGCGGTTGTATTTAGATGATCTTCTCATCTTTTCTCAGGGAGTGGGACACACAACGGAGGAAAAGCACCTTCATGAAATAATGAGCGCCCCGAAAATTACAATTACCGTAAAGCTCGAAAGGGGAAAGGGGGTATGGCGAATTTTTGCCTCCGATCTCTCGTTTGATTATGTAAAGATAAATTCTCATTATCGAACGTGAGATTTATCTTGCCCATCAGCCTATACTGTGATAATAATCAAAAAATTTCGCACATCCCTGGATTGGCGGGTGTTGCCCACTCAGTCGGGTTTTACGCCAAGTAGAAGGGGATGGAGGAAAAAACACATCGACGGAGGAAAAGATTTTTATGGCAGCTATATCTATGAAGCTTCTTCTCGAAGCGGGTGTCCACTTCGGTCATCAGACGAATAAGTGGAATCCCAAGATGAAGCCCTATATCTTTGGGGCGAGAAATGGCATTTATATCATCGATCTCCAGCAAACTGTTGTCCTTTTTCAAAAGGCCTATGACTTTGTCGTTTCCGTCGCCGCCAATGGGGGGCAGATTCTCTTTGTGGGGACCAAGAAGCAGGCGCAAGAGGCCATATTTGAGGAGGCGACACGCTGCGGCATGCCTTACGTTAATCAAAGATGGCTAGGAGGAATGCTCACCAACTACACGACAATAAAGAAGAGTATAGATCGGCTCAATAATCTAGAGGCAATGTTTGCCGATGATAGTGTGAGGGTGTATACGAAGAGAGAAATTCAAAAGCTGCAAAAAGAAAAAGACCGTCTTCAGAAGCTGTTAGGGGGGATAAGGTCTTTGCAAGGCCTCCCCGATGCGGTTTTTATCGTTGACCCTAAACGTGAAGAAATTGCCGTCAGAGAAGCACGAAAACTAAAGATACCCATCGTGGCCATGGTTGATACAAACTGTGATCCCGACGAGATCGATTGGGTAATTCCAGGTAACGATGACGCTATCAGGGCAATTAAGTTGTTTGCCGCCCGCATTGCGGATGCCGTGCTGGAAGGGCGAAAGCTCTATGAAGAAAAGCTTCAGGCTTTTACCGATAAATCAGAGCCAGGTGAAGACACGAAAACGGTGGCTCAAGCCCACTATGAAGATGACGTTCCGGATAGCGTCGAATTTGAGTATGACGAAACTGAATACGAGAAGTGAAAATGTTAAGGAGGTAGCGTAAAAGTGAACATCACCTCAGCGATGGTCAAAGAACTGCGGGATAAAACGGGAATGGGCATGATGGATTGCAAGGAAGCTCTTATTGCTTCTAATGGTGACTTTGAAAAAGCCGTAGAGTACTTGCGTAAAAAAGGGATGTCTGCCGCCACCAAAAGATCATCCAAAGCGGCCAAAGATGGAACGATTGCTTCCTACGTTCACATGGGAGGGAAAATAGGGGTGTTGGTGGAATTGAATTGTGAAACCGATTTTGTGGCCAAGACAGATGATTTTCAGAATCTGGCAAAGGACATAGCTATGCAGATAGCGGCTACCAATCCTACTTACCTTTCACCGGCGGAGGTCCCGGTGGATGTGCTGGAAAGAGAAAAGGAGATATACCGCAGCCAACTTCAGGCGGAAAAAAAACCGGAGAAAGTATGGGATAAAATCATAGAGGGAAAGTTGGCTAAATACTATGAAGAGGTATGTCTCACCAAGCAGAAATTTATCAAAAATCCGGAGATCACAGTGGAGGACTTGATCAACAACATTATTGCCAAGACAGGGGAGAATATAGTCCTCAGACGATTTGTCCGTTTTCAATTGGGCGAAGAATTGAAGGATTGATCGGGTGGAAAAATTAAGATATCACCGAGTGCTCTTAAAGCTGAGCGGAGAAGCCCTCCAAGGAGATAGGGGAGCGGGAATAGACTTTCGCATCGTGAATGAAATAGCGGAAGAAATCGAGAAGGTGGCAAGAAGGGGAGTTCAATTGGCGGTAGTGATTGGAGCTGGTAATTTCTGGCGTGGCCATGAGGCTGAAAAAAGTGGAATGGAGCGGGCGATGGCCGATTATGCGGGGATGTTGGCTACGCTTATCAACTGTGTATCCCTGCAGAGTGTCTTAGAAAAAAGAGGGTTGGAAGTGAGGGTTCAGTCCGCTATTGAAGTGAAGGAATTGGCAGAGCCCTACATCTACAGAAAGGCTATTTCGCATCTAGAAAAAGGGAGGGTGGTTATTTTTGCAGCGGGTACAGGGAATCCATTCTTCACTACGGACACGGCCGCGGCTTTGAGGGCGGCTGAGATAAAGGCCGATGCGTTACTTAAGGCGACGAAGGTAGATGGAGTGTACGATCGAGACCCCGTCTACTGGCCGGAGGCGAAACGCTTCGACCACATTTCCTATACGGATGTGTTGGTTAAGAATCTTAAGGTGATGGACGCAACGGCCGTCGCTGTCTGTCGAGAAAACGGTATTCCCGTGATCGTCTTTAACATCTTTGATCGGGATGCCGTCGATAGGATAGTGAAGGGAGAAAGAATAGGAACGATAGTGGAGGGAGACTAATGAAAGAGGAAGTCTTCGCGGAATTGAAAGAAAACATGGATAAGTCAGTGCAATTTTTGGAGAAGTCTTTCAGCAAAGTGAGGACGGGACGGGCGTCCCTCGCTCTGTTGGACGGTATAAAAGTTGATTATTACGGTGTTCCCACCCCTCTCAACCAGGTGGCCGGGTTGTCTGTTCCAGAAAGTAGACTCATCGTTATCTCCCCCTGGGATACGAGTATTATTGGTGCGATCGAGAAGGCGATTCAAAAATCAGAACTGGGGCTGATGCCGTCCAATGATGGTAAGATTATACGCATCACTATCCCTCCTCTGACGGAAGAGAGAAGGAAGGAGTTGGTGCGCCTGGTGAAAAAGATGGCAGAAGAGTGCAAGGTGAAATTGCGTAATGCAAGACGCGAAGCCAATGAGCAACTTAAGGCGTTGAAAAAGGATAATAAGATCTCCGAAGACGAGCTTTTTACTTACCAGGAGGAAGTTCAAAAGGAAATGGACAAATATATCGAGCGGGTAGATAAACTCCTGGCGATGAAGGAAAAGGAGATAATGGAAATATAAACCTTCTTCCTTGGGTGTGAATGAGGGCGGAACCAATGTGTTCCGCTTTTTTGTTGGGGAGCCTCGGCTTGCGCATAGATGGGGTATATGGTAAGCAACGATGAATGATATGAGAAATTTGGAAGACAAGAATCTACCCCGGCACATTGCCATCATTATGGACGGCAATGGAAGGTGGGCTAAAAAGCACGCCTTGGGACGTGTAGCTGGCCACAGACGTGGCGCAGAGGCGGTGCGCAGGATCGTGCGTGCTTGTCGTAGTATTGGCATTCCGTATCTTACTCTTTTCGCCTTCTCTTCGGAAAACTGGCAGCGGCCGGCGAGGGAAGTGGGTGCTTTGATGAGACTCCTGTCAGAGTATATTCAATCCGAGATAGAAGAAATTAGATCTAACGGGATCCGCCTTAACGTCATAGGAGAATGGCAGACCTTACGAGAGCATATAAGGCAACTCTTGGAAGATGCCATGGCGAAGACGGCCAAAAATGAAGACATGATTTGGACCATCGCCCTCAGTTATGGAGGAAGAGATGAAATAGTTCGGGCGGTCAAATTGATTGCGGAAGATGTAGCTCAAGGGTTTCTACGCCCGGAAGATATAAATCAATCCGTTTTTCATCGATATCTTTATACCTCCGACCTACCGGATCCGGACCTTCTAATCAGGACGAGCGGTGAATACAGGATCAGTAATTTTCTCCTTTGGCAATCCGCTTATACGGAGTTCTATTTTACAGATGTACTCTGGCCAGATTTTACCGAGGAGGACCTTAACTCGGCGATTCGTGAATATCAGAGAAGAGAACGTCGTTTTGGGCTGACGGCGGAGCAGGTAAAAAGATGGGAAAAGCTTTAGATGCCCATATGAAGAGATGGCTTACCGCCATCGTCCTTCTCCCGTTTATTGTCGTCATTATAGGCTTTGCGCCTCCGGCCGTCTTCGCCCTGCTTATCGCCGTGGTGATAATGGTGGGAACCTGGGAATATTGTACCCTTACTTTGGGAACCACTTTGACGTGGCGCCATCTATTGACAGTTGGGGGGTCCCTCCTCTGCCCTATTCTTTTCTTCATCGGAGGGGGACAGTCAGTTTTAGGAGTTTTAGTTTTCGTTCTGTTGATTATGTTCTTGCTCGAGCTCTTGCCTAGTAGAACGGGGGTTGTAGATCTCGATCCTCTGTTCAAGGCATTTTTCGGTTTTTTGTATGTCTCTTTTACCCTTTCTCATTTTATTTGGTTGCGAGCGCTGCCCAAAGGCACATATTGGATTTTCTTCGTCCTGGTCCTGGCTTTTTCTGGGGATACGGCAGCTTATTATGTCGGTCGTGCAATGGGCCGTCGACCTCTTCTTCCGGCTATCAGCGCCGGCAAGACGGTTGAAGGCACGCTCGCCCTCATAGCATTCAGCACTCTGTGTTGCTATGGGTATGGGAGGATCTTTTTCTCTTCCCTTCCGGGGTATCATTTTGCCTTTTTAGGTCTCATCGGCAGCACCTTGGGCCAACTCGGAGATTTATGTGAATCGGCATTGAAGAGAGTGGCGGGGGTTAAAGATTCGAGTAATCTCCTTCCGGGGCACGGCGGTCTGCTCGACCGATTGGACTGTCTCATCTTTATTGCTCCCTTTGTCTATTACTATCGACAGGCGTTTCTTCCATGAAGAGAATTAGCATACTTGGTTCTACTGGCTCTATTGGTCGTTTAGTTCTTGAGATCGTGTCCCAGTTCCCTCAAATGTTCCGAGTAGAGGCCTTGGCGGCGGGAAGAAATATTCGGTTGCTTAAGGAACAGGTGATTAAGTTCTCCCCCCGTATCGTCTCCGTTCTCGATGAGCAACAGGCGCATCTGTTTAGGGGTGAGTGGTGTGGGACCCCGCCGGTGGAAGTTGTATGGGGGGAAGAAGGCTACCGGATAGTCGCTGCCTGGCCGGAGGCGGACATGGTCTTTTCGGCCATGGTGGGAGCGGCGGGACTATTACCGACGTGGGAAGCTGTGCAGGCGGGGAAAGATGTGGCCTTAGCCAATAAAGAAACTTTGGTGGTGGCGGGGGAATTGATCATAGGTGAAGCAAAGAAAAGAGGGGGGAGGATTCTGCCCGTCGACAGTGAGCACAGTGCCATTTTTCAATGTTTAAAAGGGGAGGCCATTGAGAACGTAAAAAGGGTTATCCTTACGGCTTCGGGAGGACCTTTCTTGAACGTGCCGTTGGAGAAGTTGAAAGATGTCACGCCTGCCGAGGCCCTTCATCACCCCAATTGGAGAATGGGGCAGAAAATTACCGTCGATTCGGCAACCATGTTCAATAAGGCGTTAGAAATAATAGAGGCTCGGTGGCTCTTTTCCCTACCACCGGAGAAAATCGATGTAGTAATCCATCCCCAAAGTATCGTGCATTCCCTAGTCGAATTTGCTGATGGCTCTTTTCTGGCCCAAATGGGGCAGCCTGATATGAAAATACCAATCTCTTACGCCCTTTTTTATCCCGTAAGGGCGCAGGGAATTTCTGAGGGGTTAGATTTTACCTCTCTCGGAACCCTTACCTTTCTGCCCCCCGATCGAGAGAAATTTCCCTGCTTGGGGTTGGCCAAAGAGGTTCTTTTCGCGGGAGGAGTTCTACCTGCCGTGATGAATGCAGCCAACGAAGTAGCAGTACAGAAATTCCTGGCGGGGCGGATTAGGTTTACGGATATTTATCGGGTGATAAGGGAGGTCATCAATTCCTTTCCCCCTTGGGACCCCCCAAACTCAGTGGAGGTTCTTCTGGCGGCGGATCAAGAGGCGAGGAGAAGAGCTTTCGAGCAGGTGGGGGAGATAGAAAAAAAGAGGTAGATGAGTAATGCGAAGTATATTGGCCATAATAATTCTCCTCGGTGTACTCATCTTTGTTCACGAAATAGGACATTTTCTCGCGGCTAAGTATTTTCGGGTGGGAATTCTCAAGTTTTCTCTCGGCTTCGGTCGAAGGTTGGTGGGGAAGAAGATCGGAGAGACCGAATATGTCGTTTCCCTCATTCCCTTAGGAGGATACGTAAAACTGTTGGGCGAAACGGAAGAAGAACCCTTGACGGAGGATGAGAAAAAAAGGTCTTTTCTGGCCCAACCGGTATGGAAAAGGGCAATCATCGTCTTATCAGGACCTCTCTTCAATTTTCTTCTGGCCGTTATCATTTTTGCTGGAGCTTATATGTGGGGCATACCCACCCTTACTAACGAGGTAGGCTTGGTTGCTGCGAACGGTGCGGCTCAAGAGGCGGGCTTGATGGTGGGGGACGTGATCGTAAAAATAAATGATTCGCCAGTCACAAGGTGGGACCAGATAGCCGAGCACGTGGTCAAGAGCGAGGGCCGCCCCATCAAAATGACGGTAAACAGAGGTGGAGAAAAGAGAGAATTTTCTATTACTCCCCGTTTGATGAAAGATAAGAACATTTTCGGGGAAGAGATAGAAACTTACAAAATCGGCGTGGGGCCGGCAAAAAAATTGGTTATCGAGCGTTTGGATCCCTTCTCCGCCCTTTTCCGTAGCCTCAAACAGACATGGTTCATCACGAAGATGACCCTTGTAAGTATTGTGAAGATTTTAGAGGGCGTTCTATCTCCCCGTACCTTGGGAGGCCCCATTCTCATTGCCCAAATGGCAGGAGAACAAGCCAAGAGTGGAATACTGTCTTTTATTCTCTTTATGGCTATCCTCAGCATCAACTTAGGGGTGCTGAATCTACTTCCCATACCTGTTCTCGACGGAGGTCACCTGGTGTTTTATTTGATCGAGGCCGTGCGTGGCAAGGAAATGAGCGTAAAATGGAGGCAAAGGGCTCAACAGATAGGCTTTATATTGTTGGTAATTCTCATGATCTATGTAATGATTATCGATATCGAGCGCCTGAATAACGAAACGGTAAACAAAATCACCGAGTTCTTCACGAAGTAACCATGAAAATCCTTGCATTATCCACAGCCAGAAAAGACGCGTCTGTGGCCCTCCTTGAAGACGAGCACGTGCTTTGTGAAGTATATACCGATGATGGACGTCAACATGCGGAGACGGTGATGTTGGCTATTGATCGGGTATTGAAGGACTCCCATCTTCCATTAGAGGAATTGGACCTTTTCGCCTGTGCGACTGGTCCCGGTTCGTTTACCGGTTTGAGGGTTGGTATGGCAACGGTTAAGGGCCTAGCTTTGGTGATGGGAAGACCGATAGTCGGTATATCATCTCTTGAGGCCATCGCCTTTGCAGTCGGGGTGCAAAATATGCCTATATGCGTCCTCATGCTGGCGCGACCCGGTTTTGTTTATGGCGGGCTCTACTGTCTATCCTCCGAAGGGGAAACGATTGCGCTCGATCGTGAGAAGTTTTGTTCACTTGAGCAAATTTTTGACCCTCTTCCCAAAGGAAACATCCTGTTTGTCGGAGACGGGGCTACTTTTTATCGTCAAAAAATAGAGGAAAGGTTAAACGGGCAGGCTATAATAAGTGGAACTATGGGTGTGCAGGCGAAGGCGGTAGGTATTTTGGGTTACCGAAAATTCAAAAAAGGGAAGGCACAGGACCCTCTATTTATCATCCCTCACTATATTCAGGCCTCCAGTGCGGAGACTAAAGTTGACAAAGAATGCCGGTTTGAGTTACGCAAGAAGTATGGATGACTTAAGAGGTCGAAAAAGGCATAAGGAAAAACACGATGAGCCTATCGTGAAAGAGGGCATGCCTATTATCTTGTTTCTTTTTGCCTGTGCTATCGTTTCCATTTTTTTGGGCTGGATGGTCCTCGCTTTCGTGATGATATTCCTCGGTGCGTTTACAATGTGGTTTTTCCGAAACCCCCAGCGGATAGTCACGGGGGGTGATGAGATAGTTAGTTCGCCCGCGGACGGAACCGTAATAGGCATCGAAAAGGGGGTGACCCACGAGCTTCTAGGTACCTCTGCCACAAAAATCAGCATTTTTATGAATTTGTTCAATGTCCACGTTAATCGAGTGCCCTGCGATGGGCAAGTGGAAGTGGTAAGATACTATCCCGGTAAGTTTTTCTCAGCCCATTTGGATAAGGCGTCCCATGATAATGAGAGAAATGCCGTACTGATCAAACGACGGGATGGGAAAAAAGTACTCACGGTACAGATTGCCGGTTTAATTGCTCGTCGGATAGCCTGTTGGGTTGAGGAGGGGATGGAGGTGAGTCGCGGTGAGCGACTCGGACTTATCAGATTCGGTTCGCGTCTGGAGGTCTATCTGCCTCCGGAAGCGGTTATTGCCGTAAAAAGAGGGGACAAAGTCAAAGCGGGGGAAACATCCCTGGGGGAGCTATTATGAAAAAAGAACGGAGATTTTATAGAGACAGGATGAAAAAGGGTATCTTCATTTTACCCAATCTTATTACGACCATCGGCTTATTCGCCGGTTTTTCTGCCATCGTGTCGGCGATGAACGGTCGATATGAGATGGCTGCCATCCTCGTTTTCGTCGCCGCGGGCTTAGATGCCGTCGATGGACGGATTGCCAGACTAACGAAAACGACGAGTAAGTTCGGTGCCGAATACGATTCTCTCTCCGATTTAGTTGCTTTTGGTGTGGCACCAGCCATACTGATGTACATGTGGTCTCTTTCTTCATATGGCAAGTGGGGATGGTTGGTGGCCTTCCTTTATGTTGTCTGTGGCGCCTTGAGACTTGCTAGATTTAACGTACAGATCGGTCTCATTGAGAGCCGCGTATTTAATGGGTTGCCCATCCCCGGTGCGGCCTGCGTCCTAGCCGCTACGGTGTTACTCTATTATAAACTGGGCGGAGAAGGTCGTTTTGAGAGTCTTTCCGTTCTCGCCGGTATGTTTGTCCTATCTCTCCTGATGGTGAGTAGCATCAAATATTACAGTTTCAAGGATTTAAACTGGCTAGCTCGAAAACCCTTTACCTCCTTGCTGGTCATTATATTGGTCATGATCGTTATAGCGGCGGAACCGCAGATCATGGTGTTTACTTTCGTCGTAGGTTATAGCTTATCCGGCCCTGTTTGGTATCTGTACCGTTTGTCAAGACGGGGTGTGTGTTGGATGGCAGGAAAGGAGCAGGAGAAGATAGAGTCGGTGAAGTAAGTCGGCTTTTGACCGAATGGGCAATAATTTCTGGGAGAGGAAAAGAGAAATGTCTAAGCTGTACAATGTTGCCGTGGTTGGAGCCACGGGAGCGGTAGGGAACGAAATGGTGAAGATTTTGGAAGAGAGGGAGTTTCCGGTAAGAAACTTGAAACTTCTCGCTTCAGAAAGATCCCTGGGGAAATATATCGAATTCAAAGGGGAAAACATTCCCGTTGAAGTGTTAAGCGAGAATTCGTTTAAGGGTGTGGAGATCGGCTTATTTTCGGCTGGAGGGTCGGTGAGTCAGAAATACGCACCAATTGCTGCTTCCGATGGTTGCGTGGTGATAGACAATACCAGTGCGTTTAGAATGGAACCGGATATCCCTTTGGTTGTGCCGGAGGTAAATCCGGAAGAGATAGCTCACTATAAAAATCGGGGCATCATCGCCAATCCCAATTGCTCAACGATTCAGATGGTCGTTGTCCTAAAACCCATATACGATGCCGTTGGAATAGTGCGGGTAGTCGTATCCACCTATCAAGCTGTCTCTGGCACGGGCAAAAAGGCGATCGAAGAGCTGGCCGAGCAGACCAGAGCACTTCTTACGTTCGGTGAGATAAAACCCAAGGTCTATCCCCATCAAATTGCCTTTAACTGCCTTCCCCATATAGATGTCTTCTTGGAAAATGGATATACGCGGGAAGAAATGAAGATGGTAAACGAAACCAAGAAAATTATGAAGGATCCGAATATTGCCGTCTCTGCGACGACCGTGAGGGTCCCCGTTTTTTATGGACATTCGGAATCAGTTAACGTAGAGACGAAGAAAAAAATTACAGCCGCTGAAGTTCGAGCCTTACTGGAGAAGGCACCGGGGGTATGTGTGGTTGATAACCCTGCGCAAAATGAGTATCCTTTAGCCATCTATGCGGCGGGTCGGGATGAAACGTTTGTAGGCAGAATTAGAGAGGATCTCTCCATCGAGCGGGGGATTAACATGTGGATCGTTGCCGACAATGTCAGGAAAGGCGCGGCCCTTAACGCAGTTCAAATTGCCGAAATTTTGATCCAAAAATATCTTTAACGGTAGGCCTGAGGGTGAGAATTATCGGAGGAGTGGCGAGGGGAATAAAGATACCTTCGACGCGGAAAGGTCGGGTAAGGCCAACGCCCGCGGTGGTCAGAGAGGCCCTGTTTAATATTTTGGCTTCGGTTGAAGGTTTATCGTGGCTGGATTTGTATGCGGGGACGGGAAGTGTAGGGTTGGAAGCATTGAGTCGGGGGGCACGCCGTGTGGTTTTTGTAGAAAGAAACGTAACCTTAGCCAAACAGGTTTCCCGTTCCGTGAGTGAAATGGGGTGCGAAGAAAAAGCCAAGATCATAGAAGATGAAGTAAAAACGGCACTCCGAAGGCTGGCCCGTAGGGGTGAAGTGTTCGATATCGTATTTGCCGACCCTCCTTACGATGAGGGAATGATAGAGAAAACTATAGACATAATGAGGCAAACAGCTATTCTGTCTGTAGGCGGATTGTTGATCCTTCAGCATTCTAGGCGTGAAGATGTTAAGTCTGCAAATTTAGACCCATCTTGGCAGGTGGTTGATGTTAGGCATTATGGAGATACAACCTTAACCATGATTCAATATCGACCAAAGGAGTGTTAAAAAACGATGAAGAAAGTAGCTATTTATCCGGGTTCTTTTGATCCCATCACTTACGGTCACATGGACATCATAACGCGCGCACTAAACATGTTCGACGAACTCATTGTTCTTGTTGCCTACAATCCTAACAAACACTATCTCTTTTCAGTAGAAGAACGGGTGGAAATGATTTACGAAGTGGTGGGCAAAAACAACGGACAGTTGAGGATCGATTCCTACAGCGGTCTTTTGGTAGATTATGCGAAAAAGGTGGGTGCTAATGTAATTCTCCGTGGACTCAGAGCCGTATCAGATTTTGAATACGAGTTCCAAATGGCCTTAATGAATAGGCGAATGAACAAGGATGTGGAAACTGTTTTTCTTATGACGGGCTATCAATGGTTTTATACGAGCTCGAATTTAATCAAGCAGGCGGCGTGTATGGGCGGGTCGGTGAAGGGATTGGTACCCGATATCGTAAATAAAAAATTAATGGAGAAATTTGGGAGGCCGAAAGGAAGGGTTAAATGAAGCTGTCGAAGAGAATCCAAGAGATTAAACCATCTCCTACGCTTGCCATAACTATGAAAGCCAATGCTATGAAGGCGGCAGGTCATGATGTCATTGGCTTTGGAGCGGGAGAGCCAGATTTCGATACCCCTCGTTACATAAAAGAGGCGGCGGTCAAGGCGATCGAAGAGGGTTTTACCAAGTATACGCCCGTGGCGGGAATTGATGAGTTGAAAGATGCCATAATCGATAAGCTAGCCCGTGATCAAGGTATAAAATATAACCGTTCAGAAATATGCGTCTCCTGTGGGGCTAAACACACCTTATATAATCTTGCCCAAGTGTTGTTCGAAGAGGGGGATGAAGTGATAATCCCATCCCCCTATTGGGTTTCGTACATTGATATAGTAAAACTAGCCGGAGCCACGCCGGTGGTGGTGCCGACGAAAGAGGAAGAAGGATTTCGCCTCTCTCCGTCTAGTCTTCTCGCCGCGATAAGCGAAAGAACAAAAGGAATTATTATAAACAGTCCTTCCAATCCTACTGGAAGTGTATACTCGAGGGAGGAACTAAAGGGGCTCGCCGAAATATTGGTAAAGAGTGATCTCGTAGTGATATCTGACGATATCTACGAGAAAATCTTATACGACGGCCTCAAGTTTTCGTCCATAGCCCAAGTACATCCGGCTATGAAGGAAAAAACCGTAATCGTGAATGGTGTGTCCAAAGCCTATGCCATGACCGGATGGAGGATAGGATATGCGGCAGGGCCTGAATGGATAATTCAGGCGGTAACAAAACTTCAGAGCCAGAACACCTCGAACCCCACTTCTATTGCCCAAAAGGCAGCTGTTGCTGCCCTCCAGGGGGATCAGGGGGAAGTCGAGAAAATGGTGCAGGAATTTGAAAGAAGAAGGAATTATATATGTGAAGCTTTGAATTCCGTGCCAGGATTTAGATGTCCAAAACCCCAGGGGGCTTTCTACGTTTTTCCCAATGTGGAAGGAGTTTTCGGCTGGGCACCCAAAGGACGGGTTATTAATAATTCGTCTGATCTGGCTGGCTATCTCCTAGACGAGGTGGGAGTCGCAGTAGTACCCGGTGCGGACTTTGGTGACGATAGGTATTTGAGATTTTCTTATGCCACGTCCATTGACCTCATCGAAAAAGGGGTGGCCCGCATCAAACAGGCCCTCTCTTGAAGAAGGCAGCTGTAAGATGGACGAAGTAGGATGTCGCCGAAAGACACGGAGGATCCATCTTGGTTCCGTACCGATCGGTGATGGGGCTCCCGTTGTCGTCCAATCCATGACTAACACTGAAACAAGGGATGTAGAAAAAACGGTAAACCAAATAAGAAGGTTGGCTCGGATTGGTTGTGAGGTCGTGCGTGTAGCGGTGAAGGATAAAGAGGCGGCGCATGTGCTCTCCCGTATACGAGAAAAAATTTCCCTACCTCTCGTTGCAGACATACATTTTGATTATCGTCTTGCCCTTATGGCCATAGAACAAGGCGTAGAGGGGATTCGCATAAATCCGGGAAATATGTCGGGCTCCCGTATCCGGGAGGTAGTTCGGGCGGCACAGGAGAGGGGTACGGTCATTCGAGTTGGTGTGAATGCCGGTTCGCTCGAGAAGTCCATATGGGTTCGCTATGGTGGACCCTGCGCCCGAGCGTTGGTGGAAAGTGCCCTAAGCCATGTAAAGAGAATTGAGGATATGGGATGGACGCAGTTGAAAATTTCTGTGAAATCTTCACACGTGCCTACTATGATCGAGGCTTATCGGATGCTGGCCGATGCTACCGATTGCCCACTCCATCTGGGCGTAACGGAGGCAGGTACCCTGCTTAATGCCACCGTTAAATCGGCCGTCGGCATGGGGATACTGCTCCATGAGGGTATCGGTGATACGATTCGAGTGTCAATCACAGGCGATCCCACTCAGGAAATACCTGTTGCCTTTGGAATTCTCCGTACCCTTGGCCTTCGCCTGGTAGGGCCGGAGATCGTTGCGTGCCCTACCTGTGGCCGGTGCGAAATCGATGTGGCAGGTTTAGCAAGGAAAGTAGAGAAAAGGCTTTTAGACTTTAAGACGCACCTTAAGATAGCCATTATGGGATGTGTGGTCAACGGACCGGGTGAAGCGAAGGAAGCGGATATCGGTATTGCCGGAGGCAAGGGAAGGGGCCTTCTTTTTAAGCGCGGGAAAGTGATTGGGAAATTGAAAGAGGAGGAGATGCTCGAGCGTTTGATTCGGGAGGTGTACGCCATGGAGAAAGAAAGGGAGGAGAAAAAATGAGATACTCGCAGATGTTTATCCCCACGGTGAGAGAAATCCCCGCCGATGCAGAAACGGTAAGTCATCAGCTTATGATCAGGGCCGGTCTTATCAGAAAGTTGGCCAGCGGCATCTACACCTATCTACCTTTGGGCCTCCGGGTCATCAAAAAGGTCGAGCAAATTATCCGAGAGGAGATGAATCGCGCGGGCGCGCAAGAGTTAGTCATGCCCGTGGTTCAACCGGCGGAGCTGTGGAAAGAATCGGGTCGATGGGAACATTATGGAAAGGAGCTTTTGCGTTTCCGAGACCGCAAAGATAGTGAATACTGCCTTGCTCCAACCCATGAAGAAGTTATTACCGACCTGGTGAGAAATGAGGTCAAGTCTTACCGACAACTACCTTTGAATCTGTACCAAATTCAAACAAAATTTCGGGATGAGATGCGTCCCCGTTTTGGGGTTATCCGATGTCGGGAATTTGTGATGAAAGATGCATACAGCTTCGATATAGACGAAGAAGGGGCTGAATTGAGCTATCGTAAAATGTTCGATGCGTACCAAAGAATTTTTACCCGTTGTGGTCTTAGGTTCAGGGCGGTAGAGGCCGATACGGGAAGTATCGGAGGAAGTTTCTCCCATGAGTTTCTTGTCATGGCCGAAACAGGTGAAGACGAGATGGTTTACTGTGACCGGTGCGGATATGCAGCTAATATGGAGAAGGCCGAAACGATAAGACCGGAAGAGGCAAAAGAATCTAAAGAGCTAAAGCCCTTGGAAGAGGTCTTTACGCCCAATGTAAAGACGATAGAAGAAGTCTGTCAATTCCTCCAGGTCAGTCCTCAAGACGTGGTTAAAACTTTAGTTTATATGGCCGACGGAAGACCGGTTGCCGTCCTCATCCGTGGTGATGAGGAAGTAAACGAAATAAAGGTAAAAAATCTCTTGGGTTGCGACACGTTGGAGATGGCCACCGATGAAGAAATTATCAAATACGCAGGCTCTCATCGAGGTTTTGTGGGACCTATCGGTTTAAAATGCAGGATGATGGCGGATTTCTCACTCTGGGGACGCACCAATTTGGTGGTGGGGGCCAATCGTGAGGATTATCACATTAAGAATGCCAATTATCCCAGAGATTTTGATCTCAAAGAGTTTCACGATTTACGTTTCATCCATGAGGGAGATCCCTGTCCACGTTGCGGGGCGCAGATAAACTTCGCCCGAGGGATAGAAGTGGGACATGTGTTTAAACTGGGAACCAAATATAGTCGGGCGATGAGAGCCGTCTACCTTGATCGGAATGGGCAAGAAAAGTACATGATCATGGGTTGTTACGGCATCGGCGTTGGTCGGGTAGTAGCCGCCTGTATAGAACAGCATCATGATGATGGGGGCATCATTTGGCCCATATCTCTCGCTCCTTTCCATGTTATTATTACGCCAGTTAACGTGAGGGAAAGGGCACTAAACGAGGCAGCTGAAAAGATTTACCAATCGTGTATTGATCTGGGTCTTGAAGCCCTACTGGACGATAGAGACGAACGGGCGGGGGTGAAGTTTAACGATGCCGACCTAATTGGTATTCCCTTTCGCATTACCGTGGGTCCCAAAAAAGTAGCCGAGGGCAAGGTAGAAATTAAGCATCGTCTAGATGGCAGGGTAGATGTTGTGCCAATAGAAGCGGCGGCCTCTTATTGTCAAAAAGCGGTTTTCGCCGTATGATAAATCCATGATTCGCATTACCGATATTTTGGATAAGACGCAGGCCTACCTGTCCCAGGATGAACAGGAACTGATCGAAAAGGCCTACGTGTTCTCCGCTGCCGTTCATCGAGGACAGCTCAGGCTCTCGGGGGAGCCTTACCTCACCCATCCATTGGAAGTAGCGGGTATCTTAGCGGAGATGAGACTCGATGCCGCTACTATTGCCACTGGCCTCCTCCACGATACGGTGGAGGACACTTTAGTTAACTTGGAGCAGATCGAAAGTGCTTTTGGTCGTGATGTTGCCCAGTTAGTCGATGGTGTGACGAAAATAGGGAAAATAATGTACGCCAGCGAGGAGGAGAGACAGGCAGAAAACTACCGGAAGATGATCATGGCCATGGCTCACGATATAAGAGTATTGCTCGTTAGGCTGGCCGATAGGGTACATAACATGCGAACCCTTGAATACCATCCGCCCGAAAAACAAAAAGCTATTGCCCGCGAGACGATGGAAATCCATGCTCCTTTAGCCAATCGTTTGGGAATCAATTGGATGAAGACAGAGCTGGAAGATCTTGCCTTCTATTACCTTGACCGAGAGGCATACAATTACATCGCTTCGCGGGTGGCGAGTAAGCAGGTCCAAAGAGAACAGTATATGACGGAAGTAAAGGGCATTATAGCAGAAGAGATGGCCAAAGCGGGTTTGAGAGCAACGGTGGAGGGGCGGGCCAAGCATTTCTATAGTATCTATACCAAGATGAAAAACCAGAAGATAGACTTCGATGAGGTATACGACCTCATTGCCTTTCGAATTATTCTCGAATCTAACATAGAGAAGGAATGTTACGAGGCCTTAAGTGTAATACATCATTTGTGGAAACCCATTCCCCACCGTTTTAAGGATCGGATCGCTATGCCGAAGGCGAACGGGTATCAATCTCTTCACACGACGGTAATCGGACCTTACGGGGAGAGGATGGAGGTGCAAATTCGCACTCGATCCATGCACCAATGGGCAGAAGAGGGTATAGCTGCCCATTGGCGTTACAAGGAAAAGAAAACGTTTCCTGGGCCAGACGATGAGCAAATAAAGAGGGTGAGAGAGCTAATCGAGATCCAGTTAGAGTCCGATAGCCCGAGGGAATTTCTGGCCAATCTGAAAATGGCGCTCTTTCCCGACGAGGTGTACGTGTTCACGCCGAAAGGGGAAGTGAAGTCGTTCCCACGTGGTGCCACCCCCATAGATTTTGCCTACAGCATCCATACGGAGGTAGGGCATCAGTGTATCGGTGCGAGGGTAAATAGAAGCCTTGTTCCACTTAAATACGAATTAAGAAACGGCGATATGGTGGAGATCATAACCCAGGCGGGACATAGGCCGGGGAAGGATTGGCTCAAATGGTGTGTAACGACGAGGGCCAGATCGAAGATAAAAGCCTTTTTGAAGGAGGAAGAGAGAAGAAAGAGTATAGAACTGGGGCGAGAGATATTGGAAAAGGAGCTAAAGAAACATCGACTGAAATTGTCCCAGATTCTCAAGGCCGACGAAATAAAGAAGATATACGAAGAGAATAAAATATCATCACCCGAAGAGCTCATGAGCCTCGTCGGATTCGGTCGTCTTTCGGCCAAGCATGTGGCTCATCACTTCCTGCCGGAGGAGGAAAGGGCCAAGGTAACATCGGCGGCGGTGGAAAAGAAGAGAAAGGTCCCAACGGAATTGGGGATCTCCATCACCGGGGTAGAAGATGTCATGATCAAACTGGCCCGCTGTTGCTCACCTATCCCGGGGGAAGAAGTAGTAGGCTACATCTCCCGGGGGCGGGGGATAACGGTACATACAAAAAATTGCGTCAACGTACTTGAGGTGGATCCCGAACGTTTGATAGATGTCAACTGGTGTGCTAGACCTGGACAGACGTTTCCCGTTGTACTCAGAGTTATTTGTCAGGATAGGAAGGGCATCTTGGCCGAAGTGAGTACGGCTATCTCCAGCCTTGATGTAAATATTGCCCATGCCGAGGTAAATACGACGGCCGATTTAAAAGCCATCTGTGTTTTCCAGGTTGATATCCAAGATTTGAACCAGTTGAACCAGATCATAGCCGCCATCAAAGGTTTGAGGTCCGTCCTCTTCGTGGAACGTCTATACAAGAGGTCATAGCAAGATTGACAAAATTGATGTCTTTAATCTAAAAGGCAGCACCATGTGTTGAAAAACGGCAGGGTAGAATGAATAAAATTTTATCTTTCGCAACCTTATTTTTCCTTCTGATGGCCTCGCCGGGGAGGGGACAAGTGCCTTCCATTGTAATCGATCCTGCCCATGGGGGGAAAGATTATGGTGTGATGGTAACGGAAAAGATTACGGAAAAAGATGTGACCCTAAAAATTTCCCTCCTTGTAAAGAAAGAGCTGGAGAAAACAGGTCGAGTGAAGGTGATTCTGACCAGGGAAAAAGATACGGACCTTTCAATTAAGGACAGGATCAAGCTTATCCAGGAGATAAAACCTACTGCCATCGTTAGTCTTCATGTGAACAGGGGGTTCGGTCGTTCGGCCCGGGGTTTTGAAATTTATTTTCCCGGCTTTAAGGTCGATGAAGATGGTAAAGTAAAGGGGGGAGAAGCGCAAAGTATTATTAATTCTATGCGGAAGACGGAATATCTCAACAAATCAGTTACTATGGCACAACATTTACAGCGCCATCTCATTTACGTGTTTCCCAAAGAGAATAGAGGCTTGAGGGAGGCGTCCATGGAGATGACGGATTCTGTGACAATTCCGGCTGTTGTGGTGGAAATAGGATTTGCAAGTAATCCGGAGAATATGAGGAAATTAACAGACACGAAAGGGCAGATGGAAGTTGCTAGCGCTCTAAGTCGCGGCATTTTAGAATGGATAGGGAAGAAATGAGTTACACAAGAGTTGATGGGCGCCAGTTTGATGAACTTAGACCAATCAAGGTCGTCAAGGACTTTTTGAAATACGCCCCCAGTTCCGTGCTTATTGAAATGGGGGAGACGAAGGTCCTCTGCGTAGCTTCGTTTGCAGAAGAAATCCCTCCTTTCCTCAGAGAAACCGACCAGGGTTGGCTCACGGCGGAATATGCGATGTTACCTATGGCAGCCCGCGAGCGATCGCCTCGGGGCCGAGTTACCGGTAGAAATTACGAAATACAGCGATTGATAGGCCGATCCATTCGAGCGGTGGTGGATTTGGGTGCCATCGGAAGAAGAACCGTTTACGTAGATTGTGATGTCATTCAGGCGGATGGGGGAACTAGAACCGCTTCAATAACAGGCGGATTCTTGGCGGTCGCTTTACTCTTTGAGAAGATGGTAGCGGATGGCTGGATAGGCCAGGTGCCGGTAATAGATTATGTAGCAGCTATCAGTGTAGGTATTGTGGACGGTGAATTGCTTCTAGACTTGGATTACGAAGAAGACTCTCGGGCAGATGTGGATATGAATGTGGTAATGACGGGATCGGGGAAATTGGTAGAAGTGCAAGGGACGGCGGAAAAGATGCCTTTTGGGAGGAAGCAGATGGAGGCAATGCTCGATCTGGCGGGAAGGGGTATAGAGAAGCTTATTTCCGTACAAAAGGACATCTTGGGTGAGGGCAAATGAAGAAGTTGGTCTTGGCGACAACCAATGAGGGAAAAATCAGGGAGATGAAAATGTTACTCCAAGACCTACCGCTGGAGATATTGACGTTGAAAGAATTCCCTGGCTTTGAGGGTGTAGAAGAAGACGGAGAAGATTTTTTTACCAATGCCCTGAAAAAAGCTGAAAAAGTAGCACGATTTACTTCTCTCCCTGCTGTCGCCGATGATTCTGGCCTGGTGGTGGAGGCCCTGGGGGGCGAGCCGGGTGTGAAATCGGCACGATTTGCGGGCGAAGGGGCGACAGATGAGGAGAATATGGAAAAGTTACTAAAAATCATGGAACCCATTCCAGAGGAGAAAAGGAAAGCCCATTTTGTTTGTGTCATCGTCTATTTCCGTCCCACCGGAGAATACGAAAGTTTCATAGGAAAATGGGAAGGGTTTATCACCTATCAAAAGAGAGGAACGGGCGGTTTTGGGTACGATCCGGTATTTTATGTTCCGTCCCTCTCCCGTACGGCGGCTGAGCTTGCACCGGAAGAAAAAAACAAGTATAGTCACCGAGGCCAGGCGCTAAGAGGTTTGAAAGATTTCCTTCGTCGTCATTTAGATGCTTAATCGTCGGGGCGTAGCGCAGCCTGGTAGCGCGCCTGCTTTGGGAGCAGGATGTCGCAGGTTCAAATCCTGCCGCCCCGACCATTAAGATCCCGGGGAATCAAAAAATCCTTGACACTGTTTTTTCTCTTTTCATACTAATTCATGAAGTGTTCGATTTATAAAGACATTTAATCAGGGCTCCATGACAATCATGAAAAGTGTAGAAACCTCTGGACTCTATACTGACCTTTACCAAATTGCAATGGGTCAAGCTTACTTCTTAGACGGGGTAGCTGAGAAGCCGGCCGTTTTCGATTATTTCTTTCGGACCATTCCTTACAGTGGTGGGTATGTCGTTTTTGCGGGCTTGGAACCCTTAATCGACGTCCTGGAAAATTTAAAATTCTACCCGGAGGATTTAGAATATTTGCAGACGCTCGGTTTCCATCGGGACTATATAGATTTTCTCTCGTCGTTTACCTTTTCGGCCGACGTCTTGGCGATGAGGGAAGGTGAAATTGTCTTCCCCTTAGAACCCATCATCAGAGTGGAAGGTCGTCTTTTTGAGGCCCAGCTCGTGGAAACGGTGATTCTCAATCTCGTCAATTATCAAAGCCTTATAGCGACGAAGGCGGCGCGCATGAGACAGGCGGCCGGCAATCGTGTTCTGAGCGATTTCGGTCTCCGGAGAGCGCCAGCTCAAGGTGGTATGTTGGCCTCGAGAGCTGCCATCATAGGAGGATTTGACAGTACCTCTAACGTGAAGGCAGCGCAAATATATGGATTGGAGCCGGCTGGCACTATGGCCCATTCTTTTATCGAAAGTCATGGTGATGAGCTTACAGCCTATTTGAAATTTGTGAAGGCTAACCCGAAACGGGCTGTTTTGCTGGTTGACACTTATGACACACTTTTGAGTGGAGTTCCCCATGCTGTAGAGGCAGCTAAGAGATTGGAAGAGGAGGGAATCGAATTAAAAGGGATTCGCCTCGACAGTGGAGATCTTGCCTATCTTTCTAAAAAAGCGAGGGAGATGCTTGACGAGGCCGGCCTCTCCCACGTGAGCATCGTTGCCTCCAATCTGCTCGACGAGTATGTGATTAAAAGTCTGATTGACCAGGGTGCCCCGGTCGATATGTTTGGGGTGGGGACCCGATTGGTCACCGGCTTTCCCGATGCCGCCTTGGATGGGGTCTATAAGCTCTCCGTATACGATAGAGAACCGAGGATGAAGATTTCCGATAATTTGATTAAGACAACACTGCCGGGAAAGAAACAGGTTGCCCGATTCACCGATAGGAAGGGTATGTTCATGGCCGATGTGATCTTTCTTGAAGGAGAGGAGCAGTTAGAGAGGATGTTTCATCCCTACGAAAGGGAAAAAACCCTCTCTCTTTCGCAATACAGTGACGAGCCACTCCTTAAGCCCATCATGGCGAAGGGAAGAAGGATCGGCGAAAGGCGTGAGGTGAAAGAAATCGCCCAGTACGTGAAAGATAGGTTGTCCCTCTTACCGCAAGAGCATAAAAGATTCGAAAACCCCCATATTTACAAAGTCGGGTTGAGTGAAAAACTCATGATTTTGAGAGGGGCACTGATGGAGAGATATAAAATGGGCTTTTCAGGAGGTAAGAGATGAAAGCACTGATCATCGTGGATTTACAGAAGGACTTTTTACCCGGTGGGCGTCTGCCTGTGCCGAGAGGAGATGAAATAGTAGAGTCAATTAACGGGATCGTAGATAAATTTGATTTGGTGGTTGCAACCCAGGATTGGCATCCGTCTAATCATTTAAGCTTTGCTTCTAATCATCCTGGCAAGAAGCCTTTTGATAAGGTCACGCTGGATGGCATAGAGCAGATCTTGTGGCCCGATCACTGTGTTCAGGGTAGTGAGGGGGCAGGCTTTGCTGCCCATTTTGATGAGCGTCGGGTAGAGGCTATCTTTCGAAAGGGTACGGACCCTGGAATTGACAGTTATTCCGGCTTTTTCGACAATGGTCACAAAAAATCTACGGGTCTTAAAGACTATCTGCTGGGACGAGGAGTGAAAGACCTCTACGTCTGCGGGTTGGCAGCGGAATATTGCGTTCTTTATACGGCCTTGGATGCCATTGAACTGGGATTTAAAACCTATTATATCGAAGACCTTACGCGTCCTATAGATCACGATGCCTTCGAACAAGCTAAAAAGGCCATCCTACAAAGGGGAGGACATGTCTTAACCGCATCGTCCTTGTAAATTTAGATCGACCTGATCTCCTGTCTCATGAATACGAGATATGAGATAGCAAAACAGATCACCGTAATAGCAAGGAGACAAATGATGTAGGGCATTACAATAAGGGTGCTCTGTAGCATAGGTAGAGGACCGGAAAACCTTTCCTGGGAAAATTTCTCCATGGGACCCATGATGACAAAGCTGCGCGTCGTGCGCCGGGTTGGATCTATGATGACCGCCGTTGCCTCTGAATAAAGCACCATCGGAGAAAGGAGAGAGATGGATCTTTGGAGGTTTATTTGTTTGATTAAGGCCTCTGGATTGTCGGGTTGGGCGGAAGGCGTTATAGATTTGGCGACGATCGATGCCCCCAAAGTAAGGAAGAAGGAAAAGAAAATCCAGACGGCGAGAGACGCGAGGGCGGAAGTCGTTACGCTTCTGAAAAGGATGGAAAATAGAATGGCCACTCCAAGCCAGAAGGATATGTAGACGATACTTACGATTAGATAGACTAAAATCCGGCCTATCTCCTCTGGGCCGGGCACCACGCCGATAAGATTCAGACCCAGCCCCGTTGTAACCAGCACAATAGAAACCATCATTATACTAATCGTCGCCACGCCAGCCAGGAATTTTCCGTTAATAACCGCATCCCGGTATATGGGTTGTGAAAGAAGGCGACTTAAGGTTCCTTCGTTCTTTTCTCGATTGATCATGTCAAAACCCAGGATGAGACCGATGAGGGGACCGAAGAAAGCTACGAATTGGACGAAAGAAAAGAGGGCCCCCTGGGCGGTAAAGAGCATTAGAAATACAAATTTTGGCTTCGCGACTCCTTGGAGTTCTTGTTTGATGGACATGCCCACCATGTAAGTGGTAACGAGACTGACCATCCAGATGAGGGCAAAAAGTATGAGGAAACGGTAACTGCTAAAGTGATCGGCTAACTCCTTCTTGAAAATTACTTTCAGACCCCTCATTTCATGCCTCCCGGAAGTACTTCATGTATATGTCCTCGAGAGTGTATTCTTCGTCACCCATGCCGAATTTTTCCGTGGCCAGCTCTTCGAGGGTGCCTAACGCGACCATTTTGCCTTTGATCATAATGCCTACGCGGTGGCATAACTTTTGGACCATCTCTAGATAATGGGAGCTTAAGATTACAGTCATCCCCTCTTGTTTGGCCAGTGTCTCTATGAGTTCGATCATGTTATTGGTGGCATCGGGATCAAGACCCAAAGTTGGTTCATCGAGGAAGGCGAGTTTCGGTTTTTTCACGAGTAATTCGGCCAAACCCAGTCTTTGCCTCATGCCGCGGGAGTAGGCCCCGACCTTTTTTTTCTCCTCCCCCTCAAGCCCTACGGTGCGCAAGGCGTTTTCGATTCTTTGCTCTGCTTCTTTAGGTGGTATGTTGTTCAAGTCTGCTACAAATCTGAGGGTTTGGATGGCATTGAGATCATTGTAAAAACCCATATTTTCCGGCATATAGCCGATGAGACCCTTCACCTTAATCGAGTCCCTTGTCGGATCGATACCAAACACGCGAGCCTCACCTCCGGACGGCTCCGTCAATCCCAGTAACATGAGAATAATAGTCGTTTTGCCTGCTCCGTTAGGTCCTAGAAGGCCGAAGATTTCCCCTTCCGTGACGGTAAAGGAAACTTTATCTACCGCCACCTGACCGTGGTAAATCTTTGTTAGTTCTTTTGTTTCTACAACTAGTGGCGAGGTCATCTTCTCCCTATCCAGCGGAACATGAAGGTGAGACCGGCTATGACAACGAGAATAATACCCAATCCAATCCAGCCCCAAGTAGTAGAAGCCTTGACAGAAACCCGGAATTCTAAATTTTTTACCGCCTTATCCCCGTCGGCCACTATATTGACCGAGTAGTCTCCAACTAGGGCTTCATCGGCGGGTGTGATGGTTGCCTCCACTTGTTTAATTTCCCGCGGCTCTAAAACGGGGATAACCTCCGGTTTAAATTCCACCTTCCAGTTCTCTGGTTTGTAGGCCGTAAACTTCACATTTTTAAGCGTTGCTGTTCCCGTATTTTTCACAAAAATGGAGACGGTCGCCTTTTTTCCCTGGTTTACCTCCAAGCTTAGAAGACCTGTCGCCGTACCCGCCTCGATGGAATAAGTTCCCGTCAGTACACAAGTGAGTCTAATTTCCGATCGAGCGTCTTCTGTCTGCGCGCGGAATATAATGGGGTATTCACCAGCTCGAGCGTCTTTTATAGGATTCACTTCCAGAGAGATCGTTTGACTATCGTTAGCGCGGATTTTCAGGCTGGAGATAGTTTTTGGTTCATAAGAGGGTTTGATGTTCACTTCCCATCCTTCTGGAACCTGCGCAGAGAGGTTAACAATGGCGTCTTTGCCCAGTTTATTTTCAACCTCGATAGAAAATTCAAATTTCATGTTCGACGGTGCCTGCAAGATTGGGTAAGAGGTGGAGAGTTTAAGCCCGCGCATGGTCGCTTTATCCGCTTCTCGAACTTTTATGGTTAAGGGTTGCTTCAAAAGAAAACGCTCGTCCTGAGTCTTAGCTTCAATCAAGAAATTATAATCCCCTGGTCGTATGGATTTGTCGGGCTCTGCTTCGAAAATTATAGATTTGTCTTCACCTGCGGGTACGGAGAGACCCGTTACTGTGTATTGATCTGTTTTTAGGCGAGTTCGCCAACCTGAGGGTTTGGCTGATACCCATACCTGAACGAATTCCATTGTTTTTCCGCCATTGTGAAACAGCAGGTTCATGGAAACCGATTGCCCTTGGGCAACTTCGATTCCCGGATATTCAAGGGCCATGGTAAGTAGGCGCTCAGGACGATCCTCACTGAGAACGGTTTTCTTTTTTGTCTCTGCTGCATGCCCAGTGTGAACGAAAAACATAAGTAAGAAGATCGATAAAGGTGCAATCCAGTATTTCCCTATTGAACTTTTCACGACGCTCCTCCTTTTTACTGGCTTTGCCTAATTTAGTAGGATTTTTCGGCGGAGGCATATTAAGCATATGGAATCTTGTCTGTCAAGGTCTGTCTTGAACGGGGGGAAGAAAAGAGGTAGGTTCTATCCCATTATGAAAAAGCGCTGGTTTATTTTTTCTATTGGGGCGGCGAATTTCTTCTTTTCCCAACTTTATCGGACAACGAATGCGGTCTTGGCTCCGTACTTAGTCAGGGATTTATCTTTAAACAGCGAAACCTTGGGTTTCCTTTCCGCTGTTTTCTTTTATTCTTTTGCCCTAAGTCAGATACCCATCCTGCTTGGGATTGATAAAGTGGGCCCGCGACGGCTGATGACCACTTTTGGGGTCATCGGAGTGGCCGGAGCCATTATCTTCGCCAGTGCCGAGACGTCTACCATGGCCATCTGGGGTCGCCTCCTTATGGGCGTTGGTATGTCGTGTGCTTTTATCGGTAGTCTGAAGCTCCTGTCGGTTTGGTTTCCTCCTGTAACCTTTGCCACCGTCTCTGGTTTGCTCACCTCGGTCGGAACGCTGGGGAACATCGTTTCCACCTCACCGCTTGCCTTCATGGCGGCTAAATTTGGCTGGCGGGAATCCTTTTTTATTCTCGCGGTGGCTCACAGCTTGGTAATCATTCTCCTCTGGTTAATCGTGAGAGATAGACCGGAAGGGATGGAAGGGGTAGGTCACTGGCAAAGTCGGTCCTCTCATATTGGTCTTCTATTCAAATCAAAAGATTTCTGGTTTATTTCCATCGTCGCGTTTCTGCGCTACGGCACATTCGCCTCTCTCCAAGCCCTCTGGGCAGGGCCACTACTTATTATGGTTTTAAAAATGACACCCATAATGGCGGGGCACGTTATATTTGCCATGAATGTGGGTACAATAGTAGGGTTTCCGCTATGGGGCCTCTTATCAGATCGGGTCTTTCATACACGAAAATATCTCGTTACGGTGGGAATATTTCTCATGGCAGTTGCAACTTTGTCGCTAAACACATTCGACGGGGGGATAGGTCCTCTTCTACCGGGAGTCGTATTTTTTCTGATCGGGTTCTTTGCCACTTCCGGTCAGCTCATGTACGCTCAGATTAAGGAGCTTTTCCCCGCTTCCATGTCCGGTGCGGCTATGACAGGGATTAATTTTTTCAATATGCTGGGACCCGCTTTTTTCCTACAATTTCTGGGTCTTATGATGTCGTTTCTGTATCCCAATGATTCATTAGGTCCAGCCGCCTTCCGCATGGTCATCTATTTCTGTGTTTTTTGCCAGACTCTCGCTGGTTTTCTCAGCTTTTTCGCCCGAGAGAGATAAGCCAGGCACACGAAACGGCTGAATCAAATCCATCTGCGGGAGGGGAAGGAGGGGTAAAGAGCTTGTCCACTTGTGCCCGGGGGTCAATGTGAGTAAAAAAAGCGGTTCTAAGTCTTAAGGCCCCTTCGGTGCAGTCGTAATGGCTAAGGCCCCATCTTTGAGCGGCTTTCTGCGACGAACACCCTTTTGTTGCCATGATAAAGCTTATATCAGATTTTTTCTCGATTATAATGTCCTCGAAAGCGCACCAGTGAGAATGATTGAGAAAGGTGATCAGTTTATCGATACCCGATAAGTCCTTAGGCAAAATTTTAGAAAGACGGCGGGCTTCGTAGGCACCAAATTCACCTGCCAGATATAGCATGCCCTCTTTCGCCTGCTGGGGGGGACAGTTTTTCTTCACCCATTCTTCGGTCAGAAACCACATAAAGTTGAAGCTATAAAGTAGCTCACGCATGGTCATGTATAGGTGGTCTTTTGACCACTCCTCAATAGGAAACATAATGTCCTCCTAGGTCGGTAATCATCTATCGTATACTAAAAATTCAACGGAAATTCGACATCCAATAGGTGTTTTTTTTGCGTAAAAAAGGAAAAAGGGGTATAAGTAGCGCTAAGCAATACCTTGCTAGAGAAAGGAGGTTGGGATGATGAGAAAAATTCTTGGGGTTTTACTTGTTTTGGGAATTCTCATTGTGCTTTCATCAACGGCATTTGCCCAGGTACAAGCCGGGCGTTTTTCCATTGGACCTTATATAGGCGGACTTTCTTTTGATTCCGAAAGGTTAATAAAAAACAGTTTGACTGGCGGTGTCCGTCTCGGTTACGACATTGGTCGTTATTTCGGGGTCGAAGGTACGTTGAGCGCTTTTTTCACCGATTATGAGAGACCGGTCACGGGGAGCAAAAGTGTAGAAGGTCTAAATTACAGGTTAGAAGCGATTTTTAATATACTACCTAAGAGTTCAATCGTGCCTTTTCTCGCCGCTGGTGGGGGTGGGCAGGCGGTAGATTATCCGAAAAATTTGCCCAATGTCCACGGTCCTGTTCTCGCGTACGGTGGCGGCCTGAAGATATACTTCACCGAGAATTGGCTGATACGGTATGACATCAGACACCTCTATCAGACAAAAGATGCCTTGAACGATATTGAGTACTCTGTGGGCATTACCTATCTATTCGGGGGAAAACCCAAAAAAGCCATGGTCGTAGCTAAAGAAGAAGGTATTCCCGCCCCCATAAATTTACAGGCCTGGTCTAAGTCGGAGACGGAAAATAGTTTGGCCTGGGATTCCGTTTTTGGGGCGAGGTCTTATCGAATATACAGGGATGGAAAATTCGTAGCTACGGCCGATACGAATAAGGCAGTGGATGCAGGTCTCAATCCCGGAACTCGTTATTGTTATCGGGTTACGGCCGTAGATTCTATGGGCAAAGAATCGCCGGCCAGTAACGAAGCATGCGCCAGTACGAAAGTCAAGGCCATTTCGGCCCCGACGGAGATAACCGCTAAGGCGGCTTCGGAGAGTCAAATTGACGTTAAATGGAAAGAGTCGGAGGGAGCAAAGGAATATAAAATATATCGTGACGGGAATTATCTAACGACCTCTAAGACACCGTTCCTTGCCGATACAGGCCTTAAAAGCTCAACCAGGTACTGTTATGCCGTAACAGCGGTGGGGGCAGATGGTAAAGAATCGGAACTGAGCCGGACAGCCTGCGATGAAACCTTGGCACCGCCAGCGGAGGCGAAGAAAGCAGCGGAAACGAAGGGTATGGTTCTGTCGGCAAAAGAAGAAAAGGCTGTGGCGGCGGTAGAGAAGGAACTGAGAGAAAAAGGTGAAGCGAGGATTAACATTCTCTTTGATTTTAATAAGGCTGTCGTAAAACCTCAGTACCACAATGAGTTAAAGAAATTCGCCGCCGTTTTACTGCGCGATCCATCTCTCCATGTGGTAATCGAAGGTCATACAGATAACGTGGGGTCGGCGGACTACAACCTTAAACTCTCTCTGCGGAGGGCGGAAAGTGTAGTTAAGTACATGGTTGAGAAATTTGGCGTGCCTGCCTCACAGTTAACGGCGAAGGGGTACGGAAAAACCCGTCCTATTGCGGATAACAAAACCAAAGATGGCCGGGCAAAAAATAGGAGAGTCATGGCGGTCGTGGATTACGAGATTAAAAAATAATTGCTAATTTGTACGGGCTTTAGGGGAGAAGGACGCGTTTTCTTCTCCCTTTTTTATGGGCATCGGAGGATGCCTCGAGCCCATAGGCAATCACCGCATACGGGGAAAGGATTGGCAAGACAGTCAGTCTCGTTCGTCTCAGATAGGTCGCAGCCTCCACAATCCGTACATGGTGGAAAATCAAAGGAGCGGACACGGGCGCGAAAAGAGACAAAATCATCTTTATTCCAGATAGAAGAAAGCGATTCTTCGCCTATCCTTCCAAACTCGCAGTGATAGAATAACTTAGGCCTTTTACGGATGAAGCAGGTGTAAGAATGGAGAAGGGGTGGGCATGGGCTTACCTGGCCTTGCCAGGAGATGGCAACACAACCGGCATGAATAAACGGACAGTAATTGCTCCTCGCCCCGAGGTAGAAATCGAGAAAACTGATATTAGAATAGGCGCTCATTACCTGCCCGAAGGGAGGGTAGGTTATACTATTGAAGTCCATGTTGGGCCAAATCCAAAGGGGAAACTGGGGGGTGCCTAAACTTTCGTAAAGGTTCGGTTTTACACGGTAGAGGATTTCCTCGACCATGTCTTCCCGATAGGGAATAAAATTGGTCACTAGTATAAACGAAGCCCCTATCGCCCTGGCTATTTCTCCTAAGGACGGAAGTTCACGGATGTTTTTTTTCATGGCCACAAATACAATGCCTATCCGAATCGGTTTAGCCCTTTTCACGCTCATCCGATAAAGAAATCTTACATTTTCTACCACTGTCGTAATAGATGCGCCCCTTCGGATGCCCTCGTATGTACTTTCCGTTACGCCATCTATAGAGACAGACAGCTGGTCGAGACCTGCATCAAGAAGACGCATGGCCAAAACTTCATCGAGTAGGAGACCATTGGTGGTGATCTCTGTCCTTAGACCTCTTTCATGAGCACCGTTGATCATATCGGGTAATTGGGGATGGAGTAGCGGTTCACCTATGCCCGCCCAGGCCATGGTTTTGGGCCCGGGAAGGCCATCGAGGCTCTCCAAAATTTTTTTAAACGTGTACCAGTCCATATCTCCTTCCGGTTCACACCAAACACTTCGGATACAGGTCTCGCAGCGTAAATTACACCTCGTTGTAGGTTCGATGTAAATTTTTTGTAGATGATCCATCAGCTGAAAGGCGGGTTGTGGTAAAGAGAATAAAGAGGAAGGACGGTTCCACGGAAAAAGAAGGCAAATAAAATCAAACCGGCCAAGAAGGATAAGGCAGCGAGATAGTAGTTCATCTGTTTTGCATGGAGGGCAAAGAGGATAACAAGCAAAAGGGCGAAGACAAGACAGTAGGGACAAAAGACGGCGTTTATGATCTGAAATCGCACGAGCCACACCTCTCCACCGAGGGCGCCGGATAGCATCATCGTTCTTACGGGGTCGGTTATGGCCAAAAAGCGGGAAGGGAGGGGCAAGGAAAGGAGGAGGAGGAACGTCATAAAGATGATGCCTATATATTTAAGGTCAATACCGAAGAGATTGCCTTTGAGGAAGGCACAGGCGGTATCACAAAGATCATAATACACCATGATGCCGATTCCCACCAAAGGCAGGATGAAGTCAAAATAGTAGGCAGTGGAGCCCCTCATTCTCATGGAGATGTTCCTTTATGTAGGGTCTACAAAAGCCTTTTTAGGGCGTTTAAGATGTCATAGATACCTACCATCTTTTCTTTTTTTCCTGCTCGTATTACCACACAGGTTGGAGTCGCATCTATCTTTTCCTCTTGAATGAGCATATTGTAACGGTTAAAGGCCTCTTTTACCTCATATGTTACGTAATGTATCGACCTCTCCCGAAGGAAGTTGATAAGTTTTTCTTCTGAATTTACCTGTCTTTGTGCGGCTGCTTCCATCAGTGTATTTCGGGCGCGAAATGCACTTTCGATATCGTTTTTCCCATGTATGGCATAAAGAAAGTATCGCGCGTAGAGGGGTGTAAGTTGGTTGTAGGGTACATCCACCAAAGTCAACGTGATGACATTTTTCTTGAGGAGTTCCTTTAGTATGGGTTCCGCGTGAGGCTCCATGGCTCGACAGGGAGGACAGAAATAATCGGTAAATAAGATTACCTCAGTTGGACCTGTGCCAAAAGTCGGAAAGGTTATACCCTGGGCACCAGTATCTGCCGTTAGAAGCAGGGTAGACATAAGAACCATTAATGAAATGAAAATACGCTTCATGGTCTAAGTAGCACCTCCTTGGCTATGGCAGCCACTTTTCGTTGTTTAACAGAAACATCTTACGGGGCACACTATGACCGGGACCTTGACGTCAATGACGGATGGTAAGACGGGGATCCGACAAACGGTAACTTTACTGTTTAATTTTGAGGTCGGACCTATCACACCACTTTTCGCCATGATAAGTTATGCCCCCCAAAAAGGATTTCCTATAAAGTACAGCCCCAGCAGGGCAATTAAAGTTGCTGCACCTTTGCGAAACCACGTGCCCGCACTGTGCCAGAGGTTATTTTCGATCAGGCGACGGACAAAGGCTGTCGAACTTCCAGCCGCCACAATGGGCAGGCAATGACCAAGAGCAAAGAAGACTATGTATGTTATGCCCGTAAGAACTTGTTTTTGAATTGTGATAATGGCTAGGATAGGAGCGATGAAGCCGAAAGTACAGGTGCCTGAAATGATGCCATAAGAAAGGCCCAGAATAAAGGCCCCTGTCACACCTTTTAGTTTCAACCTGTATAGGAAACTGTTAGGAGTGGAGCAGGCTTTCACCCCAAACATGTCCAGGGCGACCCAAAGGAGGACGAGGCCGAGTATAATTTGCCAGACATTACCCACGTCACCCAACATTCTTCCCAAAAGAGCACAGATAATTCCTACCAGACTGATAGTTGTGAAGAGCCCGAGGGAGAAGGTGAGGGAATGAAAGAAAGCCGTAACTGTATTTACTGCCTTTTCTTGGCCTCCAACGTATGCGACGATGAGGGGGATGGATGCAATTTGGCAGGGACTGAAAATTACGCTAACGGTTCCCCAGATTAGGGAACCGAAGATGGCCACCGTCGGTGTACCAGTGATCCATTGATTGATCGTTTCGAATATGGGTGTAATCACTCTTTTTCTCGCGGCGAATTTCTCTCGCGCCTTTTTATACACACCGAAGGAGCAAAAGGAAAGTTGTTTTTTTCATCTAGTCAACCTGATCATGAGAAGAAATGCCCACCTGGTAGACATAGATCGGATCTCCGTGACAGGACGGGTGGTCATCTATGACCTGCTCGGCCTTCCATCCGGGCAGGGGAAAATTACAAGAGATTACTCGCGTGCCGGGGCGTAGCTCTCGGGTCAATTTTTCTGCCAACTTATCCATCACGTCTGGGAAGAGATAGCAAAAGATGATATCGGCCTTTTTCAAATTTTCATGCCAAAAGTTTCGATAACTAATCTTTATCTTTTTCTTCCCCATCGTGCGGATTTTGGCCAAAACATACGTGAAAGGGTTGATTTCGTACCCTAGGGCGTAAGTGCCGTAACGTTGTACAGCTGCAACCAAGGCCCGTCCGTCCCCGCATCCGAGGTCAATAAAAAGCTCTCCCTCTTTCATGGGTACTCTTTCGAGGGCAATTCTCAATCGGTTAAGTGCCGTTGGGTGAAACATGGCGCCTCGTGTGATGGGCAACACGATAACGGTCGAGACGACGAGCAAGATCTTTATGATGAGGAGGACAGAGATAATAGCCGTCAGTACGATTAGGAGGTAAATCACCTGTAATTTGAAACCCCATCAACTTCTCATAGCGAGGAAAGAGCGATTAAATCTTTAATATCGACATGGTTTTTTTCATCTATCCGAAGCCCTTGTTCGATTAAAGACAGAACAAGAGCCTTTTCTTCGGGGAACTTATAGCCTTCGTAATCTTGCCGAAACAAAAGGGTCCCCCGCTCGTTCGTCCAGGCATTCATGGCGTGGTCAAAACAGACACGGGAATTAACCTCGAGTCTCGAAATCATAAGTTTCAGTTCTTCAAGACGTTCATGGGGTGAAGAGAGGGTAAACTTTCCCTCTTCGAACTCCTTGAACAACGGGGTACCGGGTCTAGGTACTAAGGGTCGGGATCTGATATAGTGAGGATTGATGGCATTCAGAACGCGGGCTGTATTCTCTGCATGCTGTCTCCATCTCTCCCTGCCCCCTAAATCCGGCATCCAATACTCCGATACCTCAAAACCAGCTTCTATTGCCTTAATTCCACCTTCAATTTGCTCGGCACTGGATACTCCCTTGTTTACCCGTTTCAAAACCTCGTCATCTCCCGATTCCAGTCCGATGTGGAGACGATCGAGGCCTGCTTTTTTTATTTCCACCAATTCCTCCGATTTTCTTTGAGCCAGGGTTTTCGCCCGGGCATATGTTGTAACCCGCTTGAGAGAAGGAAGCTTCTCTCTTAAGTAGACGAGAACTTCTATCAACTCATGGGGACGCATGATGATACTGTTTGCGTCCTGAAGAAAAGCGGTTTTTCCCCCTGAATATAGCCATTGAAAGACTGAAATAGTACAGTGGTTGTGGTGGAAGTGGGGATCCGATTGCAGTAGAAGGGCGATTACCTCCCGTCTCATACTTCCTCCGAATCCCATTTTCCAGGACAGGGCCGTAAGCTCATCCCTGATTGCAGCCACGTTATCGATATCGGTCTTTATTTCCTGGACACTTCTTAACTCAAAACGTTCCTCCTTGTACATCTCGCAGAAAGTGCATTTATTCCACGGGCAGTTTCGGGTAAAGCGCATAAGCAGAGAATGACTGCCCCCTTCACTTGGGGGACGATATATGCCGATCTCAAAAGATAGATTTTTCAGTTTCTCCACGTGGCTCGATATGTCTAAGCTGTTTATACCTTTTATTATCATGGGTCTCCATCTCAAGGCTTTTTGCACTAATATAATGGCTTTCCTCTTTCTGTCAAAGTAAGGTGGTAGCGGGCAAAGTGGCTAAGTGCCGAAGCCGCCCTTTCGAAAGAGGGATAAGCAGGGATCTCAGCTGTGCAGAAACGATGCCTCAAGGTAGCCCCCTTCTCCAGCAATTCCCTGTCTCCTCCGTCATAATCGATCGTAAACACTGTTGGTTTCCTTTTCGGATGGCTTTTTATGTAATGCGCTACCTCCTGGACGTAATCCTCTACCTCGGGACTATGGTAGGCTTGTCGGGGTATGAGACGGTCAACAATAACGAGATGGATGGTAGAATCTTCATAGGCTATATCGAGCAAGAGACACAATCGGTCGGCTCTCAAATATGCCTCCCAGTAGTCGAGGGGATTGCCAGCAATACTTCCCGTGGCTGGTACCAGCTGTTTTAGTTTCTCCATCGTAGCAGATTTCGGCCTTGGAACGGTAAGGCCAGTCCGAACGCAAATATCTGTATGGATGATGCTATTTCCTCCCCCACCGCCTACGATGAATACCCCATCACCTCGAGCTGGAGGCAAAAGACAAAGGGCCAGGATAACATCCATCCATTCATTGATATTCGTGACAGCAATGGAGTTTGTTTGGCGGAAGAAGGCTTTCCAGATTTCATAATTACCTGCCATCTGGCCCGTGTGAGATGATACTGTCTGGGCGCCCCGATGAGATTCCCCTCCTTTTAAAATGACAATGGGCTTACGGGAAGAAATGTGGCGAGCAAGGGTCAGAAGCCGGCGGCCGTCATTTGTCCCCTCTAGATAAAGGGCGATAATTGCTGTTGCTTCGTCCTCTCCTAGGTAGGAAAGAAAATCTGTCACATCTAAGCACGTTGCATTCCCGATGCTGACGGCTTTACTCGTACCAACACCTAAAGAACAGGCATATTCTGTTAATCTCTGGGTGATTCCACCACTTTGAGAAATGATGCCCAGAGGTCCGCTCTTTCCCGGTATAGCTCCCCACGCTGTAAGGTGGGAGCTCGGGCAGTAAGGACCCATGCAATTGGGACCTATGATGAGAAGATCATGTTCCTCCGCTATTTCCTTTAGCTGCTTTTCCAGCATCATGCCTTCGTGGCTACCGGTTTCGGAAAACCCTGCACTCAAGATGTGAATGTACCTGGCACCGATTTGGGCGCATTCTTTTAAGGCCAGGGGGATCTGATTGGCTGGTAAGGCAATCATAGTTAAGTCTGGTGCTTGAGGGAGGCTGGATAATTTGGGATAAGTGCGAATCCCCATTATTTCTTGAACTTGGGGATGGATGAGATAAATTTTTCCCTTATAGCCGGCTATTAGATACTTTTCCAAAAAACTCCTTCCCCCTAATCCACCGCTTTTTTGCGAGACCCCCATGAGGGCGAGACTTTGGGGGAAGAAAAATTTAGATAGATCGAGAAGTTTTTCCCTCACCTAGTCAATTAACCACCTGCAGTTTTGCAGGACTCTATGCATTCACGTTCATCTTGTCAATGGCGGAAATAATGCATTGCCATTTCACACGTACGTCCATATATTAAGAACACATGTTTTGCAAAAGAAGGAGAATCAAATGAAAATGGGCCCCAACGAAGGATGGAACGACTTTGAGATTAAAGAGGAACCCTTTTACCTCCCTCAAGGGAACGAGGTGGAGCTATTTAAAGCCGCCTACGAAGAACGACTGCCCGTTATTCTTACGGGACCTACGGGGACGGGTAAGACGCGTCTCGTGGAGTATATGGCCTGGCGTCTCGGTCGCCCCCTTTTTACCGTCGCCTGCCATGATGATTTGAGTGCCAATGACCTCACGGGGCGTTACATTGTGAAGGGGGATGAAGTGGTATGGATCGACGGACCACTCCTTATGGCGGTAAAGAAGGGTGGGATTTTATACCTAGATGAGATTGTAGAGGCGAGAAAGGATGTTACCGTAGTGATTCATCCCTTAACTGATCACCGAAGGTACCTTTTGGTAGAAAAATTGGGGTGCATCTGGCGGGCGCCGGATGAATTTATGATGGTTTTGAGTTACAATCCAAACTATCAGAGTGTGTTGAAAGAATTGAAACCGAGCACGAGGCAAAGGTTCGTTTCCATCAACCTTGGATGGCCTCGGGAGGAGTTGGAAGTCTCCATTCTCGAACATGAGGCCGGGGTTGATGTCGAGACAGCCCTCAACCTAGTCCGGGCGGCAAACAGGATTAGGCATCTCGTCCACGAGGGCTTGGAAGAAGGGGTATCAACGAGAGAGCTTGTTTACGCCGGGAAACTCATTGCCCGGGGAGTACCTCTGGGCGAGGCTCTGAGGTCTACTTTGATTTTTCCTCTAACTCACGATGAGGACCTCAAGCGTGCAATGGAAGAGGTGCTAAAAAATTATTTTAGTTTTGCATGAATTGGCCGGAATTTCTTACCTTGCTCTCCCATAGAATGAAGGCGGACCGAGTCCTTCTTCAGGATGAATTTGTCCGTCTGAGAGAGGAGCTCCTGCCTTTTGGACAAGAGAAGATAAGAGAGTTAGAAGAGCTCGTCCGCCTCCTGGCCCAATACGATCTTGGGTTAGCATGGGAATTTTATCGAGTAAGTCCCAGTATTATGGGGCTTACGGACTTAGAGGCCCCCCTTAAATTAGGTGCCTTGGGATGTGCCGTGTGGCAGAGGTCTCCTCTCCTTGCCCTTTACGTCATAAGGGAAGGAAGCAAGTTAATCTCTCAGGCAAATTTTGAAACGGTAAAGATGATGGCGGCTCTATGTGAGGCCATTGCCCGTTATAGTATAACGTATGCCCGTCGGGTGTGGGATGAAGGTACACACCTGGTTCAGGTGATAAAGGAATGCGGCGTTGATACCCGTGTTATACCGAAAATATTACATTTACTGCTGCGAGCCGTCCCTTCCGATTGGAGCAGTGCTTTCCGATTACTCGAGAAATTTTCCCAGGTGGTCGCAGGCTTAAAAAAACCGGTCGAGGAATTGATAAAGGAAGGTGAAAGGTTTGTTTTTGATGCACGTCTGCTGGAAGCATATCTAGACGGTTTCTTTAGAGTACTCATCAATCAAAACTTAGCCTACAATCAACGAGAGCTGATAGGTAAAGTTGTGGAATTGGTGGGGAAAAAAAACCCGGAGAGCGCGGAAAAATTAATGCGCAGCTTATCGAAAAACCTGAACAACATCGAGCAAGAAGGTGAGATTTCAAGTCTTAGCGAGATTTTGGAGTATACCTTTGCGTTAGCCGAAAAAAGCGGGGAAGTAGCGGAGACTTTTGTAAGTACCATCATGGGTGAGCTAAAAACGATAAGTCTTGATGATTTATCGTACGTATATCAGAAAGTGAGGGACTTAAATTCCTTAAGCCATTTTCTGGCCCAGGCTTTTATCCTTCAACTTCCCATGTGGTGGCGAAAGCTAAAACCCTCCGAAAGAGAAGAAATTATTTCGGCGGCTTTGGAAATTGGGAAAAAACATCCGGAAGTAGCTATCCGTTTATTTGAAGTCTCTTTCTCCATCGTGGGCAAAGGCAATGTGCACGCTTGGCGCGAAGTAAAAAATTTTGTCACTTTCATTGCCGACCAAGATCGCTCGGCGGCTATAAGATTCCTTGAGCGAGCATCAGATAAAATTTATGAGATTAATTGCACCGGAGGGATGACCCTGCTGGCAATAACTTTTGAGGAGGCTTATGCCCTTGCGGCACGTAACGTTCGATTGGCCATCTCGTTTGTAGAAAGCAGTGTCGATATCTATCGAGTCGCAGGCTGCAAAGGGGTGAGGGAGGTGGCAGGCATAGTTAAGCAGTTCGACCTCGATAGATGGTCGGTAGCCGTCGGGCTTATTAAGGCAAGTGCGGCCATAATCGAGCGTGTGGGCTTTCCCGGTTTGCATAAGACGACGGTCATTGCTCGTAATCTGGCAAGAAAGGAAAGTTATGACGCAGTCGGCCTGTGGAATAAAGTACCGGAAATTTTAGACCGCCTTGGAGATCATAGCCTGGCCCTTAGAGTTCTTGAAACGGTGGACGAGATTTCACAGATCAATGGAAGAGTAGCCTTGTCTTTTTTGGAAGCGGCACCTCAGGTCAGTTATATGGTGCGTCCCGAGGGCTTAGAAAAGATGCGTAGAACCATGTCAACTATTGCTTATACGGGTCAGGCCGGGAAGAGATTGGTTGAATTAAGCCCAATAATTATGGAGAGAATGGGAAGCGAAGGTTGGGAGATTTTATGCAAACTTGTTTCTCACATTCATTCTTCCTCTCCCGACCAGGCGTTGCAGGTCGTAGAAGGATGTCTTCCCCTTTTAGATCAATTAGACGCTATCGGAGAAGGGGCGGCATCACTCAAGGTCTTTAGCCTAGCTTTAGATGCATGCCAGGTGAGTCCCCTTTTTGCTACCGCTCTTCTCGAAAGAAGCGCTCAGATGATTGATTGGTTAGGTCTTAGGGGATTCGAAATCATCGGGCATCATCTTTTGACTGTGGCGGCGATGGATGAACAGGAAGCCCTAGATATGCTGATAGCTCCTCCCGACGCCTTAACGACGTTTGCCGCTGGCGTACCGAAGGGGGTAACACTGAGAGAAATCAAACCCCTTTTGACAACTTACCTAAAGGCCCTCTTGGGGCGGAAGGTCGAAGTAAAGGAGGGAAAGTATGTCAGAACAGACGGCAAGTACATATACCTTCCTGCTAAAATTCGAGATTATGAAAATTGGACGGATAATTTCCGCCTCTATAAGGTATGGGCCACTTTTGAGGAGGCGAAGCTAGAATGGGGTGGGTGGTCATTTTCGTGTGAAAGAATCAAGGATGAAGTAGACAGGGTGGTGGAGAGATACGGTAAGACGTTTTCGCGCGAAAGCGAAGAGGATGACCTGACAAGATTTTGCCTTCTCTTTCCGGAGCCTGCCCTCATAGAGGATCTTTTGGAAATAATGGAAAGGTATCGGCTAGAGCAGATTCTTTTACGGGAATTCCCTGGTTTGCGGAAAGATATAGAGGAAGTAAATCGCCATCAGATTAAGAAAAGAGTTCCCCCCGAAAAGATGTTGAACATGAAGCGCCGGGCAGTGGAGATCGTTGCTCGTGCACTAATGACGGGTCTTTCTGAGATAAAGATAGAAGATCCAACGATTGCCGGTATTTGGGAGAGGTCGCAAAAGTGGGTGAAGGTTCTTAATGATGCGGGAACGGATATTCACGCCTCTGCTCGGGTGGCTATTCGTATTTATGAGGAGATCACAGGGGCGATAAGGGATCCCTATCGGCGTAGACGTTTATCGCCCACCCCCACTGGCGAAAGGCAAAGATCTATTAATATAGGTAGCTTCTCGCGGGCCGCCCGGGAGCTGGAAAGACATCTCCAAGGGGTGCCACTGAGTGACGACCGGGGAGGATTAAGGATAGAAAGAGAGGGTGCGGACAGAGGGGAATCCTTACCGTCGGATCGTAGCCCCTCTCAGTTCAGCCCGAGAGAATCGAAGAAATCGTCGGAGCATCTTGGTCGCACTCGAAGAGGAACGGAGGCAGGAACGAAGGGGAAAGCGGGGCAAAAAAGCACCACTGATGAATCGCCCCCTCATGTACATGGTCTCTATGCGCCCGAGAAAATAGAACGCCTCCTTAAGTCTGTTCATCGCTTGCATGGTCTTACCCCGGAAGAGGTGGAAAGAAGGGTCTCTATGATGTTACCCTTTGAGGCCTATCTGTTCATTCGCAGCCTCGAGCATTCCTTAGAAAACGACCTCGAACTCATGTCAGAGCCGGGCACATTTCTCTATCCTGAGTGGGATTCAGATAAGCACGATTATAGAATCAATTGGGTACGGGTGAGGGAACATGCCCTTTCTGGTGGCAATTTCAACTTTTATCAAATTACCATGGAAAAATACCGAGGTCTAATCAAGAAGATCAGACGTGAATTCCAGCTGCTTAGACCGGAGTCGCTAAAAAGGCGAAAGCGTCAACGGGAGGGTGAAGAGATAGATATTGATGCCTTCGTTGAGTATCTTATCGATCGAAGACTGAATATGAGCCCCTCCGAAAGGAATTACATCATGACTCAGAAGGCGCGTCGTGATATTGCCGTTGCATTTCTCGTCGATATGAGTCGCAGTACAAAAGGTGCCGTCATAGAACGGGAAAAAGAGGCCCTCATCGTGATGTCCGAGGCCCTCAACGAAGTGGGAGATGCCTTTGGCATCTTCGGTTTCTCCGGTGATAACAGAGACAACGTGGATTTTTACATTGTGAAAGACTTTGATGAGCCTTATGGGGAGTTGGTGAAGGGGAGAATTTCTTCTATTACGGATCGTTACGAAAACAGAGATGGAGCCGCCATTAGACATGTGTCTAGCATTTTAAGAAAAAGAAAAGAAAGGGCGAAAATCCTAATTCTCATAAGTGATGGAAAGCCGGTGGATAAGGAATATCATGGGGAGTATGCCGTAGAAGACACGAGAATGGCCTTGAAAGAGGCGTATCGGGATGGCATCCGTTCATTTTGTATCACTGTGGATGAGGGGGCAGCGGAATATTTACCGAGGATGTATAGCCAAAGTCGGTGGGTCGTAATAGACGATGTGGCGCATTTGCCGGAACGTATAACGGGCATCTATCGTACCCTGGCCACTTAAGATGCATGCCCCTAGGAATATAGGAAGTATATAAGGAGCGGCGGTGATGATTAAAGAGAATAGAAAATGCTTTACCCCCATCTGGCGGGCAGGGGAAACTTTTCAAGATTTTGTCATTGAAAGGGTTGAGGAACTTACGGAGATAAGAACTACTATTTATTTGGCAAGGCATCAGCGTGTAGGTGCGCAAGTAGTTGATCTCCATTGTCAGGATCGAGAGAATGTGTTTGCAGTGGCCTTTATGACTCCGCCGATAAAATCGGACGGATTGCCCCACATCCTCGAACATTGTGTGCTTGCCGGTTCAGTAAATTATCCGGTAAAGGACGCCTTCAACGAACTTATTCGGGGTACGCTTCAGACTTTCTTAAATGCCTTTACTTATCCAGACCGAACGATCTATCCCGTGGCGAGTCAAGTTAAAGCCGATTTCTACAATTTGGCTAGAGTGTATTCGGATCTCGTTTTTCGACCGTTGCTAAAGAAGGAAACGTTTGCCCAAGAAGGCCACCATTTGGAGTTTTCCGTTCCCGATGATCCTTCGAGCCCACTTATCATTTCGGGAGTGGTATACAACGAGATGAAGGGCGCTTATTCTTCTCCTGAAAACCTTATGTTTAAAGCCATACAGGAACATCTTTTCCCCGATACTATTTACCGTTTTGATTCCGGCGGCGAACCGGAAGAGATCATTAAGCTCACCTACGAGGAGTTTGTTGCCTTTCACCGCAAATACTACTCGCCTTCCAATGCGCGTTTTTTCTTTTACGGTGACATCTCTCCCGAGGAGAATTTGGCATTTTTGTCGGATTTAATCGCCCCCCTGGAGGGAAAGGTTGTTCATTGTGATATTCCCCCTCAGTTGAGATGGACGGAGCCTCGGATGGTAAAAAAACCATTCCCTATATTGAAGCAGGAAGACCCGGCAAAGAAGGGTGTGGTTAACGTTGCCTGGCTTCTCGCCGACCAAGGCCATAGGCTCGATACTCTCCTGCTTGAAATAATATCAGGCATCCTGGTGGGAACGGCGGCCGGTCCTCTGAGGAAAGCCCTCATTGATTCTCGACTGGGTGAGGATCTGTCTCCCGTGACGGGATTCGAAACCGATTTGAGGGAAACATTTTTCGTCGTTGGCCTACGTGGAACCGACACGGCGAAGGCAAGAGAAGTAGAGGAGATAACGCTCCAGACTTTAAGGGAAATAGTAAAGAAAGGCATAGATCGTGATCTCGTTGAGGCGGTACTCCACCAGGTAGAGTTTGCGGGGAAAGAAATAGTACGCAAAACGTTTCCTTACGGACTCAAGCTCATGGGGCGGGTGTTTCAGGCATGGCCATATGGTGGGGACATTGTTCAAGCGATTAATTTCCCCGTTTTAATAGAAAATGTACGTCGCCGGTGGAAGGAAGAACCGCGCCTGTTCGAGATGACTATAGAAAAATGGCTTATCAATAATCACCATCGCCTCTTGTGCGTTATGGAGCCCTCTTCCTCTTACTTGGAAGAAAGGGAAGAAAGGACGAAGGAGTTCTTGGCCGAAAAGCGGCTCTCTATGAAAGAGGAAGATGTGATGCGTATATTGGAGGAAGCCAAGAGGCTTAAGATGTATCAGCAATCCCCCGATTCTCCAGAGGCGGTAAACAAGATTCCACGCCTTTCCAAATCCGACTTGGAGAGACAGGTGGAAATTGTACCAACGGAAGTAAAAGAGCAGGGAGATATCACCATTTTGACCCACGATCTCTTTACAAACGGCATAGCGTACTTGGATCTCGCATTCGATACCGCCCATATTCCCGAAGACATGATACCTTACCTCCCTTTGTTGGGAAAGTTGATGAGCGGCTTGGGAGCGGCGGGGTTGAGTTACGAAGATATGGCCAAGAGAATAGCCCTAAATACAGGGGGTATCAGTATCTCCCCTGCCTGCGGCCTAAGATATGGGAAACGGGGTGAGGTGTGGGAGCGTTTGATGGTGAGAACTTGTGCCCTCTATCGTAAAATAGATGAAGCAATCAATACTGTCTGTGATCTTTTGACGGAGTGCGATTTTTCCGATAGGAAGAGAATCGAGGATCTCTTGATGGAAAGGAAAAATCGCCTGACCTCCGCCATCGTGCCCTCGGGCCATCTTTTTGCCAAAATGATGGCGGCTTCTTCTCTTTCTCTTCCCGCTTGGCGGGAAGAGCAATGGGAAGGCAGAAGCCAACTACTTCTCGTCTCCCAGTCTCTGGATTCTTTTAGAGACGATCCGGATTCTTTCGTGGAAAAAATGATCGAACTCAAGGAGACCATCATTCAGAAGGGAGGTTTGGTCATAAATCTTACAGCCGATGAGGAAGGAATGAAAAAACTTTCCGACTGTTTGCCGGCGCTCCTAGAAAGGCTAAAGAACACCCCCAGGGTTCGGTTGAGGGTTGATCATCTCCCCATACCGAGGCATATGGGGATTGTTGTTCCGGCCGAAGTGTCATACGTAGCCGGTGCCATACCTGCACCTTTGTACGGGGAAAAGTCGGTTGCTTCTATGCTGGTGGTGAGCAAATATTTATCGAATGGATATCTCTATAAAACGATTCGCGTCCAGGGCGGGGCTTACGGAGGGTCTTGTGTTTACGATCCCGCTTCCGGTGTGTTTGTCTTTCTCTCCTACCGAGATCCTCATATTGTAAGGACTATCGGGGTCTTTCGTGAGACAGCTAACGTCGTATTCGGAACCACTCCGGCGGAAGAAGAGATCGAAAAGGCTATTGTTTCTACTATCGGAGCTATGGATCGCCCCCTGGATCCGTCGGGGAAGGGGTATGTGGCCTTAACGAGATATCTTTCGGGTCTCGGAGACGATTACCGCCAGGCTTTGAGAGAATCCATCCTCGATCTGTCCGTTCATGAATTGACCACAGAGGTCAGAGATTGCTGGGCGAGGTTTCAGGATAAGATGGTCGTCGCTATCTTAGGAAGTGAAGGCAAGCTTAAAGAAGCTAACGAAGAGCTCGATTGTAAGATGGTTATAGAACCCCTGTTTCCGTCAAAATGATTCTATCTAGTTCTCCTATGGCGTGTTCGATCGTGTCAGTGTTAAGAATGTACGCATCGGCCAGAGCAATGGGTACGGCGGATCCGTAATTTATTTCCCTCAGATCCCGTGCCTCAAATAAGTCAGGTGAGTCGTCAGGACGACCACGAGAGATAATTCTCTCGAGACGCAGTTTGCGAGGGGCGACAAAAGCAATAACGACACATTTTACCATTCCCCTGATCAATTCGATCTCGGGCCAGGATCTCATTCCCTCTAAAAAGACTATGTCTGACCCTACAGAGAAGGCTTTCTCGATTGCTCGCCGGGTGACGCCAAGGCCGTCACTTTCTCTTAGTTCGTCGGACAATTGGCTCATGCTTTTTGCATCATAATTCATACCTCTTTTTTCAGCTTCCGCCCGCACAATGTCTCCCGTGGCGATGTAAGGGAAACCTTTTCTCTCTGCGTAAATACGGGCGATGTTTTTGCCTGCCGCTGGCATTCCGACAATTACAAATGCTCTCATCACATCCTCCGAAGTATTAATTTTTTCTCTTACCATTTATGACCAAGAGGGTCGTGATGGCCACGGCGAGGAGACATGCCATTTGTACTTGCTCCAGTCTGCCGGGCCGATAGAAAAGAGATAGGATCACGGGTGATAGGGCGTAGCCGGAGAATTTGATTACGTTGTATAGGGAAGTGGCCGCGTTTCTCACCGTCGTCGATGTTTCAACGGCCATGGTATTTAACGAAGTCCACGCGATAGCGGCGCCGGAACCTAAAAGGAAGAACAAGAGGGAGAAAGTGAGAGTACTAAAAGGGAGAATATACATGAGAGTGATCGAACTGAAGACGACGGCGGCGCCGATCAAAAATACCGGTCGCCTGCCCCATCTATCGCCGGCTAAGCCGGCTAAGGGTGAAATCGGTATCCCCGAAAAGCCAGTAAGGGAAAGAATGAATCCCACCTCGTGAGAAGGTAATCTCTGGATGGTCTTTAGATAATCAGCCGTAAACGTCATGATACCAATGTAGGCAAGGAAAAGAAAAAACGCGCCGAAACTGATTGAAAGGAGCCCCGGCTCAAGAAGGGCTCTTTTTATTAGGGGGAAGACTTCTCTCAAGGAGGGATGAGAGATGTGGGATGTCTTTTCCACATCACGGCACCAGACGATGTACATAAAACAGGCCCCGCTAGCGGCTAGGGCGAGGAAAAAGAAAAAGCCTGGCCATTGAAATCGGACCTCCAGAAACCCTGAGATAAGTGGCCCCATCGTTACCCCGACGGTATAAGCGAGGCCCAGTCCCCCCATCGCGGTTCCGATTCGATGGGGAGGAACGACCGTGCCGATAAGAGCCATGATAATGGGAGTGAGAAAAGCAGCTCCCGAGCCTTGGACGATGCGGGCGACCATGAAAGACGAAAAATCCCAAGAAATTCCGGTTAAAATGGCCCCCATAATATAAACGGAGAAACCAAAAATTAAGGTGCGACGAGTGGAAAAGATTTGAGAGAGGGAGCCGGAAAAGATTTGTAATACGATAAAGGGGGTCATGTAGAACGTGATCGCCAAGGCGGCGTGAGAAAAATTTACTTGCCAATCGCGGGCGAGGACGGGTATGAGCGGCACCATGCCAAAGCCCCCCATGGGTCCCACCATTGCGCCAATGTAAAGGGGGATAAGTTTTCTGATCACGTTTTCTTGTAAAGCAGTAGGTAAGACAAGGCTTTTATCGCATCGTCTAGAGAAGAGAAGACCGGAAAGCCAAAGGAGGTGAACTTTTTCTTCAACATAAGGCTATTTTCTCTATCTTCTTCGTCTTCCAAAAAAGGGTCGAGATTGACTGCCACAAGGACGGTCTTCTTCTCCACATCTCGCACGTAACTCAAACCCTCGACAATGAGCTCCGATAGACGTTCCATATGGGGCTTTACGCCCGGTCCTAGTATGCGCCGAAGGTATCTGAACTGATCAAAATGAAAGACCAGGGTATGGATATTGGGAGCGGAACCGCACACCTTTATTACATCGGCGATATTGTTGTTATCCCCAATGTTGTAAAAGATAGGCCACGCATCCAGGGGATTACTAATCGACGTGCCAGCCGTGGGCACCAGTTTACGGAGGGAGGCGATGGTCGATGGCGGAAAACGGGGCACCTCAATGCCTAAGTGAGCACACGTATCTGTCTGGATGACACTGAAGCCGCCAGAGTTAGAAATGATAGCGATGGCCTTTCCATTGGGCACATGAGAGTAAGAAAAAGCACAGACGGTGTTTACCATCTCTGCAAAATTTTCTACCTGTATCGCGCCAGTCTGCTTGAACAGAGAGCGCCAGATATTGGGAGAGCTGCTCATCGAAGCGGTATGAGATGCGGCAGCCCTCATGCCCTGATCGGTTAGGCCCCCTTTAATCGCTATTACCGGTTTACTTTTTGTCGCTTTCTCTAAGGCTTTTTTTAACTTGGTGCCGTTTTTCGTTCCCTCTACATACAAGGCAATTAGATGGGTATCTGGATCGGAAGCCAGATAATCGAGAAAGTCAGCTCCATCTAAGTCGGCGGCATTACCGTAACTTACCATCTTACTGAATCTTAATCCTTTGGTTTTGGCAAAATAAGAAAAAGATTCCGTGACCGAACCACTTTGGGCAATAACTCCGATATGCCCCTCTTCTTCTGGGGCCTCTGGGACGATCGTTAGACCAGAACGGGGACAGTATACACCGAAGCAATTGGGTCCAATAAGACGGATGCGTCCATGTGCCAAAGTCTTTATTTTTTCTTCCAGGGCAATTCTTTCTGGAATACCCGTTTCGCTGAATCCAGCTGTAAATATTTGCGCTACTTTTACCCCCTTTTTGATACAATCTTCAATTGTAGCGGGCACTCGTTCAGCCCCTACTCCAATGATAGCGTAATCGATATCTTGCGGAATGTCTAAGACGGAGGGATAGCATTTCCTTCCCAAAATCTCTTTATGCTTTGGATTGACGAGGCATAGTTTCTCCCGAATCTTCGTTTTTAAGTGTCCAATAGTTGCTAGATCATGAGGGGATGCCCCTATGATTGCGACACTTTGAGGATTAAAAATGTATTCGAAAATCGAGTTCTCCAACTCCACCCTCACTTGATACGTTTATTTTACTATGTCCCAGATTTTTTCCAGTGCCGCTTCGAGCTTGTCTACCATCGGTCCTCCCGCCTGTGCCATTTCCGGTCTTCCTCCTCCCTTACCTCCCACTAAGGGAGCGATTTGCCTCACTATTTCTCCCGCCTGAAAGCGATTGGTTAGATCTCTCGTCACCATACAGAGCAGCAGCGCCTTTCTATCGACCTGGCTCCCTAGAAGAATAATACCAGATCCCATCCTATCCCTTACCTTGTCTCCGTAATCCCTTAGAGTTTCTACATCTGGTGCATCTACCTTAGCGGCGAGGACTTTAATTCCATTTACTTCTTTTGCCTTTTCCACAATGTCACGCGCATCTCGGGCGGCGAGTTTACCTTTTAGGGCTTCAATTTCTTTTTCTAAGTCCCGTTGGTTTTTAAGCAACTTTTCTATTCGATCCGCGACCTCGAGAGGACTTGTTTTCAGGATTTGAGCAGCCTTTTTCAATTCCTTCTCCAGGCTTTGAGTATATTTTCTCGCTTCTTCACCGGTTACAGCCTCTATTCTTCTAATTCCCGCCGCGACGGATGACTCATTTAAGATTTTCAGGGAGCCTATCTCACCCGTATTTTCTACATGAGTGCCCCCACATAATTCGAGGCTAAAGTCGCCCATCTTTACAACTCTTACGGTAGAGCCATATTTCTCGTCGAAAACAGCAGCCGCTCCCGTTCTCATGGCCGCTTCCTTATCCATAACGGTTGTTTCCACCGGAACGTTAGCCTGGATGAAGGAATTGGCTAGTTTTTCGATCTGTTCTATCTCTTCTTCGTCGATTCGGGAGAAATGGGTGAAGTCGAATCGCAACCGTTCGGGAGAGACGTAGGATCCGGCCTGTTTTACATGATCGCCCAGTATACGCCTTAGAGCCGCATTCAAAAGATGAGTACCGGAGTGATTAGCCTCCGTTGCTCTTCTTGCCTGTTCGTTCACCTTAAGGGTTACTTCGTCTCCGACCTTTACTCTTCCCTTCTTTACCTTTCCGATATGAGTTATCAGTGTATCTAGAGGCCATTCAGTTGTCCAAACTTCAAAAAAGAAGTCTTCTCCTTCGATTACGCCCGTATCTCCGACCTGTCCACCCTTTTCTCCATAGAAGGGGGTTTCTTCAACAATAATCTCCCCCTTTTCCCCTTCTCGTAGTTCGGACACGATTTCGTCATTCTTTATTAGACCTACAACTGTCGATTTACCTTCAATGACACCATGGTATCCGGTGAAGGTCACGGTAATACCCTGAGAGGAAAGGCTTTGGTAAACTTCACTTATTGCTTCCTCTCCACTTCCCTTCCATGACTCTCTGGCCTTTTCTCGTTGCAACTCCATGGCTTTTTCGAATCCCTCCATGTCCAGGCTGAGCCCGTCTTTTCGGACTATGTCCGCCGTGAGATCTATAGGGAATCCAAATGTGTCGTAGAGGCGGAATACCACGTCCCCGGGGACGATCTTTTTCCCCTCCGCGAGGAGGGCCGATGTCTCTTCCTTCAAAATGCGCAAGCCCGTATCAAGAGTTTCATTGAACCTCTTCTCTTCGTTAACTATGACCTGTCGGATGAAAGCCTCTTTGTCTCTGAGGTCGGGATAGGCATCTTCCATTATGGAGATAACGACCGGTACTAGTTCATATAGGAAGGGATGGTTTAGGTTTAAAATTTTTCCATGCCGGACGGCTCTCCTTAATATGCGTCTCAGTACGTAGCCCCTTCCCTCATTGCTAGGGAGGCATCCATCGCCAAGAAGAAAGGTAATGGCTCTGATGTGGTCGGCAATGACCCTTAAAGAGACATCCCACTCCTCGTTTACACCATATTTTTTTTTCCCTATTTTTCCCGTTGCTTCGATGATGGGCATGAAGAGGTCTGTCTCGTAGTTGCTTTTTACTCCCTGGAGAACGGCAACCAGCCTTTCCAGTCCCATACCCGTATCAATGTTCGGTTTTGGTAGAGGGTGGAGGTTTCCCTTTTCGTCCCTTTCGTACTGGGTAAAGACGTGATTCCATAGTTCTAGGTATCGATCACAATCACAAAAAACGGAGCATTCCGGTTTTGCACATCCCACAGATGGGCCTTGATCATAGATGATTTCAGAACAGGGGCCACAGGGGCCAGTTTCTCCCATCATCCAGAAATTGCTTTCCATGCCCATACGTACTATTCTCTCTGCGGGGATGCCAATTTCTTTATGCCAGATGTCGAAGGCTTCATCGTCATCTTCGTATATGGTGATCCACAATTTGTCGGCATCAATACTCATTTCTTTGGTGAGGAATTCCCATCCCCAGGAAATGGATTCCCTTTTGAAATAGTCTCCGAAAGAGAAGTTGCCTAACATTTCAAAGAAGGTATGGTGGCGAGCTGTATAGCCTACATTTTCGAGGTCGTTATGTTTGCCTCCTGCCCTTACGCACTTCTGGACACTGGCGGCCCTCGTGTAGCCTCTATTTTCTATTCCGAGGAAGCAATTTTTAAACTGGACCATGCCGGCGTTTGTGAACAGCAGTGTCGGGTCGTCTTTTGGAATTAAGCTAGAGCTGGGCACTATGGTGTGCCCCCGGTCAGAGAAGAATTTTAAAAATCGCTTTCTTATTTCATCAGCCTTCATCATGATGTCTCCCGTTTAGTAATTCATACACGAGACTCGGCGAAAATCCACGATAAATGAGCTTGTCTGCCGTTACCCGCTTTAATTTTCCTTTCGCCAAATATTCCTTGAGTGCCTCTTCTTCCGGCCATTCTTTCCTTATGTTTGCTATCGCCTCTCTAACGAGAGGTAAAGGAAACCCCTTATTCTTGAGTGTTGCCTCAATACGCCTATTCCCCAGCAGACGTTCCTCGGCCAGATATTTGGCGAGGCGCTCACAGAGCGACCGATCGTTGATGTAACCCATTTCTTGGAGATCGGTCAACACCTCTTTGATAGAGGCGCTTTCGAACCCTTTCTGCTCCAATTTCTTCTTGAGTTCTGCTTCCGACAGGTCTCGCCGGCCTAAAAGGCGAAAGGCAATCTTTCTTATTTCTCCCGGCGTCTCTTTTTCTTTCATATCTCGTTTTTATTCCGGTTGGGGCACCTTAAGGCCGAACTTTTCCCGTAGCGCAAGTTCGATTTCTTGGCAAATCTCGGGCTTTTCTTTCAGAAAGAGGCGGGCATTGTCTCGGCCTTGTCCGATGCGAGTGCCCTTATAGGTGTACCAGGCGCCGCTTTTTTCTACCAAACCGCAATCGGCAGCCAGGTCTAGAATGTCTCCCTCTCGGGATATACCTTCTCCGAAAATGATATCGAATTCAGTTTCTCGGAAGGGTGGGGCAACTTTGTTCTTAACTACCTTGACGCGGGATCTCATCCCGATTACGTCTTGACCCTGCTTGATGGATGTACTTTTCCTTATATCGAGACGCATTGTGGCATAGAATTTTAGAGCGTTACCTCCCGTTGTTGTCTCCGGGCTTCCGAAAAAGACGCCGATTTTCATGCGTAGCTGATTGATGAATATTAGTGTCGTTTTCGATTTACTTATGGTTCCTGTCAATTTTCGGAGGGCCTGAGACATGAGGCGTGCCTGAAGTCCCATTTGGGCATCGCCCATTTCCCCTTCCAGTTCAGCCTTAGGGACAAGGGCAGCGACAGAATCTATCACTATTACATCAAAGGCACCACTTCTCACCAAGGTTTCTGCAATCTCCAGTGCTTGCTCACCCGTGTCGGGTTGCGAAACGAGGAGATCGTCTGTATTTACTCCAATGTTGCGCGCATAGGTAATATCTAGGGCGTGCTCGGCATCGATAAAAGCCGCTTGTCCTCCCATTTTTTGCGCTTCTGCGACAATATGCAGAGCCAAGGTTGTTTTCCCTCCCGATTCGGGACCAAAAATTTCTACGATGCGACCCCGGGGCACTCCACCCACGCCTAGGGCGATGTCTAGACTCAAGGCACCCGTAGGTATTACGGGGACATCTATCTTATCCGTACTCCCTAGGCGCATAATGGCTCCTTTTCCGAATTGGCGCTCGATTTGAGCGATGGCCAGCTCTACGGCCTTGGATTTATCTAAATCCATTCCCATGTTGCTACCCTCCTCCGTTATTTGCTTTCGTCTCTTTTCACCCCAAAGCGATAGGTCATAAGCGGCGTGTATATCGCCCCCTTAGGGGTAAGTTCACTCTGAAAAAGAACAAGTTCCTCTGTAACGAATTCACCCCACACTTTATCTTGATATATTTTTATCCATCGATTTAGCATTGCCTCATTAAGGGGTCCACTAATTCTACCCAGGGTCCAGTGTGGAGTAAAGGGTCTTTCTTCACGAGGAAAACCGATGTCACTGAGGGCCCTTTCTATCGTTGAGGCGAATTTGGTAAGTCTCTCAACCTCCCCACCCGACCCCAACCAGATTACGCGAGGGCGTTTGACATGAGGAAATACGCCGATAGATTTTATCGTGAGACGGAAGGCCTCCTCTTGCTCGGTTTTGCTTTTTAGAATTGTTGAAATAGTCGTTACATCCTTTTCTCTGATGTTTCCAAAAAATTTCAATGTCAGATGTATCCCTTCGCTTGCCACCCAACGAATAGGACCGGTGAGCTTATCTTTTAGCTCCCTCTGGATAATGGCTAGTTGGGATCTCACGTGTTCTGGTGGATCTATAGCAAGAAAAGCGCGAATATTTCTATCGTTTCCATTCTTCATGGCCCTGTTTTTAAATGATTCCAGAGGGTAAAGAGTGCTGCTTCTGCTGCAATTATTTTGTTTCTTCTTCGGTCCCATCTAAATTGATATTTTGAACACCGGGTTCCCTTTTCGTCCGAAAGGGCAATGAACACTGTACCGATTGGTTTTTTCTCCGACCCCCCGGTAGGTCCGGCAATGCCGGTCACGGCTAGCCCTAAATGGGTCCCTGCCCTTAGTCTCGTTCCTTCGGCCATCTCGCGGGCCGTCTCTTCACTTACGGCTCCATAATTTTTTATTGTTCTTTCCTCAACCCCTAAAAGTTCTATTTTTGATTTGTTGCTGTAAGTAATGTATCCTCGCTCTACGTAGTCAGAACTACCCGGTACATCAGTCAAGCGGTCCGTGATGAGGCCGCCGGTACATGATTCAGCTATGGAAATGGTCATCCTATGGGCTTTAAGCAAGCTACCGATGTTTCCCTCCAGAGTTTCTTCATCGCGGGCAAATATGTAACGTCCCAATCGCTCGGTGATTTGCTTTTCACCATTGAGAAGCCTCTGTTTGACCTCTTGTTCTACACGTCCGACGGCGGAGAGGACGATGTGATTTTCCGGAAAATGAGGGTAGAAACCTACCGTAATCCCCAAGGAGCGGAAATCTATATCCTTTAGGGCATCATCCACGGCCGCTTCGGAAAGGCCAAAAGTTTTCAACGTTCTCGTCATAGGGAAGGCTGTTTCTTCTCCCGTCAGTTTTAGGAGACGGGGGATTACCTGCTCCTTCACCATTTTTTCTGCCTCTCTCGGCACACCGGGAACAACGAAGATATGGGAAGCTCCATGGGGAAGAACGTATCCGGGAGCGGTCCCTGCCGGGTTCGGCAAAATTTCGGCTCCAACGGGGAAGATAGCTTGCTTGGCGTTGTTTTCTGTCCAGTTAAGGTTATACCTTTGAAACAGCTCACGCAGACCGGTAAGAACTTTTTCGTCGGTGTAAAGAGGAATGCCCAGGGCCTTAGCAATGGTTGCCGTGGTTATATCATCGGCGGTGGGACCCAGACCTCCGGTTACAATCACAACCTGGGCGTGGGAGAGAGAAAAAGATAAAGCCCGGGCAATCATCTCCTCATCATCTCCGACACTGGTAGATGAAGTTAAATGCCAGCCTAGTTGCCAGACTAAGCGGGCGATTGTCGCGGTGTTCATGTCCACCGTCCGTCCGGTGGTAAGCTCGTTTCCGATGGTAAGGATGGCCAATTTCATTTCAAAACAAAAAACTCCTTATTAATTCAAATGTTAAACGGCTATAGGCGGCCGCAACGACGTCGTCGGCTACGATTCCTACTCCGCCGGGCAACCTTCTTTCTAGGAAGCGAATGGGAAAAGGCTTTAGGATGTCGTAGAACCGAAAGAGAAGAAAAGAAGTCACAATATGTTCTATTGTTGGCGCTATGAGCCACATTGCCCACAGGAAACCAACAATCTCATCTATGACGATAGACGGTGGATCCGGTTGGCCAAAAATGGTTTGACCCTCTTGAGACACGTAGCATGCCAGAGCCGTCAAAGCGAGTACGGTAAGAAAGGCGATTAAAGGGGGGAAAAGCGATATGGCAAGATAAACAGGAATGGCGACGACCGTACCTGCTGTACCAGGGGCGACGGGAAAATACCCGACCCCACCTCCCGTTGCTATGGTAATTATTGTTCTTTTGCCCAGAATTCACCTCACCAAATGTGAGGTCCAATTATAACCTTTTGGCAGTGGTGTCAACGATTCACTACGCTACCACCTACTTATCCATCTCGGTGGAACTCGGCTCTGGCAGTTTCTCCATAAGAAATTCTGTATTCTTGGGAGATATTTTTATAAACTTGTAAGGGATCGCAATCGGTTCTCTGCCGGTGGGAAGGGTACGGTGGGTCAGAACCCAGACGGCGCCCGTTGCCGTATCAACTAAGTAGGCTTTATCTTCGCTTCCGGCTACTACCTGATATCTCATGATGTCCAGGGCGGAAGCACCGGTAGTAGCAATGAGCGTAAAGGCCATAGTGAGGGCAAAGATCTTCCCTTTCTTCACCATCATTTTGCACCTCCTTATTTTCCAGTGACAGATATTTCGTCGCTTGCTTCGCTCTCCAGTCCATCTTTGTCCACCGCGGTAATGATGTATGTTTTGCTTTTCCCTCGGGGTGGAGAGGGTTCGACGAATTGAGGCACCGTAACCTCAGCGATTTTGGAGGGTCCAAAAAACTTCTTCTCGTAAACAACGTAATGGGAGATATCAGACTCAGGCGAGGACGACCAAGTTAATCTGACATTCCCCTCTCTAATGTCACCTGCGACCTTGGTCGGTTTGCTAGGTCGTGGCTTGGTCTTGACCGTAATCGCCTCTGAAAGGTCGCTTAAGAGTTCATCTTTGTCTTCTGCCTGAATGCGGTATCTGTATTCCTCACCATCTTTTAGGCCCGTATCGAGATAGTGTGTCTTATTCCTCACCGTGGCAATGCGCGAGAAATCTTTCTCCTTTCCGTCGGCTCGGAAAATGTGATATTTTTCAACATCTCCTTCTGGGTTTTGCTCCCAGCTCAGAGGGACTGATTTTACTTTGCCTGCTTCCCCCTTAAAGGCTTTCGGTATGGACGGGCGCGGTTTCGTCGTCGCCGCAACAACCTCCGATTGTTCACTTTCCACGTCTACTTTATTGTACGCGGTGATGAAATAGTAATAAGTTGTGTTGTCCAATAGTTTGTTGAACCCGCCTCCATGGGTAAAACTCCTTTCCATTCGGTCGGAGATACGCTTGAGAAGTTCGTATTTTCCTGTTTTCTGGAGTGACCAATAGAGATTATATCCCACCACGTCCGGATCTGGGGACGGAGTCCAAGATATTTCCACCTGCTTTACCAACCCACTTTTCGCTTTTAAATTTGTGGGGACCGGCGGTTTACCTTTTGTTTCGGCTGAAACGGTAGGAGAGGGGGATGTTTCCATGTCATCATCCTCGAAGGCGGTGATGCGATAGTAATACCTCGTTTTGTCTCCCAGCCCTTCTTTGTCGATGTATTGAATTACTTTATTTGTCTCCATCCCGAGGGTGCTTATTTTCTTTATTTTTGTGTAATTACCGCCTTCAGATGTGCTTCTGTAGACGTAGTATCCTTTGATGAAAGGAGAATCGATAGCGTTCCAAACCAGATGGATTTCCCTAATCATATCTCCTTTAATCTTGACTTGGGAAACAATGGGTAGGGTTGACCCCTTAATGGGGGTCGAAAATTCGCTTTCAAGGTTCTTTTCGTTATAGGCCGTGATCTTGTAAAAGTAGTCTTCGCCGTCCGCGAGACCTTTGTCGGTATAGGATACCCTAAACAACTTATCCAAGGTGGGAGCGGAAGTGCCACCAATCTCAGATGTAAGTATGTTGGCTATCTCTCGATAAGGGCCTTTTTCAGTTTTGGCCCGATAAACCTTATACCCCACGAGTTTTAATGGATCCTCACTGGCCGTGGGATTTGGTGTCCAGGTCAACTGAATGCTCTTTACGTGGCTTTCAGCCTTTAAGATAATCGGTGGGTTTGGGGTTAAGGCCGTCTCTCCCGAAATGACGGCAGAAAAATCGCTGCGCAGACCTTTGTTGCTTACAGATCTAATTTTATAGAAGTAGGTCACGTTCCTTTCGAGATTTTGGTCAAGATATTCGGGCCATTTTACTTCTCCGATTTTCGTGTATGGTCCATCGGCGCGGGTACTTCTAAATATCTCATATTCAGTGGCTTTAGTGCCTGGGGCATCCTCCCAGGAAAGGTATATGCTTTTGTTTCCTGCTCGCTTTTGGATGTTGACGGGTCCCGGAAATGAGAGTTTCTCATCACTGGCGGTGGCTTCTTTTGCGATTGCTGTCGTGATCGCTTTGTGCAGTTTTCTTACTTCTTCTACTAGCCCGGCGTCACCTAAAGACCTCACCTGGGTAGACAGTATCGCCCGCTTTTTGTCAATACTAACGACGCGACAATTTACAATTATGACCGGCCCTCTCTTTTCTACACTTCCGATTACGATGGCATTGAGGCCGAGACGTGAGCCGATGTGGATGGCGTTCTCGACGTTGTCACTTTGTTGCAAGTCGTTTAAGTTTAAAAAAGCTTCTAGCTCTTTTCTATCTAACACAGAGAAGGACGGGTCGTTTCCTAAAGAATTAAGGAGCATGTTGGTTACCGTCGTATTGTATCCCGTGGCTTCCAAATTGGTTGCATTGAAGTTAAAAACGGAAATTTTTGTAGCCGCTGAAGCTTCTAAGGGGGCCGTTCTGCTCAGAGTCATCACTATTGTGAGAAGCATGATGGAACTTAAACACTTTATATTTTTCAAAGTGGGCCTCCCGGCTCGCTGTTTTTCACATATTTTGGATTAGCTTATCGATTAACTCCCAAGATTTGGTAGTTATGGCCGTCGAGATACCTTTTAATTTTTCGTCGAAAATAGCGTCTATGTATCTTTCGATGGCCAGCTCGTTGTTTCTCCTCTTGAGCCTTTGTGTTTCTCCCTGATTAAAGTACTCCACTTCTAGGCTCTGAAATTGTTTGAGTACACTCTGCCCCATTTCCGAGATTTTTTGATTGGTCAGTTCGTCTAATACCTCAAGTTCCGTAGGGAGCTCTAAAGGATCGTGGGGGATGCCAGCGGATGGCACGGCATCTTGATATTTGTCTTCCTTAACGAGACGGCCAGAGATAGTGTTACTGAATATATTTTCTCCCGTCGAGGTATCCACTAGTTTGTAGGAAATCTCTATGAGGGCGCTGATTTTGGCCGTTCCGTGGCGATATGAAATGAATTGATAATTTCTCTTCTTTTTTGTGCGCGGTGGTGCATTCTTTAAATCTTCGGCCGTTGGTTTGGGATGCCTTAAAAGCCAGAATTGGTATTCCGGGTTCGGTTCTTCTTCTTCGTCCACTAAGACCTTCACCTGACCAGTACTCGGAGTATCAGTAGTTTTGGCGGTGTAAGAGAGAACATCGCCCATAATAAAAGTATCGATGCCCCTGACTTTGCCCAACGTTTGGGCTGATTTAACGTCAACTATTCCCGTTTGTCCCAACTGCATTTCCCTGAGAATGGATTGCAGGTTCTCCCTCTCTATAATGCGGATGTCACCGCTTGCGTTTTTGTGCAGGTAAGAGATGAGTTTGTTGGCCGCTATTTTGCCTGCATCTTTGTTGTTGGCCGGGCTCCCGAAATCAAAGACCGCAATCGATTTCTTTATCCTCTTATTGATGTTGTCTTTCACGTCGAGGAGTTTCTGAAAGAGGTCTGATTGAGCAGGATTTATAGATTCCGCATACTGATACCAAAGAAGGGCGTTCCCCCACAGTTCCCTCTCGAAGTATTTATCTCCCCTTTCCACAAGCTTGGTGGCTAATTTTTTTGTAAAATCTTTATATGTGGTCTCTGATTGTAAATCGGGGGTGTAAAGTTTTACTTTTTCCAGTCGCTTGATGGCCGCATAGTATTTGCCTGCCTCCGCCAATTTGGCAGCTTCTTCGAAATAAGTCTTTCCTACTTGCTGTTTCAGCTCTCCCAATTTTTTGATGAGGTTCTGATCATCTGCCTGATAATCCAAGGCCTTTTCATACATAAATATAGCTCTATCCCAATTCCCTTCTTTTATCGCCGCTTCGCCGGCGGAGATATAATAAAGAGCGTTGTCCCTCGATTTGGCAATTTCGTACTGCTTACTTACGTCAAAGTAGTTCGGGTTAAGCTCCATCGCCCGTTTAAAAGCTTCGGCGGCCATTTTCCAATCTTCCTGCTTTCCCAAGGACATCCCTTGTTGGTAAAACAGTTTAGCCCCCTCCTGCTCGATTTTCGCTAGTTTCGCACCCGTTTCTTCGTAGTTGGGATATATTTTGTTGACCTGTTTTAGTTTCGAAAAGGCAGAAATCCAGTCTTCTTTTTGCATGTCAATATCAGCTTGTGAGTAAAGGGATTTTGCCGTTTCTTTCATTTTTGCGATTTTTGCCAGCAAATTGTCCTGGAAGGATCGTATCTCGCTATTGGTAGGATCAAGCTTTAGCGCCCCTTCTATTTCCCTTACTATCCTCTCTAAATCTGGCACCGTTTCGGAGGCAGATGTGAGTTGTCTTTTCGCTAGCTCGAATCTTCTCTTTGCTGCCTCCTGTTTGGCATTTTGAAGGGCGGATATGTACTCCTTATTTCCCGGTTCTTCCGATACTGCCTTTTCAAACCAGGCTATCGCGTCCTCCCATCGGTTGTCTTTTGTGAGTTCAAGCCCTGTTTTGTAGCTCTCACTTACGGCGCATCCGACGAAAAAAACGAGGGCATATAATAAATATATCGATTTTATTAACTTTTTCCGATCCATTGCTCCTCCTTTTTTATCGAAATTGAGCTTCTATCTTGTTGGCCGTAATTTCCTTTATTCTCATTCTCCTGCCGTTGTGAGTTAGGGCTTCTAAATCATCGGCCACCTGTTGGGTATTCCCTCTGACCTCCAGGTCGAGCTCGACCTGTCCTTCCTTGTAAGAACGTTGGTGGATTTGCTTCACTCCCTTGACTCTTGTACTCAGAAGGTCTTTCAGCATGTTAAGATCCCCATAGGTGTTAAGGCCGGAGATGAAAAGTTTGACCGTTTGCACGTTGGAAAGCTCATGCGACCATTTTTCCACGATATTATTGCCTAAAGATCTGGCTAACTCCTTAGCTACCTCTTCTGTCGACGTTTTTAATTCCCCTTTTTTTGATTTTGTACCCGTGGCGATTACTTCTCCCGTATCGCCGTTTAAAGCCTTGCCGGAGATCGTTACTTCGGAGGTGACTATTTCAATATCCCCCATCTTAAAAGGTCGATTGATAACCTCCATGTTTCCGACGATTACCACTTCTGCTCCGTATTCACGGGCCACGTTTGTTACGGCGCTAGGATTATCGCCGGTAATGTTCAGCCCTGCCTGGCGGGCGGAAGATTTTATTGTCTTTGGATCTACTACCTTAAACCCCTGAGACATAAGATATTTGATAATAGTGGCTTCGGCAAGACCGACTTTTTGGACGTCTCCACTGAATAGAACCATCAGCCTTGGCTTAGACTTTCTGGCCAAAACCAACGCAATCGCGTCCATTCTTTCCTTCAGTTTGCCCGTGCCAATGTCGGCCTCGATTAGGACTTTATAGGTGTTGTTTTCCCGGCCCTCCGAAAGGATACGGTAGTTGTTAACGAATCCTTTGGATTCAGACAATATCTGATCCATTGTAACGGTAAAGTTTTCAACTTCCGTATAGCTTTTGATCAGGACTCCCGCCTTCTCTTCCACGGCATTTCTGAGAGCATTTTCGATGGCTTTATCCCGAGCTACATCGATGGCTCCGCCATAAATGGTAGCCATCCCCTGGGTGCGAATTTTGTCTTCACCGGAAAGGGTCCCTGCCGTTAACAGAATGGAGACCGAAAGGGAGAAGAGAAAAAAAATTTTTATTCCCCGAGATTTCCCCTTCCATCCAATCCTTATTGTTAGTTTTCCTTTCATACGGTTGCCACTCCCTGGACGATTGGCAGGATGACTTCTTTATGCCACTTAAGACTGGTGGGGTCAAGACTTTTTTCCTGCCGTCAATAACTTAGCGATGGGGAGAAACAGATGATGGTGCCGGAGCTCGGAATCGAACCGAGATGGGCGCAAGGCCCGGGGGATTTTGAGTCCCCTGCGTCTACCAGTTTCACCACTCCGGCACAAAGAAAAAATTATATTTTTCATATGCGAAAAGTCAAGAGGAAAGAAATAGCTTGCAAATCAATAGGATGATGAATATAAGGAGCAGGACTCGAGGGGCACAGATGAAGGTTTTGGGTATAGATTTTGGTGACAGGAAGATAGGTATTGCCGTAAGTGACGGCACGGGTCGCTTCGCTCACGGTGTGTGTACTCTGCGGCGAAAGAGCAAGAAAGATGATTTGAAATTCATAAGGGAGTTGGTGCAGAAAGAAGGTGCGGCCAAAATCGTATTTGGTTTACCAATCGGTTTTGATGGTCACGAAGGGAAGGTATGTGAAAAGGTGAAGAAATTTGCGAACGAGTTGAGAGAGGAAATCGGAGTTCCCATTGAGTTTGTCGATGAGGTGCTCTCAACGGAGGAGGCAAAGGAAATAGTAGCCCTCCGCCCTAGAAAAAGAAAGTTTCAGAAGGATGAAATAGACCGCATTGCGGCGGCAATAATTCTCCAGCGTTATCTCGATCACACCCACGAAGAACGTTGATTCATGACTATGAGCAGAAGGAAGTGGAAAAGGTTACTCCTGCTTTTTATCGTGGCCGTTTCTCTAGTAACGGTGATTAGATTTATTTGGTTTGCCTTCCGTCCCGTTGGGCTAACCGATGTGACGGTTACGGTAGAGATCCCGAAGGGAAGTGGATTTTTGAAGATTGTGGATATGCTTGATGAAAAGGGGTTGGTAAGGAATAAGCCGTTCTTTTATACCCTATCCCTGATTAAAGGGGCCGCTCGCGTTATCCGCGCAGGGGAGTATGAATTCACGGGCAATATGTCGCCCATAGAAATTTTAGACAAACTGGTAAAAGGGAACATCAAATTTTACATGGTTACAATCAAGGAAGATACGACCTTGCGGGAGATTGCAAGTCAATTAGCGGAGTTGAAATTGGTGAAAAAGGAGGAATTCTTAAAGGCGGCCTATGACAAGGCATTTCTTGCTACCTTGCACATAGATGGGGAAAGTGTGGAAGGTTATCTGTACCCGGAAACTTATCGACTTGATCGAACGATGGGGGAAAGAGAGATCATCCGTATCATGGTCGATCAATTCTGGCGTAAGTTTACACCGGACCTGCAGAAAAGGGCCATAGAGATGAATATGACCATCGGAGAAGTCGTCACTTTGGCTTCTTTGATCGGGAAGGAGACGGGTTTGAAGGAGGAAAAAGCCCTGATATCGGCTGTATTTCACAATCGATTGAAGAAGGGTATGAAACTTCAATGCGACCCCACGGCTATATACAACGTATCTGGTGTGAGTGGTCCAATCAAAAAAAGCCATCTTAAACTCAATCATCGTTATAATACGTACATGATAGAAGGCCTGCCTCCTGGGCCGATTGCTAACCCAGATATAGACTCAATCCGGGCGGCTCTTTATCCTGCGAAAGTGGATTATCTTTACTTTGTATCGAACAACGACGGCTCACATGTCTTTTCCGCTAATTTTTCCGATCACAGTAAAGCCATTCTAAGTTATCGTCTAAAAAAGAAAAAAGATTAAAAATCTTTGAAATTTTTTTCTTGACAAAGCGAATAGCTCCCTCTATAGTGGCCTCGGTGGAGTAAAGTGGAGCAAAGTGGAGGGAGTTTGCAGTGTCCGGTTTTCGAGGACAATTTTACCATACTATCGACGAGAAGGGCAGAATCATATTGCCCTCCAGGCTCCGCGAGGTATTTTCTGAAAAATACGATAATCGTTTGGTAATTACTAACTGGGACGGTTATCTCCTCGTTTTTCCGTTCGATGAATGGTTGATTTTAGAGGAAAAGATTTCTCATCAATCCCTGTTGAGAAAAGAGGTGCGGGCGTTTCAGCGTTTCTTCATGTCTGGGGCGGTGGATTGTGTAATCGACACTCAGGGGCGCATCTTAATTCCTCCAAATTTGAGAGAATACGCAAAATTGGAAAAGGATATTGTTATTGCCGGTATGATCCGCGTAATCGAAATCTGGAATCGGGAAAGATTCGAAATGGATAGGAAGAAAACGGAAGAGAACCTTAACCAATATAGCGATTATATTGCTGATTTGGGGATTTGAGATGGAAAAGGATGCCTTCCATAAACCTGTCATGAAGGATGAAGTTGTCAATTATTTGAACTGCCGGGCAGGGGGGATTTACGTGGACGGCACGGTCGGGGGAGGATCGCACGCACGCGCTATTCTTGAGACAATGAACTCCCAAGGTCTCCTCATCTGCATCGATCGCGATGAAGAAGCCATTAACGAAGCGAAGGAAAATTTACGGTCATTTTCATCTAATGTAGTTTTTGTGCATGATAATTTCTCAAGAATAAAGGAAATTTTGGCCGAAAGAAAAATATCTCAAGTGGATGGAGTACTTCTGGATTTGGGTGTCTCGAGCCATCAATTGTTGTCTAAAGAAAGAGGATTCTCTTTCTCCCTTGATGGCCCTCTTGATATGCGAATGGACAAAAGGGAGCGCCTGACCGCCCATACCGTGGTCAACACGTTTCCCGAGGAGACTTTGAAAGAGATTATTCGCGATTATGGTGAGGAACGCTGGGCATCGAGGATTGCTCGATCCATCGTTGAGCGTCGTGAAATAGCTCCCATATCTACCACTAAGGAACTTGCCGACCTGGTGGTAAGTGCCATTCCTCCCTCAAAACGAAAAATGGAAATACACCCTGCTACTCGCACCTTCATGGCTCTGCGGATCTACGTAAACAAGGAGCTGGAAGCCTTAAAGGATGGCCTATCGGGCGCTATGGATTGTTTGAGTTCCGGTGGCCGCCTAGTGGTTATTGCTTTCCATTCCCTAGAAGACAGAATGGTGAAAGAGGCCTTTCGTGAAGCTGTAAGGTCATGCAACTGTCCGCCGGGAACTCCCATTTGTTCTTGTACCAGCCAAAGTTCTTTTAGACTTGTAACAAAGAAGGCGATTCGGCCTTCACCAGAAGAATTAGAGGAAAATCCACGGGCTAGGAGTGCGAAATTGAGGGCATTAGAGAGGATATAAATGGCGGCAACTGAGGTTTGGGAACAGCAAAAAATAAGCAAAGAAGAGTCCTCGACGCGAATTAATTTTTCCTCGCTGATTATGTGCACCTTCTTACTATTGGCTGTAGGACTTATCTATGTGTGGTCGCACGTAAATATGACGAAGCTCGAATATCAGCTCGCTGAAGAGGTGAGCCGTAGGGAATATTTGTTGGAGCAACAGAAGCGGCTTAAAAGTGAAATTGCGGCTCTCAAAGCACCTCAAAGAATTGAACTGATTGCCCGGAATAAACTGGAGATGTGTTACCCTGAGCGTGACCAGGTGGTGGTAATTAAACCGTAGAACATCAGGGGAGGGCCATGAGAGAAAGCAGAAAATGGCTCCGATTGCGCATTGCCGTAGTTATGGCGATTTTCTTCGTTATATTTGTGGCCCTCGTAAGTCGAGCTTTTCAGTTGCAGGTTCTTTCAGGAGAAGTCTTAAAAAAGATTGCCAGTCAACAGCACATAAAAACTCTCACCATTCAACCGGAGAGAGGAATAATAAGTGATAGAAATGGAGAAAAGCTGGCCGTAAGTCTACTCGCTGATTCTGTCTGTGCCGATCCTATGAAAGTCTACAACAAGAAGATGGCAGCAGATAAGCTGGCAGAAATATTGAAGATGAGTCCGTCTTTGATTAAAGAAAAACTTTCTACTACACGCAATTTTTGCTGGATAGCGAGACGGATATCACCCGAACAAGCTGGACGCATAGAATCACTCAACCTGGAGGGGATCTTTCTTGTTAAAGAGCCAAAGAGGTTTTATCCGAACGGGGAGTTGGCTGCCCATGTCTTGGGCGTGGTGGGCATAGATTCCGTGGGTTTAGAAGGATTGGAGCGGCAATATGACAAATATATAAGTGGAGAGCCAGAGAGACTAGTATGGGCCAGAGACGCCAAAGGGAAGCGCCTTTATCCGAGAAGAGAAAATGATTCGGTGAGTGGTAAAAAGGGATTAAATGTTGTTACAACGATCGATAGTAAGATTCAGTTTCTCGTTGAAACCCAGTTGAGGCAGGTGGTGCGGGAAAAAGGGGCTAAGGGTGGGTACATAATAGTAATGGATCCAAACACAGGAGAGGTATTGGCTATGGCGAACGAGCCTACCTTTGACCCCAATAATATTACCAAATCCAATATTCCGTTCATCAAGAATAAGGCGATTTCCGACTGCTACGATCCGGGCTCGACCTTCAAGCCGTTTCTCGTTTCTGCCGCGATGGACGAAAAAGTAATAACAGAAAAAGACAAAGTATTCTGTGAATACGGCAATTACGCGGTAGCGGACCGGATAATTCGGGAAGCTCAGCGCAAAAAATATGGCTATCTAACGGTTCGGGAGGTTCTTAAGTATTCGAGTAACATCGGGTCGGCAAAAATTGCGGAAAGACTTGGTAAAGAGAGATTTTACAATTACATAAAGAAATTTGGTTTCGGAGCGAAGACGGGTATTGACTTACCCGGAGAAGTAGCAGGTCTTTTAAGACCCTATCAGCGTTGGTCGAAAGTGGATCTGGCCACCATCGCCTTTGGTCAAGGTGTATCGGTAACGGGAATTCAGCTTATTACCGCATTGAGTGCCATAGCCAACGGTGGTTCTTTAATGAGACCTTATGTGGTTAAGGAGATCGTCGATCCGAATGGGAAGGTCGTATGGGAAAACAAACCACAGGTAGTCCGTAGGGTTATATCGCAGGCGACGGCGAGGAAAATTGCCGGCATTCTCATGGATGTTGTTTCATCGGATGACGGAACTGGGAAAAAGGCCCGAATTGAGAAGGTAGAAGTGGCGGGGAAGACGGGTACGGCCCAAAAGTTTGATTTTTCCAGACATGTCTATTCTTCTGAAAGGGTGAGGACGGCTTTTATGGGATTTTTCCCTGTAGAAAATCCTCAAGTGGCCATGCTTGTTGTTCTGGACGAGCCGAAAAGGGATAAGTGGGGTGGAGTTGCATCAGCTCCTGTTTTTAAGGCCATCGGTGAGCAAATTCTTACTTGTTTTAAGACCGATATAAACCCTGAAGCGTTTCCGCAAGTTGAGGGAAAAGAGCTCATCAAGCTTGCTTCCGCCCAAGTACAATCACCGTCGATGCACTTAATCAATGGCTCTTCTACTCCATTAGAAGATACCATGCCGGATTTCCGTGGAATGACGATGCGGGAAGCGATCCAGTTGGGAAGGGCAAAGAATTTGGAAGTAAAGATCGTAGGTACAGGCTGGGCTACTCATCAGGACCCGCCACCGGGCGTAATTCTGAAAGATAAGAGATACTGTACCGTATTCTTCAGTATGGGACAGTGAGGTGATCGGTGCAGATTAGAGAACTTTTATCGCAAATCCCATTTCTCTCCACTCAGGGACCTCTGAGCGGTGAGGTGTCTTCTATAGTATACGATTCTAGACAGTGTATCCCCGGGAGCTTGTTCTGTGCCGTCTCGGGGACAGTACAGGATGGACATAATTACATCACCGATGCGATAAAGCGTGGGGCCACATTTATAATCTGCGAAAGAGAGGTAGAGGCTCCTCCCGGGGTGACGATCATCAGAGTGGCTGACTCCAGGGAAACGATGGGGAAACTGGGAAAAGCATTTTACGGGGATCCCTCTTCTCGTCTTTGCCTGGTTGGTGTAACGGGGACCAACGGAAAGACAACCGTTACGTATTTAATGGAATCTATATTTATAGCCGCCGGTTTCAAGACCGGCGTATTAGGCACCGTAAATTATAGATACGGAGGACAGATTTTTCCTGCCCCGAACACGACACCCGAATCCCTCGATCTGCATCGTATATTGCACGACATGGTCCTGATGGGGGTAACCCATTGCGTTGCGGAAGTGTCTTCCCACGCCTTGGCCTTGAAAAGGGTCGACGAGTGTGATTTTGACCTCGGCATTTTTACCAATCTATCCCGCGATCATCTCGATTTCCATCGTAATATGGAAGATTATTATGCCGCTAAAAGAAGATTCTTTACCGAGCTTATCCCCCGTTCCAGGAAGGAAAGGGCGATAAGGATGGTCGTAAATGGGGATGACGCGTGGGGCAAGAGATTGTGTGAAGAATCGTCCGTACCGTCTTGGACATTCGGCATAAGAGAGGCGGAACATGTTAGAGCAGAAGATTATAGCCTCTCCCTTCAAGGAACGAGGGCAGAGATTTGGGCTCCCGGCGAAAGATTGGAAGTGTTTTCGCCCCTTTTGGGCATGTATAATCTCTACAACATATTGGCGGCGGTAGGAGCGGCCATCGCCTTGGAAATTCCACCGACGAAGATTGCGGAAGGTATCGCTCGGGTCCATAGAATACCGGGGAGGTTGGAGAGGGTAAATGAGGTCCAGGAACCTCATGTATTCGTCGACTATGCCCATACGGATGATGCCCTTCAAAAGGTGATTTCCGCCCTTTTGCCGTTTAAGCAAAAGAAACTAATTACCGTGTTCGGTTGTGGAGGAGATAGAGATCGAGGGAAAAGACCAAAAATGGGGAAAGTTGCGGCGGAAAATAGTGATATAGTAATAGTTACCTCCGATAATCCGCGTACGGAAGACCCATTGGAGATCATTGCCGAGATAGTAAAAGGTATATCGGAAGACGTGATGGAACGGGTTGAAGCCCAAATAGTGGGGGAGAGATCGAAAGCATACACAGTAATCCCTGATCGAAGATTGGCAATAAAAAAGGCGATAGATATAGCTGAGGAGGGAGACATCGTCTTGATCGCCGGAAAAGGACACGAAGATTATCAGATTATTGGAAGGGAAAAGATTTGGTTTGATGATCGTGTGATAGCAAAGGAGTGTTTGAAGGAAAAATACGGGCGCGGTGGTAGATAATGGGAGCTTCATTCGCAGTTAAAGAAATTCTGGACATTACCGGCGGTACTCTGATAAGCGGTCGCCCCGACCTGGTCTTTGATGGAGTGAATATAGATTCTCGGAAGGTAAAAGCGGGTGAGTTGTTTGTGGCCATTATAGGAAAGAGGCTCGACGGTCACGATTTTGTCTCCGAAGCAATCCTACGGGGAGCAGCCGGTGCCCTTGTGCAGAAGACATTGTCGGCTATACCGCGTGAAGCCGCGGTAATTCAGGTGAGTGATACGATACGGGCTTTCGGAGATCTAGCACGGGCCCATCGAGAACGTTTCCATAAACCAGTAATTGCCATTACGGGAAGTTCAGGAAAGACAACGACGAAGGAAATGGTCGTAAGCATTTTGGGAAGAAAGTGGAACGTGCATAGTACTTGGGGTAATTTCAACAACTTGATCGGCCTACCTCTTACCCTTTTAGGTCTGGAAAAAAGGCATGAAGCATGTGTTCTCGAGCTGGGCACAAACCAAGAGGGCGAAATTGCCCGTCTGACTTCGATCGCCCGTCCAACAATTGCTTGTATTACTAATATAGGGCCCGCTCATTTGGAGGGCCTAGGTTCTGTTGCCGGGGTGGCAAAGGAGAAAGGAGCTCTATTTGAGGGTTTGGACGCTGATAAGATAGCAGTGGTCAACTTAGACGACCCTCTGGTAAGAGAGCAGAGGAAGAGATTGAAGTGTCAGGTTATAACTTACGGGCGTTCACCTGAGGCGTTGGTGACGGTTAAGGGAAAGCCGGAACTGGAAAGCGAGGGGGTTGTTTTCTGTCTGTCCGTTGGAAATAAGAAAGCCCAGGTAAAGCTCGCGACCGTGGGTGAGCATAATGTGACAAACGCCCTGGCCGCTGCGGGAATTGCATATGCAGCGGGGATCGGATTGGAAGACATCGTATCGGGGCTTCAGTCTTTAAAGCCGCTTCCGGGGCGGATGGAAATAGTCACGTTGGCCAACGGTGTCCATCTCATCAACGATGTTTACAATTCAAATCCTATTTCATGTATCGCTGCCCTGAATACCCTCAAAGGGCTGAATCGGGAGGGAAGGAGTTTTGTCGTTCTAGGTGATATGCTTGAGCTCGGTCAAGAAGGAAAAGAAAGGCATAAGCTTATAGGAGAGATGCTGGCGGAGATGGCCGTAGAGAAGGCTTATTTGAGAGGTGAATTGGTCAGATATGCGGCAGAGGGGGCAAAAGGGCGAGGTTGGAGTGACGAGAGGATATTTTTTTTCCATCACCCGGAAGAGATGCTCTCCGACCTAATTGATCGCCTCTCGACCGGGGATTGGATTCTTGTCAAGGGGTCTCGAGGTATGAGGATGGAAGAGATTGTGGAAGGGTTGATAAATCGGATGGGGCGTAAAAGGGAGGAAGGGGAATGATTTACCATCTCCTCTATCCCCTCCATACGGTCATCTCTTCTTTTAACGTCTTTCGCTACATTACGTTCCGAACCATTTACGCCGCCGTCACGGCTTTAATCATTTCCTTCATCCTCGGTCCTTGGTTGATAAGGAAGCTAAAAGAAATGAAGATTGGTCAACCAATTCGGGATGATGGACCGGAAACACACTTCAGTAAAGAAGGAACTCCCACTATGGGAGGTCTTCTCATCATTTTCTCCGTTGTTATTTCCACGCTCTTATGGGCCAATCTAACTGTAATATACATCTGGCTTGCCCTATTCGTGACCATTTCTTACGGACTCATAGGTTTTGCCGACGATTATCGAAAGCTCGTATCCCAGAGCTCACGCGGCATATCAGGTCGATGGCGCCTTTTTTGGGAATTCTGTGTTGCCCTATTTGTGGCCGTTGTTTTGTATCTCAAACCGGGTTTCACCTCGAATATTACCATTCCATTTTTTAAGACGGTACTTCCCGATCTCGGCTGGGCTTACATCATCCTGGCGGTGTTCATCATTGTGGGTGCGGCTAATGCCGTGAATCTGACGGATGGACTCGATGGGTTGGCCATCGGACCAGTTACTATCTGTTTTGCCACCTATCTTTTGTTTTCCTATTTTGCCGGTAATATTAAAATAGCAAGTTACCTGCAAATCCCCTACGTGGCAGGGACGGGAGAGCTGGCCGTCTTTTGTGGAGCCCTAGTTGGGGCCGGACTAGGGTTCCTCTGGTATAATTCCTATCCTGCCCAGGTATTTATGGGTGATGTCGGATCCCTGGCTTTGGGTGGGGCCTTAGGGACGTTGGCGGTGATGACGAAGCAGGAAATCCTCCTCGTCATCGTCGGTGGTCTTTTCGTAGTCGAGACGGTCTCGGTCATTTTCCAAGTCGGTTGGTTCAAACTTTCGGGGGGTAAGCGTATTTTTCGGATGGCCCCTCTCCACCACCACTTTGAACTAAAGGGCTGGCCGGAGCCGAAGGTGATCGTCAGATTCTGGATTATCTCCATCCTTTTGGCCGTGTTGGCCATAAGTACGTTGAAGCTGAGGTGAAAAAAAGATGGATGTGGCGGGAAAGACGATTGCCATAATTGGCCTGGGAAAAACAGGTATGGCCGCAGCAGAATTCTTCGTAAGTAAGGGCGCTCGGGTTCGGGTAACGGATGAAAAAATTGGGGAACTCGACCTTTCCCTCTTGGAAGGAGTAGAGGTAAGAGACTATAACGATGGTATACTGGTTGGAGTAGACCTCGTTGTGCCTTCACCGGGAGTTCCACCCCATAATTGCATCCTCGTTGCAGCGCGCGAGAAAAAAATTCCCGTATTAAGCGAACTGGAAGTGGCCTTTCGTTTTCTACACGTCCCTGTTGTCGCCGTCACTGGTACGAATGGAAAAACTACGACCGTGACGTTGATCGGTCGCATCTTAAGTGAAGCAAAAAAAAGAGTGTTTGTTGGCGGCAATATAGGTGTGCCATTGATTTCGTATGTCAATGGACCTCAAGATGACGAAGTAGCGGTAGTTGAGGTAAGCAGTTTCCAGCTTTTATGGACGGACACCTTTCACCCTTATATAGGTGTACTACTAAACGTAACCCAGGACCATATCGACTACCATGGCTCTATGGCTGCCTATAGGGAGGCGAAGGAATCGATGTTCATTCGTCAGCAGAAAGATGATTACGCCATTCTGAATGCCGATGAGGAGGAGACGGAAGTTTTGAAAGAAAAATTAGTCTCCCAGGTTATTACTTTTAGTACACAGGAAAGGCCGCTCCCCCCTTGTCTTTATCTCGATGGAGACAGCATCGTGTACCGAACCACGTCTAATTCCGAGGAAGTGTACCCACTTTCAATGTTGAAGATCCCGGGTTTGCATAATGTCGAAAATTTCATGGCCGCCATTGCCTGTGCGCGCCTTCTGGGCTGTACCCAACAGGAAATAGAAAGAGCGGCCAGGTCCTTTACTGGTGTACCTCATCGCATAGAGCTGGTAGCGGAAATAGATGGTGTAAAATTCATAGATGATTCTAAAGGTACCAACTGTGACGCCGTAAAGAGGGCACTTGAGACCTTCTCTGAACCCGTCGTTCTCCTGATGGGGGGGAGGGACAAGGATAGTGATTTTTCCGTTCTGGTCCCCGTTGTGACAAAACATGTTAAAACGCTGATTGCTTTCGGCGAGGCGAGGGAAAGGATAGCAGCGGCCTTTGGAGATAAGATTAGGTTGATTTCCGTTCCGACCTTAAAGGAAGGCGTAAAACGGGCAAAAAGTGAGGCGGTGAGAGGTGATGTTGTATTGTTATCACCGGGATGTGCCAGCTTCGATGAGTTTCAAAATTATCGAGAGCGGGGAATGAAGTTTAGGGAGTGGATAAAGGAGGACTCTTATGATCAAATGGGCTGAGACGACAAGTCGCCCCGATTTTGTCCTTTTAGTCCTCACCCTCATACTTGTGAGTTTTGGTACCGTTATGATTTACAGCTCCAGCTCAATTATGGCCCTCGATAGATTTAAAGACGGTCAGTTTTTCCTCAAAAAACAGCTGGTTTTTTTTCTTTTGGGCCTTCTCGTCATGCTTGTCACGCAAAAACTTCCTTATGAATACTGGCAGAAATTGGCCTATCCGGCGTTGATTTTCGCCTTTTTACTCCTCGTTTTGGTCCTGATCCCCCATGTGGGCATCAAAGTGGGAGGGGCGAGAAGATGGATACGTATTGGGCCGTTTTCCTTTCAGGTTGCCGAGCTGGCCAAAGTCGCCATCATCGTTTATCTTGCTTCGTATTTGGCCAAAAGACAACATCAGTCTCTGGATTTTATACACGGCGTAGTTATCCCCCTCGCACCGATCATACCCCTCGTCGTACTCGTGCTAATGCAACCCGATCTGGGTACTTCGATCATCATCGTCGCCCTTTCCCTCTCCATGCTTTTTCTGGGGGGGATTCGAATGAAATATATATTTTCTGTATTCCTGCTTGCCCTTCCCGTCGTAGCTTGGCTCATGATAAGTAAGAGCTACCGTTTGAACCGGCTTAAGGTTTTTCTTGACCCTTGGCAAGACCCGCAGAATTCCGGTTTTCAGATTATACAATCTCTCCTGTCTTTCGGTTCAGGGGGTACGTTTGGTGTAGGGGTAGGGGATGGGATGCAGAAGCTCTTTTATCTGCCGGAGCCACACACGGATTTTATCTTGGCCGTGATCGCCGAAGAGAGTGGATTTGTTGGGGTAATTACCGTCATAGTTCTGTTTGCGGTTTTTATCTATCGGGGTCTGATGATTGCCTTCAAAAGTAAAGATAGATTTGCCTCTCTTCTGGCCGCGGGTCTTACGATGCTCGTGGGGATCGAAGCGGTAATAAATATTGCGGGTGTGATGGGTCTCATTCCCCTGAAGGGTTTGGCTCTGCCCTTTTTGAGCTATGGGGGCTCTTCTTTGATTATGAGTATGTTGGCCGTGGGCGTTTTGCTAAGCATCTCGTCCCGTGAGGTTTAGAGGAGTTATGGGGTGCGGATGATAGTTGCCGGTGGAGGAACGGGAGGACATCTTTTCCCGGGTGTTGCCATAGCCGAGGCATTCATTATGAGAGATCGGGGCAATGAAGTACTGTTCGTCGGCACTGGACGTCCTCTGGAGAAAACCATATTGGAAAAATATGGATTTCCGTACCGTACCATAACGGTGGAGGGGATTAAAGGGAGAGGGTTGAAGAGGATTCTGATGGCCTTGGCGAAGATACCTATCAGCATGATCCAGTCGATGAAAATCTTGAAAGAATATGGGCCTCAGTTTGTTTTAGGGGTAGGTGGATATGCGGCCGGACCGCTTGTTTTAACAGCCTCATTGTCTGGCTATCCAACGGCGGTAGCCGAGCAGAATGCCCTCCCGGGAGTGACTAACCGAATATTGAGCCGTTTTGTTAATCGGGTATTTGCAAGCTTTCCCGATAATCAGGGGGTGTTCCCGAAGAAAAAGGTTATCGTCACGGGAAACCCAGTAAGAGCCGATCTTTTAGATGAGGCAAGGCAGGCAAAAAAAAGCCTCGGCCAGAAATTTACCGTCTTTATATTTGGTGGTAGTCAGGGGGCGCATATAATCAACCACACCATGGTGCAAGCCCTCGACTTTTTAGAAGATTTGAAGGATAAGATTCAGTTTATCCACCAAACGGGCGAGGTGGATTATCCGTTTGTTGCCGAGATGTATGTAAAAAAAGGCTTTGTCGCGGATGTTAGGGTGTTCATTGTCGAGATGGCTCAGTTTTACGGCATGGCAGATTTATTGGTTTGTCGCGCCGGTGCGACTACGGTAGCAGAAGTTACAGCCCTCGGTAAGGCGGCAATTTTCATCCCCTTTGCTCACGCAGTAGGTGACCATCAGACGTTTAACGCCCGCGCATTGGTTGAGGCGGGAGCGGCGGAGATGATTCAGGAGGGGGATCTCTCACCAAAGACATTGGCTGACACGATCCGCCGCCTTTACTTCGATCGAGATGCTCTTACGCGAATGGAAAAAAGGGCGAGGCAACTGGGAAAACCGCAAGCGGCGGAAGAAATTGTCGATGCCATCTATGCACTTATTGAAGAAAAGGATAGACGGTGAGGTAAGCGTTATGGCTCGTCTAGATGCGATGAGGAGAAAGGTAAAACACATCCACTTCGTGGGCATTGGGGGCATCGGTATGAGCGGCATTGCCGAGGTTCTTCTAAATTTAGGTTACCAAGTTACGGGCTCCGACCTAAACGATACGGAGATTACAAGGAGACTAAAGTCTCTCGGGGCTACGGTTTACCAGGGGCACAATGGTAATCACCTCTCAGATGCGGATGTGGTCGTGATATCGACCGCTGTTCGTCCCGACAATCCAGAAGTGATCAGGGCGCATGAGCGGGGTATTCCTGTCATTCCCCGGGCGGAGATGTTGGCCGAGCTCCTCAAAATGAAATTTTCTATTGCCGTCTCCGGCTCCCATGGAAAGACGACCACCACCTCTATGATTGCCACCGTTTTGGCGACAGCCGGTCTTGACCCGACAATGGTTATTGGTGGCAAATTGGGAAGCATTGGCAGCAACGCACGCTTGGGTAGTGGGGAGGTGATCGTTGCTGAGGCAGATGAAAGTGATGGCTCTTTCCTGAAGTTGGGACCGTGTTTGGCCGTTATTACCAACATTGACCGAGAACACTTAGATTACTATCGCGATATAGAAGAAATCAAGGAGGCATTTTTGAAGTTCGCCAATATTGTGCCGTTTTATGGGGCGACGGTTATTTGTAGTGATGATGGTTACGCCCGGGAGATCATTCCGCAGGTAAAGAGAAGGTTGATTACCTACGGTATGGAGACGTCGGCAGATTATCGGGCCAGGCAGTGGAGATTTGAGGGGGGTATTTCCAAGTTTAACGTGTACCATCAAGAGGAATTTATTGGTGAAGTAACCCTCCATGTGCCCGGACGCTTTAATGTACTTAATGCGTTAGCGGCCATGGCGGTGGCAAGGGAGCTCGATATTGGAGTAAAAGATATCGTCACGGGGCTGGCTAATTTCCGGGGTGTACAGAGGAGGTTGGAGGTCAAGGGCAAGAAAAAAGGGATCATCGTTGTCGACGATTACGGGCATCATCCGACAGAGATAAGAGAAACTCTGGCGGCCGCCAGAGAATTATGGGGAGGGCGGATGATTGTCGTTTTTCAGCCCCATCGATATTCGAGAACAAAGGCTCTATATCGAGATTTTCTTACTGCGTTCGATGCGGCGGATTTACTTATCGTGACGGATATATATCCGGCGAGCGAAGACCCTATCGCAGGAGTTAACTCTGCATCGCTTTGCAACGATATGAGGGCAAGAGGTAAGGGCGTAGTTTATATTAGCGACCTAAACGAAGTCACCTCTTATCTGCTCAAGGTGGCAAAAACCGGTGACGTTATCATCACTCAGGGGGCAGGTAACGTGTGGTCGGTGGGAGACAAATTTCTCAAGATGTTGGAAGAGGATGATGGAGACGGAACTAAAGAAGAAGATTAGTAGTCTATGCGAGGGAGATGTGAAATTTGATGTTCCCATGAGGGACTATACATCGATGAAGGTGGGAGGAAGGGTGGAGTGTTTGGCCTTTCCGCCCTCGGTTCAGCATGTATCGGCATTGGTGAGATTTCTTTGTGACCGGGGCATCCCTTTTGTGCCGACAGGCAATGGGACCAACTTGATTGTACGAGAAGGGGGGTTCCGAGGCGTACTTTTAGGATTGGGGAGGCTAAAAAACATAAGCCTTTTGCCCGTAGAAGAGGGTATGGGTTTCTATGCCGAAGCAGGCGCATCGCTCAGGGAGATAATTAATCTGGCCGTCGAGAGGCAAATGACTGGCATCGAATTTTTGGCCGGTATACCGGGTAGTGTGGGGGGAGCGGTAAGGATGAATGCCGGTGCTTGGGGCCGAGAAATCAAGGACGTCCTCAAGGATGTATCGATCGCAAATGCTGATGGTGAAATAAAATGTTTCCCTGCCGAAACACTTCCCTTCCGTTATCGCTCTTTGGAACTAAAACCATCGGAGGTAATCGTTGGTGCTGTCTTCTTACTTGCTCCCGGTGAAAGAGAGAAGATTGAGGCATGTATTGAGGAGATATGGAGGAAAAGAAGGATGCGTCATCCCCTCGATTACCCATCTGCGGGTTCGATCTTCAAGAACCCGCCGGGAAAATCGGCCGGTAGGTTGATAGAAGAAACGGGGCTCAAGGGTTTAGAGATAGGAGGGGCGCGGGTCTCGGAGAAACACGCCAATTTTATCGTGAATACCGGATCCGCCAGCGCATCTGATGTGGTTGAACTCATCAATGTGATCAAAAGGGAAGTCAAAAAGAAGCACGGTATCACTCTTGAGACGGAGGTCGTGATCATTGGTGAGAATGGCCCCCAGGAGGAAACAGTTGAGCTTATATAGGCAAACGGCCGGCAAATACTGGTTGAGGCGGAGAAGTAATTCCATCATACGAGATGTGATTACCGCTTCCTTCTTTCTTGGCAGTACTATCTTGGTGAGTGGGATGTTCGTTTATCTGTTTAGCATAATCTATAGCATGCCTTGGTTGGAGACCAAGAAGGTAGTAATCCGTGGGATAAACGAACTCACGGAGCAAGAGGTCATGGATGTCGCACAGGTGAAGAAAGGGGTAAACATACTGGCGGTAAACACCCGTGAAATTGAAAGAAGGGTTAAGATGATTCCTTGGGTGAAAGAGGTGCACGTCGGTCGCGAATATCCGAGCCGCATCGTGATCGACATCAAGGAAAGGGTGGCGGTAGCCATGTTGAAACGAGGCGAAGATATATACCTTTTGGACAAGGAAGCTAATCCCTTTAAGAAATTATCGACCCGAGACGATGTGGATCTCCCCATTTTGACTGGTTTTTCCGGAGACGGCAGTCTGAGATCACAGCTGTTGGCGAAGGCCCTTGCTCTGATCGATTATTTAAAAAGCAATCCCGGGGCAGCGTCTCTCGAGTCCATCTCCGAGATTCATGGAGATGAGCGTCTCGGCCTCACCCTTTTCACTACCACCGGCATGTGTTTGGTCCTGGGATTTAACGACTATGAGGCAAAGTTGAAAAATGTGCCCTTAGTCCTTGCCGACCTAGAACGTAAGAACATGAGGACGGCTTTTTTACGCATCGATTTGAGCGATCCGGTTAAGGTGACGGTACAACCACGTCAGGTGCCGGCGCCTCAGAAATCCAGATCGCCAGAAGGGGAGGTAAAGATCTGAAGGGGAGGAAAGTTCGGTAGATGAAGAGAAAAGCGAACATATTCGTAGGATTGGATATTGGTACTACGAAAACGTGCGCCATTGTGGGGGAATGGGCAGAACAAGGGCTTCATATAGTGGGGTTGGGCACTCATCCCTCTGAAGGTTTAAGAAAGGGTGTCGTGGTTAATATTGATAGTACCGTGGAATCAATTGCCCGCGCGGTGGAAGAGGCAGAGCATATGTCAGGATGTGAAATTCGCTCCGCCTACGTAAGTATCGCTGGGCAACACATCAAGAGTCAGAATAGCTTGGGAATAGTGGGGGTAAAGGGTCGGGAAGTCGATGAGGAAGATGTAAATCGGGCAATCGAAGCGTCACGGGCGGTTGCCATACCGCCGGATAGAGAAATACTTCATGCCCTCCCACAGAGCTTTATCGTAGACGATCAGGATGGAGTGAGAGACCCCGTGGGTATGTCAGGGGTGAGACTGGAGGCGAAAGTTCATATCGTAACCGCGTCCTCCACGGCTATCCAGAATGTCGTGAAGTCGGTAAACCGGGTGGGCATAAACGTGGAGGAACTTACTTTAGCTCAGCTGGCTTCAGCGGAGGCTGTATTAAGTGATGATGAAAAGGATTTGGGAGTTGCTCTTTTCGATATAGGCGGCGGCACGACGGATATTGCCGTGTTTACAGAAGGCAGCATAAAACATACGGCTGTCATTCCCGTGGGTGGTCAGTATGTGACCAACGACATTGCCCAAGGATTGAGGACGCCTATTTTAGAAGCGGAGAAGGTAAAGATTAAACACGGTTGTGCTTACGTTGCCCTCATCCCAAAGGACGAAATGATAGAAGTGCCGAGTGTTGGGGGGAGAGAGGCGAGGGAGGTATCGCGCCAGCTTTTGGGACGTATAATCGAACCGCGGATGGAGGAAATTTTGAGCCTTGCTTTCAAGGAGATCGTCAAAGCGGGATTTGAGGACAATCTGGCGGCAGGAATAGTTCTCACCGGAGGGACGGCGTTGACTCCTGGTGTGGTGGAATTGGCAGAGCAGATGTTCAATCTACCCGTCCGGTGTGGTTATCCCGGTCGGATAAAGGGTTTATCGGATGTGGTAAATAGCCCCGTGTATGCCACGGCAGTGGGGCTTATCATGCGAGCGGTCAGTGGACTTCCCCCCACGGCAGCCCATGGGGCAGGAGGTGTGGTGGGAGGTTGGATCAATAAAATCAAGAAATGGTTTGTAGATTTTTTCTGAGGGAGGGAACGCAATGTTCGAACTAGCAAGTACCATGCAGGATGCAACGGCGAAAATTAAGGTCATTGGCATCGGCGGATGTGGGGGTAATGCGGTCAATACAATGATTGCTTACCAACTAAAAGGTGTAGATTTCATCGCTGCCAATACGGACGTGCAGGCATTATCGACCATATCCGCACCCATAAAGATACATTTAGGAGCCCAAGTAACCAAAGGGCGTGGGGCCGGAGCCAATCCCGAGCTGGGGAGGCAGGCGGCCATAGAAAGTAAGGACATTATATACGAATGCCTGCAAGGGGCGGATATGGTTTTCATCACGGCGGGTATGGGCGGAGGGACCGGTACCGGTGGTGCCCCTGTAGTAGCAGAAATTTGCAGGGATCTGGGTGCCCTGACGGTAGCGGTCGTGACCAAGCCGTTTGGATTTGAAGCCAAGGTGCGTGCCCAGCAGGCAGAAGAAGGGATTGCGGAACTAAGGAAAATTGTCGATGCCCTGATCGTAGTTCCTAATCAGAGGCTCCTTAGCTTGGGGGGAAAGAATCTGTCTCTAAGAGAGGCTTTTAAAAAGGCTGACGATATTCTTTATCACGCCGTTAGGGGGATATCGGACCTCGTTATTGTACCAGGTGTCATTAACCTTGATTTTGCTGACGTGAAAAATATTATGTCCAACATGGGTCTGGCGCTAATGGGTACCGGAACCGCCTCCGGTGAAAATAGGGCAGTAGAAGCGGTGCAGCGGGCAATTTCTTCTCCCCTTTTAGAGGACAACAGTATCCAGGGTGCGCGAGGGGTTCTGCTCAATATAACGGGTGGCCCTGATATGAGCCTCTACGAGGTGAACGAAGCCGCTTCTATGGTACAATCCGAAGTTCATGAAGATGCGAACATCATATTTGGAACTGTTATTGACGAGAGCATGGGAGATGAAATTCGAGTTACCGTTATTGCCACGGGATTTGATGAAGCAACCAAGAGAAAGGGACTGGAGAATATCTCTCGGTCCGTTTTGACTGATTTTTCCATTCCGGCCTACGTGAGAAATAAAGGAAGAAAAGACCTTTCGGTAATAAAACAAGGTTTAGTGGATGACGAGACGGACCCGAATCTGGAAGTCCCTGCCTTTCTGAGAAGACAGGCAGATTGAGGATGAATGAAAAAAAGTGTCCCGCTCGAAGACGGGATTATAAGAAAGGTTTGGGGAGATAAACTAAGGATCTGCCTTGCCTATCCCAATAACTATCGGATAGGCATGAGCAATTTAGGGTTTCAGACCGTCTATCGTCTCTTCAACGATCATCCCCAGGTTCTTTGCGAACGAATATTTCTGCCCTCCCCTAAAGAAAGGGTGGGAAAACCTATTAGCATAGAATCGGGTCGTCCCGTTCAGGACTTTCATATCCTAGCCTTTTCTATATCTTTTGAAAACGATTACCTAGGTGTTTTGAAACTCCTCTCATGGGCGGGAATCGAGATAGAGCGGGAAAAACGCATGGAGTCAGCCCCTCTCGTGATCGCGGGAGGAGTAGCTGTTACCTTGAATCCCGAACCGTTGGCAAAATTCATAGATCTCTTCCTTATCGGTGAAGGAGAAGTCATGATCCCTCTCTTTCTGGAAACCTGCCTGGCAGGCTATGAAGCGGGCATAAAGAAGAAGGATTTATTAGAGAAAATACAAAGAGAGCTACCGTCTGCTTATGTGCCTGCCTTCTATGAAGTCGCTTACGATTCCGATGGAAGGATTGAGGAGTTTCGTCCGCTGATGGAAGGTGTGCCGGAAAAGATAAAGAGAGACTGGGTCAAGGATATAGACTCTATGCCATGTGAGCAGGTAATCATTACGCCGGAAGCGGAACTGGGAAACATGTACCTGGTGGAGGTAAACAGGGGTTGCGCGCGCGGTTGTCGTTTTTGTGCAGCAGGCTACGTATACCGTCCGGTACGTTTCCGTCGAGGAGCCTCAATTACCAGTTGTATAAGGCGAGGAGTTGAGAAAACGAAGCGGGTAGGTCTTCTCGGTACGGCGGTTTCAGACCATCCTGAGCTGCTCAAGTTTTGCCAAGATATCATCGAAAGGGGAGGAGAGGTGGCCATTGGATCCTTGCGCCTCGACCGCCTTACCACGGAATTGGTGGAGATGTTAGTTCTGGGTGGAGTAAAAACGGTTGCCATCGCACCGGAGGCAGGCTCCCAGAGGATGAGGAATTTGATTAACAAACAAGTGGAAGAGTACCATATCTGGGAAGCTTTGTCATTGTTGTTGGAAAAAGGGATCGAGAACTTGAGAATTTACTTCATGATTGGTCTTCCCACGGAAAAAGAAGATGATATTGACGCGCTCATACAATTGACAAAAGAAGTGGCTGCCTACAGTGTAAAGGTTAACGGTAGGGAAGCTAAATTCAGAAGCATTACCGTCAGTATCAATCCGTTTATTCCGAAACCGGTGACCCCCTTTCAGTGGGAACCCCTAGCGTCGGGTCGTTATCTTCAGTCCCAGATTAAAAGGATAAAGAACGCCCTTGCCCGCATTCCCCTTTTAGATATTAGGGCGACATCTTACCGGGAAAGTTATATCCAAGCCCTTTTTTCCCTGGGAGATAGAAGGGTGGGGGAAATATTAAAATATCGTCTTCAGGGCATGAGTTGGTCTCAGGCATTTAGTTTAAGTAAACCCCATCCCAACTTCTGGGTTCATCGGAGAAAGGAGTTGAAAGAGAATCTCCCCTGGGATTTCATCGATCACGGGGTGAAAAAAGAGACCCTATTAAAGGAGTATTTTCAAATCTCCGTTGACAAATAGCGTACAGTTTGATAGCGAATAATAGGTTATTAGCTGGGGTTGTAGCTCAGTTGGGAGAGCGCTTGAATGGCATTCAAGAGGTCGGGGGTTCGACTCCCCCCAGCTCCACCAGGCACGTTAAGGGGTTGCTCGAAAGAGCAGCCCTTTTTTGTTAAATCTGACGGTTGTAGTTTTTAACTTTGTCAATCCTATTGTTAAAAATACAGCAGATGTTGTGACGGCGAGGAGGTGAGAATCTAATGATATGAATATTGAATAATGTTAAGAATTATAGCCATTGGAAATACAAGCGTACAATAAATTATAAAGCTAATAATTGTTCTTATCGTTTGGATCCCTCCCCTTTGTTGCCAGAAAAAGTTGTGGTTGAATATATAATGCATTGTTATAGATGCGATAGGTGAAGTGAGTGCGATTGTTATTACTTCAATGGCACAGTGCGAACACCAGATAGATTTTGTTAAATGACTTTGAGTCTTATGGTAGAAAAGACATTTTAGATATTATTCAGAATCCAGAAAAAAATGTAGATATGGAATTTTTTGATACCAGAATATATAATAGTTAAAAGGAAATTTTAAAAAAGTGCATACAGGAAAAAGAGGAATTCTTTGTCACCAAGATTCACTTGATGCCTTTGTATTAAAGGGGTGCATGGAAGGCACATAAAATAAGAGGGCCGTCGTGAGGCTGAGATTAACCAAGATAGATGAATATCAATTTCTCACGTGTCTTAAGCATTCACTTTGGGGAAGCAAATCAGCACGATTCAAAGACTGGCGTATTGGTGATAAACTCGCGTTCATAGTAGATAAGGCTCTTGCAGCCCTTGCGGAAGTCTGTGGCGAGCCGTTTGAATCCAGGGACAAGGTATGGGAAAATGGGTTATACCCACATCACGTACCTATCCGTTTCCTCCACGTCCTTGCGCCGCAAGATCGTCCTGCAATTTTAGGTGAAGTTCGAGATGTACTAATTCGTCAATGGGGTCAGAATTATGGATGGGGCATTTTAAATCAGCAAGTACTAGAAAGTCCAGAATCCGATCTGGTGGCCAATGCCCTAATTTCAAGGTCAAATGCCCTCGTTGAATATCGACAAACCCTTGACGAGCGTTTAGATGAAGCGCGCATTCAGCGGGACAAAATCGCCGAAAGAAGGCTCATCGAAAGAATTTCCGCCATGAGCAAGAACATACTCAACAATTAGAAATAGGGTATGAGCAAGTTGAAACCAAACGCGAGACGTCAGCGCACACCAAGACCCAGAGCGAGCTTGTAGACCTCGGAAAAATCACCGGATGTTCAGTATGGATTGCCGCTAATGATCAAACCAGGAAATATGGAGGACGTACAATTTCTGCTGGTTGCCTTAAGAAACTACCAAGCATGGGTTTGAGCGAAGAAGCTACGAGGCGGATAGCCTTGATAGACGTAATCTGGATCAAACAAAATGCCCCCATTGCAGCTTTTGAGATCGAGACATCTACATCCATCTATTCAGGCCTCCTCCGAATATCTGATCTGTTATCTGTCGTACCTGCCCTCAAAATTAAAATTTACCTGGTTGCGCCGAAGGAACGTAAGGGTAAAGTATTGAGCGAACTTAATCGTCCCACATTCCGAAAAATAGGCCTCAACGAGTATTGCAGCTACATATCGAGCGAGGATCTAAGCGACCTGGTCGTGAAAGTTAAGGAATACGGAGGCCACATTCAGCCCAGTATTATAGATAAGATTTCCGTGTCGTTGACAGAAGAGAAAGACGAAGAGACACCCTAATAAGGTGTTGAGATTTGCGTTTCCCTGAAGCAATCGATGATGGTCTTTACCTATAACAGTAGGTGATAAAAAGGAGCGAATATGGACCTTAAGCAGGAACTGGGGAACGAGATGTTGAACTTATACAGAATGGCGAAAGAAAAGTGCAATTACAATGCTACGAGATTTATTCAAATGTTCTATAAATTGGGTCCAGTTGAAACAGCTAAGACTTTAATTAATTCTAAAACCCCGACTGAGGGCTTTACTGCCATGTGGGAATGTAATTGTCTCGATTTGACAGTTGAATTTTTGGTGTTAGATCCGAGATTCAGAGGATTATTTTCGGAAGAAGAATTGGCAAAAGTGAAATAAAGATTAATTGAATACGGGTACAATTTTAAAGCTCCCTAATGGCTCAATCGCAAAGCGGGTAATGGCCTGGGCACTTTTTCACAGAAATGAAATCCCATTACGATATTTTTTATAATTATTCTTTATCTTTCGAGCTTTAAACTGTACGATAGAACACACTGACAGAGAAGGTGGATATCTTGATAATATCTAAGAGAGTTATAAATATGACACCGGAAGAAAGTCTACAAATTGTTCTTTCCGAGTTGAAAGAAGGCATTGCCTTGGCGAAATGCCGAAAGTGCGGCTGTATGGAGAATGTGTTGAGACAACTTGCATCTGCTCTACCTGAAGTAGGGACGGATAAAGCGTCCGAAATTACAGAGAATATATCTGCGTTCCTTGAGAAAATGCAACCTATCAGGTATACGTGTTTGGGATGCGNCCATTGTTATCCCGCCGTCGCCCACAATGCCTTTGTTCAGGCTTTTCCCTCATTTGGAGAAACTCTATTAGACTTAAGTTGTGAGTTTTCGTTTCAAGAAGAAGGTTGGCCGCCCGTTGCAGGTGAGTACTTTGTATTGGACAAAACGGCTCCCGTTGCAATTTCGACACTTGCCAGTATCCAACTTGCCGAAGGATTAGCCCATCGAAAGCCTAACGCTTTAGCCATTGTGGGAAAGACAGAAACGGAGAATATAGGTATTGAAAAGATAATTAAGAATATTATCACTAACCGAACAATTCGCTATCTAATTGTCACGGGCCTTGATTCTAAAGGGCATCTAGCTGGGAGGACGATCCTTTCACTAGCGGAACATGGTGTAAATAAAGATGGGAGAGTTGTCGGATCACCGGCCAGACATCCGATCTTACGTAATGTGTCTATTGATGAAATAGAGGTGTTTCGCAAACAGGTAAAGATAATAGACATGCTGGGATGTGAAAATCTGGATGAGATCTGCTTGAGAGTTGAGGAATTAGCCCGAGAGGCTTCAAAATTATGCAGTTGCGCTGAATGTGGTAGAATGTCGACTGTTTCCATTCCGACCCCGCCCAAGATTATAGCGACCGAGCATGGTGAGACAGTGAAGATGAACGAGGCTGGATACTTTGTTATCATCCCGTTGCTAGACAAAGGAGTTATTAGTGTTGAGCACTACGCATATGATAATACGCTTTTGCGGGTGATCGAAGGTGAAACGGCACGGGCAATCTACAGTACATTAATAAAAAACGGGTGGGTGACGGAGTTGAGTCACGCAGCCTATCTTGGAAAAGAGCTGTCCAAAGCCGAGTTGTCCCTCAAGCAGGGCTTAAAGTACATCCAGGATGGTGCATGAAATAAATGGGGGGGCGTACAAATTTTTTATGGGTGGAATCCTTTCGGGTCAGGCTAATTTCGATTAAATTTTCGGAAGTTATCTAAGAAAGAGGAACTGGCAGCCACCACAATCTTGGATATTAAGCGGTTGTAGTTAAATGAAGAAAAGATCATGAGGTCGAATTATGTTTCGTTCCGGGCTGGTCAGTTTTATCTTCTCCGTATGCTTGGCTCCGGAAAATAAGATCTGGGTAAAAACACCTTCATATACGGAGAAGCCATAAAATATGACGGCTTTACTTGTCGATTCCAGAACATGTTTTTCACCAGGAATTGTGTTTTTCTTATTTTTTTATTTCACAACGATTTCTACCGTTTCTCTTTGCTTCATATAGTGCATCGTCTGCTCTTTTTAAAAGACTCCTAATATCATCAGATGGAGAAAACTCTGTAATGCCAAAGCTGGCTGTTATATTTCCTCTAATGTATCTAATTTTTTTCTGTTCTATTTTTTGCCTTATCCTCTCTGAAGCATCAAGGGCATGCTCGCTGTTTGTATTTGGAAGCGCCAAAATAAATTCTTCTCCACCAAATCTACCTAATATATCTTCTTCTCTAAGAGATTTTTGTATAGTTATGGCGAATCTTTTTAAAACAAGGTCTCCTGTTTCATGGCCGTATGTATCATTAATTTTTTTAAAGTGGTCTATGTCAATCATAATAATTGAAAGTGGCATCTTATGTCTTATGGCAAAGGAAATTTCCCTTTTTAATGACTTTTCAAATGCACGTCTGTTTAAAATCCCTGTCAGATGGTCCGTATTCATTATTCTTTTTACTGTGTTTATTGCTTCTTTCAGCTGAGAATTCTTTTTTTTGAGCTGCCTTGATAAATCAACAACCTCATCGTTTAACTTTGATAGTTTTGCAACTAATTCATTGTACGTAAGTCTATGCTGGTCAAATATGATTAGATAATATTCTTCTAAATTATCATTTAATTTAAATATATAACCTTTAGTAAATAATTCACATTTTCGATCGTTACGGAAAAGTAAACTTATCTTCGTAAATGAATCATTTGGTATTTTTAATTTTAATGAACCGTTTGATATAAATTCTTTTATGTTATGGCCTAATGGTTTTTTAGCAAGGCCAAGCATTTTCGTAAAGCCGCTGTTACAATCTACTATTTCTCCACTCTTTTTGATAATTAATAAACCCGATTCGCTAAAATTTTCAAAATACAGGTGTATGATTTCAGGGATTTGTATTATTATCTCTGATAATTTCATAAATTTTTAAACTGTTGAGCTATATCTACTGCTCTTTTAGCATCAGGTGCATAAAAATCGGCACCTATCTTTTCGTAAATTTCGGGGATAATATTAAAGGCAATTCCACCTACAATTATTTTTGAGTTAAAATATCTCAATTCCCTGACTGAACTTATTAATTTTTCAGTTTTTTCGATATTAAATGGCATGGTGACAGAAATGGCTAATAATTTAGGTTTTGTTTTTTTGATAAGCCTGATCAAACCCTGCTCAGGTACATTTGCACCAAGGTAGTATACATCCCACCCGTCTATCTCCAGAAAATCGGCTACAATCCTTCCGCCCAATTCGTGATACTCATTGGGCGCAGACATTACTATTGCTTTTGCCTTTTTTTTGGTTTTTGGAAAATTTACATATATATTTGCCATAACCCTTCCTACTATGGCAGTGGCGAGATGCTCTTCTGCTACAGAAATTTTACCAGCTTCCCATAGATTTCCCACATCATAAAGAGATGGTTGCACGATTTTTAGATGAAAATTTAAAATATCTTCTTGGGATTTTATAAATTTTTTAGCAAATTTTAAAGCAGCTTCTGAATTGCCGTCTAATAAATATGAGAGAAATTTATCCTTTTTTGTCTGCCACTTACTTTCCAAGGGTATGATAAAATAACTCTGCTCTTTTGATAGCTCAATCATTCTCTCATGTTTCTCGATTAACCAATCATAGGTTTTATTTATTTCCTCAGCTGAATTTTTATGAAGAAATTTTTTAGTCGCCTTTTTCCACGCACTCAATTCAGACGGAAAATAATCATAAGAGAAGTCATGATTGTGATAAGATTTATAAACCCATGGAACGATCTTCACGAGCATCTCAAATAGGGAATATTTGAATACATTGACCATGAAATTTACGTGATTTCTATGATTATCATACATCATCTGAAGTGGATTTCCACCTATTAATCTAACTACGTCACTTCGTTTTGACATCTCTTGATTGACAAACTCGAGCATCAAATTCTTTTTTTCTTCATAATCTTTTGCAGATTTGGTCGATACCGTCAGGGTTTCTTTTGCTTCTTTTATAAGTTCGTTCATTTCTTTCCCTACTTTTTTATTTATGATAAAAAATCTTATTTTTAAATTTTAAATCGATATTATGGATATGGACATAGCACATATAGAATTTTAAACAATCTTTTTTATAAATAGGTCATATGATTTAATTTGGGACCTGTTTTCTAAAATATTTTCTCATTAAGCATTGAATTTATAACGTTATTGCCTGACGTGATCAAGAAATCGACATTAAAGAAATTGTAAACATAGGAGTCAAATCAGTTCCACCGGCACCAGAGCATACGTAATCTATTCTCGATTTGTCACTGATACTGTAAACGGAAAATTCTATAATGCTTTCACCTGGTCTTTTGAGAGTGACTCCGTCACCGTTATGGACAAAGAGCAGGTCAGTTGCAAATACATTTGTTACAGTAACAAAGCTAAACAATACGACGAAAGATGCGAGAACATGTTTTTTCATGATTTCTCCCTCCTTCAATCAATTGTTCAAAAACTGCCCATCGAGTCGGAAATCCCTTGTTATTGCAATTCGAGATAGTAAAGAATCGTAAATACATCTTTAGGGAATTTAAACACAAAAGATAGTTTATTTCAAGATTTATGGATATGAAATGCCACAAGGGTTGAAAAAGCTTCTGTTCTTTGGCGGAAAATTGGATTCTATAGATTTAGGAGATACTTAGCGGTTGTTGCATGAACGGATGTATGGCATTGTCTAACCGACCCGGCATTTTTCCAATGATTCTGTAAGTAAAGACGATTGTTGGGTGTATCCAAAAATATCATTTAATCATCTCGGGCGGATCAGCCTCTGTTTCAATGGTGTGGGGAAGACGACTTCAAAAGGAAAGGGGAGGACTTTCAAGCGCCCTCCCTTTTTTTATTTCACAGAATGGCCCTCGTAATAATGAAGAGGATGGATGGACAAAGGAGACAACCCAGACCGGTGTAGAAGGTGGCCGTCATGGCTCCGTAAGGAACCAGTGCGGGATTAAGGGCGGTAAGTCCCGCCACGGTTCCACTCGTTGTTCCGACAAGTCCTCCTACTACCATGGCTGCCTGGGGATTATTAATCTTGAGAATGTTACCCATGAGGGGAATGAGGATCATGGCCAAAACCGCCTTAACCACACCAGCCGCTACCGAAAGGGCTATGGCTGTGGAACTAGCGCCGATGGATTCCCCTGTGACGGGGCCGACGATGAAGGTACAAGCCCCTGCCCCAATGGTGGTAATGTCCTTTACATCAGTAATACCAAAGATAATAGCAATAATGACACCGATTATATAAGCTCCTACGACCCCAATGAAGAGAGAAACGACAGCCATGAGACCGCCCCTCTTAATCTCTTCAAGTTTGGCTCCATAAGCGGTGGCAACTATTGCATAATCTCTCAACATGGAACCTCCCAGGAGGCCCACACCGGCAAAGATTTTGACGTCGGCGAGTCCCTTCGTTTTCCCCGTGTATAGGCCCGCAATACCTGAGATAATCATGGCAATAATCATGGCTATGGTAAAGGTGTTAGATTTTTCTCGGAAAATGTACTTATTAATGTACAAAGAAACATAGTAGATTAATCCCACAACTAAAAATGCCCAGATGAGTCCGTTTTTGGTGATTAATTCATGCAGGATGTCAAACGGCCACATAGCTCTCACCTCCCGTCATTTTTTATTTTTGCGTATTTGGCGAGAAAAGGAGTAAGAAGAAGCAGCCCAAAAACGGCCAAACCGCCTGCCAGGAAAGCAATAAAACCTCCTTTGAAGGCGCCAATGATGTTGGATTGAAGTACCATCGCCACGATGATCGGAACGTAAATGGCTCCTATAAATTGGATACCTGACTTGGTCTTTTCCGCCACTTTTTCTTCCCAGAATTTTGTATTTGTTAGAATAATAAGGAACAACATAGCGAAACCGACCCCTCCTACATCACCCACGTGGAGCAGCTTGCCGAGACTATATCCTATAAGTTCCCCCAAAAGAAAAACACCCGTGAGAATTGCAAGTCCGTAAATTTCCATACTGTTTACCTCCTTTCTTTTCTAATGTCTTCATACGTCATAATGGCTCTTTTTTTTCTCAATTCCTCAATCTTCTCTTCCGGGTAGTTAAGGACATTCTTGAGTACTTCTACGGTGTGCTGTCCCAGGAGAGGAGCAGGAGACCATACGCCGCCGGGGGTTTCGGACATTTTCATGGGTGAGCCGGCGATCCTCATTTTGCCCACTTCAGGCTGGTCTATCTCCACGATCATCTTTCTGTAGTTGACGGCGGGATCGTTTACCACTTTATCTATGGTGTTGATGGGAGAGCAGGGCAAACCAAATTTTTCGAATAGGTCGAGCCATTCTTTACACGTTTTTTTAACGAACACTTCGTCCAAAATCTTGTTCAATTCATCACGGTTTTCCGTTCTTAACTTGTTCGTCTTGAATTTCGGATGATTCACCAGATCGGGTTTTTCAATCATCTCGCAAAACTTGGCCCATAACTGATCGTTTCCGATGGGTACAATAATCCAGTCATCCTTAGTCTTGTAACCCTGGAAAGGCGTAATGGTGGGGTGCATGGAGCCGAGGGGTTCAGGTATCTCTCCCGTCACTGTATAGCGTACTATGGCGTTTTCTAGGATGTACACGAGGCCATCCACCATAGACATGTCTATTTTCTGACCAACACCTGTTTTTTCCCGGTAGAGAATGGCGGCGAGAATGGCAATAGCGCATTGATGGCCGGCAACGATATCTCCCACTGAGGTTCCGACGCGACAGGGGGGTCCTCCCAGGGGACCCGTGATACTCATGATACCACTATAAGCCTGGGCAACCATATCGTATGCGGGTTTATCTCCGTACTCCGGCAAAGTATCATGACCAAATCCACAGATGGACGCATAGATTATACGGGGATTTATTTTCTTTAATTCTCCATAACCGAACCCCAGTTTTTCCATCGTGCCGGGTCTGAAATTTTCGAGTACGACATCGGATACCTTGACAAAGTCCCTCAGGACTTGCTTTCCATCATCTTGCTTTAAGTCAATGACCACACTTTTTTTATTTCTGTTGATGCTGATAAAGTAAGCGCTTTGGTCTTTGATGAAGGGGCCGAATTCCCTGGCATCGTCCCCTCTGGGTGGTTCGATGTGAATAACGTCAGCTCCCAGGTCGGCGAGAATCATCGATGTCGTTGGTGCGGCCAGGACATGACTTAAATCACATATTCTGATACCTTCTAAAGCCCTTTTCATACCTTACCCCCATAAGATTTTTGATTGTTGATTTGTTGTGGCGATGAAATTATTATGCGGGCTGGGTTTTTATCACCCCCCTTTGTTGGAAAGAATTTGAACGTTTGTATTATATGCCCAAGATGGGTATTGAGTCAATAAGGGTAAATTACATTGTATTAAAGTGTCCCGGGTTAAAAAAATGGGCAGATCCCATTTTTTAGATATTTTTCATCGCACCTAGGCTCTTGCAGTTTCTCGCTGCTGCCTGGTGCCATCACTTATTAGGAAACGTTTGTGATCAGTCGTAGACTTTCTTGCCGGTCAACGCTTGTGGGCGGCTCCCGCCTCCTTTGAAGTTTTGTGCACTGTTCCAGCCGGGTGCTCAGGTGGGGCGTAAATAACGTAAATCTTTAGCGCCTTATTCCCTTCATTGATAACATTATGCCAAAAACCGGCCGGGATAAAGACGGCCCAGTTATCAGAAACTCTTTTATCGAAGGTCATTTTATCCTTGGTTGCGCCCATCACAATGCGGGCATTTCCTTTTTCAATCCGGATGAACTGATCGCCCTGATCATGTTTCTCTAACCCTATCTCCTCACCTGGCTTGAGGGACATGACGGTCATCTGAAGGTTTCTCCCCGTCCATTTCGTGGTACGGAAGTTTTCGTTTTTTAGTGTCAAATCTTCGATGTTTACCACCCACGGCTGCTTGCCATAATCTTTGCTCATGTCAGTTTCCCCTGCCATCGATAAGCCAGGAAAAACCATCAAAAACAATACAGCTATAAAGATGTTTTTAAGCATATCTTCCCTCCTGTATAAAAAATTTTTCATAGCCACGGCCCACTTTTTTAACTTCAAAAAATATTTTGTTGGGTGCATAAAGGGTTGTCAATGAAATTCTTATTGTATCTGTGGGGAAAATTAAATATAGTATCAAGCAAGATATTATTAAACAGAATTATATTAATTGAATTTATTGATATGTAAAAAAATATATAAACCTGATTGAACCTCCCCCCATTGTCAAGACAAAAAATGAACACTTTTAAGTTTGGTCACCCTATGTCTTTTTATGCATTTTTTCATAAAGATCTACTCTCTTTCATAACCGCCGTAATGTGGAAATGTGGGAAAGGGCTTTTTCTTTTCCATATTTCCACATTTAATTTCTCTTTCCATAATATACCTCATAAGGTGTCATATATCCCAGGGCACTATGGGGTCTTTCTGTATTATAAAAATGGAAGTAGGTGTTAAGGTTATCCTCGGCCTCCCATACATCGGCATAGTCTTTTATATACCCCTCTTCATACTTCACTGTCCTCCATAAGCGCTCAATGAATATGTTGTCGAACGCCCTGCCTCTCCCATCCATGCTG
>JAOAFE010000008.1 GCA_026416455.1 Syntrophales bacterium
CTCATCCACTGGCTGAGGCAAGGACATTGGCCCAGGCCCTGTATGAAATCGTCCATCCGGTTGCACCTTCTTTAATTCGATACACGGAAGCAACGCCATACGATCGTAATTTTCATCTAATTCCCCAGGAAGAGACGGATCCGACCCCATCCACGGGGGAAAATGTCAAGCTGATTTGGTCTACGCCGGAGGCGGACGAAAGGCTCATCGCCTCTCTCCTCTTCCGTCAGAACGGACGGGATTATGGGGAATGTCTGCGCCTCGCTTTTAAGCTGCCGAAAGAGAAGAAAGAAGAAGTGGTCAAAAATGCCCTCCGTTATCTTAAGCCCTACGACCAGGTGAGACGAGAATTCGAAATGATCGATCTGGTTTATGAACTGGTGGTGAGTGCAAGCTGCTTTGCCCAGCTCAAGAGGCACCGCATGGCGACGATCTTGACTCAAGAGTACCATCCTTCCCTCGGGGTCACTGTGCCACCCAATTTGAGGGCGGCAGGTCTTGAGGATGTCTTTTCAGAAATGATAAAGGAGACCGAAGAGGTCTTTTTCCGCGTGCGCCGCGAGGTGCCTTCGGCAGCTCCCTATATCCTAACCAACGGACATCGCCGTCGCGTTCTTTTAAAAATAAACGCCCGTGAGCTTTATCACATCGCCAGATTGAGGGCTGATAAACATGCCCAATGGGATATCCGGCGTCTCACGGAGGAAATGATCGCCACCGCTAAAGCGGTAATGCCCATCACTTTAATGCTTGCCTGCGGGAGAGATGCGTTTCCCGAACTATACAATTCAATATTTTCAGAGGAGGAATTTTAAATGAAAGAGGCAGTTATTGTATCGGCCTGTCGGACCGCTATCGGTAGCTTTGGAGGCTCCTTAAAGGATTTAAATTTGGCTCAACTGGGGGCCGTCGTCATGGAAGAAGCCATAAAAAGAGCAGGAATAGACCCCGCCATCATCGACGATGTTAAATTCGGTTGTTGCCGAGAGCCGAGCGATAGTTTGAATACCGCCCGTGTTTCTGCGCTCCTGGCTGGCATCCCTGAAACTGTACCCGCCGTCACTATTAATCGTGTTTGTATTTCCGGCATGGAGGCGGTGGTTTCCGGCTGGGCCATGATAAGGGCAGGGCTTGCCGATTGCGTTCTCGCGGGCGGCATGGAGCACATGTCTGGCATCTCTTATTCTATACCTACGGCGCGCTGGGGTAGCCGACTTCAGGATCAAGTTTTAGTTGACGACCTAATCCATGCCCTGCATGCGGGATCCCATATCATTCCCGGATTAGAGAAAGGGCCAGTTAAAGAGGGCCCCATCGTTGATATGTTTCGAGGAAAACCGTATATTATGGGAGTCACAGCCGAGCTGGTCGCATATAAGTATAACCTGTCCCGTGAAGAGATAGATGAGGTGGCCCTAAGGAGCCACAACAACGCAGAGAGGGCTACCAAAGAGGGAGATTTCAAAGAAGAAATCGTGCCCGTCATGATACCCCAGAAAAAAGGTCAGCCGCCTAAAGTATTCGATAGAGACGAACATTTCCGCCCCGGTTTGACTATGGCGGATTTGGCTGCCCTTCCTCCCGCTTTTATCCCGAAAATAGGAAAAGTAACGGCCGGTAATGCCTCGGGTATCAACGACGGCGCCAGTGCTATGGTCCTTATGTCGGCTGAGAAAGCCAAAGAATTGGGTATTAAGCCTCTGGCGAGAATAAAGGCGATTGGCAAAGGTGGATGTCACCCTTCGGTGATGGGATTGAGCCCCGTTCCTGCAGTTAGGGACCTATTACAAAGATCCGGTCTAAAACTCGAGGATTTCGAGCTAATTGAAGTTAACGAAGCCTTTGCCGCCCAGTATCTGGCCTGCGAAAGAGAATTGGGGCTGAACCGAGAAATCACTAACGTCAACGGTTCAGGAGTAGGGCTGGGGCACCCGGTCGGATCCACAGGCTGTCGGATCATGGTGACCCTGATCCACGCCATGAAGAAAAGGGGAAAAACCTTAGGTCTTGCCACCCTATGTGGAGGTGGTGGAGTCTCTCTGGCCACCGCCATTGAAATGCTCTGAACAAGTGGTTAAGAAGCGCCCCAAGATAGGCCTCAATACCTCTTTTAACGGCGAAGAGGCAACCGTACCTTACGGATACGTGAGGGCAGTCGTCGAAGCCGGGGGCATACCCCTTTTGGTGCCCCCGGTGGAAAATAGATCATTGATGAGGGATTTGGTAGACGTTTTAGATGGTTTTCTCTTTATCGGTGGCAAAGATTATCATCCAAAGCATTACGGCGGACGTCCCCAGACGGAAGAAGAACTTGTCCATCCCCTCCGCGATAGTTTTGACCTGGTTCTTGCCCGCTATATCTTAGAGGAAACGACCCTGCCCGTTTTCGGAATATGCGGTGGTATGCAGCTTTTGACCCTGGCTCAAGGTGGAAGACTCATTCAAAATATTCCGACAGATTGGCATCCACCTCAGGGCAATCCTCTAAACCATAAAGAAGGAATGCACGAAGTAAAAATCATGGCTGACTCGTTTCTTGCTCGCCTTCTGGGGTCCAAAAGTGAACTGTTAACAATAACAACTAACTCTTCGCATCACCAGGCCGTAGATCCACAAAAACCGGGGACTGGCTTCATCCCATCTGCCTTTGCAGCAGATGGAATTGTTGAAGCCATCGAACCAGACGTGGCGTCATCCTGGTCACGTAAGAAGCGCTTCATCCTTGGCGTCCAATGGCATCCGGAAAGAATGGAGTACGATCAGATTCAAAAGCTCCTGTTCCATCACTTCATTAATGCCGCCCATAGAACATGAAGACATATAGTCTTTTCCACCTCTACGTTAACCGACGGATGCTACTCATGCTCATCCTGGGCTTTTCCTCCGGTCTCCCCCTTACACTAACGGGTTCAACACTTGCGGCCTGGCTTGTTTCATGCGGCGTTGACCTACCAACCATCGGCCTTTTTGCCCTCGTAGGGCTTCCCTACGCGGGGAAATTTCTTTGGTCGCCCGTCATGGACCGTTTCGCGATTCCCTTTTTCGGACGTCGGCGGGGGTGGATCTTAGTTACCCAAATGGCCCTTTTCATAGCCATCTCTGCCCTGGGTTATTTGAATCCCGCCTATTTAATCGGTTCCACAGCTCTTTTAGCCATCATCATTGCTTTTCTCAGCGCAAGCCAAGATATAGCCCTCGACGCCTATCGGACTGAATTCTTGAAGCCTGAAGAAAGGGGACCAGGTGCCGCCGTCTGGATTACGGGTTATCGCCTTGCCATCCTCACTGGAGGAGCACTGGCCTTGGTCTTGTCGGACCACCTGCCTTGGCGCCAGGTGTTTTTCATCGTCGCCCTTACTATGATTCCATGCGCCATCGCCGTTCTTTTGGCCCCAAATACGTCATCGGACTTATCTTTCTCACCGCAACGACAACCTCTCATTGAGACCGTTGTTTCACCCTTCCGTGATATCTTAAACAGGCGCGGAGCCTTTGAGGTCCTGCTTTTCATCATCCTCTATAAAATTGGAGATGTAGCGGCTGCCCAAATGACCACCCCGTATCTCCTCGGGCATTTAGGTTACACGAGAACGGAATTGGGGATCATTCTTAAAGGATTCGGTATGTTTGCCACCATATTGGGAGGCATTGTGGGGGGAGGAATCTTGAATTACCTATCCCTCTCACGATCTCTTTTTTTATTTGGCCTATTCCAAGCCCTCTCCACCTTCTCCTTTATCCTTTTAGAATTGACGGGGAAAAATGCTTTTGCTTTGAGCTTTGTCATCGGATTCGAAAACTTTACCGGAGGTATGGGCACGGCTGCCTATATGACGCTACTTATGGCTTTGTGCAATACAAAATTCACCGCGACTCAATACGCCTTTTTAAGCAGTCTCATGGCGATAAGCCGCTACTTAGTGGGAGCCCCTACGGGATTCATGGTTGCCTTCGTCGGTTGGGTATGGTTCTTCACCATCTGTACTGTCGCCGCCATACCGGCCCTTCTCTTGCTCCGTCATTTCGGCCGATGGGAAATAACGCGTTCCGAAGGAGAATAGGATTTGATGCATTTATTGAGACGACTCTACGATTGGGTTTTACACTGGGCAGAGACTCCTTACGGAGGACCGGCACTTTTTTTTCTAGCCCTGGCCGAGGCCTCCGTTTTCCCCATTCCTCCCGACCCTCTCCTTATTGCTCTCGTTTTAGGCTCTCAACGAAAGGCTTTTCGGTTCGCCTCCATCTGTACTTTGGGCAGCGTTATGGGCGCTATCATAGGATACGCCATCGGCTATCTAGTCTGGTGGTCATCACCTGGACAATTTTCACCCGTGGCCTGGTTTTTCTTTCATCATATACCGGGCTTCTCCATCCCTCTCTTTGAAACGATACAAAAACAATTTGAGGATTGGAACTTTTGGATAATTTTCACCGCCGGATTCACCCCGATCCCTTACAAGGTGTTCACCGTCGCCGGCGGTGCCTGCGCTATAAATTTTCCCATGTTTCTCTTCGCTTCCATCGTGAGTCGAGGGGCAAGGTTTTTTCTCGTAGCCGCCCTCATTTGGAAATTTGGCGCTCCCATCACCGCCTTTATCGACCGCTACTTCAACTGGCTGGCCATTCTCTTCACCATCCTCCTTATCGGAGGATTTGTCATCATTCGCTATCTTTTATGAGAATGACAAAAACTCGTGGCCAGAACTTGCCTGTAATAAAGATACGTTTGGTAGACGCATCATAGGCAATGCCGTTGGCTACGTCTACTTCTCTTTTGCCAAGCGTTGCAAGCAGGCTTTGCACCTGGAACTCACCCGTCACCCGCCCTGTCTCGGAATCGATGCGTACAATACGTGGTGTTGGCCACACGTTCGCGAAGATGTGGCCATCAATGTATTCAAGTTCGTTTAAACCGTAAAGGGGCTTTCCTCCATCCTTTACGCTAATACGGCCAAGCTCTCGAAATTCTATGGGATGCCAGAACCGGATTGTATCTGTACCATCACTCACAATCAATCGCTTACCATCATGGGTAATTCCCCATCCTTCATGGTTGTAGCGAAATCGCTGCAACGGATGCAGAGTGTTTTTATCATACACGAGACCGACCCCCGAACGCCAAGTTAATTGAATGATCTTATCACCCATGACGGTTACACCCTCACCAAACCATTCTTTGGGTAAATCGATCTTCTTTTTTAAGGCCCCAGAATGTGCCTCAACTACCCGAAGAGAAGATCTGCCGTATAGACCTGTGCCTTCGTAAAAAAATCCTTTTTCATAGTACAGGCCTTGCGTAAAGGCCGCCGGATCATGGGGGTATGACTCGATTAGACGGTAAAGTAGTTCCCTTTTGGTCTTTCCCTCCGCGGAATAGGTTAACTGTGAAAAAATAATAAAAAAAGCACAAACCAAAATGCGGATCCCTATTACCATGACAAGCTCCAAATTGTGTTTGTAAACAAATCGTGTTTGTAATATAGATAGAGTAATTCTTATGGAAAAGCATCATAAATTTTCCCTCTGGTACGTTCTCATCGGTATCTGGGTGGTACTCATTATCCAGAGCTACATCTCGGCTTTGCTATCCATCCAGGTGATTCCCTACAGTCAATTTTTGACCTTGCTCAAAAGTGGTAAGATAACAGAAATAGCCATCTCGGCCAATCAAATCCAGGGAAAGATGAAAACCGACAGTGGAGAGATGAAGGCCTTCCGTACCATTCGCGTGGACCCGGAGCTTTCGTCTATGCTGGAAAAGTACCCAGTAGTATTCAAAGGAGAAATAGAATCAACCTTTCTCAAGGATCTCTTTTCCTGGTTATTTCCCATCTTACTCTTTTTTGGCGTCTGGTATCTCCTAATGAAAAGGTTCAACAGCAGGCAAGCGGGATTCTTGCAATTAGGTAAAAGCAAGGCCCGTATTTACATGCAAAATGAGCTCAACGTCACGTTCGATGACGTTGCGGGTGTAGATGAGGCCAAGCAAGAACTGGTTGAAATAATTGACTATCTGAAAAATCCAGAAAGGTTTGCTGCCCTTGGGGGGAGGATACCTAAAGGCATTCTCCTTGTGGGACCACCGGGCACGGGGAAAACACTCCTTGCAAAGGCAGTAGCGGGCGAAAGCGGCGTACCTTTCTTCAGTATGAGTGGATCCGAATTCGTCGAAATGTTCGTAGGTATGGGGGCGGCGCGTGTGCGAGATCTATTCGAACAAGCGAAACAAAAGGCCCCTTGCATAATTTTCATCGACGAACTTGATGCCTTAGGAAAGGCAAGAGGATTTGGGGTAACTTCTGGTCACGACGAAAGGGAACAGACTTTAAATCAATTGTTGGTCGAAATGGATGGGTTTGATTCTCGCACCGGGGTCATCATTATGGCCGCGACCAACCGCCCGGAAATTCTGGACCCGGCACTGTTAAGACCGGGCCGATTCGATCGTCATGTCTTAGTAGATCGGCCGGATAAAAAGGGACGCATGGACATACTCCGGGTTCATCTGAAAAAAGTCAAGGTCGGGCCCGACGTGGACATTGAGAAGCTCGCGAATATGACCCCCGGTATGGTGGGAGCAGATCTGGCTAATCTTGTAAACGAAGCGGCTCTGCTCGCCGTAAGACACAACAAAAATCAAGTGGAGATGGCGGAATTTGAGGAAGCGGTGGAAAGAATAATTGCCGGTCTGGAAAAGAAGAATAGACTTATCAGTAGGGAGGAGCGAGAGATCGTGGCTTACCATGAGATGGGACACGCCCTCGTTGCTCTATCACTGCCGGGCACCGATCCGGTACAAAAAATATCCATTATCCCCCGCGGGATTGCGGCCCTGGGTTACACCATGCAGGTCCCGACGGAAGATCGATTTCTCATGAAGAAAACGGAACTATTGAATAAGATTGCCTCACTTCTGGGTGGTAGGGCAGCGGAAGAGATTATTTTCGGAGATATTTCCACTGGTGCCCACAACGATCTAGCCCGTGCAACCGACATTGCCCGGAGTATGATAAAAGAATATGGAATGAGTCATCAGCTAGGGCAAGTGTACTTTGCCGATGAAAAAAGGCCATACTTCTTAGAAGTGGGAGGAGGACAAGCCAGGGGTGATTACAGTGAAGCCACAGCCGAATTAATTGACGCCGAGATACGAGAGATAATTGATGAACAATACAAACGGGCAAAAGATATCTTACTTGCCCGCAAGGATGCCTTAATCAAGGGAGCTCAACTACTCCTGGAGAAAGAAAAATTAGAGGGAGAAGAAATTCGTGCCCTCCTAAATTAGATGGATTGAAAGGCATAAAAACGACGATTCCCAAAAGCCAATTTCGTATCGCTCACATCTTCATGTGGTTCTTACTTAAGGCGATTTTTTAATTACTCCTTGACAACCAAGATCATTTAAGGTAGGAGCACGTTTTACATTTTCGTAGGAGGATGATAAGAGAGTGGCTCACAGCAAATCGGCCATCAAAAGGGCTCGACAAAGCGAAAAAAGACGCTTGAGAAATAGAATTGTAAAAACAACCTTAAAGACAGCTATCAAAAAGGTGCTCTCCCATCTTGAGGAAAAAAACAGCGAAGAAGCAAAAGCGGCCCTCCAAGTGGCTATCTCTAAAATAAGCAAAGCCGCGGCCAAGGGAGTTATCCACAAGCGCAACGCGGCCCGAAAGATATCTCGACTTACCAAAAAGGTAAACACCCTTCTTCAGCCTACTTCAAGCTAAAATTTAGTTGTCGCAGGTCGATAGATACGTTCACCCAGATCATGGGCGAGTTTTATGAGGGCAGCTCGTCGGGAGTCTTCTCTCCTGTTGGGGTCGGCGACGGAATATTCTTGTTCACCAGTCATATTCTTCTCCTCCCAGATTATGCGCCCCGTTCTACGATCCTTCAAGGTCACTTCCATGCTCACATGCACCTTTTCCTCCGCCGCCAGATTGCCAGACCGATAGGAGACAGGCAGTGTATGCATCAAGCGAATCTTCCCCTCCAACGTTAGATCAGCCTCTTCCTCACGGGTAACGACTCTAAACCTCGTGGCCTTGATAAACCAGTCAACAAGGGCATTCCTCAAAAAGTTGTGTAGGTAAGCTTCTCTCGTTCTATTTTCAAATGGGGCCACATAAATAGACAAAACTACGTCTTTCGAATTCACCTCCCCCGTACCGAATTGATACCCGCAGCCCACGATGATGGCGAGAACCGTCCCCACCAAGGTAATAGAAAATAATATTCTATGCATCAAACCCCTTTTACGACAAAGTTAACCAGTCTCCGAGGTACATAGATTTCCTTCACTACTTCTTTACCAGCGATTATCTTCTTAATCTTTTCATCTTCCCTCGCCATAGCCTTGATTGATTCTTCTTCCTCATCCGCCATGACGGTAATGCGGCTTCTCAATTTTCCGTTCACCTGCACCACAATGGTAATCTGTTCTTCGCTCGCCACATTTTTATCGTACATGGGCCAAGGCGCATCGACAATATGGTCTTGATGTCCCAATAGGGACCACAATTCTGCAGCAAAGTGAGGCACAATAGGATTGAGAAGAAGGAGTATCACCTCTAACGTTTCTTTCACTACCGATAACGCCATCTTATCGTCTGGCGCGGGACGGGGGACGAGGTAAAGGGCATTGACAAGCTCCATGATGGCGCTGATTGCTGTGTTAAAATGGAAACGATCTTCAATATCACGGGTCACCTTCATGATGGTCTGATGCGTCTTCTTTCGCAAAGACCTCAATTCTTCACCGAGCTCACCCTCCCCCCGGTAGGGAGGGATATCTTTAACTGCATCCAGATATTCAACGAATATCCTCCACGTACGGTTCAAAAAACGAAAAGCCCCCTCTACTCCTTGGTCGCTCCACTCCAAATCTTTCTCCGGTGGGGCAGCGAAGAGGCAAAACATGCGCACCGTATCGGCTCCGTATCTCTGGATGAGGTAATCCGGATCGATCACATTCTTTAGGGATTTTGACATTTTTTCTGTTTTACCTACGACTACCGGCTTACGACAGTGCAAGCACTTCCCTTCTTTCACCTCCGTGGGATAAAGATAGCCGTGTTGAGGGCATCGCTGCGTTTCCTTACAGACCATGCCTTGCGTAAGTAAGTTGGTAAAAGGCTCATCGATACCCATGATCCCGAAATCCCTAAGCATTTTCGTGTAAAACCTGGCATAAAGCAGATGAAGGATGGCATGTTCTATACCACCGATATACTGATCAACGGGGAGCCAATAGTCCAGTTTTTCTCTGTCCAAACCTGGTTTCTGATCGTATTTGGCCGAGCAGAATCGGGCAAAATACCAGGAAGACTCGACAAAGGTATCCATCGTATCCGTTTCACGTTTAGCCGGACCTCCACATTTAGGGCATTGGGCCTTGACAAACTCTTCATGACGTGCCAGAGGAGACCCCCCTTCACCCGTAAACTCCACATCATAGGGTAATACTACTGGGAGATCCTCTTCTCTCAGGGGCACGGTACCACATTTATCGCAGTAGACTATGGGAATGGGAGCTCCCCAATATCTTTGACGAGAAATGCCCCAATCCCGCAACCGATACTGAACCGTCTTCTTCCCCATGCCATGCTCTTCCAAATATGAAATGATTTTATCCATCGCCTCCCTGTTCTCCATCCCCGTAAAGGGGCCAGAATTAACAAGAACGCCATCTTCCACATAGGCTTCAGTCATGGTTTGAGTATTTAAGGTCTTGTTGTGGGGCTGAATGACGATGATGAGGGGCAAGTTGTACTTTTTTGCGAACTCGAAATCACGTTGGTCATGGGTGGGGACGGCCATGACGCAACCGGTCCCGTAATCGGCCAATACGAAATTAGCGGCAAAAACGGGCATCTTTTTCTTGGTGAGAGGATTTATACAGTAAGTATCGAGAAAAATGCCCTCTTTTTCGTAATAATCTGAGGTGCGTAACACCTTGTCCTGTTTCTTTATCCTTTCCACCCATTCCCTTACTTCTTCTTCTCGTTCCTTTCCGGCTATCAGCTCCATGACTAACGGATGCTCTGCCGCAACGAGCATGAAAGTGGCCCCGTAAAGAGTATCGGGCCGAGTGGTGAACACCCTAATTTCTCCAGAACGATCAGCTAGCGGGAAAGAGACTTCGCAACCATAGCTTTTGCCGATCCAGTTTTTCTGCATCGTAAGTACACGTTCTGGCCAACCGGGGAGTTTGTCACAGTATTCGAGGAGTTCCTCGACATAGGCCGTAATCCTAAAAAACCATTGATCGAGTTCTTTCTGCTGCACTTCACTGGAACATCGCCAGCACAATCCCCCTTCTACCTGCTCGTTGGCGAGTACCGTTTGGCAATCGGGACACCAGTTGACAAGAGAGGTTTTTTTGTAGGCAAGACCCTTTTCGTACATCCAGAGAAAGAAGAGCTGTTCCCATTTATAATACTCCGGTTCACAGGTCGAAATCTCCCGCTCCCAGTCATAACTAAAACCTAAGCGCTTCAACTGGTTACGCATGAAATTTATATTATCGTTCGTCCATACGGCCGGGTGAATCCCGTGGGCAATCGCCGCATTTTCCGCCGGAAGCCCGAAGGCATCCCATCCCATCGGATGGAGAACGTTAAATCCCCTCATCCTTTTATAACGGGCCACTACATCTCCGATCGTGTAGTTCCTCACATGACCCATATGAATACGGCCCGATGGATAGGGGAACATCTCAAGCAGGTAGTATTTAGGACGATGAGGATCTTCGGACACATGAAAGGCCTTTTTTTCCTCCCATATTTTCTGCCACTTGATCTCGATGTCGAAGGGCTTGTATTTCAAGGTCATCTTCACGCACTCCTTTGTATTTTTAGCTTGTCATGCGTAACACATAGAAGACGGGATTTCAATACGATAGATAAAGTTGAGGGGCCTAGGTTTAAGGCCCCTCAACAAAAAGGACGGTTACTGAGACTTTCTCAATTCCGCTGGCTTTTTGTAAAGCTCTGGGCGAACAAATTTCTTCATAACAGGCTCATTTTCGGGGCAGATTTCATGAAGAAATACCATTTTACCACCGTGTTGATATTGACCTATTGGTAGATAATAATGGCCTGGATAGGACTTGTACGGTTCCAGAGGATTAACCTTCATTCGTGAATGATAAAACGGCTTTACCTTTTGTGTTTGGTATTTAAATTTTCCCAATGAGTAAGGAGTTACCACATCTTCCATCGCTTTGATTAACTTTTTTAAATCATCTATACCTTTCGCTTTCTCCACCGCATCCTTGAAATGATAAATATCTGCATAAGCCAAATGGACATGGATCTGCATGGGAATATTGCGTTCGTGGGCTTTTTTCACTAACGGGATAGTTTGAGGCGTAACCGGCATATCGATGAGATCAGTATAGCAACTGAGGGCACCCAATGCCTTACCACCTGTCATTTGCCAATAAGCATTTGTCATCGACACGCCGCCATAGAGGAAAATGGGTATATCTCGCGCTGCCGAGTCTGCCCACTGTTTGGCAAACGACTCTGTGTCCGTGAACCAGGAGCTAACATAGAATATTATGTCTGCCTTCGTAGCTAAAATTTGTTGGAAAATGGGGAAATACATAGTACCTCGTGGTTTAACTGGTTTGCTATAGACAACCTGCAGGTCACACTCCTGGGCCAATTTTTCCCATGTAGGCAAATTAATATAAGATATCCCCCGTCTGAATTCATTCGTCCAAGCTAAATCTTCCCATAAAAGTGCCAGTTTCTTGGCTCCATATATTTTGGGATACGCATATGAGAAGAAGTACCTTACTTGGGCATAGTGGGCCGGCTCGGGGTCGAAATCCCGGAAGCAATGATCATATTTTGGCGCTTCATCTATAATACGTGCTGTCAGCTCTGATCCGGTAGCGCCGTTGAATACCAAAATATGGGGGTATTCTTTAACCATCACCGCTGAGGCTTCCTGCACTGCCAGACCTATCTCGGTTCTTCCTTCGACAAAGACAATTTTCGCTTTATCTTCGATAAGTAATTTACGGAAGGCTTCAACGGACAGGGCTGTATCTCCTTTGCCATCTTGCACCCTATAAATAATCGGGCGCCCCAAAATTCCGCCCTTGGCATTAATCTCATCGACCGCCATCTTTTGGATATCCATGCAGGGTTTCGTGCCCGGGGAGGCCACATTTCCAACATACCCGATAACTATTGGTTCTCCTTTGACCTTTTCGGCCCAAGACGGGGAATGAAGGTATAATATAAGACCTATTGCCAGACACACCATCAAAACATACTTCCCATACTTCACTTTTTTCATGAACTCTCCTCCTTTTCTTACAATTGAGAACCTTCTTTAGGCTCTCTGACGGGCTCATATACTGCTCCGGCTATATGGGCGTCAAGAATATTAATGCTTGTCGGTGAGTGGTGGAAAAATAACCAGAAAAAAAAGGGGCAAGTCCGTAAGACCTGCCCCTTTAGCCATTTCACCCTCAGATCACTTACCCGCTCTCAACTCTGCCGGCTTTTTGTATTTTTCGGGTTGGAGGAATTTTCTCATGGCCGGTTCGTTTTCCGGACAAGACTCGTGGAGGAAGACAAACTTACCGTCATGTTGGAACTGACCTATAAGCTGATAGTAATGTCCGGGATACGTCTTATAAGGATCTTCGGGATAGACGCGGGCATGGGAATGGAACCACGGCTTAACCCTCTTCTTCTGATAAACAATTTTACCTAATGAGTGGGGCGTCTGTACATCCTCCATCGCTTTGATTAGTTTGTTTATATCATCCACTCCCTTTGCCTTCTCAACGGCATTCTTAAAATGATAAATATCTGCATACGCTAAATGTACATGAATTTGCATGGGTATTTTGCGCTCGTGAGCCTTTTTCACCAACGGTATCGTAAGTGGCGTGACGGGCGTATCTACCAAATCAGTATAAGATGATATGGCACCCAAACCCTTTCCTCCCGTCATCCTCCAATAGTCCTGAGTCTGAGCTACTCCACCGTACAGAGTAATCTGAATGTCCTTAGCCGCCGAATCAGCCCACTGTTTGGCAAAAGATTCTGTATCCGTAAACCAAGAGCTAATGTACAGGATCATATCTGCTTTAGCTGCCGCTATTTGCTGCAGAATGGGGAAATACATGGTACCGCGGGGTTTTACTGGCTTACTGTAGACAACCTGTAGACCACAATCCTGCGCTAGCTTTTCCCACGTCGGCAGGTTGATATAGGCAATACCCCTTCTCCATAACTCCGTCCATGCCAAATCTTCCCATAGAATGGCGAGCTTTTTGACACCAAAAATCTTTGGATAGGCATAAGTAAAGAAATACTTCATCTGGGCATAGTGGGCCGGCTCAGGATCCCAGCTACGGAAGCAGTGTTCATACTTCCCCGGTTCATCTACTATCCGGGCAGTTAATTCGGAGCCCATGGGTCCGTTGAAAACCAAGATGTGGGGATACTCTTTGAAAAGCATAGCCGAGGCTTCCTGAACGGCAAGGCAGATTTCCGTTCTTCCCTCAACGGATACCATTTTGGCCTTATCCTCGATAACGAGCTTTCGGAGCGCTTCTACGGAAAGAGATGTATCTCCCTTCCCATCCTGTACCTTATAGACAACGGGACGACCAAGAATTCCACCTTTAGCGTTGATCTCTTCCACCGCCATCTTTTGGATGTCCATGCAAGGTCTAGTGCCAGGGGAAGCCACCATGCCGACGTAACCTATAACAATCGGTTCTCCCTTGGGCGGTGCTGCCGCTGCAGTGCCTCCTGTGTGGACAACCAACCCCACGACTAAAATAAGTAAACCCAAATGCCACCATTTGCTCTTCTTACTCATAAATTACCCTCCTTCCTCAAAGTAATCCTTCTCCCTTTCCTTTTATCACACTGGCGCTTATTCATTTCTCCGCCAGGTACTTTTGCCTGATGTAATCATTATCTTTGCCAATTTCCGTTGCTACCCACTTTATACGCGGCGGTGATCCGGACATTTTAACGAAGCTGGTATTGAGTATAAATTTTTTCCCCAAAGCCGGGTCTTCTACCTCTTGAAACGCCTTTCTTATGTGCCACTGTTTGTTGGCAAGGGCTGTAACTGGCGTCATAACTCTCATCACAATGGGAACACCTCCTCCACGCCATTTCGAGCGAGCCGATTTCTTGCTGTAATTTAAGGCCTTGGCTACCAACTCGTCCGCATTAAAATTAACCGTTTTTTCTTGGATGATCTTGTGGAGATGAGTTGCCTGTTCAAGAATATCGGGGATACGATCGGAGGAATGACGCCAATCATCCTCAATTTCCCACAAATCCAGGATTTTTAAGAGGGCCCTAAAATCATGATCTCGAGGAGCAGCAATGGCTACCATACCGTCTTTACAATGCCAGTGGCCATATGGGTAGAGGATAAAATCAAGTACCCCGATGCGGGGACGCGCCTTCTCCCAAGTAAAACCAATAGCGGGGGGAATGGTGACCATATTGGCATAGGCATCCATCGAGGCAACATCTATCATCTGCCCTTCACCCGTATTCTGCCTATGTACCAGGGCAATAGCCCCCCCCAAAGCGGCACTTAAGCCCGAAATATACCACGCTGCCCAAAGACCGGCTTTTAGAGGCCAATTGTAAGGTTCGCCTGCTTCCGGAATATCTCCCATGTTTGCCGGAAGTCCTGATCCGGCCTGGGCAGTAATGTCACTATCCGGCATCTGGGAAAAATCCCTTGCTTTCTTCGTATACTGACCATAAGGAGTGATGGCGATGTAAATGAGCCCTGGGTTTTCCTCTTTTAGTTGCCTATATCCGATACCCCAGCTATCCATTTTACCGGCCGGAAACGTCTCAATAACGATCGCTGCTCTCCTTGCCAGCTTCTTAAAAGTTTCTCTATCCGTCGGGGAGTTGATGAGATCAAGTGTCATATATCGCTTATTTCTTCCCTCTACAATAAATGGGATACCCACTTCTCCTACCTCTTCCCCTTCGGGGGTCATATGTCGGGCCGGATCCCCCGTTGGAGGCTCAATTTTAACAACTTCGGCTCCGAATTCGGCAAAAAAGCTCGCTGCTATTATACCGGCAAAATTAGCGTAGCTTGCATCCAAGACCAGCACGTCTTCTAAAACTTCCGGCTTCCCCTCGGGATCCATAATCTGAGCTAACGCACGGGCCAGTTCCGAGGGGCGACCGTATCTCGTATAAATCGCTTCCTTAGTTTCCGTTGTCATTTTCCAACCTCTTTTCCGTAATTGTAAATCGGGTCGTTATCCAGATTGTAGTAGACCGGTGGTTTCAATCCGGGACGATCGTCGAAGGTACCGATTACCTTCTTCCTCTCTAAATCAACTATCTCCTCCTCTGACATACCCAAAAACTTCTTCAACACATACCGGTTGTGGTACCCGAGGGGGCGGGCAATCCATTTAATTCTTGAAGGAGTGAGGCTGAGCTGAGCGGATGGACCGGCAAGCGCTATTTCTCCATACATATCATCGCGGAAAAGAATTACACTCCCCCTCTCTCGCCGCCAGCTGTCGTGGCATATTTGATAATCATCCGTAACCTCCGCCGCAGGAAATCCATAATCTCTTCCAATCGCTACAACTTCTTCCGCCGTTTTCGTTTTAAGCCACTCGGTAACCAGTCTTCGTAAGTATTCGTTGTTTTCCGGTTTCAAACTTTCTCGGTAATCTATGAAACGTTCCTCCCGAGCCAGCTCTTCTTTTCCCATCGCCTTTAGAAGACCATGGAATTGAGAAGTGGTCCCGCACGCCAGGGCCACAAACCTCTCATCCTTCGTTTTATAAATAGCCGCAGCGATCATAGCGGGATCCGTATTCCCCACCCGGCCGAGCTCCCGACCCGTCAGAGAGTAAAAAGTAAAGTGATATAGCATCCTCATCATGGCTTCGGTCTGGGCAATATCTATATACTGCCCGTTCCCCGTCTTGTTTCGGTAGTAAAGGGCCATGATGATGGCAAGGGCTCCAAAATTTCCCGGTACAAAATCACCTAGATAATCTGGCAGTTTAAAGAACTTATCCGTACCTGGGTAACCGTTGAGACTGAGAACTCCACTTGCCGCCTGGGCCAGAAGGTCCCAACCGGGAAAGTATCTCATGGGCCCATACTGACCGTAAGTTGAACAACTGAGAAAGATTATCTTAGGATTTATTTTGCTCATTTGACTGTAGCCGAGGCCCCACGCTTCGGCCGTACCGGGGGCGAAATTCTCTATTACGACATCCGCTTTTTCCGCCATGCGATAGATCAGATCTTTGGACTTCTGGAGTCTTAGATTAACCGTGATGAAATATTTGTTTTTTGTCACCCCATGCCAAATAGGGTTCGAATGTTTCCAATATTTTCCCCAATACGTAGCCGGACGCCACAAATCTCCATAATGGGGCAATTCTAATTTAATAACTTCCGCACCGTAATCACCCAATATACGGGCGGCTGTTGGGCCGAAAATAACGTGGGAAAAATCGAGCACCCTTATGCCTTTGAGAGCCTCCGGCTTTCCCATAATAGCAGATTGATCAAAAAGCTTCGCTGTATAATCGAAGTAATCTTCCATATCTATCTCCCCAAATATGCCTTTTTCACTAATTCGTTCTTCATCAAGTTATTCGCCGTATCTTCGAGAACGATGTGACCGTCTTGCAAAATGTATCCGCGATCGGCGAGCCTCAAAGCGCGTAGGGCATTCTGTTCCGTAAGAAGTATCGTAATCCCCGTTTCCCTTAGCTTAGCCAGCGTCTCATAAACTGCATCGACAATGATCGGAGCGAGCCCAATCGACGGTTCATCAATCATAATAATCTGAGGGTTAGACATGAGACCCCTGGCAATCTTCAGCATCTGCTGCTCACCGCCGGAAAGTAATCTTGCCGCCTGGTTTGATCTTTCCTTTAATCTCGGCAAGAGGCTGTAGACGAATTCCATGCGCTCTTTTCTTTTTTTCCACGAATTCCCTCTATAGGCACCGAGCAGCAGGTTCTCTTTGACCGTCATGTAGGGAAAAGTTTTGGCCCCTTCCGGAACCTGAACGATGCCCATTTCCACTATCTTATGAGGTGGGAGCCCCAAAATATTTTCATTACGGAAGATCACACTTCCTGAGGAACTCTTCAGAAATCCCTGAATAGTATTTAGAATAGTTGTTTTCCCTGCTCCGTTCGAGCCCAGGATGGTTACGATTTCTCCCTCCCGCACATTGAAACTGACGTTGTGCAGGACTGGTATTACTCCGTATGCGACGTTAATATTGTTTACCTCAAGCATACTCTTTCCACCCCCTACCGAGATAGGCTTCAATTACCGCATCGTTGTTCACCACTTCATCCGGCGTACCTTCCGCCAGCTTAGAGCCATAGTGAATGGCTACGATTCTATCCGCCGCCTCAACCAAAACGGCCATCACATGTTCGATCCAGAAGATAGTGAGTCCAAATTGCTCTTTAGCCTTGGCGATCATCTTTACCGCCCGGTTGGCCTCTCCAGGATTGAGACCCGCCATGACCTCATCAATGAACAGAATCTTGGGGGTGGTGGCAAGGGCCCGGGCCAGTTCCAGCATGCGTAGTTCATAGAAAGTAAGATCCCTCGCCAAAATGTTACGCTTGCTGAATAACCCCACAAATTCCAGATAGTGAGTTGCCTCCACCGCTGCATCTTCAAAACTCTGATTTTTTCTTTTTTTCCCGCAGAGAGCACTTACCGTCACGCTAGCCAGAGCCGTTAGTTCCGGGAAAGGCCTCGGGATCTGATAGGTTCTAGCCAATCCCAAACGGGCCCTTTGGTAAGGTTTCATGTGAGTAATATTAACACCGTCCAGTTCCACTTCACCTTTGTCAGCCGGAATAAGGCCAGAGAGTATATTAACGACCGTTGATTTTCCGGCGCCGTTGGGACCGATAAATCCTAAAGTCTCACCCTCCTTTATTTCGAAAGAAAGATCACGTACGGCTACTATTCCACCGAAATTCTTGCTCAAATTTTTCACTTTCAGAATATCCTTCATGTCTCTACCTCCGTACATGCAGTGTGGGGAGATATTCACGATACCGCCGCTTGCGCCAGATTCCGAATAATCCTTCCGGTAGTGTGAAGAGGAGAATCATCAATATTACCGGGAAGATAATGGGCTGAGTCGGTCCCAAATAGCGGATGAGGAACGTTTCCAAAAAGGCTACAAAGTAACCGCCGACGGCACATCCGAATATCTGCGCCCGACCGCCGATCATCATGACGAGAAGGATCTTCAACATGAAGGTCAAGGGAAGGTAAGTAATTCCCGCAAAAGAGCTGAAATAATGGGCATAAAACCAACCCATGATGCCGATCATACCGGCCGCCACCACAAAGGAGATAATCTTTACCTTGTTTATATTCACACCGATCCCATGAGCCACATCTTCGTCGTCGTTAATCGTCGCCATGATAAGACCGTAACGAGATTTGAATACTTTGTTGATGGCCAAAAGGTAAACAATCATGATAGCCAAGGAAAGGTAGGCGACGATGAGAAAGTTGATCTTTGCATTCCCTGTATCGACCAGGGGAACGATACCGAAGAGCCCCGTATCACCCTTGAAGGTATCGGAATAGATAAAAGTGACCTCGAGAAAGACCAACGGTAACAAGAGGGTGAGAAGCACGTAGTAGAGCCCTCGAGCAATGATAACGAGGGGGCTGAAGACGAGAGCGGAGACAACCGAGGTAAAGATAGCGAAAGGCAACGTCGTAATAGGCCCCCAGCCATAAGCTATACTGAGCAGAGCCGCCGTATAACCCCCAACACCGATGAAGAAATTGGGACCAAAATTCATTCGGCCAGTGCCGATGGTCATCAGTCCAAGAGGTATTGCTATGGCGGCATAGACATTGGCATTGATCATCGTATTGATCAAACCGGGGCTTACAAAATAACAAACGGCGGGAAAGATGAGCAGGACAATCGTCCAGAGGATAGCATTCCGCCAGTAACGGGGCTCCAAAATCCAATCCCATTTTTTATCCTTGTAACGGATGACGATTCTTTCTCTTTTGAGTTCGATGTCTACCATATGGTCTCACTCCTTGCCAGTCCCTGAGGTCTAATGATGAGAATAATCATAACAAGAACCAACGCCGAAAGATTCATAAATCGCGGTTCCCCCAAAACATTGCACATCACAGCATGGGTTAGGCCAATGAGAAAACTGGCCATAATCGTTCCTTTGATATTTCCCAAACCCCCGAGCACGGCAACTAAAATGGCCGTAATTTGGTATAACCAGCCCATGCCGGGCTCCACATTCCAGATGGGTGCAACCAAAAGCATACCAATGACGACGGGCAAAAGAACGACCATCATAATAAATATGTATAACACCTCAACATTAATCCCCACAATTTCCGAGGTATAGATATTCTGGGATATCGCCCTGACGGCCATTCCCTCTTTAGTCTTGAGAAAAAAGAGGATGAAAAGACCGGTCATAATCAAGGAGATCACACCCCCCAAAAGGAGCTGCCAGGGAATGACGACAACACCGATCGTGACCGTTCCTTCTTTGAGGGTGGTGGGTAGATAAACAGCTTCCTGAATGGGATAAAAATAGTTGGCGATCTGCTCGACTATTAAAGCCACTAAGAGAAGACCGGTAAGCTGTATTTCTTCGCGTTCGATGTAACGCTTTATGATCCCTACATATATAATCCAAGCCAAAACGAACTGGATCACTACCATCCCGAGGAGAGATGGAAACAGCCCCCAGCCGAACTCCTTCATAAACATCCACGTACAGTATACGGTTACCGGGAAAATATAGGCATAACCGAGATGAAATATTCTGAGAACGCCACAGATGAGAGAAAATCCTAGAGAGATAAGTAGATAAACGGCACCTAGAACAAATCCGTAGATTAAAACCTGCTCTACATAGGCAATTAACATCTCCATAGTTGCAACCCTCTTTCTTTGCCCCCCTTCGTTTATTTAATGGGAACAATTATGGAATTGATTTTTTAACTACGATTGGCAGGCCGATAAACTTTGGGCCCGCAAAAATAATTTAAATCCACCTCCTTTCCTGCCTAATAAAAAAGGGATTACCCACCGCGGAGCAATCCCTTCAACTTCTTACCCAAAATGTAGGATGAAAACCATTCAATTCCCCCCCCCGAGGGATTAATGGAATACCTCAACTCTAAAACCATTCCACGAGGCCCCTCCCGCCTCAAGAATAATTTTTTACTTCCTTGCTAGCCTAACGAACCTGTGCCGATGAGGATAAGCAAATCGATTTTATTATGTCAAGGCGTTTTTTCCTTCTTTCTATTAGTGCGGCCTAATAACTTCATATATTCGCATAATTACATATACATCTCTTACCAACAGTCACGTTCATTCGCGCCTGATCTCAAGACACTGAAAGAAGCTGCTATAGCTATCTCATTAAAAAAACAGTCGTATCAACTATTACAAGCGATCCACTTCTCTCTTGAGGACATCCACCATATCCGTCTTTTCCCACGGATAGTCGTCAAGAAAGAAGGTTTTCGGGATGCGTCGATAGATATCCCCTTTCAGAAGGTGAAAACGCGTGATCATACCCGCGGGGGTTAAATCAAAAACTCTGGCTACTATCTCCGACATTTTCTTGTCCGGCACCACACCCGTTCCAAAGGTGTTCACGTAAATGGAAAATGGCCGAGCAATGCCTATGGCATAGGCCACTTGGACAGAACATTTTTTGGCCAACCCCGCCGCTACTATATTTTTGGCCACGTATCGAGTCCCAAAAGCAGCTGAACAATCTACTTTTTCTGGACTCTTATTTACCACCGATCCACCCCCCAGCTGGGCACCTGGGTAACCACCGTAAAATTGGACAACCAATTTTCTCCCCGTCACCCCCGAATCGGCAGCGCTACAGGAGTTGACCGCTTGCCACTCTCCCGTGGGATTGAAAAGAAATTCCGTTTTTCTGTCCACCCAATCTTTTAACGCCGAAAAGGCAATTTTTTTAGCCCGCTCTTTGACCTTTTCCTTAGACCCTTTGACAAACCGATAATCGATAGCATTGGACATAAGCACCTTCAGAAGGCGTTTCGGCCTGTTCGTTTTCTCGTCGTATTCAACGGATACCTGTCCCTTTCCATCGGGAGCAAAAATCGGATCTCCACAGTTTTCAAAAGCCCTCATTAATCTGTTGACCAGCACATACGGAAGAGGTAGCAATTCGGGCGTCTCATCGCAGGCGAATCCATACATGATCCCCTGATCGCCCGCCCCTATTTCTCTGTTTTTATTAAGTAGGCAGCTTGTCCCCTGGTTGATATCCGGTGACTGGGGAATGATGGCATTGAGAACACCCATGAGGTGACCGTTTAAACCTTTGGCCGCATCGTCATAACCAATGGAGAGAACCGTTTTGCGCACTATGTCATCGACATCTACGCATACCCGAGTCCTTACCTCTCCACCCACAACGCATAACCCTTTACCGAGAAACACCTCCAATCCACAATGGGGCATATTCTCTAACGTGAGTCCCAGCTTTTCCTCCTCATCCAGGATAGCCGCAATGATATTGGCCGCAATCGAATCTGCAACGATATCCGGATGCCCTACCTTGATACTTTCAGATGAAATTTGCATTTTTTTTCTCCTTTTCCCGAAATAAAAACCCGTGCCAAAGCACGGGTCACAGGCCATAAACAGACTTTTGCTGGTGCTTTAGCACATTTATAAAGCGGAGCAAGTTACCCTTAAATCACCGCTTGGCTGCCTTTTATCACTCAGCCTCAGATTGTCAAGAAAATTTATCACCCTCTATTTCGTTTTTGTGGCTATTGTAAAAAGCATCCAAAATACCGTTAATAAACGCGCCGGAGTTCTCGGTTCCATAAATTTTTCCTAGATCCACGGCCTCATTTATAGAAACTTTAGGCGGTATATCTTGGCAGTAGAGCATTTCAAAGATTGCAAGCCTCAGGATAGACTTATCAACACAGGAAATGCGTCCTAAAGACCAATGTTCCGAGTGTCTAGAGATAAGACGATCAATTTCCCTTCGGTTCTGCCAAACTCCCCTGATGAGATGGGACGCAAAAGGCCTTATTTGGCGGGCATATTTGATGGCATCCTCCCTGTCTTCGGCGTAAGCCCCCATCTCCCAAAATAAGGCCATCGCCTCTTCTACATCGTCTTTGGTCATGTCCAGTCCATAGAGAACCTGGAGGGCTGCTTCCCGAGACTTTCTCCTTCGACGCATACATCTATTTCAATTTCTTGAATAAGTCGACCATTTCTACGGCAGCAATCGCCGCATCCCATCCTTTGTTTCCGGCTTTGGTTCCCGCCCTCTCTATTGCCTGCTCTATCGTATCCGTGGTTAGAATCCCGAAAGAAACGGGCTTTTCCAATTCCAAACTAACGTTCGCTATGCCTTTCGTGACCTCGGCGCTAATATAGTCAAAATGGGGGGTAGCGCCACGGATGAGGGCCCCGACGCAAATTACGGCATCGTATTTCTCCTGACGACCTATCTTTTTCGCCGCCAATGGCAGCTCGAAAGCACCGGGCACTTTGTATACATCAATATCTTTTTCCTCTGCCCCCGCGCGGGTAAGGGCATCGAGTGCCCCTTCAACCAACCGTCCACTTATAAAGTCGTTGAATCGACTCGCAATGACGGCAAACTTCATTCCCTTCGCAACAATTTTGCCTTCGATTACCTTTGCCATAGGATCTCCTGTCAAATTAGATTAAATGCCCTAATTTCTCCTTTTTCGTCTGGAGATAATGGGCATTGATTTCCGTTGGGGCAATAACAATCGGCACCCTTTCCACCACCTTGAGACCATAACCGTCGAGACCGATAATTTTTCGGGGGTTATTAGTCATGAGTCTCATTTTCCTCACCCCCAAATCAGTCAATATTTGCGCACCGATTCCATAATCCCTCAAGTCCGGCTTGAAGCCCAGCTCTAAATTTGCATCCACCGTATCCTTGCCTTGGTCCTGAAGGGCGTAGGCCTTTATTTTATTCACCAAACCTATACCCCTTCCTTCCTGGCGCATGTAAACGATAACCCCTTTTCCTTCCTCCTCGATCATCTCCATTGCCCTCTTCAACTGATCACCACAGTCACATCTGAGGGATCCGAATATATCACCGGTGCAGCATTCGGAGTGAACTCGCACCAACACGGCTTCATCAGGACGGATATCTCCCTTCGTCAGAGCAATATGTTGATAGTCGTCCACGTCGTTTTCGTATACAATGATCCGGAACGTGCCTCCATATCTCGTTGGCAGACTCGCCTCCGCCACCCGCCTGATCAGGGATTCATGCTTTAATCGGAAATTAATGAGATCGGCAATCGTCACTATCTTTAACCCGTGTTCCCGAGCAAATATCTCTAAATCCGGCATACGGGCCATAGTTCCATCATCTTTCATAATTTCACAAATAACACCAGCCGGTTTTAGTCCGGCCAGTCTCGCCAGGTCGACAGATCCTTCCGTTTGCCCTGTCCTTACCAGGACGCCGCCTTTCCTTGCCCGAATGGGGAATACATGACCAGGACTTACTAGGTCCTCCGGCTTGGCGTCATCCGCTACTGCCGTCCTTATAGTGGTAGCCCGATCGGCCGCCGAGATTCCTGTAGTTACACCCTTCTTGGCCTCGATAGATACAGTAAAAGCAGTGCCAAATCTGGATTGATTGTCTCTCACCATGGGAGTAAGACGTAGGCGATCAGCGTGTTCCTCCGTAAGAGTTAAACAAATCAGCCCGCGGCCAAAGCGGGCCATAAAATTTATGGCCTCTGGTGTCACAAACTCAGCTGCCATGCAAAGGTCGCCTTCATTTTCTCGGTCTTCATCGTCCACGAGAATGACCATTTTCCCGTTTCTTATATCTTCTATGGCTTCTTCAATGGTGCTCACTGGCATCTTTTCACCTCATAAACCCATGTTCTGCGAGAAATTTTTCATCTAATTTTTGGTTTTTGTCCTTCAATAGTTTTTCCACATATTTTCCTATGACGTCCACCTCTATGTTTACCCGATCCCCCACTCGTTTGTGACCTAAGGTTGTCATTTGAGCAGTATGGGGTATTATATTTACATAAAAAATCCTTCCCTCACAAGCATTTACCGTGAGGCTGATACCATCGACACATACCGATCCCTTCTCTACCAAGTATTTTGCCAACTCTCGCGGTATCTCTATACCGAAGGTAAAGAAACCGGGTCCTTCTCTTTTTTCTTTTATCACCCCCACGGCATCTACATGACCCAATACGATATGCCCGCCAAGAAAATCGATGGGACGAAGGGCCTTTTCCAAATTCACCAACTCGCCCGTCTTTAGTTCACCCAATGTCGAACGGGATAAAGTTTCTTGAGACACCTCCACCCTAAAGACCGACCTCGTTATGTTTGTCACCGTAAGGCACACTCCATTGACGGCTATACTATCCCCTATCTTCATGTCTCCGAGATCGCCGTTTGTCTCCACTTCCAAGCTGGCGATACCGTGCGCCCGTGACCATTTTTTTACTTTACCAACAAATTGGACGATTCCCGTAAACAACTTAATCCCTCTTTCCTTTCAACAGTTCCTTTAATTCCTCCATGAAATCACTCACATCTCTAAACTCACGATACACAGAAGCAAATCTTACGTAGGCAACGCCATCCAATACCCGCAACTCGTCCATCACCCTTTCCCCAATGAAAGAAGTCGAGACTTCTCGACCCTGAACATCTTGGCATACCCGTTCTATCTTCTCTACAATTCTCTCAATTTCATCAACACTGATCGGCCTTTTCTCGCAAGCTTTCATCAAACCGTTTTTTATTTTCATCCGGTCAAAGGCTTCTCTTCTCCCGTCTTTTTTAACAACTACCGGCAGGACATCTTCTACTACCTCGTACGTAGTAAAACGTTTGCCGCAACCCAGGCATTCTCTGCGTCGCCTTATGGCATCACCTTCCTTGCTTAGACGCGAATCTATGACCTTATCCTCGCCATGCTGACAAAAAGGGCATTTCATAGAATTTTGACTATCACTCCTGCCTCTCGCAGTATGTCTTCCGCCAGTTGGTCCGCGTAATTTTCCTTCACCACCACTGAAGAAATGCCAGCATTAACAATCATCTTGGCACATATAGCACAAGGGTGGTTGGTGCAATATATGGTGGATCTGTCCGTACTCACTCCATGCAGGGCCGCCTGAATGATCGCATTCTGTTCCGCATGCAGTCCGCGACATAACTCATGCCGCTGTCCGGAAGGAACATTCTTCTCCTTTCGGAGACACCCAAGATCCAAACAATGTCTAAGCCCAGAAGGGGCTCCATTGTAACCGGTGGCTAAAATTCGCTTATCCTTTACCAGCACGGCCCCGACTGCCCTCCTCAGACAGGTCGACCTGGTGGATACCAGGTCGGCTATCGCCATAAAATAACTATCCCAGCTGGGACGCTGAATTGTCCTCTCTGAAGACGTCATTGTCGTTCTGGATAAAGAGGAAAACGCTGGCAGAGGGCTTTTACCTCCTTCCGCACCTTTTCGATTATCGTTTCATTACCCATATTTTTTAAAATGGAAGAGATCAGACGCCCGATCTCCTCCATTTCCCCTTCCTTCATGCCACGGGTGGTGAGAGCGGGGGTCCCAATCCTAATCCCGCTAGTGATGGTCGGGCCTTTGGTATCGAAGGGAATGCCGTTTTTATTGACCGTGATACCTGCCCTATCGAGTGCCTCTTGAGCTTCCTTGCCAGTAATGCCCTGGGGAGTTAAATCAACAAGCATCATGTGATTGTCTGTCCCACCGGACACCAAGCGAAATCCCTCCTCCATTAACACTTGGGCCAGTTTTTTAGCATTCTTTATAATCTGTTCCTGATATGTTTTAAATTCTTCGGACAAAGCCTCCTTAAATGCGACGGCCTTGGCGGCGATGACATGCATAAGCGGCCCTCCCTGCATGCCCGGGAAAACGCGGCTGTTAATCACCGATGCAAAATCGCCACGACACATGATAATTCCACCCCGAGGACCACGAAGAGTTTTGTGCGTCGTTGAGGTCACAAATTCACAAACTGGTACGGGAGAGGGATGAAGTCCCGTTGCCACTAGTCCGGCGATGTGGGCAATATCTGCCATGACCATCGCACCCACCATATCGGCAATTTCCCTGAATTTAGTAAAATCTATGATGCGGGGATAGGCACTGGCTCCCACTACAATCAGCTTGGGGCGATACTTTTTAGCCTGTTCCTCCACCTCGTTGAAATCAATGGTTTCCGTCTCGCGGCTCACACCATAGGCAACAACATTGTACAAACGGCCAGAAAAATTGGCGGGACTTCCGTGGGAGAGATGTCCGCCATGGGAAAGGTTCATGCCTAAAATGGTATCTCCAGGCGTAAGTACTGCAAAATAAACCCCCATATTGGCCTGTGTTCCCGAATGCGGCTGTACATTCGCATGGTCACAACCGAACAACTTTTTGCATCTCTCTATAGCGAGATTTTCGACTACATCCATGTATTCGCATCCACCGTAGTATCTTTTACCTGGATAACCCTCGGCGTACTTGTTGGTCATAATACTGCCCTGAGCTTCCAAAACTGCCTCGCTTACAAAATTCTCTGAAGCAATCAGTTCTAGTTTACCTGCCTGTCTTCTTGCTTCTTCTCTGATAGCCAGAGCTACTTCCGGATCGATCCGCTCTAAATACAAGTTACAACCTCCCTGTGCAGATTTTGTCTTCGATGGCCGCTATTTTTTCCAATCTTTTCGCGTGCCGTCCACCTTCAAAAGGCGTTTCCCACCAGACGTGCAAAATCTTTTTTGCAACTTCGGGGTCTTGTAATCTGCCTGCTAGCACCAAGCAATTGGCATCATTATGACGACGAGCCAGGCGTGCCATCTCCTCCGTCATACATAAGACAGCACGAACACGGGGAAAACGGTTAGCAACAATCACCATGCCTGCTCCTGAACCGCATACGAGAATACCTCGATCGTACTCCCCTCGGGATATACGTATTGCCACCTGAACGGCAAAATCAGGATAGTCGCACGGCTCGTCATTTTTGGTGCCTACATCCTCAATCGTTATGCCCCAGGAGTTGAGGATCTCTTTCACCGATTCCTTAAGGCGGAATCCGGCGTGATCTGCACCAATTATAATGCGCATGGCAAGATTATTCCTGATATTTTTTAAAGACAACCACTGCGTTAGCCCCGCCGAAACCAAAGCTATTAGACATGGCTACCTTTACTTCCCGTGAGCAACCCCTATGGGGTACTAAGTTCAAGTCGCCCAACTCTGGATCGGGGGTTTCCAGATTTATGGTGGGAGGGATAAAGTTTTCATATATGGCCTTCACCGTGATAACAGCTTCTACTCCTCCAGCCCCTCCCAAGAGATGCCCCATCACCGATTTGGTCGAGCTTATCGCGATACGGGGGGCGAGCTCACCGAAAACACTCTTTATAGCCTGCAATTCATAAAGATCGTTGAGGGGCGTAGAAGTTCCGTGAGCGTTTATATAATCTATCTCTTCAATACCGATCCCCGCATCGGCCAGGGCAGCTCGCATGCATCTGGCCGCGCCCTCATGTCCTGGAGGAGGGGCTGCCATATGAAAGGCATCGCTAGTAGAAGCGAAGCCCACCATTTCGGCATATATTTTTGCCCCTCGGTTGAGGGCGTGGGTGAGCTCCTCCAGAAGAAGCAGTCCACAGCCTTCCGCAATAACAAATCCATCTCGTCCCTGATCGAAGGGTCGGCTTGCTTTCTCCGGCTCCTCATTTCTTCTCGAGAGGGCACGCATAGCGTTGAAAGCGGCCACGGAAAGAGGCGTAACAGCGGCATCAACACCACCAGCTACCATGACATCAGCATATCCATAAGCGATAGCGTGAAAAGCCCTCCCTATGCCATAGGCCCCAGCCGCACAGGCCATGGCTGGACATTCAATTGGACCTTTCAGATTGTAACGTATCGACACATGTCCTGCAGCTAGATTTCCCAAAATTGCCGGTATGGCGAAGGGGGATATCTTTCCCGGCCCGCTATTCATTAGATTCTCTTTTTCTTCTTCGATGGAAGCCACACCACCTATGGCCGAACCGATAATTACTCCTACCCTCTCAGCTTCCTCGGCCGAAGGCTTAAATTCTGCGTCTTGCATTAACATATCGGCCGCAGCGAGGGTATAAATGATGAAATCGTCAAGACGTCTCAGTTCTTTTTTACTTACATGGTTAAGGGGGTCGAAATTTTTTATCTCCCCTGCGATCTTCGTCTCGTGTTGGATCGGATCGAACTTCGTGATGGGACCGATGCCAGACTTTCCCTGACAAACGGACGCCCACATCTCGTCCACATGATTTCCTACGGGTGTCAACACACCTAAACCGGTGACGACTACACGCCTCCTCAATCTGATCCTCCTAATTTACGCCTTTGGAACGGAGAAAATCCACGACATCCTTAATCGTCCGAATCTGTTCCAGTTCCTCGTCCGCGATTTGAATGCCGAAATTCTCCTCCATTTCCATAATAAGTTCAACGATATCCAGTGAGTCCGCCCCTAAATCATCTATGAATGATGCCTCCAAAACACATTGCTCTCTACTTACACCCAACTGTTCCACTATGATGTCGATGACTTTTTCCTCCAGTGTCATAACCTCCGTCCTCCATAATATGATGTGCAAAGACTACATATATAGACCACCATTTACGTGGATTACCTGGCCTGTAATGTAAGAGGCTTCATCAGAAGCTAAAAAAACCACTACACCCGCCACGTCCTCCGGTGCTCCGAACCTGCCAAGAGGTATCATTTCGAGCATCTCATTCCTCACTTCTGCCGAGATGTCCCTCGTCATATCCGTCTCGATGAAGCCCGGAGCTACGGCATTTATGCATATATTTCGAGATGCAAACTCTCGCGCCAGAGATTTCGTCATTCCAACGACACCTGCTTTGGACGCCCCATACAGGGCATCACCAACATTTCCACTAAAGGCAATAACGGAACTAATGTTTATAATCCTTCCCCATCGCTGCTTCATCATGGGCCGAACCGAAGCCTGGATGCAATTAAACGCCCCCTCGAGATTTACCTCTAATAAACGCTTCCACTGATCCCCTCTTAACCTGAGAGAAGAGCCTCCTATCCATATTCCGGCATTATTGACGAGTATGTCTAAACGACCCTTTTCTATCAGGATTTTCTTTATCCCTTCTTGAACGGCTATACGATCTTCAACGGGGAATTGAATCGTACTGCCCTGTGCCCCATTATCCTGAATTATTTTTAAAGTATACTGAGCTCCCTCCTCGTTTCTCACAAAATTAACATAAGTAAAGGCACCGCTTTTCGCCAGCCCGACCGCCACGGCTCGTCCAATGCCCCGCGATGCCCCCGAGACCAATGCTACCTTGTTTCGCAGGTCTATGTTCATTCTCCCTTCTCTAGGGATATCACTTCCCGCCCTTTATAAAAACCGCACTTCATACATACACGATGCGGCAACTTGGGGCTCCCACATTGACTGCAACGAGAAATTGAAGGGGCCGTCAGAAAATCATGAGCTCTTCTCTGATTCCTTCTCGTTCTTGAGTGTCTCTTGACTGGATTTGGCATAGTTAGTTTACCTCTTATCTGTGATTTGCCTTTTCTATAACTATCTTTTTAAGGGCTGACCATCTCACATCTATTTCCTCCGCGGGACAAGTACATATCTTATGGTTTAAATTAGTCCCGCATCGTGGGCAAATGCCCCGGCAATCTTCATGGCACAGAACTACCATCGGCAACTGCAAGCAAACCTGCTCGTATATAAGCGGCAAAAGGTCGATGGCGTCGTTGGTATAATATCCATATTCAATATCTTCTGAAGTTAATTCTGTATCTACTTTATACCTGGTAGGTTCCGGCACCATGACATAACGGAAATCCGCTTCAATATCCAGCGTGGCCCGGTCTAAACAGCGGGCACAAGGCATAACGAGTTGGGTAGCAACGGAGCCCTTGATAACCACCGTCACCCCCATCTTTCTAATCTCCGCCTCAACCTTTACAGGGCGAGGACAGGTTACCTCTTCCCCAAACTCAGCGAAGGCCTCCTGTAGCCATGTTCGCTCTAAAATGACGGGCAAGTGAAGACCTTCCGGCGGTATGCACGATACAATTATTTTCACTTACAGAATACCCTCTTACCAAATGCCTATGAAGTTGTGGAATTAATTACAAATCACCAATCTTGTCAAGCACAATTTATGCCTTGACAATCGAAAAAACTAAAACCTATATAAAAACATCCCCGTTGATACGGGGCTTTTTACTGGAGAGGACATGACAAACACCCATACCGTGAGAACGAGATTTGCCCCATCCCCAACGGGTTATCTGCATATCGGCGGAGCCAGGACGGCTTTATTTAACTGGCTTTATGCTCGCCATTATGATGGGGTATTCATTCTGAGAATCGAGGACACTGATCAGCTCCGGTCGACAGAAGAATCGACGCGAGCCATCCTTGAGGCCATGAGTTGGCTGGGTCTCAACTGGGATGAGGGTCCCTATTTTCAAGCGGAAAGATTGGAAATGTATCAAGAGATGACGGAAAAACTCATCAAAGAAGGTAAAGCTTACTACTGTACTTGTTCACCGGAAGAACTGGAACAAAAGAGAAAACAAGCCCTGGCTGAGGGCAGGAAGCCTAAATACGATGGAACCTGCCGCGACCGCCATTTAACAAAAACAAAAGAGGCCGTTGTTCGCTTCCGCGCTCCAGAGGTAGGAATTACGACTGTTCACGACCTCATCAAAGGAGACATCGTATTTCAGAACGAGGAGCTCGACGATCTCGTAATCCAACGTTCTGACGGATATCCAACCTACAATTTCGCCGTCGTAGTCGATGATGCCCTAATGGGAATAACCCATGTCATCCGAGGAGACGACCATGTAAACAATACACCTCGTCAGATACTTTTATACGAAGCTTTAGGATTTCCGATCCCTAAATTTGCCCATGTACCTATGATCCTGGGGCCAGATAAAACCAGATTGAGCAAACGTCACGGAGCTACCTCCGTGATGGCATATAAAGAGATGGGATATTTACCGGAGGCCTTGGTGAATTATCTAGTTCGTCTCTCCTGGTCTCACGGCGATCAGGAGATTTTTTCCCTTGAGGAACTCATTAGGTACTTTGATATTGATGGCGTAGGAAAATCACCGGCCGTCTTCAATCCGGATAAATTATTATGGCTCAATCAATACTATATTCGCCATTACCCCTTAGAAAAACTGGTCGCAAGCGTGAAACCTTTTTGGGAAAAAAAAGGCTACGATGTATCTGACACTGACTACCTAAAGAAAATCGTCCAAGATTTAAAGCCTCGGGTCAAAACTTTGGTCGAAATGGCGGAACAGGGGGCTTTTTACTTTGAAGAACCCCATTACGATGAAACGGCATCTACATATCTGACGGCCTCGATGAAGCCTCACTTCCGGAAACTCATCACCCGCTTGAGGGAGTGGCCGGATTACACAAAAGAAGGAATAGGAAATTTTTTTCAATCATTTACAGAAGAAACAGGTGTCAAACTCAAAGTAATCGCTCAGCCTATACGCGTCGCCCTGACCGGAAAAACAGTAAGTCCCGGGCTGGACGAAATTATGTTAACCCTGGGGCGACAACAGGTCTTAAGACGGTTGGAGCGGGCAGAAAACTACATCGATAATACCGGGTGAAAAAGAATCTTGACTTTTTTCCTCTAATTTCATAACGAAAAAAGCTCTCCATAAAAATGGGGTCCCATCGTCTAGTGGTTAGGACGCTGGCCTCTCACGCCGGAAACAGGGGTTCAACTCCCCTTGGGACTACCATTTTTTTCAACCCGCGGACTTAATGTATGATCATCACTCTGACCACAGATTTTGGATTGATCGACCCTTACGTCGCACAGATGAAAGGGGTCATATTGTCAATAAATCCACAAGTCACTTTAGTCGATATCACACACGAAATACCTCCTCAGCAGGTCAAAGTGGCTTCATTTGTTTTGGGTATTTCTTTCCCGTACTTCCCTGCGGGCACTATCCATGTGGTCGTTGTAGATCCCGGTGTCGGATCTGAGCGCCGGGGCATTATTGTCTGTGCTGGTCAGCATACATTCGTTGGACCCGACAACGGCATCTTCTCTTCCGTCCTAGAAAAAGTAAAAAAGACCGGTTATCGAATCTATCACATAAGTAATCCCCCACATATCTCCTGGCTACCCAGTCGCACCTTTCACGGACGTGACGTATTTGCCCCCGTCGCTGCCAAACTGGCCATGGGTGCAGAACCAGGAGAATTCGGAGACGAGATAGGAGAAATTACCCTCCTTCCCTTCAATGAACCGAAAAAGAGAGGAAACGTTATAGAAGCCGAGGTCGTTTATATAGATAGATTCGGGAATGCCGTAACCAATGTATCGGAGAACGATTTGCCCGCGGGTTTCAAAATCGACCATCTCATGTACAAAGGAGAAATTGCCAAACCGGCACACTTCTATCTGGACTCAAAAGAACATCTAGCTTGTCTTTTCAACAGTATGGGGCTTTTAGAGCTGTTTTCTCCTCTCGGTAGTGCAAAAGACAAATTCGGGATAAAAACAGGTACACAGGTAGAAGTCATCTTAACTCCGACCTAAAGTTATTCTCTATTGCGACTTTTTTTGCTTTCCATATACGCATCAATTACCGCTTTTGCCACCGGGGCCGCCACCGCACCACCATGTCCAGCATGTTCCACCACCACAGAAACCGCTACTTCCGGGTGTTCATAGGGAACAAAACAAACAAAAAGTGCGTGGTCTTGAAAACGTGCTGGCACCGTCCGTCCTCTCTCCGGTTGACTTACCACCTGGGCTGTCCCCGTCTTCCCAGCGACATCCTTTTCCGGCCTCCGGGCTGCATAACCAGTTCCCCCTCCCTCGTTGACTACTCCCCACAGCCCCTTTTTGATAATGGAAAAAGAATTGGTCGAGATGGAGACCCGACCCTTTATTTCGGGAGCAAAATTCTTAACTATTCTTCCATCCGGTTCCTCGATTTGCTTTACTATCCGAGGGCGGTAGACAATACCTCCATTGGCTATAGCAGCGTAAGCTACCGCTAATTGGAGAGGGGTGGCAAGATCGTAACCTTGACCAATTGCAATCGGAATGGATTCGCCTACATGCCAAGGTTTTTTCAGTCTTTCCCATTTCCACTGCCGGGTTGGGATCAGCCCCCCTTTCTCCCAGGGCAAATCTATGCCCGTCGGTTCTCCCAAACCGAACATCTTGGCATACTTGGCGATGCGATCGACCCCTAAGATCTTACCTAAATTGTAGAAATATACATCGCAGGATTCGACAATCGCACGATGAATATTAACCCATCCATGGCCGTTTTTCTGCCAACACCGATAGGCCCTGGTACCCAATTGAAAAGCGCCGCTGCAGAAAAACCTAGTACTGTCATCCACCACCTTTTCTTCCAGAGCTGCAAGTGCCACGAAGGGTTTGTAGGTAGATCCGGGAGGGTATTGACCCGAAACCGCCCTATTCTTCAAAGGATGCCAAGGGTTGCCGGCTAATTTTTGCCACTCCTTAGCTCTAATCCCTGCACAGAACAGATTAGGATCGAAAGAGGGAGAACTCACAAGCGCCAAGATTGATCCATCTCTCACATCTACCGCTACCACTGCCCCTCGGCGACCCTGCAAAGCATTCCAGGCCGCTCTTTGAACATCAAGATTGATGGTCAAAACCACATTATTACCCGGGATGGGTTCTATTCTTCCCAGCGATCTTACAACCTTTCCCACGGCGTTTACTTCCACCTGTTCGGCACCGCTTATTCCCCGCAGATGTATATCATATGCCCTTTCGATGCCACTTTTCCCGACAATATCCCCGATACGACAGTTCGCCCAATCTTTATGTTCCAGTTCCTGCTGCGTTACTTCCCCGATGTACCCCACAATGTGACCAACCATCTCCCCTTCTTTATAGCTTCTGATTGCTGTTGGCTCGATCGTCACACCAGGCAACTCAAGAATATGGGTTTCAATAATGGCCACTTTTTCCCACGAAACATTTCTCTCCAAGCGAATTGGCACAAAGGGTTGGAGATTGCCCGTCGGAACAATCTCGAACTGAGGGGTTATGCCGTAACGTTGATATATAGCCTCCACCTTATCCATGATGGGCTTAATATTTTCTCTTTTTTTGGGAAGGTAATTGAGATCGAAAGAGGGTTCACTATCGGCCATGACATGACGGTTCACGTCGTAGATCACGCCCCGGACGGGTTTAATCTTTCTCAACCTTACGCTGTTGTTCTCAGACCGAAGACGGTATTCGTCACCCTTGATTACTTGCAGATAAAAGAGTCTTCCGATGATAACGAGGGCCGCAACCATGACCAGAGCAAAAATCACGGTTAAACGACCACGATAATCCTGTCTTTCAGGTGCGTTCAGACGACCGTTCATTAACACCATAAATGAACCCTAACCCATCTAAAGCGCGAAAGACAAAGGGCCCCAAGACACAAAGCGGTATAATCTGGGGAAACAGTAATTCTCCCCACTTCGAAAGGCAAAAAACACCGGTCGGCAAAGATTTAAAAAGGAGAAGGAAAAAAGATTCCACCACACCCCAAAAAAAAACCAAGAAGATGATAAACCAATCCCCTTCTCCATAGAGATGATGGGCAATATAATGGGTAGCAGAAAACACAGTGAAATAGATAAAGATATAGATACCAGTTACGGTGCCGCTCAAACAGTCCATCAGAAAACCCAGAAAAGATGAAATAATTCCTCCCCTAACCAAATTCATACGAAAAGCAAGATAAATGACCACCAGAAGGGAAAGCTCTAATGGACTGCGGCCCAGAAATAATATATCGGCCAACAAGTTTTGAATAACCACTAACAAGAAAAGGGCTAGGGGAACCGTCAAAAACATCATTTTCTCTCATCCTGACCTATTATCACCATTACTTCCTCGAGACGTGAAAAATCGACTGCCGGCTCCACCTCGACCTTCTTAAACATACCTCCCTCGCGCCAATCGACACGACTTACATAACCTATGAGCAACCCTTTAGGAAACACATGAGAGATACCCGCGGTGACTACCGCCTCCCCTACTTTCACTTCGTCGGTTTTCCCCACGTATTTAATCGAACACCCTCGTCCCGTTCCCTGAACAATGCCCTGCACGCGATTAGTCTGTAAAATAGCATCAATACAACTTGTCTCATCAATTATGAGCAAAACCCTTGACACCTGCCAAGAAGGTTCAATCACTCTTCCCACGAGCCCACGATCGGTAATGACAGGATCATTTCTTTTGACCCCGTGCGAAGACCCACGATTAATGATCATCGCTTTTACGGGCGATTTCCTTTCCATGCCTATTACCCTAGCAGTTAGATGTTTTAATCGGAGTTCTTCATCTAACTTGAGGAGGTTTCGCAATCTTTTGTTTTCTTCATAAGCCTCCCTATAGTTCGCCACTTGGGCAAGGAGCCTGTCAATTTCCTTCTTTAATCTCTTATTTTCTTCCGTTACCCCGACGAGAAAAATATACTTTTGCCATGCCTCCTTAGCCGACTTCAGAGGATAGTCTAGAAGGTATCGCAGCTTCACGGCTCCCTCAACGATTAATTTTCGCAAAAAAGAAGTTGGCTCTTCACGATGGATGTTGTATACAGCCAAAAAAAGAAAAAAACCCCCTATCAAAACGAGGATGATAGGGGTGCGAAATCTTCTGATCACGACTATTTCACCCTAAACACCCGCTGCTCAAACCCGAACTGCTACTTCTTTTAAAACATCGATCTGATCGAGAGCAATGCCAGCGCCTCGAGCCACGGCGGAGAGAGGATCCTCCGCTACCATCACGGGTAACCCCGTTTCCTCTCTTATAAGCCGATCCAGGTTTCTCAAGAGGGCCCCTCCTCCGGATAACATAATACCTCGATCCACAATATCCCCCGCTAGTTCGGGTGGCGAATTTTCTAGCGCATCCTTAATAGCATCCACAATGAGACTAACGGGCTCAGAAATAGCTTCTCTTATTTCCTCGGAGGTAACTTCGATTGTTTTCGGGATGCCAGATATTAAATCGCGGCCCCTGACCTCCATCGTTTGTATTTCTTTATCCGGATAGGCACACCCCACAGACATTTTTATTTGCTCTCCCGTTCTTTCTCCAATGAGGAGACTATATTTGCGTTTCATGTATTGAACAATCTCTTCATCAATTTTGTCTCCCGCCACACGTAAGGATTTGCAATAGACAATCCCCGACAGGGATATAACTGCCACTTCTGTGGTGCCGCCACCTATATCAACAATCATGGAACTCGTTGGTTCCGTAACGGGCAGCCCCGCACCAATTGCCGCAGCCATCGGCTCCTCGATGAGATAAATTTCTCTGGCGCCGGCTGACTCCACCGTCTCCCGCACCGCCCGCCTTTCTACCTGAGTAATACCGGAAGGGATGGACACAATAATCCGGGGACGTACTAAAGTTCGCCTGTTGTGTACCTTCAAGATGAAATATCTCAACATCGCCTCCGTCGTATCGAAGTCCGCTATTACGCCTTCCTTCAAAGGCCTGATTGCTTCAATATTCCCCGGTGTACGACCAAGCATATTCTTGGCCTCCATTCCCACCGCGAGCACCTTCCTTGTCCCTCTTGCATCTCGATGAACGGCGACTACGGAGGGCTCGTTCAAAACAATACCCTTGCCCTTGACATAGACCAGCGTATTGGCGGTACCCAAGTCGATAGCCAAGTCGTTAGAAAACTTTCCGAGAATAAAATCGAAAAACACGTGCCGGCACCTCCATCTCTTAATAGTGAAAAATTTACGATTGCTTAACTCATTTTATTCCATCGGGCAATGTTTTTATTTTTATTTGATTTGTCCGGCCTCTTATATTATGGGAGGTTCGTCACAGAAACAATCGAGGGGTTAGGAATATGCTCAACTTGATGAGAAAGCATGCCCGCAACTGGATGATGAGAATCCTGTTGGGTATCATAATAATTGTATTCGCCCTCTATTTCGGATCCATGGGTGGAAGACATAGAGCAGAAGCTATTGTCTCAATTGATGGAAAAATAATTACCGAGACAGAATTCCGTCGCCAATATCAGGACCTCCTGGAAATGTACCGACAGAGATTTGGAGGGCTCCTAAGCGAGGACATGATCCGATCTATGAACCTAAAAGAACAGGTTCTGAACAAAATGATTAACGAGATCCTCCTCATGAAAAAGGCAGAGGAGATGAAAATAAAAGTCACGGAAGAAGAATTAAGAAGGAGTATAATCTCCATCCCCGCTTTTCAACGCAACGGTGTCTTCGATGAAAACCTATACCAACGAATGCTACGCTATAACAAAATAAAACCGGACGAGTTCGAAGAAATGCAACGAAAGAACCTGATTGCCTCTAAGATAGAAGACCTAATCCTAGACGGCATTCACGTGACCCAGAGAGAGGTTAGAGAGTATTACCAGTCCCGTAACGCCAAGGTCAATATCATCAAATGCACCATTCCGACCAGTGAATTTACAAACAAAATCACTTTCACCCGAAATGATGTGGAAAAATTTTATCGAGAACATGAAGGCAAGTTCAAAGTTCCTGCCCGCGTGCAGGTCAGTTATATCCTATTTAGGGCAACGGAATATGCAAATAAGGCAGAGGTCTCCCAAGAGGAAATCGCCGAGTACCGAAAACGCCTGAAAGAAAAAATGGCAGACGAAAAAATCATCGCAGAAATTAAAAAGTCCAAAGGCATGAGCCTGGCTTATGAAGAAGCTAAAAAGGCCCACGATGAAATATACCAGTTAGAAAACTTCGAAGCCTATGCGACGAAACACGGGCTAAAGATACAAACAACGGAATACTTTGACGAAAACAGTGTTCCAAATGAACTTAAAGGCATCAATAATTTGATCAAAACTGCATTTTCTCTTCAACCTAAAGAAATTTCCCGCGTACTCGCAACCGGTGAAGCCTATGCCATTCTCAAGCTAACAGGGAAAAAAGAGGCCTATACCCCCCCTTTAGCTCAAATCGAGCAGAAGGTACGAGAAGAGTACATCAAGGAAGAATCAAAGAAAATGGCTTTAAAAGTGGCGGAGACAATTATTGACAGGATAAAGAAGGGTGAAGATCTAATTAAGATAGCGCGGAAAGAAAAATTGTCCTTATCAGAAACAGGCATCTTTACTATTACCTCTCCCCCTTCAAACTTGGCAAATTCAATGGAGGTCTTTTCCGCCCTGGCTCGTTTAGGTCCTAATAATCGGGTAATAGATACGCCCTTGGCGTCTGCCGATGGTTACCTGATCCTCCAGCTTAAAGAGTGGATACCACCCACAGAAGAGGGAATGTCTCAGAAGCTATTGGCAGCGAAAGAAACCTTTCTGCACATGAAGAAGGTAGAAGCTATACGTTTTTGGATTGAAGCTCTCAAATCAAATTTGATCAAGGACGGCCGCCTTAAGTTTCTAAAGGATATTAAAGAGCTTTAATTTCCCCGGCATCTGTTAGCGCCTTTTCCTCGGCTAACGGGCTCTTCCTTAATGAGTTTGCCTCCATCAAAGGTTAGGACGTATATGAAATCTCCTTCTCCGCAATTATAAGTCCATTTCTCTACCTGACGTCCCACCTTTTTTCTCCCCTCTTTGACCTCCAAATATCGGTCATCTTTTAGGCGCACCTTTTCCTTCATTTGCGGTTCCCCACATTCGGCCAATACTTTTGCTTTTACATCTCCGATAGAAACAAGACCCTTTCCACACCGCAAGGCGATTGCCATTTCAGGATAGATAAAAAATAAAACCGCACTTATGACCACTAACCATTTCATGTCTTTTCCCCCTCCAAATATAATCCGTGGTCCTTAATGTATTTGATTACTTTTTCCGGCGTAAGAAAAGCGATTGAACGTCCCTCTTTTATCCATTGACGGATCACTCGGGCCTTAATATCGAGCAAGGTCACACGAACCAAATAGATGACGTATCCATCGGGCCCTAGATAACTACTATTTCTCTCGTTAAAAACAAATAGCCTCGCTATTTCTGGCGTTAAGATCCGATCTAAATCGAGAGCTGCGCAACCAGGACGACTCATTACAATGAAATTACAAATTCTGACCAGTGTCTCCCATTCTTTCCAAGTTCGGAGATCTTCAAAGGCATCTTGACCAGTTATAAAAAATAAATTGTCCTCTCCCAAGCGACAACGGCGCCATGCATTGACCGTATCAATGGTATAGGACACACCTTCCCTTTTCCCTTCTTCATCAGACACCTCAAAGAAGGGATGGTGACCGATTGCCAGTCTGACCATCTCGTAGCGGTGAGCAAAGGGGGTAAGGTCTTGGGGATCTTTGTGGGGAGGTCGGCCGGCAGGTATAAAAATTATCCGGTCGAGTTGCATAAGTTCCCTTACTTCCTCTGCACAGCGGAGATGTCCAAAATGAATGGGATCGAAGGAACCGCCAAAGATACCCCATCTCATGTTCTTATCTGACCGTTGCCGTAAACGATGAATTTGGTCGTAGTCAATTCCTCAACCCCCATAGGCCCGTACGCATGTAGTTTTGTTGTGCTAATGCCAATTTCTGCACCCAACCCCAATTCAAAACCGTCGCTGAATCTGGTCGAGGCATTAACAAGGACGGTAGATGATTGCACTCTGGTCAAGAATTCCTGAGCCCGTTGATAGTTCATAGTGACAATAGCTTCTGTGTGATTAGACCCATAGAGAGCAATATGCTCCAAAGCCTGTTCCATACTGTCCACCACCCTTACAGCAAGGATCAAGTCAAGATACTCGGCATACCAATCTTCCTCTGTTGCCTCCTCCACATGGGGTATAATCTTTCTTGTCTTCGGACATCCTCTCAGCTTGACCCCGGCCTCTCCTAATTCTTTAGAAACGAGCGGTAAAAACACCGACGCCACCCTTTCGTGGACCAAAAGCGTTTCCATGGCGTTGCAAACGCCCGGTCTCTGGACTTTGGCATTCAGGCAAATCCTAACCGCCATTTCCAAATCCGCATCTTCATCTACATAAACGTGGCATACACCCTTATAGTGCTTAATTACTGGTATCTTTGACTCTTTCACCACTGCCCGAATCAATTCCTCCCCCCCCCGGGGAATGATGAGATCTATCAATTCTTCGAGCTGGAGCAATTCATAGACTGCTTCTCTCTCTGTCACAGGTACCATTTGGATAGCCCATTCCGGTAAATCATGACGGACCACTACACGTTTTAACACATCGACAATCGCCAGGTTAGAATGAATAGCCTCTGAACCACCGCGAAGAATCACGGCATTTCCGGCCTTCAAACAAAGGGCAGCGGCATCGGAAGTGACATTCGGCCTGGATTCATAGATGATCCCTATCACCCCTAAAGGAATTCTCATGCGACCAACGAGTAACCCATTGGGCCGACGCCACATAGAGGTGATGCGACCCACTGGATCTGGGAGAGAAGCTACCTCCCTAATTCCTTTGGCCATATCCTCGATACGCCCTGGGGTAAGGGTTAATCGATCAATCATAGCTTTGGATAGGCCACTATCATTGGCCCTTTTTACATCCTTTTCGTTTTCCCTTATGAGATATTCCTTCTCCCTCACTAAAGCTTCCGCCATCTCCATTAAGGCGGCGTCTTTCACCGCCGACGATAGGGTGGCCATAATGCCAGCCGCCTCTTTGGCCTTTTTCGCCAAGGTGATAATTTCATCTCTCAAGGCCATATTACGCTCTCCTTTCTTTGTCTCCAACCAGGATTGACAAAACATCTAAGTCTTCCTATTAAAGCAGGCGAAAAATTTCTAACAGGCGGGAAAGGGATGTGTCAAGTCAATCCATTGATGACCTAAGAATTTTTGCCGGTTCTCAAGCCTATGAAATCATAAAAGAAAGGGGGCTCAATTGGGACGATATTGGTGTCTATTTTGGGGCCGCCGTAGGTCCGAGATGGCTTATTGCTTCGGGTTTTGATCTTTCTCTCATGAAGCATGCCGTGTTAGGTCGGAAAAATCCCATCTTGCTCATAGGTGCCTCGGCGGGGGCATGGCGACTTTCCACCTGGACCATGCCAGAGGCAGAAAAAAGTTATAGGCATCTTATGGAGGCATACATTACAGCCACTTACACAGAAAAAGATACTCCCCGAACTATAAATCATTCCCTCTTACGTATCATTGACCAAGCCATTGAAGATGATGCCATACCGTTCGCTCTCAGACATCCTCGATATCGTTTAGCCATTATCACTGCCAGATCTAAACACTTGACTGCCTTTTCTTCAAAAATAATTCAAGGCTTGGGATTCGGACTGTGTTATCTCTTCAATATGATAAGCGCCACATCTATTTTTGCCTTCGTAGATCGGGTCGTTTTTTACTCAGGACCGCACTCTCCCCCATGCGAACGAGGCTATATGATTCCCCTTACACCCGCTAATTTCAAACCCGCCCTTCTGGCGTCTGGGGCAATACCGATGGTCGTAGAGGGAGTAAAAGACATAATCGGAGCTCCCCCAGGTACTTACCGCGACGGCGGATTGACGGATTACCAATTGAATTCTGCCCTACCTCCTAAGGCCGAAACCGGTTTTACCCTTTGTTTTCTCCACCACCCCAAAATAATACCGGGGTGGTTAGACAAAAGGTTAAAAAGGAGGCCTAATCCAGAAAAGTTAAAAAAAACGATTCTCGTCGTGCCATCTGAAGATCTTGTGGCCCGGCTCCCTGCCGGAAGGGTCCCAGAACGAGAGGATTTCATTAGGTACATCTCAGATCCCCAAAAACGGATCAAGAACTGGCGTCAGGCGGTAGACCTCAGCTCTCACCTGGGAGAAGTCTTTCTGGAGTTGGCGGCCAGTCAGAGGATAAGATCTCGAATAGAAAGGATGCCCTTCCATGAATCCCCTTTATGAAAGATTGCAGCCTTGTACCCTGTGCCCGCGCAAGTGCCAAGCGGAGCGTCGGCAAGGACGAAAAGGGTTTTGTCACCTCACAGATAGCATGGTAGTTGATTGTGCTTTACCTCACTTTGGAGAGGAGCCGCCCATCTCAGGGTTAAAGGGATCGGGAACAATATTTTTTTCTTCTTGCAATCTTCGATGCCATTTCTGCCAAAACTACCAAATAAGTCAATCCGTTACTGGACAAAACATGTCTCCCAGAGAACTGGCGGAAACCATGATCATCTTGGCCCAGAAAGGGTGCCATAATATCAATCTCGTCACCCCTACTCCCCATGCTCCTTTCATTCTGGATGCTATCCGAGAAGCAAGAAACCAAGGACTCTCTTTGCCTATCGTTTACAACACTAGCGGCTATGAACTCCCGGAAGTAATACGCGAGTTGAACGGATGGATAGACATCTACATGCCCGATTTCAAATTCGGAGATGAAGAGACTGCTTATACATTCGCTGGCGTTAAGAATTACACCGTCTATGCCAAAGCAGCTCTGAAAGAGATGATTAACCAGGTGGGCGAAGAACTAGTCATACAGGATGGTATCGCTACCCGCGGACTAATCGTTCGTCACCTCATCTTCCCTGGCCTGGTCGAAAACAGTCTCAAAGCGATAAAGATAATGGCCGAAGAATTGTCTCCTCGCCTCACCTTGAGCATCATGTCTCAATACACCCCTATCCCCGCTCTTCATGGACACCCTCTACTAGGCAGAAGATTAACGGCAGCAGAATACGAAATCGTAGTTAACTATGCCCTAGACATGGGATTCGAAAATATCTATATTCAAGAATTAGATGCCAGGCATCTGATGCCCGATTTCAGGCAAGATACTCCGTTTGCCTGGTATGAAAGAGAGGAGGGAGACTGAATGCAACCTTTCCCCTCGATAGGAAAGGTATTGATTTTCACTGGATTAATTATCTTCGTCATAGGTCTTCTATTCTTGTTCTTGGACAAAATTCCCTGGTTTGGAAGATTACCTGGCGATATATCTTACGAGGGTAAGCGGGTACATTTTTACTTCCCCCTCACCACGTGCATCCTCATTAGCCTTCTGATCACTCTCTTCCTCTGGTTTTTGGGTCGGAGATAACCCAAACCTAAGCGGGATTTAAGAAACTCAGTCGTTGTCTTTAACCCCAGAGCACAAGACCGGCTTCAATATTCAAATCTAAACGTTGATGGTAGGGCATCACCCGCACGCCATATATGTATTGTCCATTGAATTTAACGTCGTACGCGAGAGTATAGGTGAGAGCCCCATCCGTTCCTCGCTCCTTGAGTGATAGGGGAATCCTCTCCGGCATGCCGGAAAAACCATTTACCCCTTTCTGGCCTATTACCAATTCGACGTAAATTTCCTCGGGTTCCATCCGTCCTGGGAATATACGCGCCGTCACCTTTAGGGTATCTCCCACGGAGATTGAGTCCCCTTGAATACCCTGGATTATAACTTCTTCTAGTTTAAGAGAGGAGAAACGCATTGCCACCTTAGACTTCCAATCGGCTATTTCCTTCGCCAAGGCGAAGTTATTCTCCATCATCATTTTGCCTCGGCGGGCCGCCGGTTCGTACATCTTCCGTAAGTATTCCTGCACCATACGCTCTGTGTTGTAAACAGGGGCAAGGGTTTGAATGGACCTTTTCATTAAAGCAACCCACTTGACTGGTATACCTGTAAAATCTCGTTCATAATAGAGAGGAACGATGGTATTCTCCAACAGCTCGTATAAAGAGAGGGCATCTTCCTCATCGGAATCCCCCGTTTCTTCTACGTACCCTTTTCTGACGGGGCCAATGGTCCAACCGTTAGACCCGTCATAGCCCTCTACCCACCATCCATCCGATACGCTTGCATGGATGACACCGTTTATAATGGCCTTTTCACCACTTGTTCCACTTGCTTCGAAAGGTCTTCGGGGCGTATTTAGCCACACATCTACCCCTTGAAGGAGATGACGAGCAGTGCGAATATCGTAGTTTTCTAAAAAGAAGATACGGCCTATAAATCTATCATCCCGACAGACAGATGTTACTTTTTCCAAGATCTCTTTGCCTAAATTATCGTTCGGATGGGCCTTGCCGGCGAATACGATCAAAACAGGGCGTTGTGGATTATTGACCAGACGGTCTAACCGCTCTAAGTCGGAAAGAATAAGATAGGCGCGTTTATAAGGGGCAAACCGACGGGAGAAACCTATTATCATAGCGCCGCTGCTCAAATAACCAAAAACCTGTTCTCTTCTTATCTGTTCACCCCGGTAAAGGGACCAATTTTGGGTGATTCTTTCCCTTATCAGGTCCACAAGTTTCTGTTTCAGTTCAGTGTGGACGCGCCAGAGCATCGTGTCGGGAATATCTTGAACTTTAGCCCACCTCTCGGGATCCAAAAGATTCTTTTCCCATTCAATACCCAAATAGGCATCGTAAACAGCCTTCATGCGTGGGGCAAGATAAGAAAGGAAATGGGCTCCGTTAGTTATATGTATAATAGGAATATCCGTCTCATCAAATCCCTTCCATACATTACGCCACATGCGCCTCGACAGTTCACCATGCACTTTGCTTACAGCATTGCACCTGTAAGTTAGCTTCAGAGCCATGATATTGAGATAGAAGTTTTTTTCATCCCCTCCTTCGTGCCGTCCCAACTCCCAAAATTGATCCCACGTAAGTCCCAGTCGTTTAGCAAAACCGGAAAAATAATGTTCCATCAGTTCACGGGGAAAGCGCTCGTTACCGGCCTCCACAGGCGTATGGGTAGTGAATACGCTATTTGATCTCACCACTTCCGCCGCTTCATGGAAAGTAAGCCCTTCCTCCTGCATCAGCGAAACGATCCTTTCCAAAAGAAGAAAAGCCGAATGGCCTTCATTGATGTGATACACACATGGTTTTATCCCCAGCTTATTCAACAGCCTCACTCCTCCTATGCCGAGGAGAATCTCCTGCTCGAGACGCACTTTTTGATCGGCAAAATATAATCGAGCTGTAATTGCTCTGTCCTGCGGTGTATTGCGTGGCACATCGGTATCGAGGAGATAAAGACTTACTTTTCCAACCCTAACCTCCCATATATTAGCAAAGAGCACTCGTCCCGGCAGTTCAAGGGAAATCTGAACGGCATTTCCCTTATCATCTCTTATGCATCTAACGGGCATAATGGAAAAGTCATTTTCTGGATACAGTTCCTGCTGCCTTCCGTTTTGATCGATCGTCTGTTGAAAGTATCCATTTTTGTACAATAGGCCGACTCCAACGATGGGAATACCCATATCGCTCGCTGTCTTGAGGTGATCCCCCGATAACGTACCCAGCCCCCCCGAGTAAATGGGTAAACATTCGTGTAAACCATATTCGGTGGAAAAATACGCAATGGGAGAGGTGGATTTTATGTCCTCGGCATATGGGTATTTCTTCTTGAGGCCGGAACCCTTCATGTATTCGTCGTATCGCTGGAGAATCTGGGAATATAGGGCCAGATAGGTTTCGTTTTCTGACGCCTCTTTTAATGCCTCCGGGGACAAGCTTTCAAGCATGAGCACCGGATTATTGCCCACTTCATTCCAAAGGCGTAAATCGAGACTCGCGAAGAGATCTAATGCCCTGGGATTCCAAGCCCACCACAGGTTGTAAGCCAATTCCCTGAGACGAGATATATTTTCCGGCAAGCTGGCGACAGCCGTAAAGGTACGAAAATGTGGGCGTGATGAAGCTACCCCCGCATAAACATGAACACCCGGAATGATCTTCAACTCGGGGACAAGTTCCTTCCTCTTTTCCGCCCGTTCCAGGGCCTGAGAAAAGGCTTCAACATAGAAACAAATAAAATCTCTCCAATTAGCTTTCATCGCCACATCCCGGGCGTTTTTCCTTCTTTCATTCAGCTCTTCCGGCTTCCAACCTATAAAATCGAGGAAAACACCCCGCATGTCCTTAACCACGTCATCCATCATCCTACCCCGCCGACTGAGCAAGATGATACCTGGCGCCTTACCAAAATTTGCCTCCACCCAGAGTCCAAATCCGGCTTGGTCTGTTGTAACTGTAGGAACGGCATGGGCAGCTGCTTCTAGGGGGGTATACCCCCAGGGCTCATAATACGATGGAAACACTCCTAAATCACACCCCGACAAGACTTCATAATAATTCATGTTAAAAAGGCCATCATGACCATTGAGATAAGCGGGATTAAATATGACGTTGATCTTGTTTTGGTTGTGGTTAACCAGGCCCAATCTGTTACATGCTTGCAGGATCGGATCAAAGGATTCGTTCTCTAACCGATGAGTGGCAATCGGCACCATCTGCCCCTCTGCCTTGACCGGTTCGCCTCTCAAAGCGGGAACCAAATCCATATGCCCCCCAACCACCAACATGAGGGCAATAAGCGGAGGCCCAACGTAAGAGGCGCTTTCCAACTGACCCAGGGCTTCTAGGAAAATATCGAGACCTTTGTTTCTAAATTCATAACGCCCAGAAATAGCTACTATTCTCGTCTCTTCAGGCAATTCCTTTCTCAGGAAACGCTTTGCTGCGGCTAGTAACTTAGTCCTTGCCTCGAGGGCGAGCCTCCTATCTTTTATTAAATCGGGGATCTTTTCCAGATCCAAGCCATTGGGGGTGATAACGTCAGGCTCGCGGCCTAAAAAATTTTTTACTTCCACCGCCGTAATGGAGCTTACGGTCGTCAAACAATCCGCCTCACGAGCGGCTGTCATCTCGAGGGAATATTTGGCTGAAACATTGTGGATACTTGCCTCTCTCTGGGGTGCAATGTTATCCATGATACCATAGATATCTACTCCAGCCCCCGACAAAGCCCGCCCTAAAATTGTCGCGTGAGTAGTAAAAACAGTACCCACCTGGGGAAGGTGTTCCTTTAAATAGAGAAGACCTGCACCCGACATCCACTCGTGAAAATGGGCAACGACTGGCACATCTTGATCTCTCAAGTGAAGGTTATAAAATGTCTCGATCACCTCGCCACACGCGTAACTGAACAAAACAGCCTCCACATAATCTCCTCCTCCGGCAATTGAATCTACACCAAAGGTTTCCCATAAATGGTATAGCAATTGATCTGAGCTGTATCGTTTACTCGCCGAAACCAGAATTACCTTCGGCTCACCCGGGATCCGCCAACGGCCGAAACGACACGATAATCCTTTAATAGCCGTCCCTTCTCTAATTTTCTGCCAGCACGGTTCATCGGTTTCCTCGAAATCGATGTTCATTTTCAGATCCGGTCCCAACAGGATGTATCGATCACCGAATATTTTCTGCACTTCCCCTAATTTCGTAGTAATTACTGTATAAATCCCCCCTATCTTGTTGCAAACCTCCCAGCTGACCTCAAAAAGAAACCCTCCCTCCAACGATCTCATCTGCCTTCCCCTCCCTTTACCCGTTGAGTGAAATCATCTAATATGTTCATGTAATTTATATAGGCCTCATAGGGCGATGGATACGGATTAAAGTACTTGTGCACATCACCATCGGCAAACCATTTCGTACACATGTAATAGAAGTAATCGGAAGTCTGAAGGCGGCGCCATGTCTCTAAAAGTTCTCCATCCCCTCTTCCCAGCACCTCACTTTCCAAACCGTAAACCGTCCTTATGGCATCGTTTTGCATATGATTACCTATCCAAGCCGAGAGATCCCGCTCCATATCAGCCCAAGACATAGGATCCGGTACATCCAGCTCCCCTACGGGCTCATACTTTTCTACCACTTCCGACGGGGTCAAAAACTCCATTTCCGGCAATTTAAGAACTTCTTCAGGTAGAGCCCTTAAAAACTCGAAGATACCAGTCTCTGCCCATTGGTGTTCCCCGAACGTTTCGTAATCCATGAAAAGGTTTACCGTCTGTGAGTTTTGTGCTGCTTGATTAATCCAATTTGCATATTTATCGGCCAAAAGCGGATACTCGGGCCAAGAAGACTCCGAGAAACGAAAGGCTACATCATCGGATAAACGATAATTCCTCAGAAGAACCCGCAATTTATCTGCGGCAGTTGCGCGGTACACATAATTGGGGGAACGCCATCCAAGAATGCGGTCCGCCCCTTCGGCCAGCATGGCAACAAATCCCATTTTTTCGACTTCTGCCGCCAATGAGTTACAATAAATGAGCTCCGTATTACGGAATACCCGGGGAACAAAAGCAAAATGCCTTTCCATTGCCGCTTGATGCAGCATAACCTGTTTTCGAAATTCGGCCAACGAGTAAAGACTTGCCAAAGAATGATAATAAGTTTCTCCCAAAAACTCCACCGCTCCCGTCTTCGCCAATTTTACGAAACTTTCCAGCACATCGGGCCGCCATCTTAGTAACTGTTCGAGAACGATGCCGGACATGGAAAAAGAAAGACGGAACTTTCCTCTATGTTTTTCTATTAATTCCAACATCAAAGAATTCGCCGGCAGATAACATTTCTCGGCCACTTTATTCAGAATTTGTCTATTCATCTGCTCATCTTCGTATGAGAGTCCCCGCCCGATATCAAAAACCGAAAAGCGGCGATGTCGCAAAGGTTGATGAACTTGGAAATAAAGACAAACAGACGGCATTTCCCCTCCTCACGAACAAAGGCGGTTGTATAGGTTAACGACCTTCTCTGCAGACCTATCCCAATGGATATTTTTTAATTCCTGCCGAGATTGTTCCGTTAATTCCTCTGTCAAGGCAGGATATCTCAGGGCACTTATCATTAGGTTAGCCAATCCCTCAACATCCCAAAAATCTACTTTTAGGGCATGTCTCACTACTTCGGAGATTCCCGACTGTCGCGAGATTATGACGGGTACATCGTATAACATAGCTTCGAGGGGAGTTATACCAAAGGGCTCAGAAACGCTTGGCATGACGTATAAATCGCTCATTGCGTACATCCGATCCACCTCTTCACCCTGGAGAAAACCGGTAAAATGAAAATATTGTCCTAGCCCGAGGCTCGCCACACGCTCCACTATGGCTGGCATCATATCGCCGGTCCCAGCCATGACAAATCTCACCTCGGGAAATACTTTTATAACCCTCGCAGCTGCTTCGACAAAATAATCGGGGCCTTTTTGAAAGGTTATTCGCCCCAAAAACAGAACGATCTTTTCTTTTGATTTCTTTTTAACTTTAAACTTTTCTCTTCCCTCTCTGCGGGAGACGGCATTATGAACCACCGTAATTTTTTCGGGGCTGATCCCGTAACGATTAATAATAATGGAACGTGTATAGTAGCTCACACTGATAATATGGTCGGCCTCTTTCAGTCCGAACGATTCAATCTCAAAAATATCCTTGTTTACGTGTTCTCCACTTCGATCCAGTTCCAGGGAATGAACATGGTAAATATAAGGTTTGCCGCTCGCCCGCCGGGCATAAAAGCCCGCGAAGACCGTCATCCAATCGTGGGCATGAATGAGATCGAATTGCTCCCGCCGTGCAATTTTCTCTCCCGCATAACCGTACGCCTGCACCTCCTCCAAAATACGGGCCGTGTACTCACCAGAAAAAGACCGCCCATTTTGAAAACTGCTTGCCACAAGGTAGGGAGAAAATTCGGTAATCCCATCTTTCGCCTCTCTTATCACTTCCGCCGCAGACCTGATTTCAACGTGAGTAGCCTCGACTCTCCCTCTTATGTGGGGCAACACAAAAATTATTTCCACCCCCAGGCGGCTGAGCGCTTGGGTAAGTCCAAAACAAGCAGTCCCTAACCCACCACTAATATAGGGCGGGAACTCCCAGCCAAACATAAGAACCCTCATCTGTCTGCCACTCCTTAATATGATCCTTAAGATAAAAACCCAGAGCTTATCTTTCTCACATCGGGTTAACTGCTACTCCAGGAGGAGGAGTAAAGAGAAATAACTTTTGTTCCAGAGGGATGTTTATTTCCATATCCTTAAATCGAATGGTTACTTCATTCCCGTAGTCATCTAAGAATCGGCATGACGAGATCACAAACGCTGGCGAGCTGACAGTTATCTTCAAAGTCTTCAAAGAAGGTGACTTTTCACGCGGCTTTAAAGTCAAACGGATTTCTCCCTCACTCCCCTCGACCATAACCGAGAAATCTTCCTCGATACGCCCCGCTCCCGCAAAGAAACGGGCTACCGTGTGGGAAGATAACACGCCATCTCCCTCTTTAACATACGCTACCCTATCCTGGGGCAGGAAAAGCCAACTTTTTTTGGAAGAAACGTAAATCTGTTTTTCTTTAGGTGAAATATAATCCCATCTCATCAAACTGGGACGACGAAAATAAACTTTCCCTTCCTCTCGGAGTACTTTCTTGGCCGAGCGGATATACGTTTCCTGAATAAAAACAGCTTTAAATGTATCAAGATTCTCATATGCAATTTGAATGCGTTGAACGATTTCTTCCTTCGACCAAGACCAAACTGGGCTGGATAAAGATAAAGCCAAACCGATGGTCACAAAAATCAATAACCACCTCATTAACGCTTCACCATTTCCCCACAAAAACCGTGCCATATAATTGTCTGTTTATAACCCATCAGGCCGAAAAAAACGAAACCCTCGAATTGACCTTAAATTTTGTAAGTATTCGAATATATTTGACAATCAGTTTGCCTAAATCTTGGGCAAACTGTATCTTTAGTGTGAAATCTCGCATTTTATAGAAGTTATCAACATAACTATCAACATATTTTTCCACAAGAATGTGAATTTCACTCCTAAGTGCACTTTGAGCCTTTAATTATCAATCCTCACCCTCCAACCGAAGGGATCAGGAGTCTCCCCGTACTGAATACCTACTAGCTCATCGTAAAACTTTTGCGTCAAGGCCCCCGTCTTTCCCCCATTGATAATCATTTCTTCGTTTTTGTAACATAGGACTCCTACAGGCGAAATCACCGCCGCGGTCCCAGACGCAAAGACCTCTTTCAGGGACCCATTTTTGTAGTATGCCACTACTTCGTCAATCGCAATAGGACGCTCCACTACCTTCATGTTCCAGTACTTGGCGAGGGTAATGACCGAATCTCTCGTTATACCTGGCAAAATCGTGCCCGATAGAGATGGGGTGATCAATTCATCGCCCACGATAAAAAAGATGTTACTCGTGCCTACCTCCTCCACGAACCTCCTGTGAACTGCATCAAGCCACAGCACCTGTGTATAACCTTTTTTTGCCGCCAGGGAGCTAGCATAGAGACTCGCCGCGTAGTTACCAGCTGCCTTGATATCTCCAATCCCACCTGGGGCTGTCCTAGTATACTCTTCGATTACGTAAATTTTGGTCGGATTAAATCCTTCCGCATAGTAAGCTCCCACTGCGGAAAGGATGATGAAAAACAAATACTCCGTCGATACATGCACTCCTAGTGCCTTTTCTGTAGCTATCATCGTCGGCCTGATGTAGAATGATGTCCCTCGACCTTTGGGTATCCACTCACGGTCGACCAAAATTAGCTCCTTTACGGCCTGAAGGAAGAGCTCCTCATCCAGCCGGGGCATGCACATCCGTTCGGCCGATTTATTCATACGTTTCGCATTATCCCAGGGACGGAAAAGATAAATTTCCCCATTTCGGCCACAGTAAGCCTTCAATCCCTCGAAGATCATCTGGGCGTAGTGAAGACAAATGCATGCAGGATCTAGTTCGAAAGATTGATAGGGACCGATCTTTGGTTCGTACCATCCTCGATCTCGATGAAATTTCATGGTAAACATGTGATCAGTAAAAATTTTGCCAAATCCTAATTCGCTCTCATCTGTGTAACGTGGTTTTCTCTTTTCCTCTGGAACGAGATGATACTCTATTTTCATACCAATACCCCCTAAAGAATACCTGTGTGATTCCTAACACAAAAAAAACGTAAGCTCAATGTGAGTTTTAGATGAGACAACGGTTCACAAGAGGAAAACGACTAAAAAAGGGTCTGCTCTATTTTTTTATAACTTTCTTGTGCGTTTCTGGAAAACTCGTGCCTTCCCTCCCGACACCTATCGATCCACTCAGTTATCGCTTTTCGCCCCTCTTCGGAGAGATTTGAATTCTCGTTTAAAAAGAGTCCCAACATCTTCTCCGTTTGTTCTAAGAGTACTGTCATGGTTCGCATATGGTTTTCAAAACATCTCTTGTGAAACTCCAAAAATTCTCTGGTAATCTTTCTTTCTTCCATAACCTTTTCCTTTTTCCTATTTTTTTTCGTAGATTACTAGCAATAGGATTCACAAGTCAACGAGCTAAAAAGAAAACCCCCTTATTGACTTTCTTCACCCCCCGGCATAATATGCTTTCTAAAGAGGATGAACCAGATGGAAGAATTGATGGCAAAAAAAATAGTCATTCACTATGCCGCCGAAAACGTAGATCAACCGATCATCTACGAACTGGTAAAGAAACACGATCTCGTCGTTAACATCTTAAAGGCCCGAATTTTGCCCCGCCGAGATGGTGTAATTGTGCTTGAACTGAGTGGATCGAAGGAAAACTTTGACCAAGGTATTCGTTACCTTAAAGAAAAAGGGTTGCGAGTCGAACCTCTTTCGAAAAGCGTATCTCAAAACACGGAAAGATGCGTTCACTGTGGTGCGTGTACAGCCTTCTGCCCCACTCAGGCCCTTTCTATCGATCGGGAAACGATGAAGGTTTCATTCAATGTGGAAAAATGTAACGGATGTGAAGTATGCGTGACCGCGTGTCCCGTGCGGGCCATGGAAGTTAATCTCTTTTAGGCCCTTTGCCCTCATCGTCTCTTTTTACGGTCTCCACCACACCCTTCGATATCTCCTGCCCTTTCTTCAACACCTCTTGCCCCGTTTTAACCGCCGCCTTGCCCTTCTCGACAACACTTATCGTCTCGCCTTTTATCTTTTTCCACGCCCGAAGCAAGTCGTCGGGAGATTTTTGTGGTGCCCTTAAAAAGAAATAGGTACCAACGGCCACTAAGAGAAGGATAGAAATGATGGCTAATTTAAATAAGTTTTTAATTAGAAAATATACGGCCACCAGGGCAATGATCAAAACGGCTATGACGGCTATCTGATGAGTGTTAATATGTCCAAGCAAAGATTCCATCTGTCACCTTGCGAAAGATTTTTTCTTAGCTTACCATAAAATTGCTGTCCCTTGACAGCGATAATTTAACATAGATAAATTATTAAGGTATATTTGTTCATGAATGTTGCAATTGCTAGAGACTCGAAAAAATTCTCTCTTGCGACTCTGGGCTGCAAGGTTAACCAATACGAATCTGCCGCCATTATTAAAGCCTTGGAGAGGGCCGGGTTAGTTTACGTACCCTTTAAATCCCAGGCTGACTTTTACCTCATAAACACGTGTACCGTAACGGCCAGTACAGATTATCAATCACGCCAGTTGATCAGGAGGGCAATAAGACAAAATCCTCACGCCGACGTGATTGTAACGGGCTGTTATGCAGAAGTCGGTGCCGAAAACATAAAAGGTATTCCCGGCGTCACAATGATCGTGGGAAACAAAGACAAAGACACCCTAGTAGAGAAAATCCTAGGAACGGAAAAGATGGGGTCAACAGGCAACAGCACCTGGCCTTATTATTTTCCGCCCCCTTCGCTATTACCGGGACGTACCAGGGCAATCCTGAAAATTCAAGACGGTTGCGAGTCTTTTTGCCATTATTGTATAGTGCCCTACGCCCGTGGACCCATCCGCAGCCTTCCGCCATGGGCAGTTATCGAAAGGCTGATGGAAATGTCCCGAGCGGGTTTGCAGGAGGTTACTCTCACGGGTGTTAATCTGGGCGCCTACGGCCAAGATCTGATGCCACGATACACCCTTGAAGACCTCCTCACCGATATATGTCGTCTCCCTATCAGGTTTCGAATTCGCCTAAGTTCTATTGAACCGTTAGAAGTAAGCGAACGGTTAATATCTTTGATGGCTCGCCACCCCTTTCTCTGTCCCCATTTGCACCTCCCCCTTCAATGCGGGGATGACGAGCTACTTGCGAAAATGAATCGGAATTATAATCAAAAATATATTCGTGATCTGATCAACGAAATAAATCTCTCCTGTCCCGACATCGCAATAGGAATGGATATAATAGTGGGGCTTCCGGGAGAAACGGTAGATGCCTTTGCCAGGACTTACGCATTTTTAGAGGAATTGCCTATCGCTTATCTGCACATCTTCCCCTTCTCTCGTAGACCAGGGACGCCAGCGGCCACTTTCCCCGGCCAAGTGTCAGAAGAAGAAAAGAGAAAACGTTCCTTGGCTTTGCGTATGCTTGACCAAAAAAAGCGGCGCGATTTCATGGCTCGCTTTATTCATAGACCTATTGAAGTTATTGTAGAGCAAAAAAGGGATAAAAAAACTGGTCTTATAAAGGGTATTTCGAGCCACTATCTTCCTGTCGCACTAAAAAGATTGTCAGAGCAGGATGCCAATACGGTAAAAACAGTCATCCCCCTTGAAATCAAAGAAGGAATCATCCTGGCAGAGGAGATCTCATGAAAGAGGAAAAAATAGAAGCAATATCTAACCTTGAAACAACCTTGGGTTACACATTCAAAAATAAAATGTTCCTCCATCAAGCGCTGACCCACCGTTCTTTCTCACACAGTCGACCCGGGGAAGTGATAATAAACAACGAACGACTAGAATTCTTGGGTGATGCCGTTCTCAATCTAATAATCAGTGATATGTTGATGCGCATGTTTCCCCAAGATTCGGAAGGTCTCCTTTCCCGAAAAAGAGCAGCCTGTGTAAACGAGCAGACCCTCGCCTCTCTCGCCAACCATTTTAATTTGGGCAAAGAACTCCTGTTGGGGAAAGGAGAAGAGATGTCGGGTGGGAGAGCCAAAACGTCACTGCTAGCCGACACGATGGAAGCCGTAATTGCCGCCATTTATCTCGATGGGGGCTTTCAGGCGGCCTTCGATTTCGTGTCACGTTGCTTTCATCCGCAATTCCTTAAGACGAAGATAGACGATCTAATACAAGAAGATTGCAAATCGGCCGTGCAGGAATTTTGCCAAGCGAAATTTAAATGTGCTCCTAAATATTCTACGGTGAGTGAATCTGGCCCTGATCACGATCGAACGTACACCGTTCATCTGGAAATAAAAAATAGATTCATTTCGGCGGGTCAAGGAAAAAGCAGAAAAGAGGCAGAAAAAGAAGCCGCCAGAAAGGCACTCCAGATATTGGATAAGCTGTTTTAATCATGCCCCTCATAATTCCCATTTTTATCAACCAGCGAGGATGCCGAAACAGATGTATATTTTGTAATGAACGCATCACCGGGGAAGAGAAGGAAACTCCTTTAGACAGGGATTCCATCTCCCGGTTAATCAACTTCTATCTTGGTAACGCAAAAAAAAAGGATGAGATTGAAATTGCCGTCTATGGAGGAAATTTCTCTGGATTATCAAGAGAAGAACAGGAAAGAATCTTACGCCTTTTGGAACCTTTTGTAAAGAAAGGTATCATCTCAGGTATCCGCATTTCTACGAGACCGGATGAAATTAAGGAAGAAAAATTGGAAATCCTCACCAAGTATCCGGTTACTACAGTAGAATTGGGGGCCCAATCCCTGGACGACACTGTTCTGTATCTAGCCGGCCGAGGTCATACAGCAAGTGACGTCCTCATAGCCACTCAAAGGTTGAAAAACAGGGGTTTTAAAGTGGGCATACACCTCATGATGGGTCTTCCAGGTGATAGCCGTGAAATATTCATGTCTACCGTGGAGAAGGCAATCGAGATGGCGCCTCACATGGTGAGAATCCATCCCACTGTCGTTCTTAGGGATACCGTTTTGGCAGAATACTTTTATAAGGGTCTTTACACGCCTCTAAATTTGGAAGAGGCCGTTGACTGGGCCGCCGAGGCAGTTAGATTGTTCAGGCAAAACAACATAAAGGTAATAAGACTAGGTTTACAGACAACAAGTAATCTTACAGCTCCAGGAAACATAGTGGCAGGCCCCTTTCATCCGTCCTTTGGTTTTTTAGTAGAATCAAGGATTCTCAGGGATGAGGCGGCAACAATGATTGCCCGCCAAGTGCCTTCGGGCTCGACCGTTACCTTCTCAATACCGAAAAGATGGGAATCTTCTTTTCGAGGATATAGGAATGAGAATTTAAAATACCTTAAGAACACTTTCAGGCTTGACAACATAATCTTAATTGCGAGTGAAGAAAATGAAATTCGTCAACTCCATAGAATAGAGTAAATTAGCGACATATGAGTTCAAATCAAAATATTCACCATTCGGGATTTATTGGGATCGTTGGTAGACCCAACGTGGGAAAATCAACTTTACTTAACAGCATTTTGGGCGAAAAGATCGCCATCACCACCCCCAAACCTCAAACCACAAGAAACCGCATCATGGGAATTAAAAACTTGCCCGATGGTCAACTGATTTTCATCGATACGCCGGGCATCCACGAAGCCAAAAACCCGCTAAACAGAGTTATGGTAGCCGAGGCAAAAGCAGTTTTTTCTTCCGTAGATCTCGTGATGGTAACCATAGAGGCGCCGTGCGGTTTTCTCTCGGAAGATATGGTGGTAATCGAAACGGCCAAAGCATCAAACCTACCCCTCCTTCTCGCTATCAATAAAATAGACCTTACGACAGAAAGCAAGGTAAAAGAAATTATTAAAGAAGCCCCTACCTTGGCCCCCTTTTGTCTCATCTTCCCCGTGTCAGCCATAACTAGACAGGGATTAGATGCTCTCATCGATGGTATAAAAAATATGCTTCCGCGGGGGCCGGCATATTTTCCACCTGACATGATTACCGATCGTACGGAGAGGTTTTTGGTCGCCGAAACGATAAGGGAAAAGATTATGCTCCATACCCACGAGGAATTACCTTATTCTTCCGCCGTGTCAGTTGATACCTTCAAAGAAGATGAACAAAAGAATCTTCTCATTATAGCGGCAACGATTACGGTCGAGCGAGAATCACAAAAGAAGATAATCATCGGACGACAAGGTACTCTTTTAAAAAAAATAGGTACCGATGCCCGGATAGAATTGGAGAAATTTTTCGGCACCCGCGTTTATCTTTCTCTTTTCGTGCGGGTGAGACATAACTGGACGCGAGCAGAAAAGTGGATTAAGGAATTCGGCTATAAAAATTAGGCCAAAGGATAGATGAAACCTATCGTCGCAATTGTAGGACCACCAAATGTTGGAAAATCGACTCTCTTCAACCGTCTGGCGAAAAGAAAAAGGGCAATTGTAGCCAATGAACCCGGCACAACTATTGACAGAAATTACGCGGACGTTGACTGGCATGGTTTATCCTTGACTATTGTCGATACCGGCGGCTTCGAACCAAATCCGGAAAGAGAAATCATGGCTCAAATGAAAGAACAGACCCTCTTAGCCATTGAGGAAGCGGAAGCCGTAATTCACCTCGCTGATGGTCGTACCGGCGTCACCCCAGCGGATCGCCAAATACACTCCCTCTTAAGGCGTTCAAACAAGCCGGTTTTTCTAGCCGTCAATAAAATAGATGGACCGAAATTGAGTTCCCTGGCGGCCGAATTTTACGAGCTCGGTATTGATCATATTTATCCAATATCGGCCCTCCATGGCCACGGTATATACGAACTCATGGATGACGTAACCTCCTCCATAAAAGGCCAAAAAGCTCCATCTACTTTGGCGGACGAACCGAGAGATGATGAAATACGTCTAGCCGTAATCGGCCGACCAAATGTGGGAAAATCTTCTCTCATCAACCGCATTCTTGGGCAAAACAGAGTTATTGTGAATCCCGAACCCGGTACGACTCGTGATGCCATAGACACACCTTTTACCTATCAGGGAAGAAGGTATCTCCTAATCGATACGGCCGGTATCAGAAGGAAGAGTCGCATCAGCCTGACTTTGGAAAAATACAGTGTCATGTCCGCCCTAAAAACCATTGACCGTTGCGATATTGCGTTGGTTATCATCGATGCCGTCGAGGGCATCACTGAACAGGATGTAAAAATCGCTGGACTGGCCCATGAAGAAGGAAAGGCCTGCATTATGGTCGTCAACAAATGGGATGCGATCTCTAAAGACAACAGTACAGTTGGCCGATACGTGGAATCCATAAGAAACAAGGCAAAGTTTCTTGACTTTGCCCCCATAATCTTTGTGTCTGCTCTTTCCGGTCAGAGGGTAAGCAAGATCTTCCCCCTCGTCGAACATGTTTTCACCGAATATTGCCGACGCATTCCCACGGCAGAGGTCAATCGCGTCTGTCGAGAAATTATAGAGCAGCATCCACCGCCCCGTATCAATTCCAGGGAAAATGCAATTACATTCATGACGCAGGTTGGTATAAAGCCCCCGACCTTCGTCTTTTTCGTTCGAAAGCCCGAGGATATACACTTTTCTTACGAACGTTTCTTAGAGAATCGCCTGCGCGAGGCCTTCGGATTTTCATCCGTACCCGTGAAAATTCTCTTTCGTAAGAAATCACGCAAATAAACGTTGGACGAAGGCTACTAAGTCTGCCCACACGAGGGAGATGAAAACCACGAAAAGAACGAAAGGCGAGATGAATTTGATGATGAAGGCCCAGAGCTCTTTTATAGAAAGGATTTTAGTATCGGGATCCAGTTCGTGAATGGTTTTCTCCAACCCATACTTCCATCCGAGACATATGGCGATGAAGAAGCCTCCGAGGGGGAGCATGTAGTTAGAGGTCAGTTTGTCGATAAAGTCGAAAAAAGTCCCACCCAACATCTTTACATGGGACAGGCAACCAAAAGACAGCGCCGATGGAACACCTAGGAGCGCAATAATTGTTCCCATAATTATAACTGCGCGATGCCTAGACCATCCCTTTTCGTCAATAAAATAAGCACAGACGACTTCTAGGAGAGAAACGCCTGAGGTGACGGCAGCCAAGAACAAAAGAAAGAAGAAAAGGACGGCGAAAAATTGTCCACCCGGCATGCGGGCAAAGACGGCGGGTACGACATGAAATACGAGCCCGGGTCCTTCAGCGGGTGAAAGTTCCATGGCAAAAACGGAGGGGAAAACAGCAAACCCAGCCAAAAGAGCGACGGCCGTATCAAGAAATACGATCCAAAAGGCCGCCGTTAGAATGCGTTCACTCCGAGAAAGATAACTACCGTATGTGATCATCGCCCCCATACCCAGACTGAGGCTAAAAAACGCCTGCCCCAGGGCGGCGATGATCGTGTCAGTTGTGATTTTAGAAAAATCAGGCGTAAGATAAAAAGAGAGACCTTTTTCCATACCGCCGGAGAAAAAACCACGTCCGATTAGAACAAGGAGAATGGCAAAAAGAAGTGGCATCAGCACTTTATTCCACTTCTCGATTCCCCCTTTAACACCCCCAAAGACGATGTACATGCAAGAAGCCATAAAGAGGAGATGATAAATAAGCGAAGATAAAGGGTTGGCCGTAAACTCACGGAATTCTCGAGCGGCAACATCGGGAGTATTTAAATTGGAAAGCATTCCCGTTAGGCCCTTGACGATATAACCAATAGTCCATCCGCCTACTACACTATAAAAAGAAAGGATCAGGAAACCAGAAATTACACCCAAATAACCAACTAAAACCCATGGTGTCCCTCCAACCATGGACTTAAACGCCCCAACGGGATTTCGTTCTGTATGGCGACCGATAACGAGCTCGGCGATCATAATAGGTAACCCTAAAATGATAACGGCCAAAAGGTATATAATAACAAAGGCCGCACCGCCTTTAGAACCGGTCAAGTAGGGGAATTTCCATATGTTCCCCAAACCGACGGCCGATCCAGCCGCCGCCATGACGAACCCCAATTTCGATCCCCAATGTTCCCTCATTGATCCGTCACCCAACCAAAATGATAGGGGCGAATTATAATAGGCCAACTAGCTTTGTCAATCCTTCTTCACCGGGAAAGGGAAAATGAAATCTCATCACTCGTCTTTGGGCACGCGTGAGGGCCAAGAAATCCCCTCGGGCTTGAGCCAACCGTAAAATACCAAAGGTGAGAGATGACTTTTCTTCGCCCATCCGATCAGGAATGGGCACATCTTCTGTCACCGATTCGGTAAACTGCAAGAAAACGCCCTTACCTCCATCACCCTTGTGGAGTTGCCCTGTGGAGTGTAAATATCGAGGCCCGATACCGATGGTCACCACCTTGCCATACCTGTGAAGCAGAAAGCGTTTGATGGCCTCGAGGCCCTTCCAAACGCTGGCAGTGGGGGTTAAATAGACTTGAAGGGCGATATAAGATGTATCCTCTCCTATCATTTCATCCAAGAATTCGGCCAATCGACTTCCTCTTTTTATCCCGTAAATTTCTATGTCGTCGATCGTCGCATCCGGACTTTCTTCCCTGGTGTCTTGCTTAAGAGCTTCTCTAGCCGCCCTCTTGGCCTCCTCAACATTCGGTTGATCGAAAGGATTTACTCCCAATTTCCATCCGGCTACAGCTGTTGCAAACTCCCAAAGGAAAAAAAGAGAGGATAGGTGTATAAGATCTGGGACCTCAATGTTGACCCTCGGCCTCAAGGATGTTGCGATCGGGCTCTCATTTGATTTTTCTATCTGCACGAAAACTCGATCTGGGCCGAAATACGTGTGTGGCAAAGAAGGCTCCTCTTCAACTGGAAGAATTCCTTTCCCTTCTTTTCCGGTGCTTTCGGCCACGAGCTGCTCTAACCAAGCCCCCAGGCCGGGAAACAGATGTGAAACAAAAAGCGTCAATTTGTCTCGCCCTTTACTGGCCAGATGCCCCAAAAAGACCCCTAACCGGGCAGAGATGGCATCTCCTCCTCGTTCTCTCTCTTGGCGAGAAAATTGTGTTGCCGTCTCAAGAAACAACCGACAGTCAAGACCGCTGAGAGCCGCTGGCACCATACCCACAAAAGACAAAGCACTAAAACGGCCACCGATGTCGGGATCGTTGAGAAATATCTGTCTAAATCTAAACTCCCTGGCAATCTCCTCCAAACCACTGCCTGGATCAGTGATTGCTACCATACATCTTGGTGCTTCCCTTGCACCTTCTCGGGTGACAAGGAGACGGTAAAAGTACTTCATTAAGGAATCGGTCTCTACCGTGGTACCCGATTTGGAAGAAACGATAATGAGGGTTTTTGATCTCTCGCAGGCGTGACGCTCTCTTAAAATTAAAATCGGGTCTGTTGTGTCGAGGATACTTAAGGGAAGATAACCATGCTTTACACCGAAAACACCAGCTATTACTTCTGCAGCTAATGTCGACCCCCCCATTCCTAAAAGAAGGACCCGCTGAAATCCTTCCCTTCGCACGGATTCAACAAATTCCTCTATTTCTGAAAGGCGGTTTATAGTCCATTCGGGAGCCGTAAGCCAACCGAGGCGGTTGGAAATTTCTTGGGGGTTATTTTTCCACACTGTATAGTCTTTCTGCCAAATCCGTTCCGCCACCTTCTCTTCTTTAAAGGAAGTTAACGTGTCCTTTAATTCCCCTAGTTCTATATCCCCCGCATAGGAAATCTCTATTTCCATTTTCTTTTCCCCCTTTTTTTTGTTCTGCCCAGGCCATTTATACACTTAATGGACATAAATAAAAAGGCCAGGGTTTTAATACCCTGGCCCGGCCAGAAAAGGATAAAATGTAAATCAGCCTTTCTCCGCTACTTTGAGCATCAACTCTGCCATCTGGACCTGCCTCATAACCTTCTCATAGTCCGGATCTTCTTTGAGCATCTTTGAGAGAGCTGCCGCGGCCTCGGATTTCTGCTTTTCTACCTCTGCCTTGTCAATAACATCAGCTCTCTCTGCTATCTCTACTAGCACCGTCACCTTATGGGGCAGGATTTCTGCATATCCAGTGCTTACGGCAAAGTACGTTCTCTTCCCATCCTTTAAATAACTCAATTCGCCTAAATCGATAGAAGTCAGAACCGGCGTATGACCGCGCAGTATGCCCATTTCTCCTTCCGTCCCTGGGATTGATACCTCTTCTACTTTACCGCTGAAGGTCATGCGGTTCGGGGTTACAATCTCCAGTACCAGATCATCAACCATCACATCCTCCGGTTATTCTGTTAATCTCTTCGCCTTCTCAACTGCTTCGTCTATGGTACCAACCATATAAAACGCCTGCTCGGGCAAGTCATCATGTTTGCCTTCAAGGATTTCCTTAAAGCCCCTAACAGTTTCCGCTACAGGCACAAACTTTCCTTCCACTCCTGTGAACTGAGCGGCCACGAAGAAGGGTTGAGAGAGAAATCTCTGAATCTTTCTCGCTCGGCTCACCGTCAGCTTATCCTCTTCGGACAATTCATCCATACCGAGAATAGCGATGATGTCCTGTAGGTCTTTATATTTTTGCAAGGTCATCTGTACCTGCCTGGCCACTGTATAATGTTCCCAACCTAACACATTGGGGTCTAGAATGCGAGACGTTGAATCCAAAGGATCTACCGCGGGATAGATACCCAACTCGGCGATGGGACGCGAAAGCACGACTGTTCCGTCCAAATGGGCAAACGTCGTTGCGGGGGCTGGGTCCGTCAGGTCGTCGGCGGGCACATACACGCACTGTACCGCCGTAATAGAACCTTTTTTAGTCGAGGTTATTCGCTCCTGAAGCTCTCCCAAATCTGTCGCCAATGTAGGTTGATAACCGACGGCTGAAGGCATGCGGCCGAGGAGTGCAGAAACTTCCGATCCCGCCTGGGTAAAACGGAAAATGTTATCTATAAAAAGGAGCACATCTTGACCTTCCACATCCCGGAAGAATTCAGCAGCTGCCAACGCCGTAAGGGCCACGCGCGCCCTAGCTCCAGGAGGCTCTGTCATCTGGCCATAGATCAAGGCTGCCTGTTTAATGACGCCTGACTGCTTCATTTCCAAATATAAATCGTTTCCTTCCCGTGTTCGTTCACCCACACCGGCAAACACAGAGATGCCACCATGGTGCATTGCGATATTATGGATCATCTCCATCATGACGACCGTTTTCCCCACCCCGGCACCACCGAACATGCCCATTTTCCCCCCTCTCGGGAAGGGAACGAGCAAATCAATAACCTTTACGCCCGTCTCAAGAACGTGGACTGTCGTATCTTGCTCAAGAAACGAAGGCGCTTCCCGGTGGATAGGAGCCCAGTTCTTTGCGTCAATGGGTCCTAAACCGTCAACAGGTCTACCCACGACGTTCAAAATCCTGCCCAAACATTCCCTACCGACGGGCACCATAATAGGTTTGCCCGTGTCTTTCACGGGCATCCCGCGCACGAGACCATCGGTGATGTCCATTGCTATACAGCGCACCACATTATCTCCCAAATGCTGGGCTACCTCTATAACCAGGTTGTCTTCTTCATCATTGATGGCTGGATTGGTTATGAGGAGGGCATTTAAAATGTTGGGAAGATTCCCTTCTTCAAACTCAACGTCAACAACCGGCCCGATGACCTGTACAACCTTTCCTATATTCATAACTTTCTCCTTAATTAGTTAATTCTTTGATCCCTTGGCTAATGCCTCGGTACCACCGACAATATCCATCAACTCTGCCGTAATGGCTGCCTGTCTGGCTTTATTGAACTTTAATGTCAAGGAATCAATCAATTCATCGCAGTTTTTGGTGGCGTTATCCATCGCTGCCATACGAGCTCCGTTCTCACCTGCCGAAGTTTCCAACAATGCTCTAAACAGCAGCACCCGAACGTACATGGTGAGCAATCTATCGAGCAGTACCTCCGCCGAGGGCTCATACAGGTATTCTATTTTTTGTTCCGGTTCCGCCGCCTCTTCAGAGCCTACAGCGGGCAAAGGAAACAACCTGACAAGCGCCGGCCTTTGAGAAGCCACATTTCTGAATTCGTTATAGATGAGATAAAGCTCATCATACTCACCCCGAATAAAGGGAGGGATAATATCATGGGAAATATCTATGGCCAGTTTGATGTCGAACTTACCCATGCAATCCACCCGCTCGTGGATCATCTTAGCTTTTTTTCTGAAGTAATCCCTTCCTTTTCTTCCAATGGGTATAAGGGATACATCAAGGCCTTGAGACGTCTTCAGAGCAATAAACCTCTCGGTGGCTTTAATCACGTTCGCATTAAATCCTCCGCATAAGCCCCGGTCAGAGGTCATCAAGATTACCCATACCCTCTGGGGAGGCCTCACAGCGAGAAGCGGATGGGATAGGGCATCTACCCTCAAAGCCAAGCTGTTCAAAACCTCCATAAATTTTCCCGCATAGGGGCGGAAATTATCCATCCTCGCCTGAGCAACTTTAAACTTCGCGGCCGCCACCATATTCATGGCTCGGGTAATCTGCTTGGTTTTCGCCACCGCCTGTATCTTGCGCTTTATATCTTTTAATGCGGCCATTTAAACCTTTCTCCCCTTCTCTAAAATGAATCTTCTCACGCCGAGAAAACAGAATCGAACTCCGAGAGGACTTCCTTCATTTTCTTTTCGAGATCGGAACTTATAACTTGTTTTTCCTCAATTTCCTGCATGATCTCTGGATACTTACTTTTTACAAAGGAGAGAAGTTGTGGTTCATAATCTTTAATTTTCTCTACGGGATACTTATCCAGAAATCCTCGCGTGCCCGCAAACAGTACCAATACCTCTTCTGACAGTGACATGGGGTGGAACTGAGGCTGTTTTAATATCTCGACCAAGCGTATTCCACGATCGAGCTGGGCTCGGGTAGCCTTATCGAGGTCGCTGCCGAACTGAGCAAAGGCCGCTAATTCACGATATTGAGCGAGATCAAGCTTTAAGGTACCCGCTACCTGTTTCATGGCCTTGACCTGAGCCGCCCCCCCCACGCGAGAAACGGAAAGACCAACATTAATTGCCGGTCTTATACCTGAGTAGAACAAACCAGGCTCCAAATATACTTGCCCATCGGTAATGGAAATCACATTCGTAGGAATATAAGCAGACACGTCACCCGCCTGCGTCTCGATAATAGGCAGCGCCGTTAAAGATCCACCTCCCAACTCATTGCTGAGACGGGCAGCCCGCTCCAGGAGACGAGAGTGGTTATAGAAAATATCACCAGGATAGGCTTCTCTTCCCGGGGGACGACGGAGGAGAAGCGAAATCTGACGATACGCCACTGCCTGCTTGGAAAGGTCATCGTAGATAATGAGAGCATCTTGGCCACGGTCTCGGAAATATTCTCCTATACTGCAACCGGAATAGGCCGCAATATACTGAAGTGTGGCTGGATCGCTGGCGCAGGCAGAAACAATACATGTATAAGAAAGGGCGTCGTACTTTCTCAAAGTTTCCACCACCTGGGCAACCGTGGACTTCTTCTGCCCGATAGCCACGTAGATACACTTAATGCCTGTATCCTTTTGCCTGATAATGGCGTCTATACAGATAGCCGTTTTCCCAATCTGACGGTCACCAATTATCAGCTCGCGTTGACCGCGCCCAATGGGCGTCATTGCATCAATTGCCTTTATTCCCGTATACATAGGGGTATTAACAGGCTGACGATGGATAACCCCGGGAGCTACCATCTCTATTCTACGAAACTCCGCCGCCTCAATGGGGCCTTTTCCATCCAAGGGCCGACCCGTTGCATCGATCACCCGTCCCAATACCGCTTCACCCACGGGCACCTGAGCAATTTTCCCCGTTCTCCTTACTATGTCCCCTTCTTTGATGTGGGTTACCTCACCCAAAACGGCTACACCCACATTGTCCCTTTCCAGGTTCAGTACCATACCTAAAGTACCACCGGGAAACTCTAAGAGCTCCATGGCCATGGCATTCTGCACGCCGTAAACACGGGCGATTCCGTCACCGACCGAAAGCACCGTCCCGGTCTCGCTTATGTCAAGTTTCTTTTCGTATTCCCTTATTTGTTTAGATATTATCTGACTTATTTCTTCGGCTCTGATCGCATCCATTGCCTTACTTCTCCTCCCCTAAGAGATTCCTTATATTATTTAACTGGGTCTTAATACTGTTATCGTAGACAAGATCCCCGATTTTAACCACAAGACCACCCAACAGCGCTTTGTCTTCCACCACATCCATGAGTACTCTTTTGCCCGTACTTTGCATAAGATGTTTCCTTAACTTTTCCTCCCATTCCGGTGTAAGAGGAAAGGCGGTCTTGACCTGGACCCGCAATATACCCAAGGCCTCATCCATTTTTTCCCGATAAGCATCTACAATGTCCTTGAAAATAACGATACGCTGTTTATCCGTAAGGAGACGAATAAAATTAGCGGTAATAGGGGAAGGCTTTACTTTTTCCAGAATGGTCTCGATTATTTTTTTCTTGTCCTTTTGTTCGACTATGGGATTAGCCAGAAATCCTTTAAGCTCATTGCTGCCTTCAATAAGGTTGCATATTGAATGAAGTTCGGTGTAGTAATCTTCTAATTTCTTTTCCTCTTCGGCGATCTCAAAGAAGGCCTGTGCATACCTTTTTGCAACTGTGTTCCCTGTCAACTTTTCATCACCGCCTTATCTAAATATTCTTGAACCATCCTTTCATGGTCCTGGACTGTTATATTCTTTTTCACTAACTCTTCCGCCATCTCAACAGCTAGTTTTACCGCCTCTTTCATCAGTTCTTCCCGCGCAATTTTAAATTCTTGTTCCATACGTGCCCGTGTATCTTCCTCGAGCTTTGCTGCAGCTCGGCGAGCATCCTCGAGAATTTTCTCCCTTTCAGCCATGCCCTGAGCCTTAATTAGATCCACAATATTGCTGATTTCTTCCGTTGCCTTATCCATCTTGGCTGTATATTCTTGATACTTCTTTTCCGCTTCTTCTTTCAATAGGCGGGCCTCATCGAGGGAAGAACTGATAGTCGCCTTTCGCCCCACAAAGTAGTCTCTTATTCTCTTGGCAAGTAACCACCATAGAAAACCAACGAGGATGAGGAAGTTAACCATTCGCCACGCAAAATCTATCCAATCCCTCTTACTTGCCCCATGTGCCTCTTCCCCTCCGGCAGCGTAAACAATGGTGACGCAAACTGATATAAGAAGGATTGTGGTAATAGCGCCTTTAGAAAAAACGCTCTTCATTAGAGACTCCTTCCCAATACTTTTTCGGCGATTTCCCGAGAGAGCTCCCTTGACTGACTTTGTAATACTTTTCGTGCGGCCTCCATCTCTCTCGCTACCCGTTCCTGTACCTCGGCCATTAGTGCAGGAATCCTATTCCTCTTTTCATCGATCATCGCCTTAGCTTCATCATTAGCTTCTTTCAAGAGTTGCGTTTTCATTTCAAGAGCCTCCTGCTTGGCCGCCCGCAGTTTTTCCTCATACTCTCTTTGTCTTTCTTCGATTGTTTTATTGAGGCGATTCACCTCTTCCGCCGATGATTCGAGAATTTTTTTCCTTTTTTCGATTATACCAAGAAGTGGACGATACAAGACATAATTGAGGACTATCATCAAAATGATGAAGTTAACCATCTGCAGGAACAACGTTTTATCTATACTTATCATGGCACCCCGCAACCTGCCTCAATATTTTAGGAATTACCTGGGCGTACATGCCCCTATAGCAGACATTTAGTGCTGCCTTTTGTCATTTTCCCTAATTCATGGGAGGGTGGGAAGCTGAATCGCACATTGACTTGACCGGTATTCAGAATAACTATCGTATACGGTGGAAATGACAAACCCAATTCCTCCATACATAAAAGCGCGCACTACTAAACACATGTAAACCTCATTGTCAAGTTTTTTTTGTCTCTTTTGATTATCCATGAAGAGCAAATCTTCTCAAATCGACATTCAATAAGAGTCCCATTGCGGAAAGAAAAGCTACCACGGCTGACCCTCCATAACTCAGAAAAGGCAGAGGGATACCAACGACCGGTAGTAACCCTAAAACCATTCCAATATTAATAAACACACTCCAAAAAATTAGCATCGTAATGCCAAAGGCCACGAGTGTCCCTTGATAATCGCGGGCATTGAGGGTGATGCGAAATCCATATCTTAGCAGGGCTATAAAGACGATAATGACCGTAACTCCCCCTACAAATCCCCACTCTTCGGCCAAAACGGAAAAAACGAAATCCGTTTGCTGTTCCGGTAAAAATTTGAGCTGAGTTTGGGTTCCTTTAAGGAAGCCTTTTCCCACAAGGCCTCCTGATCCAACGGCGATGATCGATTGAATGATATGGTACCCTGCCCCCAAAGGATCCCGATCGGGATTAAAAAAAGTAAGCACCCGTTCTTTTTGGTAATCCTTAAGGAAGAACCACAACACAAGTAAGCCCATCACCCCCATCGAAGCCAGTGCTAGCAAATCCTTCCATTTCATCCGTACAAAAAAAATGAAGGATGCAAATATTATTGCCAGCATAAGAGCAGTTCCTAGGTCGGGCTGATGAAGAATGAACAAAAAGGGCACAACTAGAATGATAAAAGGTAAAGCCAACTCTCTCAGGCTGTACCCCTCTTCCCGGTAATTTTCACTAAAATAACGAGCGAGTGATAAAATTAGGGTTAGTTTAACTACCTCCGAAGGTTGAAAACACAGTCCGCCTATTAAAATCCATCTTTGAGATCCGTGAGTGGCATAACCGTAAAGGGAAACGAGAAGAAGCAGTCCCACCGCCAAAGCATGGAGCGGATAGGCGTATCTAACCAGGAGGCGGTAATCGGTTACTACCGCACATATCATAAGTAATGATCCTATCAATATCCACTGGCATTGCTTAAGGTAAAAGGGAAGAGTTCCTTTCGTATCGTAAGAAAGACCCGCACTGTAAAGATTAACGATGCCAATTACGCATAATAGGAAAGTAAGAAAAGCAAGAGGCCAGTTAAGGTGACCGAGAAATCGGCGATTAGACCAGATCATTTATCCTTCGTCTCGCCTTTCTCTTTTACCTTGGCCCACGTATCTCGCAGGGTAACGGTGCGATTGAAAACGAGCTGATCGGGACGAGAATCGTCATCAACGCAAAAATAACCGAGCCTTTCGAATTGGAACCTATCTTGGGGTGAGGCAGTGGCCAGACTAGGCTCGAGGCGACATTCCTTTAACACTTCCAATGAGTTAGGATTGAGATACCGTAGAAAATCACCGTCATCGGCCAGAGGATCCGGAACGAGGAATAATCGATCATACAAACGTACTTCTCCAGGAATGCTGTGGAAAGCGGACACCCAATGGATAGTAGCCCCTACTTTTCTACCATCGGGGGCAAAGCCGCTCTTTGTTTCCGGATCGTAGACACAGCGAACCTCACTCACCTCTCCCGTTTGGGGATCTTTCTTCCAATCTACACACCGAATAAAATATCCCCATCTCAAACGAACTTCCCTTCCTGGCGCCAATCTGAGGAATTTTGGCGGCGGATCGACCATAAAATCATCCTTTTCAATATAAAGAACTCGTGAAAAGGGAACCTTTCTCATCCCTAAAGATTCGTCTTTTGGATGATAAGGACAAACAAACTCTTCCGTTTGCCCCTCTGGATAGTTATCTATTATCACCTTCAACGGTCTGAGTACAGCCATGACTCTCCTAGCCTTCTGATTTAGATCGTCCCGTACACAGTCTTCCAGTAAAGCCACATCTATCGTGCTATCGTTCTTGGCTACACCGATACGATCACAAAATGTTCTAATTGCCTCTGGCGTATAACCACGACGTCTCATACCGGAAATCGTAGGCAACCGAGGATCGTCCCACCCCTTAACAACCCCCTTTTCCACCAGCTCAATGAGAATGCGTTTACTCATGACCGTATAATTCAGATTTAGACGCGCGAACTCTATCTGTCGCGGCCTTATTTTCCAGCTAAATTGATCCAGTACCCAATCGTATAAGGGGCGATTATTTTCAAATTCCAGTGTACAAATGGAGTGGGTAATACCTTCCAAGGCGTCAGAAAGGGGATGGGCAAAATCATACATGGGATAGATACACCATTTATCTTGGGTGCGATAATGATGGGTCTTCTTAATTCGGTAGAGCACCGGGTCACGGAGGTTCATGTTGGGCGAAGACATGTCAATCTTGGCCCGCAAAACACGACTCCCTTCAGGAAATTCTCCCTTTTTCATTCTTCGAAATAAATCTAAATTCTCTTCGACCGAGCGATTACGGTAAGGACTCTCCTTCCCCGGTTCTGTCAACGTTCCTCGATACGCTTTTATCTCTTCGGGGCTGAGATCACACACATAAGCCTTCCCCTGTCGGATGAGCTCCTCCGCAAACTCATAAAGCTTATCGTAATAATCAGAGGCAAAAAAAAGCCTGTCACCCCAATCAAATCCCAGCCATTTTACATCCCGCTTAAGAGCCTCTACGTATTCCATGCTTTCACCTTCGGGGTCGGTATCATCCATGCGAAGGTTGCATGTACCTCCGTATTCCTGAGCGATGCCAAAATTAAGGCAAATGGACTTGGCATGTCCGATGTGGGGGTAACCGTTTGGCTCGGGGGGGAATCTGGTAGCCACTCTCCCTTCATTTTTCCCCGCTGCTAAATCTTCATCAATAATCTCGCGGATAAAGTCTTTACTCGTCTTTTTAGCCGTTTTATCTTCCACCATCTCTCTAATCTCCATCAATTACCTTGACTATCATAAGCTCCTTGGAATATTTACTTAAGAGATGCAAAATATCAAGGAGGTTTTTATGCTGACCGTCGAAGAAGCCATTCTCAAGCGTCGCAGCATTCGCCGTTTCAAGCCAAATCCCGTCGAAAGAAGTCAGCTGGAAAAGATATTAGATCTGGCCCGCTGGTCCCCTTCTTGGGGCAACACGCAACCGTGGCATTTTTTCGTGTTCCAAGGCGACCCTTTAAGGATGTTAAAAGACGAGATGTCCCGAAGAATAACCGAAGGTAAACCCTTTGAACCTGATGTACCTATGCCTAATTCATGGCCCGAATCACTTAAGAATAGATACAGCGAAACAGGTAAACTTGTTCTCTCAGCCCTTTCCATCGCCCGAGAGGATCATCAAAGACGACAAGAATTCTACTTTGAGATGTCCCGTCTCTTTGGTGCCCCCTGTTTGATTGTAGGTACCGTACCGCGCGATGTGGCCATAGAATACGCTATGCTAGATATGGGCATTATTATTCAATCCATATGCCTGGCGGCTCATTCCAATGGTCTTGCGACCTGCATTATGGCTGCGTCCGTCGGGTACCCAGACATCATCAGACAGATCGGAAGGGTGGAAACTAACTTGCGCATAGTTATGGGGATAGCTTTGGGATATGAAGAAGAGAGCCCCGTAAACCAGTTTCCGCGACCCCGCATACCTCTTACCGAAATGGTTACATGGGTGGACTAAAGGCGACTAAAAACCCTTTAGGTTGTATTTCTTTAACTTATATCTCAACATTCGTTCACTGATGCCGAGAATCTCCGCCGCCCGCGTCTGATTGTGAGACGCCTTTACCATCGCCTCCAAAATCATCTTCTTCTCCAGTTCCTCGATGGTGTTTTTCAGTAGGCCGTCGGATTTTCTTTCTTCCTGCTCAAGAAACCATGTCCCCTCGCCGAAGGGCAAATCTTCAACACTTATAAATTCGTCTCGGGCTATTACAACGGCTCTTTCTATAATATTTTCCAACTCTCGCACATTCCCCGGATAATCATACTTAAGAAGGAGATCCCGCGCCTCCCCCGATAAACCCACCACTTCTTTCCCATTTTCGCGGGCGTACTTTTCCACAAAATGGTCGATGAGAGGGGGGATGTCCTCTTTCCTCTCTCGAAGAGGTGGGATTTTAATGTTCACAACGTTAAGACGATAGTACAGATCTTCCCTGAATTTCCCTTCCTTAACCATTTTCTCTAAGTCACGGTTCGTCGCGCTTACAATCCTCACGTCCGCAAAGAGTGTTTGATTCCCCCCCAAACGCTGAAATTCTCTATCTTGGAGAAACCTTAACAATTTCACCTGAATTGAAAGAGGTAAATCTCCCACTTCATCTAAAAAGAGGGTGCCCCCGTCTGCTTCCTCCACCCGCCCAATGCGTCTGGTCACCGCCCCTGTAAATGCCCCTCTTTCGTGCCCAAAAAGTTCACTTTCCAATAAATTTTCATTCAGGGCCCCGCAATTTACTGTCAGCATGGGACGGGACGAACGGGGGCTAATCTGGTGAATAAGGCGGGCGAATAACTCTTTTCCCGTCCCACTCTCTCCTTGAAGAAGAATTGTCGCTTTGCTCGGAGCCACTCGACTCACCATATTAACGATGCTCTCCATAACGGCACTTCGATAGACAATCTGATCTGTTGTAACTCCCTTGGCCCGCAATTCTTGGCGAAGTAACTCATTTTCTCTGATCAACACCCTTCTCTCCTGGACGCGATCCAAAAGAAGGGTGAGTTCTTCGAAATCAACGGGCTTGGTAATATAATCAAGGGCACCCGCTTTCATGGCTTCAACCGCCGTCTCAATGGTCCCATAGGCTGTGATAATGACGACATCAATTTCTTGGTTGATCCGTTTTACTTCCTTTAGCACCTGCATACCGTCCATACCGGGCATTTTATAATCCAGCAGGACGACATCAAAATAATGGGCTCTTACCTCGTCCAAAGCTTCCTCTCCACTGGCCGCTTCCCTGACCATGTACCCTTCCTTAGCCAGAAAATCTCTCAACATTTCTCGTTGTGACTTCCCATCTTCCACCACTAAAATTTCCAATTTTTTCATTTCCTTACCTTCCGTTGAGATCGTTCTTTTTGTTCACCATCCCTTCCCGAGGCAAGATAATTTCAAATCGCGACCCTTGACCGGGTTTACTCATTACTCTGATCTCTCCATTGTGTCCCCTTATAATTTCATGAGCCAACGACAATCCTAAGCCTAATCCCTTTTCTTTCGTCGTATATTCAGGATTGAAGATCTTATCTATCTCTTCTTCCGTCAGCCCACACCCCGTATCGGTAATGCCGATTGTTACCCTATCCCTCCTTGATCGATCTAGGGAAATCGTAACTGTTCCCGCCCCCGATATGGATTCGACGGCATTCTTTATCAGATTGAGGAGGGCCTGTCGCAGTTTGTCAACATCCATGGGAATCACTGTCGTACCGTCTCCCCAAGCTCGCTTAATGGTAACCCCAGACGTTTGTGCCTCCTCATCCATCAGGTCCACCAACTTTTGTAGCACCTCTTCGATCGGGTAGAGAGTCAAAGTAAGACGACGACTTCGGGAAAAGGTTAGAAATTCTTCTATGATACCGTTCAGTCGCCTTATCTCATCCCTAATCACCCCAGTTAGATTCTCAAATTCTACTTTTCTATCATCTTGCTCAGGAACATACTCCCTCATCAAACGTTGAGAGGCCATGCTTATAGCGTTGAGGGGATTTCTAATTTCATGGGCCACCCCTGCCGCCAGCTGGCCTAGAGCCGACAGTCTCTCGGCCTTTTCCAGGCGCCTTTCCATCTCAACGATGCCGGCTAGATGTTTATTCTGATTGGTGTAGAGAAGCCACATGGAAAAAAGGGTAATTATAATGGTCAAGCTTATGAAAACGATAACATTTCTTCTGTTTTCCGCTAACACAGCCTCCGCTGCTCCCCGCTCTAGACCCAACCTTACATACCCGACTATTTTATTGTTGAGATGAAAGGGGATAGCCATGTCCAATATCTCCTGCCCAAGATAAACGACTTTCCTACTATCCCATCTGAGGTGACCTTGCAAAATTTCCCGTAGTCTGATTTCGTCTCCCTTCCACTTTTCCGGCCGTCGCCCCGCTACTCCCAGCGTACGTCCCTTTTCATCTTCCACCAGAAAATAAGCAAGCTCGTGAGTCTTTACTCCCCCGAGTTCATGAATAGCCTTCTCCACCGCTACTCTCATGCCCCAAAAGCGAATTCCTCCTGGATCGAGTGCGATAATGATCGTACCTCTTCCATCTCGGCGTTTCATAGCCAAAAATCCAATTTTCTTTAACTCTCCCAGTTGAGTAAATAAGTCAATGGTCACTTCCGGCCTTCTGCCTTTCTTCATCGCTGGTGGAAGGTATTCGGGGGGTAAGGGGCGGTTTTGATATAACAGACGCCCTTGCCGGTCGAGGATGCCAATATATAGAACATGCTTTTCCTCCGCATACTGACGCAGGTATCCTTCCGTTATCTTTTTAGCCATCCATCTTTCATCAACTTCTTTCCCCACCTCAACTAAAGCGGATACCAGGTATTTCTGGGGTGAAAACTCATCACTGGCCTGAGGAGAAGAAACACGTTTTTCTTGAAGCTTTGATGCGCGGACCAGATTATCTAAATTTTCTTGGGATAATCTCTGTACAACAGATACCAAACTCACACCCCTATTTTCGATAAATCCAATGAGAGCCTGCTCTGTTCGCTTCATATCCATAATGCCCATGACCAGAATTAGACCAACAAAAACGGCAGAAACACTCGCCACTGCAATAGGTTGAATAAAGGGCCGCTCTTCATGCAATCTAAAACCCCACCGACCGACCTTCTTCTGTTTTTCCATCATAACAACTGTACCCCGAACCAATTCGTGCCACGACATTTTTGTCGAAAAGGAACGTATGAGCAAACCGTTCTGCCGTAATGATGTTTAGGGACAGCTCGACATTTTTTGTCTCGAACACAATCCGGCATCACGGAAAAACTCTCAAATTAAAGGCATATTGGGCCACACAAAAAATGGCATAGAAAATGCTTAAATAATCTTTCAGGCTGACGATGGCGATTTTACTTCGGGCATAGTAAAACCGCCTGGCCGACTCCTCCTTCACGGCGGGGTGGTGACTCACACTCCCCGCCTTTTTTTCCTCAAAGTTTCCCAATAGGCCATTCTTTCCGCAATTTTTTTCTCATAACCTCGCTCAACGGGTCGATAGAATTTGACACCCTTATCTTTAAGCGCCTCGGGCAGATACGTTTGATCGACTACCGCCTCCTCATCATCGTGGGGATAAAGATATCCTACCCCGTAACCCATGTCTCTCATCAAGGTAGTGGGAGCGTTTCTCAAGTGTAGTGGAACAGGGAGTGTCCCCGTCTCCCTCACTATCTTCTTTGCTTCTCCTTCCGCAACGTAAAGAGCATTACTCTTAGGCGCCGTTGCCAGATAAACGGCCGCCTGGAGGAGAGCCAATTCTCCTTCCGGTGAACCCAAAAAGCGATATGCCTCCATGGCGCTCATGGCGACGGTAAGGGCATGGGGATCCGCTAGACCCACGTCTTCAGAGGCAAATCTCACCATACGCCGCGCAATGTAAAAAGGATCCTCTCCGGCCATAAGCATCCGCATTAGCCAATAGATGGCTGCATCGGGATCGCTTCCCCTTAGACTTTTGTGAAGGGCAGAGATGAGGTTGAAATGCTCTTCTCCCGCACGATCGTAAAGGAGTGGTTTTTTTTGCAGGGCCTCTTCTACCAACCTCTGGGTAATTTTCTTCTCCCCTTTGCCCAGGAGAGAGACCGCCGCCTCTAAACTATTTAGAACCATTCTCGCGTCCCCATCGGCCGTCCAAACAATCAAATCGGCAGCTTCCTTTGTTATCTCATAAGCCTCTTTTCCTAAACCACGTTCCATATCATTTAGGGCTCTTGCGAGAATAAGGTGCAGTTCCTCTCTCGTATAGGGATATAAAACAAAGACATGACAACGAGATAAAAGAGGGGCAATGATCTCAAAAGAAGGATTCTCCGTCGTGGCACCGATCAAAGTTATGAGGCCACTCTCTACGTGAGGAAGGAAGGCATCTTGCTGCGCCTTATTGAAGCGATGAATCTCGTCGACGAAGAGAACCGTCCGCTGCTGAAACGTATCCCTATACTCTGCGGCCTCTTCTATTATACCCTTTAACTCCTTGATACCAGAAAGAACAGCGGAAAGGCTTACGAAGTGCGCGTTCGTTTCCTTAGCAATTAGGTGGGCCAAAGTTGTTTTTCCCGAACCCGGGGGGCCCCAAAAAATCATGGAGAACAGACGATCATCTTCAATGGCCCTCCTCAGCAAGGCCCCCGGCCCTAAAAGATGACTTTGACCTACGAATTCCCCTAAGTTTCGAGGTCTCATGCGTTCGGCCAGGGGTGGTTTCATAGGGGTCATATTCTCCTGGAACGCACCTGTTCCATCAAATCTAGCAAATTGGTAATCTTATCGGAGGGAACTCGATTTTTAAATTCTTCCCATGCGGAAGCTCCCATCTTTTCCCGAAAGAAATCGTCCACCTTAAAGATGCCCTGCCAGCAATAAATAACACGCTCGCAGGGATAAACACCTGCTTCTTGGCGGCAGTAAGCGAAATTCACCTCATGTCCCAAACGGGGACATCGAATGACCATACCCATTCTCAAGGCTTAGGAAATCCTTCGATCGCCTTCAAAGCCCTCTCTATCTCCTCCTCCGGCAATTCGTAAGGTTGCAATTTTCCTGATAAATAAGCTTCATAGGAAGCCAAATCGACAAGACCATGACCACTCCAACTGAATAGAATAACCTTTTCTTTCCCCTCTTCCTTCGCCCGCCTTGCTTCATCTACGACAGCGGCAATAACATGATCTGTCTCAGGAGCAGGAATAAAACCCTCCGTTCGGGCCCAGTTAATGCCTGCTTCGAAGGTTTCGAGCTGGTTGTAAGCTCGGGCTTCCACCAGTCCTTCACGAACGAGGTGGCTGATAATCGGGGCCATTCCATGGTATCTAAGACCTCCGGCATGAATTGGAGCAGGAACAAAATCGTGACCGAGAGTATGCATGGCCAAAAGTGGCGTCTTCTTTGCTAAATCACCAAAATCGTAAGCAAAGGGGCCACGTGTCATGGTCGGACAAGAAGTAGGCTCTGCCCCGACAATGGTCACCTGTTTACCGTATATTTTATCTCTTACAAAAGGCAGGGCAATCCCACCAAAATTGCTCCCTCCACCAGCACATCCCATGACCACATCGGGATACTCACCTATCATCTTCATCTGTAACTCTGCCTCTAGTCCGATGATGGTCTGATGGAGAAGTACATGATTGAGCACACTGCCTAGGGAATAACGCGCTTCTGGATCGGACACAACATCTTCAATAGCTTCGCTAATTGCAATACCGAGACTGCCCGGAGAATCAGGATTTTGTTTAAGTACCATTCTGCCGGCTTCTGTCAGCTCGCTGGGGCTGGGAATACATTCGGCCCCCCAAGTATGCATCATGATGCGCCGGTAGGGTTTCTGATCATAACTGACTCGAACCATAAAAACTCGGCAGGCGAGGCCGAACATCTGACAGGCCATACTTAGAGCACTACCCCATTGACCGGCGCCTGTTTCGGTCGAAATGCGTTTTGTACCGAACACCTTATTGTAATAGGCCTGAGCGATAGCGGTATTGGGTTTATGAGAACCGGCTGGTGATGTACCCTCATGTTTGTAATATATCCTAACGGGCGCATTGAGCAGGCGCTCAAAGTTTCTTGCCCGACACAAGGGAGTAGGACGCCATAGAAGGTATTTTTCTAATACGGGTTCGGGAATATCAATCCACCTGTCTGTCGAAACTTCCTGCTCGATTAAGTTCATGGGAAAAATAGGTGCCAGGTCCTCAGGTTTTACAGGTTCCCCCGTAGCCGGATGTAATGGGGGTTTCAGGGGTGTCGGTAAATCGGCCAACACGTTATACCACTGGCGGGGAATCTCACTATCCGACAAAATAACCTTCATCTGTTCCATGTCGCAAATTCTCCTTATTTTCATTGAATGCCAACGGCATTTTTCCTCAGCCGTTTCTTCTCACCAAATCGAGGGGATAATGACAGACATTATCACCGCCCCTCAAGAGTCGTCAACAAAAATAGCTCCTCTAAAGTTTTGAAAGCACGCCCTCCTTTCGCCGGTACCAAAAAGACGGGAAAAGTCGGTAAAGGAGACGAGAAATGGTCCCTACGTACTCTTTTTCCCGGCGATCATATTGACAAGCCTCAATAATCATTTCTTTGATATCTTGTTTATTTCCGCCTTCGTTGAAGATACGATACGCACAGTTGAAGAGGGGGCTGTACATATTTTTTTTCTCCAAATACCGATGAACATTTCGAATCGTGTGCGGACCTTCCGGTGTGCCGTCAATTCTTTCTAGGACGCGCAGGTTTGTTTCGATGGGGTTCCCGTCATATAATTCGTAAAAAAATTTACCATAGCGGTAATTCTTACTAGCTAAGGAGGAAATCGTGACATACATATCACCTACGCCAGCTTGGCTATTGAAAGCTTGAAATCCACCGCCTAAAATCATGGCCAGCGCCCTAACCTCGACTCCCGATCGCGCAAAGATCGTACCGGGAATCGAATCGCCTAAATTGAGACAGTCGGCCACACCCTTTATATTGGCCACAATATTCTTTAGTGAGCCACATGCCTCAATTCCGATGAGATCGTAATTATAGTAGGACGTAAGTTCCCGTCGATTGGTCCCGAGAATCTCTTTTCTTATTATTTTGGCCAATTTACGATTTCCTGCCACGGTGACACAGACGGGATTGCCCATTGCAATGTCCACATCAAAAAAAGGCCCTCCAATACATACCACTTCGTATAGAGGGCGCAGATCTTTGAGGTAATTATGAATAAGCTGCGATGGGGTAATGAGTTCTCGGGTAATTTCATCGGAGGTTAACCCCTTTATCGGCGTAATAAGACAAGTTCCCGTCCCCTTTTTCCTAAGCAGGGGCTTGAGAACATGGAGGACATCTGGCAGATGATCCATAGTAACGGTAATCATGATGAAATCGTTATCTTCTACCACCCTCTCTAAGTCGTTTGTGGCCACCACTCGCGGGGGAAGTCGGGGCACATTTTCCAATCCTCCCAATCTAACGGCTAAATCTTTCGTTAAATGTATGGGGTTTAATCTGTCCCGGTTGATAGCCCGGCATACCTCGGAGCGGTGGTAATAAATAGTGACCCGTTTGTTATCGCGCCCCAGCTTATAGGCAAATGAGGTTCCCAACCTGCCCGGCCCAATGATGGCTATTCTAGTTGTATCCAATTGCTCGACTGAAAGCATAGTCTCCGTATTTAGGAAAAAAAACCCTCTCCGTCAAATACTAAGATTATTGTTGCGCTTCTTGATTCACGTGGTTTATAAAATTACCATGGATAATGGCAAAACCCCTTTAAAGGTGGAATTTGACCCCTCTTACCCACCTCCAACGGAACTGCTTCCGACCCTAAATTACCACTATCTAAAACGGGAGCAATGGGTACCCCTGGAGCAGAGAGGTGAGGAATGGATAGTTCTCATGGTCAATCCGGAGGATTTGCCCCAGCGTGATCGAATAGAACAGATATTGAAGACGAAGAATATTAAATACCTACCCGCCAGTTCGGAAGACATAGATAAATTCATCGACCACTTTTTCGGTTTAGAAGAAATGGTCTCCGACCGAAGTACAGATAGGGTCATAGTCAGGCTAGTAGATAAAATAATAAATGAGGCCTGCGATAGGCAGGCATCGGATATCCATATCGAACCTGATATTAGTGACGGAGACGTTAAAGTACGATTCCGCATTGACGGAGAATGCATACCTTATAAAACGCTACCCTTTTCTTACCGCTCGCCCATCGTTTCCCGCATTAAAATAATGGCCAACTTGGATATAACAGAACGGAGACTACCTCAGGATGGAAAGATAAAGTTTCGCCGTTCCAATGAGGAAGAAATAGAGCTGAGAGTGGCCACGATCCCAACTTACGGAGGCGTGGAAGACGTAGTCCTCAGAATTTTAACGCGAGGCCGCATTCTTTCGTTGGAAGAACTAAAAATGACTCCTGAGGATCATAGACGTTTTCTCGAGGTTTTAAAGCGACCCTACGGGCTTATACTCATCGTTGGACCCACGGGATCGGGAAAAACCACCACCGCCCATGCGGCTCTACAGCTCCTGAACAAACCCAATGTCAAGATATGGACAGCAGAAGATCCCGTGGAAATAGCACAGAAAGGCATTAGGCAGGTTCAAGTTCATCATAAGATAGGGTTCGACTTTAGTCACGCCATGAGGGCCTTCCTAAGAGCCGATCCGGACATAATCATGGTAGGCGAAATGCGAGACTACGAGACGGCAAAAACGGGAATCGAGGCGTCCCTCACGGGACACTTAGTGCTAAGTACCCTTCATACGAACAATGCACCGGAAACCATTGTGCGTCTTTTAGATATGGGAATAGATCCCTTTGCATTTGCCGATTCTCTGCAGTGTGTTCTCGCCCAGCGCTTGGTTAGGACCCTTTGTCCAGCCTGTCGCGAACCTTATCATCCAACAGGAGAAGAAATCGAGCAATTGGAACACTTTTATGGTCACCCCCTTAAGAACGATTTCACTAACATCCAAGTGCTCTATCGACCGGTAGGGTGTAAGGCTTGCAATAAAACGGGTTATCGAGGAAGAATGGCTATTTTTGAACTTCTCATTGCTTCAGATGAGATCAAGCATCTGATCATAGGCAGAAAATCTGTTGCCGAAATAAGGAGAGCAGCCATGGCAGAGGGCATGAGAACACTTCTGCAAGATGGTATTCGAAGAGTCATAGCCGGAGATACGGATATGACGGAAGTATTGTCCGTATGCATTAAATAGAGAGGAACTGGGTTATGAAAAACATAAAAAAAATACCTCTACTCTGTTTACTGATTCTTCTTATCCCCACTCTAACGTCCGCCTCCAACTTAAAACCTATTAAATTAATAAAACCGCAAATGGACGCCGGGCGTCAACTAATGCTCGTTTTGAAAGAGCGCAAATCGTCAAGAGAATTTAGCTCAAAAAAATTGCCCTTAAGGGTGATCTCAAATCTCCTTTGGAGTGCCTGCGGGGTCAATCGACCGGCTCAGGGGAAAAGAACTGCCCCTTCGACGAGAAATTGGCAGGAAATTGATGTTTACGTCTCCTCTGCTTCGGGGCTTTATCTATATGTGCCAAAAGACCACGTCCTTTTACCTATCCACGGTCGAGATATTAGAGAACTCACAGGTACACAAGGATTTGTAGGCAAAGCACCCGTTAACTTAGTCTACGTGGCCGATCTCTCGCGGATGAGCGACTGCCCCCCGGAAGAAAGGGACTTTTACGCGGCACTCGACACGGGGTTTATCGCCCAAAACGTATACCTTTACTGCGCCTCTGAGGGTTTAGTTACCGTATTCAGAACCTCAATCGATCGCGAACAGCTTCGCCAGGCCATGAACCTAAGGGCAGACCAAAAAATCATCGGGGCCCAAACAGTCGGCTACCCTACCAAATAGCACATGAGAAAAATCATTCTAGGTTTAATTATAAGCGCCGTGTTGGTCTATCTCTCTTTTCGGGGTATTGACAAAAGGGCTCTACTGCAAGCCCTAAAGGGCATCGACTATCTATTTATATTTCTTTCTGTCATCATTCTTCTACTTATGCAGTTAGTCAGGTCAGTGCGATGGGGATTTCTCATCGCCCCCCTTCAAAAGGTCCCCCAGTCCACCCTCTTTGCCATAACCTCCGTCGGCTTTCTCGCCATTGTTGCTATCCCGGCACGTATCGGAGAACTTGCCCGCCCCTACCTCATTACCAAGAAAACGTCGATTCCTATGTCGTCGGCTCTTGCCACCATCTTCATGGAACGGATACTCGATTCCACAGTCGTTCTTCTCATCTCGGCCTTCGCCCTCCTTCTCACCCCCTTGCCATCATGGCTTGTAAACTCTGGCTTGGTCGTCCTAACCATTACATTTTTTGCCATCTTGATCATCTTGCTCCTATACACAAAGCGGGAACTCATTTTTAGCCGACTGTACCATCGCACTTCGCATCTATCGAAAGGATGGGAAGGAGTAATTCATACTTTTAGGCGTTTTATAGAGGGATTTAAAGTAATTGACGATTATCGACGTCTCATCCTAGCAGTCATCCTCTCTTTGTTCTTTTGGATGATTGATGCCTTTTCCATCTACTTGTTTTTTTATGCCTTTCATTTGGAGCTACCTTTTATAGCCGCCATCGTCCTTATGCTTATACTGCTGGTGGGCATTATCATTCCAACTGCCCCTGGATTCATCGGAAACTGGCATTTTGCGTGCGTACTAGGGCTCTCTCTCTTTGGCGTTCCTAAGGCGACCGCCCTCTCCTTCGCTATTGTCTATCATTTTGTCAGTATGGTCGTAATTGTCGGTCTTGGGCTTATCTTTTTGCCCTCGTACACATTTAAACTCGTAGATTTAAAAAGGGCACTGAAAGGATAATGCTACCGAGACAAGTTGAGATCGTGAAAGAGAAAATCGTCCAATGCGGTCTGCCAAAATCTCAACGTTTTTCCCGTCACCTGTGTAAACTTTTGGCTGCTCAAGCCACTAAAGGAAGGCCTGATTGCTTTCCTATCCAATTCGCTAGACTTGATGGGTTCAATCTTGACGCCGTCTATTCTGGCCAATTCCAGGATCTTTCTCGCAAAATCGAACCAACTACAAACCCCTCGATTTGTAATGTGAAAAACCCCCTCGACCCCCTTTTCCAACAGGAGTTTTATGGCCCCCGCCAGATCCCATGTATAGGTTGGAGAGCCTAATTGATCATCTACTACCCTAAGGTAACGCTCATTTAGCGCCTTGTTAAGAACGGTGGTAACGAAATTCTTTCCATTCTTCCCATACATCCAAGCTGTACGGATGAGGAGGAATGCCCCCGACCAGCGGGTTAGTATTTCCTCCCCCGCCCGCTTCGAAGCCCCATAAATATTAAGCGGATGGGGAACATCATCTTCCGTGTAGAGAGCCCCCTTTTTCCCGTCAAAAACATAATCAGTACTAATATGAACAATCTTTACGTTCCTTCCTTCGCAGGAGCGACACAGGTTTTCCACTCCTCGGGCATTAACGGCAAAACACAAATCTCGATGCTCTTCTGCCCCATCGACATCTGTATAGGCCGCGCAATTTATCACCACTTCCGGATCGACCTCTTCCATCACCGAGCGACATGATTCTGCTTGCGAGATATCAAAATCCTCTCTATCCTTACCTATGAGTTCATGGTCGTCTGCCAACCTTGCCATGATATCGGATCCCAACATACCTTTATGTCCGAGCACCAAAATTCGCATTGCCTATTCTCCGTATTTTACCTCTTTCAAGAACAAACCCTGTGGTGGAGCTGTGGGCCCTGCGGCAGCACGATCCTTGGAGTGTAAAATATCTTTAACACCTAAAGGATCTAGCCTTCCCTTGCCTACCTCTACCAGGGTTCCGACTATGGTCCTTACCATATGTCGAAGAAATCCATCGGCCTCGATTTCGATTTTAATCAAACCCGGCTTAGGAACTGAAATCTCCAGCCTCATAATTGTCCTTACCCTATTGGTCACCCCAGTATCCAGCGCACTGAAAGAGGTAAAGTCATGGCACCCCTCCAGGTAAGGAATGCATCCCTGCATGGCCTCCACCTGAAGGGGAAAAGGCACCGTCCATACATAACGGTGAAAAATGGCTGAACGGGTAGGTTGGTTACAGATATAGTATAAATACACCTTACTTTTTGCATCGAAACGGGCATGAAAACGCTCATCTACTTCTTCTACCTTTTTGACCGCAATATCCAAGGGCAAGAGACTGTTCATCCCTCTCAAAATATTATTTGTCGGGAGTAAAGACTGAAGGTGAACATGAGCTACCTGCCCGATGGCATGAACACCGGCATCGGTTCTACCGGAGCCTACTATCCTAACCTTCTCTTGAGTAATGAAACTCAGTTTTTCTTCGAGAACACCCTGAATGGAAATACCTTCTCTCTGCCGTTGCCAACCACAATAATTCGTACCATCGTACTCGACCGTTAATTTTAGATTCCGCATACCTTAGGCATCGCCGCGGTCACATGCCTCGAGGGCTGCAATGCCAGGAAGTTCTTTTCCTTCCAAAAGCTCCAAAAACGCCCCTCCTCCCGTGGAAATGTAGGTAATCTTGTCACTTTCTCCTGCCCGGTGAATGGCCACATCCGTATCACCACCGCCCACGACGGTCATGGCGTAAGAATTGGCCACACTATGGGCCAAAGCGGAGGTTCCACGGCTGAAGGCATCGATTTCAAACACCCCCATCGGGCCATTCCATACGATGGTTTTCGCATTAGCCAATGCCTCCGTAAATAGGGTAATCGTGGCTGGTCCAATATCGAGCCCCATCCAGTGAGAATTCATCTCTTGAATCGGCACAATTTTCGTTTCCGCATCAGGGCTCATTTTTTCGGCCATGACACAATCCACAGGCAGATAGAATTTCACCCTCAACTGCTGGGCGGTTTTCATAACCTCTAAGGCATGGGGAATGAGATCATCTTCCACCAGAGACCTCCCTACTTCGTAGCCTTGAGCTTTCAAGAACGTAAAAGCCATTCCGCCGCCGATAATCATTTTATCGACTTTCTTTATGAGATTAACAAGAGCCTCAATTTTGCCCGAAACCTTCGATCCACCAATAATGGCCACAAGCGGACGGACTGGATTTTCCATAATCCGCCGAAAGTAGTTCAATTCTTTTTTCATGAGAAATCCGCCTACGGACACTGGCACGTACTTGGTGATGGCCACGTTGGAAGCATGACGACGATGGGCATTTCCAAAGGCATCGTCAACATATACATCCGCCAGCGAAGCGAGCTCCCTGGCAAAACCCTCATCGTTTTTCTCCTCCTCTGGATGAAACCTGAGGTTTTCCAAAAGCACTACGTCTCCCGGTTTCATACTAGCAACCTGGCCCTTAACTTCCTCACCAATACAATCCCCCACGAATTTGACTTCTTTTTGCAGGAGACGCGAAAGTCTCTTGGCGACGGGAGCGAGGCTGAGCTCTGGTTTCACCTGCCCCTTTGGACGCCCCAAATGGGAAATTATGATAACTTTCGCTCCCTCATCCAAGGCATAGTTAATCGTCGGAAGCGTAGCCCTGATTCTCGTGTCATCGGTTATGTTCTGCATGGCGTCGAGGGGAACGTTGTAATCGAAGCGGAAGAGCACCCTTTTCCCTTTTAAATCCACCTCATCGATATACTTCATTTTTTCCTCCTGCAGACGAATAATAGGGGCTTATATCCAAATTAACCGCATGGGGTCAAGGTGAAAAAAGGTTTTTTACCCTATTACCCTCTGAAGACGTTGTAAAATCTTTTCCCGTCCTAAAAAAGAAAAAATCTTATCAAGCTCAGGGCCGGAAGTCCTGCCTGTAAGAGCAATCCGCAATGGCATCAACACTTCCTTCCCGCTTTGCCCCGTTCTTTTCCGCAAAGTGGTATAGAAAAGGGAAAAGAAGTTATTCTCCTCGGCGGGCAGGCCGCTTAATATTTCAACTGCGGTTTGAATAACCTTTTTTGCCCTTTCTTCCGCTAAAAGATTCCTTTCGGTCTCCCCAATCTCGTATATGTCCGTCCCGAAGATGTTTAAGTATGAAATGACGTCCCGAAGAGAGGAGATATTTTCTTTCACTAAATCAAAGATGGCCTCCACATTTTTTTCATCCACACCACTATTTAAGAAAGGTTTCAAATGAGGGAAGATCCTGTGAAAAGGTTCGCGTCGTAGGTATAATGTATTTAGCCATTTCAACTTCCCTTCATCAAAAATGGCTCCACTTCTTCCTACCTTCTCGATGGAGAACTTAGTCACTAGCTCATCTAAAGGGCAGACCTCTTCTCCCCCTTCCAGAGAAGCTCCCAACAGGGCTAGATAATTGACCAGCGCTTGCGGCAGAATACCCTGGCGACGATATTCATCGACAGTCACCGCTTGGTGCCTCTTACTTAGTTTTGCCCGGTCCTGCCCTAAAATTAAGGCGTGATGGGCAAAGATAGGCTGATGGAAGCCGAGGGCTCGATAAAGTAATATCTGAGAGGCCGTATTGGTCAGATGATCTTCTCCTCGAATGACATGAGTTATATGCATCATGTAGTCGTCAACGACACAGGCAAAATTATAAGCCGGAACACCGGTGCTACGGAAAATGATAAAATCACCGATGGATTCCCCGGCGAAATGCACCGTCCCGCGAATCAGGTCAATAAACTGAATCGGTCCGGGCGATACGGCAAAACGCCAAGCTGGTTTCCTCCCTTGTGCCTCCTTTTCCCTTCTCTCCTGGGGGGACAGATTACGACACCGCCCCGTATACCTTGGTGCCAAACCTCGAGCAAGAAGACGCCTCCTGTCCGCTTCTAATTCTTCTTCCGTACAGTAACAGGGATAGACCAAATTCTTATCGATAAGACTTTTTAAGATATCTTGATAGATTGACGCCCTTTCACTTTGGCGGTAGGGACCATAAGGTCCTCCCCGATCAGGTCCCTCATCCCAATCTAAATTTAGCCACTTAAGGTCAGATAAAAGCCGCTCTTCGTGCTCCAACGTGGAGCGTTCCCGGTCCGTGTCCTCTATCCTTAGGACGAAGACCCCTCCGTAACGCCGAGCAAACAACCAATTGAAAAGGGCTGTCCTGGCATTGCCTACATGAAGTTCCCCCGTGGGGGATGGAGCAAAACGAACTCTGGGTGTGCCCATAAAAGCTACCTATGAGAAAATTCCACCACGGTAACTACCGCCATGGACGCAACTCCCTCGCCTCTCCCAATAAACCCCATCCCCTCGTTCGTCTTGGCCTTGATGCCAATCTTATCCTCCTTAAGCCCCAGAATCTGCCCTACATTCTTCTTCATCTGGTCGACATACCTTGCTATTTTCGGCTTCTCTATGACAACGACGGCATCCACATTCTCCACCCGATAGCCCTTTCCCTTTACTATTTCGTTTATCTTCTGAAGGAGAAGGAGGCTTGAAATGCCCCGATATACGGGATCTGTATCGGGAAAGTGAGTGCCCATGTCCGATGCCCCGACGGCCCCCAGTAAGGCGTCACCAATGGCATGGATGAGAACATCCGCATCCGAATGGCCAGCCAATCCCTCGGAATGAGGAATTGTAACCCCGCCCAGTATCAATGGCCTACTCTCAGCAAATCGATGGCTATCAAAACCAATTCCCACTCGCCACATATCCAAATTATGTCCTCCTCATCAGGAATTGGGCCAAGGTCAAGTCCTCCGGCCATGTGATTTTAATGTTTAAATGAGAACCTGGCACGATATGTACTGGCCAGCCGAGACGTTCAACTAAACTGGATTCATCCGTGCCATAAAACCTTTCTCTATAGGCGGCTTCAAAGGCAGAAACAATAATGTCTCGGCGAAATGCTTGTGGTGTCTGGGCAAGAAAAATATTGTCCCTTGGCAAAGTATTAATTACCCAGCCATCGGGATTGCATAGTTTCACCGTATCCGTAACCGAAAGGGCGGCCAGGGCTGCCCCATATTCCCTAGCCGCCCTGACGGTGTTTTCGATTAGCCTTTCCTCAACTAACGGTCGGACACCATCGTGGACTAACAGAATATCCGCATCCTCATCCGTGGCTAGAATACCTGCCCATACAGAGTCTTGACGATGCTCTCCGCCAGGCACAATAACTTTGACCTTATCCACACCGTAACGGGGAATTTCTTTTCCAAACCAATCTCTATCTTCCTCCGGCACAACTAAAACCATGCTATCTATGACATCGGCAGACTGAAGCGCCCATAAAGTATGGATAATTATGGGTACGCCCGCCAATTCCAAGAATTGTTTTTTCCGACCCGTCGTCAAAAATCTACGGCCCTTCCCTCCTGCCGGTACTATGGCTACTGTCTTCATAACTGAATCGAGCACATTACGGTCTAGGAGAAGGAGAAATCGCCTTTTTCTCCCCCAACCCTTTCATCTCTGTGAAAATCATTCGTCCGGCCGTCGTCTGAAGAACGCTCGTCACTACGACTTCCAGCGTTTGGCCTATATAACGCTGGCCGTTATCCACGATGATCATGGTGCCATCATCCAAATAACCTACCCCTTGTCCTGGTTCTTTGCCTTCTTTAATCACCTTTACCGACATAGATTCACCGGGGAGCACAATCGGTTTTAACGCATTGGCAAGTTCATTGACATTAAGAATCTTTACTCCCTGCAGCTCAGCCACTTTATTCAAATTGAAATCGTTGGTTATAATCTTCCCTCCCGTCATTTGAGCAAGAGCCACTAACTTCGCATCCACACCCTTGATCCGAGGAAAATCCTGATCTGAAATAGCAATGCGTATATTAGGCATCTTCTGCATTCGATTCAAAATGTCCAACCCTCTTCGACCTCGCGAACGTTTGGTCGGATCGGCGGAATCCGCTATATACTGCAGCTCATCCAAAACAAATCTGGGTACAATTAGCGTGCCTTCTAAAAAGCCCGTTTCGCAGATGTCCGCAATGCGACCATCAATAATAACACTGGTATCGAGAATTCTTGCTTCCTCTTCTCTTTTTGGAGCGAGAAACCCCACATGCTTGAGCTCCTCCACCTTTCGAGCCCCTAAAACGATCCCTAAATATCCCATGGCAACTGTTAGAACTGCGTAGATCCAAGGAATTATCGCCTGATTCTCCCTAATCTTGTTAACGAAGTTCAAACCATAGGCAAACATGAAGGCTATAACTAGCCCCACCATACATCCGATAACACCGCCGATTATCACGCGGACAGACAACTTGCGCAAATCGTGTTCCAGCTTGATCACCAAAAGAGCAACTAAAACTCCCGCCAGGACGCCCAAAGGCCATGTCCACCAACTATCAATAGGGTAGGAAAGATAAGCTATAAAAAAACCACTTATGGCACATACGAAGACAAGAAATAATTTTAAGAACAATTAAATTCACCCCCTTTCTCGGGAAAAGATTATAAAAAATAAACAAAAAAAAGTCACCCTCTCCGGGTGACCCTTATAAATTTTCGCTCCCGAATGGGCTGAACTACGCCAATTTTAACCTTTTTATTGTACGGAAAAGATGAGTTTTAACTCCTCCTCCACCTTTGCCTCATCTGATTTGGTTGCTACCGAGATCTCTTTCACGAGCAAATTTTTGGCCGTATCCATCATCTTCCTTTCACCGAAGGACAGGTTTTTATCGTTTTTAAGAACGACTAAGTCTCTGAGAACTTTGGCAATCTCATAGACGGAACCGCTCTTAATCTTTTCCATATAATCCCGATATCTTTTATTCCATGCCTGCTTGTCTATCTTTATATCCCTATTCTTGAGAATGGCATAGATCTTCGGTATTTCATCTTTGGAAATGACTTCCCTCAACCCCACCGCTTTGGCGCTTGACGTAGGAACCATGATCTTCATACCATTACCCATGATGCGTAAGACGTAAAAGGTCTGCTTGCGGCCCATTATCTCTTTGCTTTCTATGGCCTCGATGATACCGACTCCCTGTGCGGGATAAACCGCCAAATCACCTACTTTAAACATGCTGACCTTACTCCTAATCCCAAAATATTTTGAATGGATATGTATATCATAAGTTTGAATCCTCGTCAATTTTTTGGTGTTGCCATTACTTTCCCCTCCTGGTAATATCCCGGCGTTATGGCGAATAGGATCCACATACTCGATCCTGACGTTACGATGAAAATCGCCGCTGGTGAAATCATTGAGAGACCGGCTTCTATTGTAAAAGAATTGTTAGAAAACGCAATTGACGCCCAGGCCTCAACAGTAAAAATAGAATTAAAAGAGGGAGGGAAAGAAGAAATCGTAATTGCGGACAATGGCCATGGTATAACATCTCAAGATATTCCCTTTGCCTTTCTTAGATACGCGACAAGTAAAATAAACTCTTTAGAAGACCTTTCTTCCTTAAAATCTTTTGGTTTTCGAGGCGAGGCTTTACCCAGTATCGCAAGCGTCGCCAGAGTGGAAATGATTTCCCGCCCGCCCGAACAAGCAACGGGAATAAAAATCGTGGTCGAAGAAGGTAAGACCATAGAACAAGGCGAGATCGGCTGCCCCACAGGAACGCAAGTTAGAGTAACCCGTCTGTTCCATCACATCCCGGCCAGAAAAAAATTCTTGAAGTCCGCTGCGACAGAAAAAGCTTACTGCTTAGAAGTGATAACGAGAATCCTGCTCGGAGTCGATAATTTAAGAGCAGAGGTTATAATTGACGGAAGACACTCTCTGCTTTTTCCTTCATCTGTCAGCACCGAAGAGAGGTTGGCCCTGCTCCTCGGCCGGGAAGTAGCCAGTCACCTCGCACCCATAAGAACGGCCGTTGAGGGACAATACCGGGTGAGTGGATTCATTTCTGACCCCAATTGGCACCGGACCAACAGCAAAGGCATCTATTGCTATGTCAATCAACGGCCGGTAAGAGATGTCATCATTAACCATGCCCTGCTTCAGGCTTACAAAAATATTCTACCCCCGGGCAAATATCCCGTTGCGATTATAAGACTTGAAGTCCCCCCGAGTGAATTGGATGTCAATGTCCATCCGACCAAAATGGAGGTCAGGTTCGAAAACCCCAAAACAGTTTATGCCCTCGTTGCAGAAGCCATTCTTCACTCGCTATCAAAATTCACCCCCGAAGGTCCAATGGTGATGGATATACATAACCGCATAGAAGAGGCGGTAGAGCGTTACTATGTGGAAGCCAAAAAACCATTAAGGGACTTAAACCCTCTCCCAATAGAAGATAAACCATCAGATGATTTCGTTTATCTCGGGCAGATTAACGGATGCTTCCTCCTATTCCAAACGCCTCAAGGTTTAGTCATCATCGATCAGCACGCAGCCCATGAGCGCATTTTATTTGATCGCCTAAATGAAAGGGATCTGTGCACGCCCCTCGCATCACAAAGTCTCCTTTTACCCATTGTAATGTCCCTTTCACCTCAAGAATTCGCCTCAGCCGAGACTCTGATACCTGAGATCAAAGACTTCGGATTTGAAATAGAACCATTTGGACCCCAAACGGTTGCCATTAAAGCCGTACCATCTATCTTCTCTGCCGAAGAGGCCACCCTCTTCCTGCGAGAGATGATAGGAAACTCTGACTTATGCAAATTACCTTCACGCGAGAGAAGGAACCAAATCCTGGCGTCTCTCGCATGCAAAGGTGCCATCTCTGCCCCAACTTACCTTACGGCGGAAAAGGCATGTCACCTCTTTCGTGACTTGAAAGAAACAAAAAACCCCGCAACCTGTCCCCATGGCCGTCCCACTTTTGTTAGGTTCACATCTGAAGACCTGGAAAAAATGTTCAAACGCCGATGAAACCACGAATAGTTGTAATTCTAGGGCCTACGGCGGTTGGAAAAACAGAGCTTTCCGCCAGGTGGGCGGAAGAGTTAAAAGCCGAGATTATTAGTGCCGATTCTATGCAAGTCTACCGTTATCTGGATATTGGAACAGCCAAACCATCTAGAGAAATACTACGCCATGTACCCCATCACTTAATTGACGTGGTCAACCCTGATGAACCGTTTAATGCCGCTCGTTTCTCCTGCGAAGCAGATCGTGTCATCCGTAATCTCTCGAGACAAGGGAAATTTATATTTGTTGTAGGAGGAACGGGTCTTTACATTCGCTCCCTCCTGGGTGGGCTCATCGAGGGACCACCGGGAGATGAAGAGCTACGATGTCTTCTTAAACAAAAAGAAAATCTGCACGATATGTTGAGAGAATTCGACCCCGTGGCCGCAGAAAGAATTCATCCTCGCGACCGGGTGAGAATCATACGGGCCCTTGAGGTTTTCCTTTTAACGGGAGAATCAATTGTAAAATATCAACAGCAGCATAGGTTCGAGCGCCGAAAATATGATTTCATCAAAATCGGGATAGCAGAAGAAAGAGATATCCTCTTCGAGCGCATAAACCAAAGAACCCAAAACATGTTCTCCCAAGGTCTAATTGAAGAGGTAGAAAAGATTTTGTCCCTAGGCTACAAGAAGGAATTACCTCCGCTCCAGACTCTGGGCTATCGACATGCCATTCACCTTTTGGAAGGCCGAATATCGAAAAGAGAGGCCATTGAGTTTACGGCTCGAGACACGAGACACTACGCGAAAAGACAGATGACGTGGTTTAAAAAAGAGGAGGACATCTTGTGGTTCAAACGCCATGACCACCGAGCCAAGGAAATAGTGTTCCGGTTTTTGGAAGATAAGGCTGTTAATTTCCTTGACTTCAAAAAGTCAATTAACGATAATTAACGAAGCACAAAGGAAAGGAGTCGGAAAGATGAAAAGAATATTACTCCCCGTTGTTGTTTTCCTGTCCATAATAATTTTAGCGTGCGGCCCCAAAGCGGTAAAACCCGTTTCGGAGATGGACACCCCAGAGCACCATTTCTATACGGGCATGAAGATGATAGACCAAAATAGACCGGGAGAAGCTCAGCAGGCTTTCAACCGCGCGTTGCAATTATCACCGAAATTCTCCAAAGCTCATGCCGGTATCGGTCTTGCTTTTGCCTATCAAAACAACTTCATTGAGGCCTTTAAAAAACTCGATCAGGCATGGAGCTATGCCAAAACGGATGAAGAGAAACTTTTCGTTCATATTGGCTATATTCGGGTAAACACAATGAGCAAGGCCGTCTGCACCAAAATCGGGGTGGATTGCCGACAAGACATGTCATGGCTCGATAAGACTAAAAGTGAGTTTAACAAGGCCATTGCCATCGATCCCAAGTCCGCCGCTGCCTATTATTACATGGGATTGGCCTACAAAAATGCCCTGGATTTCTCGCAGGCAGGGCAAATGTTCGCCAAAGTCATGGAGTTAAAGGGTGACCTTACGGCGGAAGCGGATGTGCAGTGGAAACTAGTTCAGGACATTCAGCGAGCCATGCCGGGCACGTATACGGGGAAGAAAATCGCCCTGGTGGATAAAATTACCCGAGCCGATGCTGCAGCCATCTTCATGGAAGAATTGAAAATCGATACCCTCTACAAGAAAAGAACACTTAAAACTTTTGATACTTCTTTTCGTGCACCAGATCAGCAGCCAAAGGAACCACCGAAGCGGGCCGCAACCGACATTGCGGACCACCCCCTGCGTCTCGATATAGAGGGCATTATAGAGCTGGGGGTACGAGGTCTTGAAGTCTTTCCCGATGGCAAGTTCCTCCCGGGTGAATACGTAACCCGAGCGGCCTATGCCATGATGATAGAAGACATTCTGATTAAAGTTACAGGTGACCAAGCCTTGGCAACCAAATTTATCGGTAGCCCCTCTACCTTCCCTGATCTGCGCTCCGATCTGCCGTATTTTAATGCCGTTATGGTCGTCACCTCGCGGGGTATAATGCAGGCAAAGAGTCTCACGACCGGTGAGTTTGCCCCCTTAGATACCGTTTCAGGGGTCGAGGCCTTACTCATAATTAAGAAATTTCGTGAGGAGCTAAAATTTTAATTCTCATGACCTTGATGACCCCCTCTGACCCCTCCCGGTCCAACCTCCAGGAGGGGTTAAAATTGTTTGAGGAGAGACGAAATGGAAAACCGCACACTCAGTGATACCTTCGATTGGAAGTCTTCAGAAACGAAGTGGTACGCTTTTTGGTTGGAGCGCAACTACTTTCATGCGGAAGACGAAAATCCGCAAAAAAACCCTTTCTCGATTGTCATTCCTCCCCCCAACGTAACGGGAATCCTCCATATGGGCCACGCCCTGAATAACACGTTACAGGATATTATGATCCGATACCGAAGGATGCAAGGTTACAATACCCTTTGGATGCCGGGCATGGATCATGCGGGCATCGCTACCCAAAACGTAGTAGAACAGGAGCTCGCCCGGGAAGGTCTAAGCCGTCACGACCTGGGAAGGGAAAAGTTTATAGAACGCGTGTGGCAGTGGAAAGAGAAATACGGGGGTATAATTATAGAGCAACTCAAACGCCTTGGTTGCTCCTGCGATTGGGAAAGACAACGCTTTACTATGGATGAAGGCCTATCTAAGGCCGTAAGAGAGGTATTCGTACGCCTCTACCGAGACGGTCTCATCTACCAGGGTGATTACATTGTAAATTGGTGTCCCCGATGTCACACGGCCATCTCAGATTTAGAAGTCGAATACGAAGAAAAGCAAGGTGCCCTCTGGCATATTCGCTATCCTTTTGTGGAAGGTGAGGGTGAAATTATAGTAGCCACTACCCGACCAGAAACTATGCTCGGCGATACCGCCGTCGCCGTTCACCCGGATGATGGACGCTATAAAAATGTAGTTGGTCGGATGGTACTTTTGCCCCTAATGAATAGACGTATTCCCGTTATCGCAGACGAATATGTCAGTATGGACTTCGGAACCGGCGCGGTTAAAATAACTCCTGGCTCCGATCCGGCCGATTTTCTTCTCGCTCAGCGTCATAGCCTACCTATTATTAAAATCATGGACGGCAATGCCGTTATAAACGAAGAGGGGGGCCCTTACCAGGGCCTAGACCGGGACGAGTGCCGAAAGCGAGTGGTAGAGGACCTTAAGAGGAAAGGATACCTCATACGGGTAGAACCGTACAGTCACAACGTAGGGCGCTGCTACCGGTGTAAAACTATAATTGAACCTTCTGTGTCAACCCAGTGGTTCGTCAAGGTGGAACCCCTAGCTAAAGAGGCGATCAAAGCGGTTGTAACGGGGCGCACGCGCCTTATCCCCTCCACGTGGGAGGCTACCTATTTCGATTGGATGAATAATATCCGAGACTGGTGCATCTCCCGTCAGATATGGTGGGGCCATCGGATACCCGTATGGTATTGTGACCGATGCGGAGAAAAGACCGTTCAAAACGAAGATCCCGATCGTTGCATTCATTGTGGCAGTTCGGAGATCCGTCAGGATGAAGATGTACTCGATACGTGGTTTAGTTCAGCTCTCTGGCCTTTTTCCACCTTCGGATGGCCAGAAGAAACCAAGGCTTTAAAAACCTTTTACCCGACTTCACTGCTTATCACCGGTTTTGACATCCTCTTTTTCTGGGTGGCACGCATGTTAATGATGGGTTTGTACATCATGAAGGATGTGCCTTTCCGCGACGTTTACCTTCATGCCCTTGTACGAGATGAACGTGGTGAGAAGATGAGCAAATCAAGGGGTAACAGCATAGATCCGATCGAAATGATAGAAAAATACGGAGCAGATGCGTTTCGCTTCACTCTGGCCGCCTTCACTGCCCAAGGCCGGGATGTCCGGATGTCGGAGGAAAGGATCGAGGGTTATAAATTCTTCGTCAACAAGATTTGGAATGCCTCCAAATTCACCCTCACCAATTTGGCAGACTTCGACCGCAACTCCAGAATTGACGGATCGGCACTGTCTCTTCCAGATCGATGGATTCTATCTCGTCTGCAAAAGGCAATCGATCAAACCACCCGTGGCCTAGATGAGTATAAGTTTAACGAGGCCGCCAGCACCCTCTATCAATTCATTTGGCACGAACTGTGTGACTGGTATCTGGAGCTTATAAAACCAGCCATCTACGGAAAGCTTGATGCAAAACAAAGGCAGGCTTCCCAAACGACCCTCTATCACGTCATGAAGGCTACCCTCAAGCTGCTCCATCCCTTCATGCCCTTTGTGACCGAGGAGATCTGGCAGAAACTGGTGGGCGATGGAACATCGATCATGGTCTCACCTTATCCGGAGGCGCGTGAATTTCCCTCCGATGAAAAAGCTGAGGCGGAAATGAATCTTATTATGGAGGTCATTACCCGCATAAGAAATGTAAGGGGAGAAATGGGTTTGGCCCCTTCGAAGAAGCTTGCAGCCCTGGTCCTGCAACCCCCGATGGAAGTGAAAACTATTTTGGAGCGAAATCATAACTACATAGTAAATCTGGCCAATCTTAAATCCCTGGAGACTACAATGGAAGAGGTTGAGCCAAAAGGTGCTGCCACGGCGGTTGCGGGGAATATAAAGATCTTTGTCTTGTTGGAAGGGGCTATCGATCCCCTAGTGGAAAAAGCCCGGTTAGAGAAAGAGCTGATGAAAATCAAGAAAGACTTGTCCATTGTGACGGGTAAATTATCCAACCCTCAGTTTCATGCGAAGGCATCCCCAGAAATTGTGGCCCAAGAAAAGGCACGGCAAGAGAAACTGTCTCAAAAACTGTCCATGATAGAAGGGGCACTTAAAAAGGTGGAGGAGCTAATTCCGGGATGATTATATCTCCGGAAGTAAGAAAGATAATAAAGAGGGCCCTCGATGAAGACATCGGCCCCGGCGACTTAACCACTCGCGCCCTCATCGAGGGAGATGAGAAGGGTTCAGCTTATGGCCTGACCAAGGAAGAAGTAACTTTGGCTGGACTTTTCGTCTTTCGCGAGGTATTTGTCTGCCTCGATCCTCAACTGAAAATCGATCTTTTTTTTAAGGATGGGGATACTGTGCCGCCCGGCACAGAAATAGGGAAGGTTACAGGACCTCTCGCTTCCATCCTATCCGCTGAAAGGACCGCCTTAAACTTTCTCCAGAGAATGAGTGGTATTGCCACCCTAACCAAATCTTTTGTCCAGGCCGTCGAGGGCACTGGTGTCCGCATCCTAGACACGAGGAAGACGGCACCTGGATTACGTATACTAGACAAATACGCCGTGCGAGTGGGGGGAGGACTCAATCATCGGTTTGCCCTTTTCGATGGCATCCTCATTAAAGACAATCACCTGGCAGCTGTCGGGGGCATAAAGGAAGCTGTCTCCCGGTTAAAATCACACCTGCCGCCGAGTCAGAGAATTGAAGTGGAGGTTAAAAATTTATCCGACCTATCAATTGCCCTTGAGGCGGGGGTCGACATCATCATGTTGGACAACATGTCTATCGAAGACATGACAAGAGCAGTAGAAATGGCAAATGGTAGAGTAAAACTGGAAGCGTCAGGAAACGTTACCCTCGATCGAGTGCGGAAAATTGCCGAAACAGGTGTTGATTTTATATCGATTGGATGCCTTACCCACTCAGTAAAGGCGGCTGACATCTCTCTTAAAATTGAGGTTAGGTAATGTTTAGGCGTATCCATTTTTATCGTGAACTCGCCTCGACGAACACGACAGCCTATGAGCTCGCCCTAGCCGGAGCTGAAGAGGGAGTGGTCGTAATCGCCGATGCTCAGTCTCAAGGCCGAGGTCGATTGAATCGGGCCTGGCATTCCCCACCAGGTAAAAATATTTACGTTTCCTTTATATTGAAGCCAGCCATGGCAGCACACCAAGCTCCGCAACTGACTCTGGCAGCGGGAGTGGCAGTGGCGGAGGTAGTTTCTCAATATTGCCCCGGGCGGGTCCAAATTAAATGGCCGAACGATATTCAAGTAGGCGGTCGGAAGATTTCGGGCATCCTTTCTGAGGTTAAAGCCCACGCCTCGTACGTTGATTTTATCATCCTCGGGATCGGCATTAACGTTAATATGGATAGGGAAGACTTTCCACCCGAGCTACACCATACGGCAACCTCCCTCAAAATGGAAACGAAAAAGGACTCTTGCCGACTCACCCTTCTCAGTGAGCTTTTTTTTGCCTGGGATAAATGGTATGAAACCATCTTGAAAAACGGGTTCAAAAGTATAAAAGATCCGTTTCTATCCTATGCACCCATCATAGGAAAGATGATCCAAGTGACCTTCCGGCACGAGGTATTAAGAGGACAGGTCATAGATATAGATGATCAAGGCACGCTGTGGATTAAAAATGAAAGGGGAGAAAAAGTTCAAATTACGGCTGGCGATATGGAATTTGAAAATACGTGAGGGAGAAATATGTTACTGGTAATTGATGTAGGAAATACCAATACAGTACTCGGGGTTTTCGAGGGAGATAAGCTTGTCCATGATTGGCGAATTCGGACGGTGACGGATCACACGGTCGACGAATACGGTATGCTCATTTATATGTTATACAAATCGAGCCATATCGAATCCAAAAACATAACGGATATCATCATTTCCTGTGTGGTTCCCCCCATGCTAAACATCCTCGAACCCCTCTGCGAAAAGTATTTTCATCTCAAACCTATGATTGTGGGTCCCGGCATCAAAACAGGAATGCCCATTTTTTACGACAACCCCCGTGAAGTGGGAGCCGATAGAATCGTAAACGCCGTTGCGGCCTACGAGAAATATCGTCAAGATTTGATCGTCGTCGACTTCGGAACTGCTACTACCTTTGACTATATTTCCCCTCGAGGGGAATACATGGGAGGATGCATAGCTCCCGGGATTATGATTGCAAGTGAAGCCCTATTCGAACGAGCGGCCAAGCTCCCGCGGGTGGAACTCGTTAAACCAAAAGTCGTGGTTGCCAAAGATACGGTCAGTAGTATGCAAGCCGGTATCATTTACGGTTACGCCGGTCTGGTCGATGGAATTGTCGCCCGGATTAAAAACGAGGTCAAAGGAAACCCAAAGGTGATAGCTACAGGTGGTCTGGCACGGGTAGTTGCCCCAGAATCGAAAACAATCGAAGAAATAGATGACATGCTCACCTTGAGAGGACTCTATATCATATACCAACGCAACCGCCTGGAGGGTAAATGTTGAAGGTAGGCCTCACGGGGGGAATCGCGTCTGGGAAGACAACGATCGCAAGGCTCCTCGTTGAAAAAGGGGCTTACCATATTGATTTCGACGAGCTGGCCCACGACGTTGAAAAGAAGGGAACCCCCGTCTGGGAACAAATCGTCAGGAACTTCGGCCCTGGTATTCTCTTGGAAGACGGAACCATCGACCGTCGAAAGCTCGCCCAAATAGTATTCAAAAACAAAGAAAAACTGAATCAGCTCAATCAAATTGTCCATCCGGCCGTACTGGAAAAATGGTATAAATGCTTAAAAGACATCGCAGATCAAAACGCACAGGCCATCGTGTTAAACGATGTTCCCTTGCTCTTCGAAGTCGGACTTCAGGGTCTTTTCGACCATATCATTCTCATCTATTCTCCCCCAGACATCCAAATAAAAAGGTTAATGGAGAGAAACGGATACACGGAAGAAGAAGCCAAACAACGTCTAGCTGCACAAATGTCGATGGAAGAAAAGGTACCTTTGGCCGACACAGTCTTCGACAACTCTCTACCTCTTGAAGAAGCAAAAACCCGGGTAGACATCCTATGGGAAAAACTTACCCGGCTACAGAAAGATAAATACTTGGAAAGGAGAAACTCGACATGATTGAAAAGAGCGTAAAAACTGACTTTTGCTCCGCCGCCTATGAACCAGTAATTGACCCGTCTTCTTACGTCCACCCTCTTGCCTCTGTAATCGGCCATGTAATTTTGGGCAAAAATATCATGGTGGCACCTTTTGCTGCTATTCGTGGCGATGAAGGACATCCCATCTATATAGGAGATAACGCCAACGTACAGGATGGAGTTGTTATCCACGCTTTAGAGACAGAACGCGAAGGAACTCCCATCGAAAAAAATCTAATCACCATTAAAGGAGAAAGTTACGCCGTATATGTGGGCAAGAACGTCTCTTTGGCCCATCAGGCCCAAATACACGGTCCAGCTGCCGTTATGGACGGAACCTTCATCGGCATGAAGAGTTTGGTCTTTCGCTCCGTCGTGGAAGAAAACTGCGTCGTAGAACCGGGGTGTAACTTAGTAGGAGTGAGGATTCCCAAAGGAAGATATGTTCCCGCTGGATCCACCATTACCACTCAGGAGGCAGCTGATCGTCTTCCTACAATCACGGAGGATTATCCTCTAAAGGATCTTAACCGGGGAGTCATCCATGTTAACACGTCTCTCGCGAGGGAATACTTAAAAGCAAAAGAAAAATGAACAGGGCGAGAAAATTCATCATCTTCCTTGGCATCGTACTATTTTTGCATCCCCGCCAAGGATTTCCTTTGGAAGATCTGAGATCCCGTTCAGCTATCGTCGTGGATGTGAAGACGAGCCGCGTTCTTTACGCTCATCACCCTGACTCACCCATTGCCCCAGCCTCCATAACGAAAATTATGACCCTCTATCTTCTCTTTGAGGCGGTGGAAGCTGGAAAGGCTAGTTGGCAAGATCACGTCTTCGTTGACTCTAGTGCATGTCGAATGGGCGGGACACGCATGTTCTTAATCCCGAATTCCCGAGTCAAGTTGCACGACCTCGCCCTAGGTACGGCCGTGGCTTCTGCGAATGATGCTGCCTGGGTGATCGCCCACCATATCGGTGGTAGCGTAGAAAATTTTGTAAAAATGATGAACATAAAGGCTGAAGAGCTGGGCATGAAGCACACTCACTTCAAAAATCCCCACGGACTGCCAGAAAAGGGCCAAGTTACAACGGCGAGAGACATTATGATTCTCTCCCAAGACTACATTAAGAGGTTTCCAATGGCCCTCACCCTTCACTCTCAACCCACTTTCAACTACCGAGGAAGGATTCTAAGGAACCGGAATCACCTCTTAGGCCATTACCCGGGGGCGGACGGGATAAAAACGGGATTCATATGCGAGTCCGGTTACAACATAAGCGCAACCGCCAGCCGAGGAAATACAAGGCTTATTGCCGTTGTCCTCGGTGCTCGAACTTTTCGCATCCGCGACCGGGAGGTGGAAAAATTATTGGATGAGGGATTCAAAACCGTTACCTCGTCCCTTTCAACGCCTCCAGGAAGAGGGGGATGAAATTATAGAGGTCACCTACAATACCGAAATCAGCTACCCCAAAGATAGGGGCCTTCTCGTCTTGATTCACGGCAACTATGACTCTTGCGCCTCTGATGCCTACGACATGTTGAACCTGTCCGGATATACCAAGAGCTAAATACAGGTCAGGACTAACCTGAACTCCCGACAGGCCTATACAAACACTTTCGGGCAACCAATGAAGCTCTGAAGCTATAGGCCTCGTACAACCGATTTCACCGCTTAACCTTGCAGCTAAATCTTTTACCAGGACTATATCTTCACGCCTTTTAAACCCTCTCCCGATAGAGATGACAACTTTCGCTTCCGTAATGGGTCGGTTTGCACTCTCTTTTACTTTTCTCTCCAGCACCTTAACGGCCGTTTGGGAAACGGGAAACACCTCTTTTATCTCAACGCCTTCCAATTCCACTCTCTCTCCCCCGACCAATGTTAGAACGACGGGCCAGGCATCGCTACGAACGACTTGAACGGCCGCTCCTCCGTATATGTGGCGTTGGGCTTCCAAACCCGTCTCGTCCGCCGCAACTTTTATACATCCACTGATAAACGGGCAATTCAAAGCACTGGCCAGTCCGGCCGCTAAATCGTTCAAATCCACCTGGGAAGGAAAAATCACTGCTGATGGCTTTTCTTTTTCTACCAAATCAATAAGAGAGGGCAGATATGCTGAAATATGAGCCTTTTCACCTCGCCATACGAGACGAACCAAACTCTCCCCTCTCATCCTCGCGATGTCCATTCCCACCCCTGCTACTTCCTCTGAGCTTATCCAGATGCCCGACATAAAATTCTCCCCTAAGAAAGGATCCCTTTCTTTTTGAGCTCTTCCACTAGGGAAGAAATCCCTCCCGCATTATTTTCAAAAAACACACAACCGCGGTCCAACCTTACGGCTTTAATCGCCACGGTTCTGACCGCGGGTACTGTGTAGTCCGGAAAATCGCAACTGCTTAAGTTTAGCACCGGCTTTCGCGAGGCCAATAATGTATCTTTCACTCCTGGAATCCGAGGGGTATTTATTTCTGGAAGCACGGTAATAGCTACCGGTAGTGGCGCTTGCACTATCTCAATTTCCCTTTCCAGAGACCTTTCTGCTTCTACATATCCATCTTTGAAGGCAATCTTTCTCACCCCCGTAAGGCAGGAGATACCGAGCTTGGCAGCCACGCGAGGCCCCACCTGCCTGGCATAGAGATCCGATGACCCGTCGCCGAAAAAGATGAGATCATAAGGGGAAAGGCGACTTTTTACGGCATGGGCAATTATATCCGCCGTGACGGCCGGATCAAGGCGAGCAAAAGATTCATCCTTAATTAAGCAACCCTCATCGGCACCGCGAGAGAGCATATCCTTCATTCCCTTGACTGCATTTTCGGCACCTACAGTGAGAACGGTTACTTTCCCTCCTAGTGAATCCTTAATCCGTACCGCCTCTTCGAGGGCATGGCGATCGTAGTCACTAATCTTCCAATCAACGGAAGAAAAATCAATCTCTTCTCCCCGCCCTCGCTTAATGTACACTTCGTCAATAACCCATTTACAGCAGGCAATGATATGAAGCATACCCGGCCTCACCTAAGCAAACTGCCGGAGATAACCATCCGCTGAGCCTCAGAGGTTCCCTCATATATTTCCGTGATTTTCGCATCCCGCATAAGGCGTTCCACCTTAGCTCCTTTGCAATATCCATAACCACCCTGAATCTGCACCGCCTTAATGGTATGTTTCATGGCCGCTTCGGCCGCAAATAACTTTGCCATCGAGGCCTCACGAGAGAATGGTTTTCCTTCATCCTTAAGCCAGGCGGCATGATAGGTAAGAAACCGCGCGGCTGCGAGATCCGTCGCCATATCTGCAATCATCCAAGCAATGGCCTGGTTCCGAGAAATGGGGGCCCCAAATTGTATCCTTTGTTTTGAATACTTAATCGACTCGTCTAAGGCAGCCTGGAGAATCCCTACGCTCTGGGCAGCTATCCCGATGCGCCCATGGTCAAGTCCGGTCATGGCAATGGCAAGGCCGTCACCTTCCTTCCCCAAGAGGTTATCCTTGGGTATTCGACAATTCTCGAAGATCATCTCCGACGTCTGAGAGGCCCGGATACCCATCTTCTGAAAGTGCTCACCCACTCTCATCCCGGGTGTGCCTTTAGGCACGATGAATGCGCTCATACCTTTCCGACCAGCCGACTTATCCGTCCAACCGAAAACAATGTAAACTCCCGCATTGGGACCGTTGGAGGTAAACGTTTTGGTGCCGTTTATAACATAATCATCTCCGTCACGGGTTATTTCCGTCTGAGCGGCCATGACATCCGTCCCTGCCCCTGGTTCCGTCAGAACGAAAGCACCCAATTCTTCTCCTCGGGCTAGAGGAGGTAAGTATTTTTGTTTCTGATCTTCCGTTCCGTAAAGAAGAAGCAACATCTCTACAATACCAACATGGATTGAGAGAGTGAAGCCTGAGGCTGCACACGAACGGGAAAGTTCTTCCACCGCCACAATATGAGTGAGATAGCTGGAGCCAGCCCCTCCATACTTAGTGGGCACTGGAATTCCCATCCAGTCACCAGCACCGAGTTTCTCAAAGACTTCTTTGGGAAATCTTGCCTGCTCGTCTATTTCCGCCGCAATGGGATCCACGTACTTTTCACAAAATTCTCTCATGTTTTTCCTAATGAGTTCCTGTTCTTCCGTCAGTTTGAAATCCATAGTACTCCACTCCTTTCTTTTATCTTATCTCCTACTAGCCGAAACGGTACTGCACGCCCGTTCCACCTGCTGGGTAACGCCAGAAGAGAATTTCCCCGCCGCATATAATCCGACAGGTACCGCATTCAAGACAGCCATCAACAGAAACTGTCACTGTCCCATCCTCTCCCTCGCGATACAGTCCCGCCGGACATAATTTGACCATTGCCTTCAAACCCATATTGAATCCACATCCGTTTTTTATCTGGATGTGGGGACTTTCACCCTTTTTGAAAACATTTTTTGAGAGTTTTTCCTCGATCACAAACGCCTCAATTCGCAAAAATCCTGCCACACTCTCCACAACTCTCGCCAGGGGAAATGTCGGCGAAGCAGAGAAAAGATTCTCTCCTTTCCCTCGGCGGGAATCGTATATAGATCACTCATAAAATCAACTATTTTCTGCGGGTAATAAGCGTACAGTCTCTCTCGCCCCAAGAAATCCCTCATGGACCTAAAATTTTCGAAATCCTTGGCTACAAAACTCGCGGCCACTAACTTCTCATAGTCCTCGGGCCTCTTTTTCAAAATAGCCTGCGCGGCGTAGTAACCTGACGCCAGAGCATAATCCATACCTCTTACGGTGAAACCAAGATTGAGAGCAAAGCCCGCTGCATCTCCTACCACCATCAGGCCAGGTCTATATAGAGGTAAAAGACCTTTTCCTCCCCCCTCCGGCACCAGATGAGCGGCATACTCTACTGTTTCCCCTCCTCGAATGACAGCAGCTATCTCTGGCCTTGATTTGAAATTGTCTAGCAGTTTATAGATTTCCATCCCTCTCCAACTCGTCAAGGTTTCACAAGCTATGACTAGGCCCAAGCTAATGCTTTCCTGGTTTGTGTAAAGAAATCCTCCCCCGAAATTCCCCTCCGTGACTTCTCCTACGAACAAGCGTGCAACCCCTTCTCCCGGCGGAAGCAAAAATCTTTCTTCCAGCGCCTCCCGAGAAATAGAAATTACCTCTTTTATTCCTAAGGCCATGTTTTCACATTTCACAGGGGGGTGTAAGCCCACTCCCTCCGCAAGTAGGGATAGCGCCCCTTCTGCACAGACTATATAATCAGCTTGCAGCACCTCGTCTTCCACCTGAACCCCGATTATCCTTCCATTTTCCTCGACAAGATCGGAAACCAAGGCCTTGGTCATGATCATAGCCCCAGCCGATTCAGCCTGATCCGCCAGCCAGCGATCAAATTTTGCCCTAAGAAGGCTATAACTTTCTACTTTTACCCCACCAGCTAATTCCACAGACACCGAACCCTCTTTTCCGACCAGAGTAAATCCTTCCCTTGTGATTTTTCTCTCCAACGGTGCTTTTGCCCATAATTCGGGGAAAAGAGAACGAACTGGTTCTACATAAAGACGGCCGCCCGTCACATTTTTGGCCCCTGCATAATCGCCCCGTTCGAGAACGAGCACGTCGATATCCCCTCGGGCTAGTGTATATGCACAGGCCAAACCCGCCAGACCCGCACCGACGACGATGACCGAAAATTTTTCCATTCCCTTTTCCTTTTCCTCTAATAGCTCCTCTGAGATACATTATCGATTCTTTATTTTCAACGCTAAAGAATCGTTGTAATTACAGGCAAAAATGTTAAGATAATAAAAATTTGAAAGCGGATGGGAAATGATAAAAGCCAAACGAGAAGTCGAAGCTCTCACCCGTTATGTGGCGCCCTTAGAGGGAAGACGCCCCATGCTACGCCTTGATTTCAATGAAAACACTGTAGGACCTAGCCCGCGGGTCGTCGAGGCCATACGCCAACTCCCGCCCCAAGAATATGCTACTTATCCGGAATATGAAGGATTGGTGGAGGCGTATGCGGAATTCGTTAACGTCCCTCCTGAACATGTTGCCGCTTTTAACGGTGTAGATGGAGCTATTCACGCCATCTTTGATGCCTTCGGAGAAAAGGGAGATATTTTTCTTACCACCATACCTACCTTCGGATATTACCGACCCTGTGCGCTCCAGCATGGTATGGTGCTAGAAGAAGTGCCCTACGAGATGGATCTCTCCTACCCATTAGATGAGGTAAAAAAAAGACTCAGAGAAAATCCACGACTCTTTTTTATTTGTAATCCCAACAATCCAACAGGTACCCTTATAGAGCCCGATGAGATTCTTGAGTTGGCGAGACTGGCATCGGAAACCCTCATTGTGGTGGATGAACTTTATGTCTCTTTTACGGGGAAATCTGTCATTCCGCAGGCTCTAACATACGAAAACGTAATAGCCCTACAATCTCTATCGAAGGCGGCAGGCATTGCAGGCCTTCGCCTCGGTTTTGCCATCGGGCCTCCTCGTCTGGTGGAACTAGTGAGCCGCGTCACTGGTCCGTATGATATTAACGCCTTCGCCGTCGCGGCTGGCAAGGCGGCTCTATCGGATCGAGGTTATATCGACTTGTATGTCGAGGAGGTGAAAAAGGCCAAAGAATGGTCTATTGAACAACTTAAAAATTTTGGGATAAAATATTTTTCCGACGGTGGAAATTTCTTACTCGTTTGGCCCCCCGACGATTGTGAAAAAATCGTCTCTGCCCTTCGAAACGAGGGGATCTTAGTCCGTAGCATGAAAGGAAAGCCATTGATTGATGGCAGTTTCCGCCTTACAATAGGAACACGAGAGCAGATGAAGAGGTTTTTTGAAGTCTTCCTTCGTCTCCTCAAGACACAATAAAAAGGGTAGTGCCAGGTTTCATCCCCCTGGTCACTACCCTTTTTCTTATTCTTCCCTCTTAATGAGAGTTGCGGCACCCTGACCGCCACCGATACACGCCGTAGCTATTCCATACGTCCCTTTGTTGAGATGCAAAATACGAGCTAAGGTTCCAACTAGACGGTTTCCCGTTGCCCCCAGGGGATGACCAATAGCTATGGCCCCACCTTTTACGTTGACCTTTTCTGGATCTATGCCCAACTCCTTGATGGCATAGAGGGTTACAATCGCAAAGGCCTCGTTAATTTCCCAAAAATCAATGTCTTTTACTGTGAGTCCCGCTTTCTCAAGGGCCATTTTGCTCGCCGGTACCGGACCTTTACCCATCACTGTCGGATCAACACCTGCCCACCCCATCGATACAATTGTGGCTAGGGGTTTCAAACCTAAGGCTTTAGCCTTCTCTCTGGACATCAACATTAGGGCGGTAGCTCCGGCGTTGAGGGGCGATGAATTACCCGCTGTAATCTGTCCATCCGGCTTGAATGAAGGTTTCAACTGAGCCAGACCTTCTAGCGTCGTATCTCCTCTAATCGCTTGATCCGTATCGACAATCTGTTTGCTGCCATCTGACAATGTAACTTCTATGGGAAGTATTTCATCTTTAAAGTAACCCTCCTCCAAAGCCTTAGCCGCGAGCTGATGACTCCTTAAAGCCCAACGGTCCATATCTTCTCTCGTCAGTCCCGATTCGGCAAAAAGCTTTTCCGCTGTAAGTCCCATATTAATAGAAGTAAATAAGTCATATTTTTTGAAACGCTCCTCGGTAAAGAAGGCCATATCCGGCTGCCTGAGAATCCATCTAGGATCCTTGGGATCCACACCCATAGGAATATGGGTCATATGTTCAATCCCTACCGAGATGACCACATCCGAGTACCCAAGCATTATCTCCATGGCACCCCGGTTGATGGTGGCAAGGGTTGAACCACACTGCTTATCAAATTGCTCCGCTGCCACCCCAAAGGGCATTTCCGCTTCGAAGACGACACTTCTCCCGCCGTAGGTCCACTGCTCACCCACGGGATTAGCCGTACCCACGAGTAAGTGATTGACCTCCTCCGCTTTCACGTTTGTTCGTTTCAGCATTTCCTTTACCAGCATTCCGCCCACTTGGTCCATCCGGAGGCTGTTGAAGACATCCCTCTCCGGCTCCCTAGGCCTGGACCTCGAAAACGCCGATCTCAAATAACCTACGATGACGGCTTCTCTTAACTGTGGCATCTTGGCAACCTCCCTTATGTTTTCTTGCCCTACATAGGGCTCCTCAGGCAGTAAACATTGATTATTATTAGTCTATTACGAATTTTTTGTCAATATCCGCCTTCAAACAAGGTCCGGTGGAAAATTCATCTCCCATAGGATATCATTAATTCAGGGCAAAGATGAGACGAGTAGAAAGAAAATGGCAAATCATCAGGTCAAGGTAAATCTATAGAAAGGAGACGAAAATGACGGCCAAGATTATTTTACCTACACCCATTCCAGCCGCCGGTCCTTACTCGCAGGCGGTTATGGTCGGAAATCTTATTTTTTGTGCTGGGCAAATTCCGATAGATCTGGAGACGGGAGAGGTTATAAAAGATGATATAAGGAAGGCGACTGCTTGTTGTCTAAAAAATTTAACAACCATTCTCGAAACTTATGGAAGTCGTACGGAACTGGTTATCAAAACGACGGTCTATCTAACCGATATGAATCACTTCCCGCTTATGAATGAAGTTTACAGCCGTTTCTTCTCCACCTCACCTCCTGCACGCACGACTGTAGCCGTTTCAGCTCTTCCAAAGGGTGCACCTATAGAAATAGAAGCTATTGCCTTGAAGGATGGCTAAGCATGAACGAAAAGGAAATTCTGGCTTGGCTTAGAGAGGAAGATCCGGCTCGCCTCGAACGCCTTTGGCGAGAAGCCGATTGCGTACGTGCCAAAAACGTGGGAGACCAAGTGCACCTAAGGGGTCTCATAGAGCTTTCAAATATATGTGTTAGAAAGTGCGCCTACTGTGGCATCAATGCGGGAAACAAAAATCTGATTAGATTTCGAATGACGGAAGAAGAAATCCGTTCGGCCGCCCGTCTCGCCTGCGAACTCAATCTCGGTTCCGTCATCCTTCAGTCCGGAGAAGATTATGGCTTTACAAAAGAAAAAATCTCTCGCATCATTAAGCTCATCAAGCAAGAAACCCCTCTAGCTGTTACTTTAAGTCTTGGTGAAAGATCTCTCAACGAATTAACCGCTTGGCGAGAAGCCGGAGCAGACCGCTATTTCCTTCGTTTTGAAACCTCAAATCGTTCCCTATATAATCGCTTACACCCGCCTCTGCCGGGAAAAACATCGGACCGTATTTTCTTGCTCCAAAAAATAAAAGAACTCGGATACGAAACGGGAAGCGGAATCATGATCGGTCTGCCGGGGCAAACTTACATTGACATTGCCCGCGATATCCTTTTATTCCGAGAACTCGATCTTGATATGATTGGGGTTGGACCTTACATTCCTCACCCCGCAACTCCCTTGGCTCAAGAAGTGGGGAAGGCCTATCCGGACCAAGTGCCCAATACGTCTCTCATGACCTGGAAAGTAATCGCCCTGACACGACTTGTTTGTCCAGAAAGCAATATACCTAGCACGACGGCGCTGGCCACTATAAATAAAATGGAAGGTTACTTCGGCGGATTAAAAAGAGGAGCCAATGTCGTTATGCCGGATCTAACGCCGGCGAAATATAGAATATTATACGAAATCTACCCGGGGAAGGCAAGTTTCGGAGAGGATATCCAAGGGGCGATCCAAAAGTTTAAAGAGCAACTTATTGAAATGGGACGCCCCCCTGGAACGGGGCCGGGAGGAAGAAAAAGACATTGATTAAAAAAAAAGGAAAATTATAATCGATTACCACCGATCACAGCTGGGAAAGGAAAAATGGATTTCGAAGAATTAATTAAAAGAAGAAGAGCAATAAGGGATTATCTGCCTAAGGAAGTTCCCTTGTCCATCATCCATGATATTCTAGACGATACCAGGTTCGCCCCTTCGGCAAGAAACGGACAACCGTGTAAATTCGTAATCGTCAGGGATAAGACATGGATTTCGCGTCTTTCAAAAGAAAGCAAGGCCTCTCTTCTTAAGAAGATTAAAGAAAACCCAACCTCCCCTTTAGCAACCTATGCCAGTATACTTTCCGACGACGGTTTCAACGTATTCTACAATGCTCCATGCCTCATCCTAATCTGTGTCCCGAAAGACCTCGCCTCAGGGGATTACGATAGCGCCCTGGCAGCAGCTTATCTTATGTTTTCTGCCGCTAATCGGGGGTTGGGCACCTGCTGGATCGGTTTAGGCTCCCACCTGGAAAATCCTGATACGTTGAAGGACCTGGGTATTCCATCGGATCACCGTATCGCCGCTCCCATTATTCTAGGATACCCCAAAGAGATTCCTCCTGCTTCGGATCGACATGACCCAATTATTCTAAACATCCTGGACAGCAGATGAACTCCTCTATGCCTGAACATACATGTTTCCACTGTGGAAAACCAATAGAAATAAAAGGTCTAATAGGAAGAAAAGAGGTGTGTCCTCATTGCGGTTATGATCTGCGGGTGTGTAAAAACTGCCATCACTACGCCCCCGGCATGTACAATGATTGCCGTGAATTACAAGCCGAAAGGGTGATCGACAAAGAAAGGGCGAACTTTTGTGATTTTTTTGTCTTTCGAAACTCCATAGATGACAAAAAAATAAAAGAAGCGGAGGCACGCCGGAGGTTAGAAAGCCTCTTTCGTCCCCGCGATTCGCAATGATTATCAAATAGATAAGGGAAAGGGGTTGCATTTTGCACAGCAATCCGGTAGAGGACGCCCGACCCTGCCGGCAGGGAAAGAGTCCGTAAGGAAGGAGAGATTTTCATGCGCATCATTCCCCGGGAGGAAAAGTTTTTTGATTTGTTCGAAGAGTTGGCCGCTAAAATTCACGAAGGGTCTTTGCTCTTTCTCGATATGGTCACAAACAACAAAGACTTCGAATCTAAACTCACCAAGCTAAAAGAAATAGAACATGAAGCCGACATGATTACCCACCGTACATATGAAAAGATGCACAAGACATTCCTTACCCCTTTGGACCGAGAGGATATTTACGCTCTCGTAAATAAAATGGACAGTATTTTAGATATGACGGAGGCAACGGCAGTCCGAATGGGCATATATAAAGTAAAAAAAACCTATCCCGACCTCATTGAACAGGCCCGGCTCTTAACTAATGCTACAAAGAAGGTAATGGAAATTGTCCACGACCTGCGGGATATGAAAAATGCCCCAAAGATTCTTGAGGCCTGCATTGAAATCAATACCCTCGAAAACGCTGGCGATAACATATTAAGGTCATGTATGGCCAATTTATTCGAACGAGAGAAGGATCCGATCGAGCTTATAAAATGGAAAGAAATTTTTGAGCGTTTTGAGGAAACGCTGGATACTTGCGAAGACGTCTCCAACATCGTTGAAGGCATCGTATTGAAAAATGCTTAATATCCCCCTTTTTGTCCTCATCATCGTGGCAACCGCGCTGATCTTCGATTTCATCAATGGCTTTCATGATTCGGCCAATTCTATCTCCACCGTTGTCTCAACCCGCGTCCTGTCACCTAAGGTGGCTGTGCTCTGGGCGGCTTTTTTCAATTTCGCCGCCATTTTTTTTGTCGGCACGCCAGTTGCGAAAACCATCGGTACAGGCATCATCCACCCGGACATTGTAGATGATTACATCATCATCGCTACCCTGGGAGGTGCCATTACTTGGAACCTAATTACCTGGTATCTGGGCCTTCCGAGTAGTTCCTCCCATGCCTTAATTGGAGGCCTCATCGGGGCAGGTGTGGTGAAGGCAGGAACTAGCACCCTCATTTGGAGTGGCATTATAAAGACTACGGCTTTCATTTTCATCTCTCCATTAATTGGTTTAGGTTTGGGGCTTTGTTTCATGGTGACAGTCCTCAACTTAAGCCGACACTCTAACATCTCCCGCACCCAAAAAATTTTCCGTCGGATGCAGCTATTTTCTGCAGCCATCTTCAGCCTCGGACATGGGATGAATGATGCTCAAAAGACGATGGGAATCATCGCCGTCGTCCTATATAGTCGAGGGCTTTTAGGCGAAACGTTTCACGTACCTTTTTGGGTAGAGTTTCTTTGTTACCTCTTTATCGCTTTGGGAACCATGACAGGAGGTTGGCGTATCGTAAAGACGATGGGGCAAAAAATAACTAAACTCCAGCCCATTGGCGGTTTCAGCGCTGAAACGGCGGCGGCTTGTTCCATCATTGGCGCTACTGTGTTCGGAATTCCCGTCAGTACTACTCATACCATTACGGGCGCCATCGTGGGTGTTGGTGCCGTAAAGAGGTTAACAGCCGTACGTTGGGGGGTCGCAAGCAATATCCTCTGGGCTTGGATCCTTACCATACCCATGTCGGCGACCATCTCTGCCCTTTTTTACATGATTGCGCTCATGCTATTAAATTAAAGACCTTGACAGGGGAAAATTCGTGTTTATGTTACCTTCTGCTCGACGTGCAATCAAAAATTCCACAAGAAAGGAGAGGTTACGGATATGAAGATTAGGCCATTACAGGACAGGGTAATCGTGGAGAGGTTGGCGGAAGAAGAAAAAACAAAGGGAGGCATTATCATTCCCGATACCGCCAAAGAAAAGCCCATGCAAGGCAAGGTGATTGCCGTTGGTAAGGGCAGACTAACAGAAGACGGAAAATTGCTCCCCCTCACCGTTAAAGCTGGAGACACCATTCTTTTCAGCAAGTACGCAGGAACAGAAGTCAAAATTGAAGGTAAAGAATACCTCATCATGCGAGAAGACGACATTCTCGGCATCGTTGAAAAATAAATTTGATTAAGGAGGTTTACATATGGCAGCGAAAATTTTACAGTACGATGAAGAGGCCAGAAAATCGATCCTGAACGGCGTAAATATCTTAGCCGATGCCGTGAAGGTCACCCTTGGTCCCCGTGGCCGTAACGTCATCCTTGAAAAATCCTTCGGTCCCCCCACCGTAACGAAAGACGGTGTGACCGTAGCGAAAGAAATCGAGCTGGAAGATAAGTTTGAAAATATGGGCGCCCAGATGGTACGAGAAGTGGCGAGCAAGACGAGTGATGTGGCTGGAGACGGAACGACAACCGCCACCATCCTAGCCCAGGCCATCTATCGGGAAGGTGTGAAAGCTGTGGCAGCAGGCAGCAACCCCATGGATTTAAAGAGGGGTATCGATAAGGCAGTTGAAGTGGTGGTAGCCGAGCTCAAGAAATTAAGCAAGCCGACTAAAGACCAAAAGGAAATTGCCCAGGTCGGAACCATCTCGGCGAATAATGATGAAGCGATCGGAAACATCATCGCCGAGGCCATGAGCAAGGTCGGAAAAGAAGGAGTCATCACCGTAGAAGAGGCAAAAGGCTTGGAGACGGAACTCGAGATCGTGGAGGGAATGCAGTTTGATCGCGGCTATCTCTCTCCCTACTTTGTTACCAACCCGGAAAAGATGACCGCCGAGCTAGAGGACGCTTTTATCCTCATTCACGACAAAAAAATAAGTGGAATGAAGGACATCCTTCCCATTCTGGAGCAGATAGCCAAGATGGGTAGGCCTTTACTCATCATCGCCGAGGATGTGGAAGGTGAAGCGTTGGCTACCCTCGTTGTCAACAAACTCCGCGGCACACTGCACGTAGCTGCGGTCAAAGCCCCCGGTTTCGGCGACCGAAGAAAGGCAATGCTCGAAGACATTGCCATTCTCACAGGTGGGAAGGTGATCGCTGAAGAGATGGGATATAAATTAGAAAATGTGCGATTGGAGGACCTTGGTCGAGCCAAGAAAATATCCATCGACAAAGATAACACCACGATCATTGACGGTGCCGGAAAGAGGTCTGACATAGAAGCCCGGGTGAAGCAAATTCGCGCTCAGATAGAGGAGACGACCTCCGATTACGACCGTGAAAAGCTCCAGGAAAGGCTAGCCAAGATCGTAGGTGGTGTGGCCGTAATCAAAGTCGGGGCGGCGACGGAAGCGGAGATGAAAGAAAAGAAAGCCCGTGTGGAGGATGCCTTAAATGCCACCCGGGCCGCGGTAGAGGAAGGTATAGTACCAGGCGGTGGGGTAGCATACCTGCGTTGTCTGCCCGCTCTGGAAAAACTGAAACTTGAAGGCGATCAAGCGATCGGTGTTTCCATTGTTAAGAAGGCTTTAGAAGAGCCCCTTCGCATGATCGCCACCAATGCGGGTATGGAAGGCTCTATCGTAGTGGAGAAAGTAAAAGAAAAGAAAGGCGCTTTCGGTTTCAATGCTCGCACTGAGGTTTACGAAGACCTGATTGAAGCGGGTGTCATCGATCCCACGAAGGTCACTCGCTTCGCCCTCCAGAATGCGGCCTCCGTCGCCGGGCTCATGCTCACCACTCAGTGCATGATTGCCGAAAAACCGGAAGAGAAAAATACCTCTACGCCCGGTGGATACCCAGGTATGGGCATGTAATTAAAAGGATCCGTAACCTACAAAGACGGCCTCCCGCCAATAGGCGGAGGGGCCGTTTTCTTTTTCTATTTACATTTGCCCGATTCTTCAATATAGAAGGAACGCTTCAAACCTCATCCATTTTGCGAGGTAGAGACAAATGGACTACAAAGATACCCTCAATCTCCCACGCACCGAATTTCCCATGAAGGCAAATCTCACCATTCGGGAGCCTGAAATTCTCTCCCGTTGGGAAGAAATGGATATCTACCGTCGAATCAGGGCGGCAGCCAAAGGTAGGACTCCTTTTATCCTTCACGACGGCCCCCCATATGCAAATGGCAGCATCCATCTGGGGACAGCTTTAAATAAGATAATCAAGGATATTGTCATCAAATCGAAAAACATGATGGGTTTTGACGCCGTATTCGTTCCGGGGTGGGACTGTCATGGACTGCCCATTGAGCATCAGGTGGACAAGGAATTGGGAGAAAAGCGACTTTTCCTTTCGCAAGCGGAAAAACGTCGCGCCTGCCGCGCTTACGCAGATAAGTACGTAAAGATTCAAAGAGATCAGTTCAAACGCTTGGGAGTCTTCGGCGATTGGGACAACCCTTACCTTACTATGTCTTATGACTATGAGGCCATAACAGTTAGAGAGTTCGGGCATCTTTATCTCGCCGGCTCTGTTTACAAAGGAAAGAAGCCCGTCTATTGGTGTGCCTCATGCAAAACGGCCCTCGCGGAGGCGGAGGTAGAATATGCAAATCATATCACTCCCTCCATCTACGTGAAATTTCCCGCCAGCACAGATTTAGGAGACAAGATGCCGGCCCTTAAGGGTAAACGGGTAAGTTACGTTATCTGGACCACGACCCCTTGGACCATTCCCGCCAACCTCGCCATCGCTGTTCATGCCAATTTCGAATATGCTGCCTTAGAGATAGCAGGTGAGATTTACATCGTAGCGGCCGAACTTATGGACTATTGCCGCGAGGCCTTTGGTCTGCGAAATCTACCATATGAAGTCATTTCCCGCTTTCCAGGTAAAGTGCTCGAAGGGGAAAAAGCTCACCACCCACTCTATGAGCGGGAAAGCGTACTCATTTTAGCTCCTTTCGTGACGCTTGATGCGGGAACGGGACTAGTTCATATCGCTCCCGGCCACGGACAAGAAGACTACGAAATAGGTATGGTATACGGCTTGGAAAACTATGCGCCCGTGGATGAAGAAGGCAAATTTACAGCCGATGTCAAATACTTCGCCGGTGAGTTCGTCTTCGATGCCAACCCACATGTCATAGCGCATCTAAAGGAGGTAGGGAATCTTCTCGGCCATTCCGAGATGGAACATTCCTACCCCCACTGTTGGCGTTGTAAAGAGCCTATCATCTTCCGCTCCACAGAACAGTGGTTCATCTCCATGGAAAAGAACGATTTGAGAAAGAAAGCATTAGACGAGATCCGGAAAGTTACGTGGATTCCCGCCTGGGGTGAAGAGAGAATCTATGCCATGGTTGAAAATCGCCCCGATTGGTGTATTTCTCGCCAGCGGCTCTGGGGCGTCCCGATTACCATCTTTTACTGTCGAAATTGCGGACGTGATTTCCTCACGCAAGAACTCCTTGACCACGTATACGATCTCGTCCGTACCCACGGAGCAGATGTGTGGTTCGAACGAGAGGCAGAAGATCTCCTTCCCATCGGTACGAAGTGCCCACATTGCGCAAGTATAGGTCCCTTTAGAAAAGAGACGAACATCTTGGATGTCTGGTTCGATTCTGGTGTCAGCCATGCCGCTGTTTTGGAGACACGGCCGGACCTGCATTCTCCATCCGACATGTACCTCGAAGGAAGTGACCAACACCGCGGATGGTTCCATTCTTCACTCTTGGAATCCGTGGGTACACGTAACCGAGCCCCTTACCGAACTGTCCTTACCCACGGCTTCGTGGTAGACGGGGAAGGAAAGAAAATGTCAAAGTCTTTAGGAAACGTGATCGAACCACAAGAAATCATCGACCGCTATGGAGCGGAAATTCTGCGCTTGTGGGTGGCGGCGGAAGACTATACGGTGGACATCCGCATCTCGGAAGAAATTGTCAGTCGCCTCGTCGAGGCCTATCGGCGCATAAGAAATACGAACCGTTTCATTTTGGGTAATCTGTACGATTTCGATCCGGAGAAAGACGCCATACCATACGGGGATATGGTAGAGATGGACCGATTCGCCCTGCACCGCTTGCAAGAGGTAATAGGGCGCGTAAGGGCTGCCTATGAACGTTTCCAGTTCCATGTTGTCTATTACACCCTATACAATTACTGCACCGTCGATTTAAGCGCCTTATACTTAGATGTGTTAAAAGACCGTCTATATACATCGAGACCTAACGAAAAGGGACGTCGTTCGGCCCAGACGGCCATGTGGCGAATCATAGATGCTATGAGCCGCCTCATTGCTCCGATTCTTACCTTTACGGCCGAAGAGATCTGGTCACATCTACCTACCTGGAAGGGAAAGGAGGAAAGCGTGCATCTGGCGTTCTTTCCAGAGGTAAACGCCGACTACCTAGACGAAAAATTAGCGAGTCGCTGGAGGCTTATGCTGGAAATAAGGGGAGAAGTGGCCCGAGCCATCGAATTGGCTCGCAAACAGAGAATTATCGGTCATTCCCTCGATGCCGCCGTCTTAATCCATGCGCCGGAACGTATTAAGGACCTTCTTACGGGACGGGAAGAAGATATGCGGGCGCTCCTCATTGTTTCCCGCTTCTCCCTTGAAGGGGAAGGGGAAGGATATCCCATCTCTCTAAGGAGCGAAGAATTCCCGGGCCTATCCATTTATGTGGCCAAGGCTTCAGGTGAAAAGTGCGAACGATGTTGGATCTATAGCGAAAAACTGGGAACAAACTCTACCCATCCCTCGATTTGCGAAAGGTGTGCCCCTCGGATTTAAAAATGAAGCCCAAATGGAAGATAGAGTGTGCGTTTATTTTACCGGCTCTCATCGTGATCGTCCTCGACCAGCTAACTAAGGTATGGATTGATACAAATTTACCTCTCCATGCGTCCATCCCCGTGATCCCCGGTTTTTTCCATATTACTTACGTACGCAATCCGGGCGCGGCTTTTGGTTTTCTTGCCCAAGCCTCCCCTGGATTAAGGTCGATTTTCTTCCTGGCCGTGGCTGTTTTGGCCGTAATTCTTATCCTCTACTACCTACACCAATATCCGGAGCGCCCGTCAATTTTTACCTACGCCCTTTCCTTTATTTTTTCGGGGGCAATAGGAAATATGATCGACCGTGTCCGTCTGGGTGCCGTTATCGACTTTCTCGACTTCTTTTTGGGAGACGCCCATTGGCCGGCCTTCAATGTCGCCGATTCGGCTATCACAGTGGGAGCGGCACTTCTCTTTTACGCCCTCATCAAGGACACAAAAAAAACGGGCCGGAATTAAAGCCTTCCGACCCGTAACTAGGATGGTATTTCCTAACTCACTTGGGAGGAACAATACCGGCCGCGGCACCGCTGAAGGTAAAATCGCCACTTCCCACCGTCCCTTGTATCTTTCCTGCCGCACCCCCCTGGAACGTGAAGGCGCTTCCATAACTTCCAATGCCACTGGGGGCATTACCGCTCACAGACGCACTCCACTTCCCTTCGCAGGGCATATAAGCCTTGAAGGTAAAATTTGCCGTAACAGTTCCCGCCGCATTGGAAAGAGGTACTGTTGTGCCCGGCGGTACGGACGTGCCTAAAGTACGCCCGGAGACGGAACCTGTTGTCCAAACTTGAGGTCTTGCACCCGTCGAAGGGGCCAGGAAAACGACATCTCGCATTCCGTAATTGCCACTTGACATATCAATTATTAAGAGAGGTTCTAAAGAATACGCGCCCTTCAGGTCAGTGCGGCCAATTTCGAAAGCGGGGATACGGGTCGCCTTCTGGAAGGCCTCTCGCTGGGCATCGGTGGTGAAGGAATTTACCTTTTCTGCCAATTTAGCTGCGTCTATCTGAAAGATAGTGCTAACCGCCTTCCAGGTATAAGCGTTGGGATCGAAGACACCCTTGATATCTCCTCCTCGTACATAGATAGCCGCATTTATCCAATCTCCCTTTACCTCCGTTATCGATCCATTGAATGTCTTATCCTTCGCTGTCACATTGGCCAGTATCCACGTTTGCTCAACGGGCTGCATCCCTCCCCGTTCCCAGGACCATGTCCAGGCGGAAGGTAAAGCGCCCGTATAGGTACCAGCCGACGCTTGAAATCCGATACTGTAGATGGGGCTTGTAGTGGCGGCAGGTAAATTTAGGTAGGTGCCTTGGGCCAAGTTTAAAATAATACCGCTCCCCTCCGGACCGACTATATTTTGACCCGTTTCGTTCAAAACCGATGAATAGTCATAACGACCGAGAGACCCGGCAAAGTTTTCGACCGACACATTTGGAATGCCGCCTGTGCCCAAAACGTAACCATAGATGTTACCTTCGGCCTTCCACATACCGACGTTTTCATTTACGAATCCCGTGATGGGCGAAGAGGGATCCGTATAGAGGAGTCCGTAATTACCCCCCTGATCGAGATAGAAGGCTTTGAACATGACCTCCAACCCATTTGACTGGGCTGCATTATTGCGCCCGCCCAAAAAGCCGTAGTAAGCGCCGTATTTGCCATCCCATACCCGGCTTTTGGAATTACTAATCGGGTCTAGGCTAATGAGGGGATCGACACTCATGACTTCCCCGTGGAAGAGATCGAAGGCACCCTTAACATCCATTATGTTCGTATCTCCGAGGAGATAGACGGGCGTGCCTTTTACCCCAATATTGGCCCAGAGGTTATCAAGGCCGGCAAAGACGCCGCTGAAATCAGAAGTCAAAAACTCGGACGATTCAGACGTCGTAATTGAATTCCCCGTCTTCGGATCTTTGGCCAAGGTCTCCAGGGCAGCATAATAACTCGCCAAATCCTCGAAGTACTCTATCTTATAGGTGAACTTGTCATCGGCCGTCGTATGGGTCCAAATATGTCTCTGGGGAGCCCTCCACGGGTCCTCCATACCGTACCAGTAATAAGTATACTTGGCCGGCGGTACGGTCGCAATTCCATCTACCAGCACGCCGGAGCCATAGCGATAAAATCCCCGATCATGGAATGAGAAATTGTAAGAGTAGCTCGAGGTCACCACCCAGCCGTACTTTTGACGGGTTAATGTATAATTCTTTCCCCAAATTTCACTCCCGAAGTATACATCCTGCGCCTTTGCCCACGTACCTGCCCCGACGGCCTGCCAAGAGCCTTTCCCGTCATAGGTCCCGAGAAGTTTCCCTTCCATTGTACCTTTCTTGAGAAGGGTGACAAACTCTCCCGTAAAGGCGCCGGCCAGTTTCTCGTTTTCCCAAGTGCCGGAAGAGAGATTGGCATACCACATACCGAGGTCGTGATATGAACTAGCTTTATAGCGCCCGAAACTACCATCGCCGAAAAGTGTGGCACTGAAACTCGTCCCCGTACCTGAGGGCTTCTCATAGTTATTCATCGCCCCGACATTTAGACGAAAGATCCCCCAATCGGGTTGGTCATCGAGGAAGTAGGTGCGGCCCGTTACCCCAATAGGGGTGCTTATATAACCACTCCCGCCAAAGGTGCCGTAGAAGGTGCCGTTTGTACCAAGACCGATACCGGAACTTATTAGATGATCGGTCAAGTTACCAGCATTTACGGCACCACCGGCGATATCTTTTAATGTCCCGTCCCGGTAGATATAGGCAGCGGTATCGCTTACGGCTGTCTCCCACATACCGATTTTTGGATAGGAGTAACCCGTCCACTCACCTTTCAGAGCCCCCACTTTACCCTGACCGTCCGCGTAGAGGCCGATCAAGAGCCCGTCCATAGGATTCCCGCTCGCTCCTCCCGTATCTCTGATAATTCCCAACATATCGGCAAAGAATGTCCCCGTCCCGTAGACAGAGGCTATGCTGGAATAGAATATCTGATGACCCGCATACGCACCGTGGGTGCCCATCATGATCATGGAAGCCTTGCTTTGCGCACCCGATGTCCACAGTGACTGTCCTGGCAGCACGCCTAACAATCCGTCGATTTTTTCACCCATCATAATGCCGTTTACATCTCCCCTAGACACATCAGAGCCTGGAACGAACTGCCCATACGTAAAGGTAGATATTCCAGGATTGGGATTGGCGTAAAAGGCCATACCTTGACTGATCCAGGCCGATGGAAAATTTCCTGACAGTGACCAGTTTTGGGCCGTCTGTCCTTCGGCTATAATTCGAGTTATACCTAAACCCCTCTGCAGGGCCATCCATCTGCCCGCCGGGTAGTATAAAACAATCTTTTCATAATACGGATCACCCCCTGCTGGCATTTCCCTCCATTCGTAGGATAAAGTGCGTCCGATATCTGTCGCTCCATTTTTAGGCACGAAGTAGCTAGTCTCATATTGCAAAGGATCAAATATGGGCCGAGATCCTTCCTGCCTATATTGGGGGCTCAAAAAATTGCGTATCCGAAGTGACCCCGGCACAACCGCTGCAAGATTTCCGGATAGAGATGCACTAATGGTGAGGTTCGAACCTTCAAAGTTACCAACGGAATAACTGACCCAACTGTCTTCACTTGTTCCCAGAAGCCCATAAAC
>JAOAFE010000009.1 GCA_026416455.1 Syntrophales bacterium
ATCTTAAACGTCACCGTATCCCCAGGATCATAATAAAACACCCCATTTGCATCCGTCTTCCCCTTTATCCCCGAAGTCGTCTCGTAATCCAAACCCGCCACCGGCGCATCCACAAACACCCCCCGCAACGGACCCGTCCCAGATGTACCACCACCACAACCGATGAAAGCTAGTAGGAAAAGGGAAAAAATTGAGAACAGAATTAGACGATTTTTCTTCATGATACTCCCCCCTTCTGTTTAATATTTAGGTTTCCGCAGAAACCGTTATAAACGATGGCAGAAGTAAAAAGAGCCGCATGAAACTTGATTTATGAGTGATATTCACATATCATCAGACCCGCTGAGATGTCAACAAATGAATTGAGAAAGGGTAAATTATTTTGTACATGCGCATCAACATGCGGGGTAAAGTGAGGAAAGAAGAACGTGAATTCATGTAAAGAAAGGCTCCTCGTATCGACGTTGGAGTGGATGAAGAAAGGAAAAGCTGAGCCCTCGGTAGGGGAGATAGCGTCGGCTGCTGGTCTTAAGGAGTCGGTGATCTATAGATATTATAGGGACAAGCAGGATCTCCTCTTCCAAGCGTTGGAAGCAGAGGCGAATTCCTTAGGCGAGCTCATTTCGGAAAACTTAAACGGAATAGTTGAGCATCTGAGCCGATTGAGTCGTTTTATGTGGGTCTGGCTAGACCTGTGTGATAAGAATATTTGGTTTTTCCGATGTTTATACTTCTCCTGTATGTCAAAGCCGGCATTTTATCGGCACGCATTGTTCCGAACGGTTAATCAGTGGTGGGAAACGGTAGACAAAATTCTTGAGGATGGCATACAGGCTGGGGTTTTACCCTCTGACCTACCTGTTGTCGTAACCCGAGACATGATTTTGGGGCTCCTCGATATGGAGTGTCTATTCACTATAACGAAAACCCCTTCGTCAAAAGCCACGGATAGATTTGACAACTGTTACAGTTTGGTGATCGGTATGCTGAGGCAAGGCAACCTCATGCCGAGAAGAGAACATGATAAGAGAAAAATAATTTTAGATGCCGTCGAGGAGATCGTCGCGGCTGGTGAATCGGACAGATTGACGACTGCGTCTATTGCTAAAAAGGCGGCTGTAGCGGAGGGGACAATTTACAATTATTTTCATGATAAGGAAGACCTCATTCTGGCTGCCATTGAGCGGCGCCTGGGGCTTCTGGCTTCTATGGCAGATGAGTTTTTCAAGAGAACCTCTCCCGTAAGCAAGCTGATCAGGTTTATTTTCTATCACTTCACCGTTTATATGAGGTACCCTTTCGCCGTCAAAACCTTTCTCTTGAAGGGAATTTTTTCGGAGAAGTTCTACTCTTCGAGCGTTTTTGATGACTATGAGCGGTATCTTTCCATCTTGGATGACATCGTGGCCGAGGGTATCAGAGAAGGAGTGTTCGCTCCTGAAGTAGATTGCATGGCCTTGAAGAGGATGCTAACCGGTTTCTTCGTCCGGACGGCTCAGATGTGGTTCTATAAGGAAAAGGAGGCGGAAGTGGAAATGATGAACCGGCTTCATGCGGCGATTACCTTGGTTCTGCGTGCCCTTATAGCAGATAGCCGGGAATATCCTTGGCTGGAGAAAATCTAAGAAAATTCCTTCCATAAGGTGTAGCGAAAGAAGGCGCAGATTACGAGGGCATGACTGATAACACCTTCGAAAATCAGCCTAGGTATATCTTTTAAAGGCACCAGCTCGACCGCGATATCTTCCTTTTCATCCTGATGGGGTGGACCTACCAGTTCACAATCCAGGGCAAGGAATGTATGACAAGCATTGTTCTGAATGGCCGGGTTGGGGTGGACAAAGCCGAGAGAAATTATATCTGTGGACTCATAGCCCGTCTCTTCTCTCAGCTCTCTGACTGCCGCCTCTCTTGGGTCCGCATCTCCTTCCACCATACCACCGGGGATTTCTAAAGTCATTTCTCTGATGCCGTGCCTCCATTGCCGTACCATGACAACCTGTCCGTCTTTAGTGATGGGGATGATGTTTACCCAGGCTGGGGTTTCAAGGGTAAAGAAATCATATACGCCGTTGGTGCGGGGAGAACGAACCCTGTCTCTCCGAAGAGAAAAGATGCGATAATTACTTTCGTAACGGCTTTCGATGAGGGGCCAGGGCTTTATTTTCGACATGTTTAAAACCTCCAGGGCGTACCTACTCTGCCTCCTCGGGGATGTCAAATTTTTTCTTGACGGGAGTTGAACATATGGTTTAACCATATGGTAAAAATGACACTGGTAGGGGTCACATGGATATTAACGAACGTATACTTAATGCCGCAACTCGGGTCTTTGCGCGATCTGGCTACGGTGGGGCTCGAATGGCTGAGATTGCCAGTGAAGCGGGCGTGAATAAGGCGACCATTTATTATCACATAGGAGGGAAAGATGATCTATACCGCGAAGTTTTGCATCGAGTAATAAAGAAAGTGGCGCACAATCTCGATTATGTTTTCTCCACCCCGATGAAACCGTTGGAGAAATTGCAAGCCTATATCGAAACTATTAACCGGATAATGGCAGAAAATCCTTACGTCCCGCCCATCGTCATTAGAGAGATTGTCACTGGTGGAGCACACATACCTCAAATGGTTATCGACGAACTATTAAAGGTCATAGGACGGCTAGGTGAGATAATCACAGAGGGTGTTGAACGAGGGGAACTCCATCCCGTGCATCCCTTCCTCTTTCATATTATGACGGCAGGTAGTTGCGCCCTTTCACGCTTAGCCGGCGCCCTCAGCTCCAGGATGCCTCAGATAAAAGATTTTCTGCCGGAAGAAAAACTCGGGGATAACTTAAAGGAGCTTTTGACACGGGCCATATCCAGGAGGTAGGTGAAATGAGGAGGGCGTTATATCTGGTCGCGTTTACGGTATTTATATCCATTCTTCCGTTGCGGCTGGTCGGGGCAGAAGAAGAGCCGAGGGTGTGGACCATGAAAGATGCCATTCTGCGGGCAGTCAAAGTAAATCCTCTCGTCTCTTATGGGAAGTACGGTGTCTTAAATGCCGAGGCCCAGATGAAAGGCGCCCGGAGTAGTTTTTTCCCTCGATTCAGTACCTACTATCAATACACCTATCTTCACCCCGAGCCTTGGTCCTATATGCCTTCCGTGACCTTAACTTCCACCGTCCCACCTATTACCCTCACCTCCCCCGGGGGGGCCATCACCGTAGGGACACGGAACAATTATACCTGGGCCCTAGAGGCCAGACAGACTATTTTCGCTGGCGGTGCCATCATGGCCAACTATGAGGCGAAAAAAAAGGCTTTAGATGTTGCCCATCTCGAGGAGAAAAGGGTCATAATGGATTTGGTTTTGGAGGTGAAGGTGGCATATTATCAGGTATTAAAGGCAGAAAAAATGTTAGATCTCGCCCGAATAGCTTGGGAACAATTAACATCTCATCACCGGGATGCGGAAAGCTTCTTTTCCGTTGGGTTGATTCCGAAAAACGACCTTTTGGAGAGCGAGGTGCGCCTAGCCGAGGGCGTGCAAAACTTGATTCGTGCAGAAAACAACCTGGAGGAGGCACGTTCTCGTTTCAATAGCTTACTAAAGAGGAGTATGAATGCGCCAGTAGAGCTGGAAGACATTTTAAATTTCCTACCCTTCAACGCATCGATGGATGTTTGCATACAAAAGGCTCTGATTCAACGACCGGAGATTAAGGCATACGAGGCCAAAATTGAACAAGCAAGAGAAATGGTCAAAATTGCGCGGGGGGAACTATTACCCAGTGTAGGTCTGATCGGTCATTACGAACGTTACGGCGATGGCCCGGACGTGAGAGGAACAACATATCGAAGTATGGAGAACTGGTACGTGGCAGCGCGCATGGACTGGGCGATATGGGAAGGTGGAAAGACAAAGTATGAACTGGATACTCGTCGCGCCCAGGTGAATCAAATGATATCCCTTTGGGAGGCGGAAAAAGACCGGACTGCGCTCGAAGTGAAAACCCTCTTTCTCAAAGTGAAGGAGGCGGAAAAGCAGGTTTGGGTCACGAAGAAGGCCATCGAACAGGCGGAGGAAAACTTTAGGTTGAACCGAGAGAAGTACCGGGAACAGCTCGCCACCTCCACTCAGGTCCTTGATGCCCAAAGTCTCCTTACTAAAACCAAATCAGACTATTATGCCGCCATAAGCGACTATCTGATTTATCAAGCCCGTCTGGAGCGGGCGATGGGAGAAAATAACCCATGAAGAAAAAAATTTTTTTTCTTGCGTTGGTCTGCGTTCTCGTTGGCTTTGTTTTTATCCTTTTCTTTTCTCCCCGCGCCAGCATTAAAGAGGAAAAACAGTATGCGGGTGTGTTGGAGGCGGCCAGAGAAGCGCGATTGGCCTTTCAGACGACGGGAAGGGTTTCGAAAATCTTCGTCTCCGAAGGTGATAGGGTAGAGGAAGGGCAGATAATTGCATCTCTTGATCCGCAGGAACTGGAGACAAGAAGGCTACAGGCTGAAAAGGCCTTGCAAAAGGCAGAAGAATCCTTACGTCAGGCTCAAGCATTGCTTGCCACCTATGAGGCGACTCTACCGGCTGAGCTGGCCCGAGCTGAGGCCAATGCAGAAAACGCCAGAAAATTATTGCTCGATTCGGAAAAGAACTATAATCGTTTCGAAAACCTATTCGCCCGAAAGGTCATAGCGGAAAAGGACCGGGATGCAGCCAAACTTCAATATGAAACAGCCCAAGAGAACCTGAAAGCGGCAGAGGCACTAGTCGTCCAGGCTCGCGGTAATTTGGGGAAAATAGAGGCTACACGTTATGAAGTCATGGCCCTCCGAGCTCAGGTGGCGCAAGCCAAGGCGGTTCTCGAACAGGCAGTCATTCAAAAGGGATACGCAGAGTTAAGGGCCCCATTCAAGGGAATCGTAACGAGTCGGAACTGTGAACCAGGAGAGGTGGTAACACCGACACGTGAGGTCATAACCATATCCGACCTTTCCTCAATGGATCTGAAGATCTTTGTTGAAGAGACAGAAATAGGGAGGGTAAGGCCCGGACAAAGAGCGGAAGTGAAAATAGACACCTTCCCCCATCGTATCTTTTCGGGAAGCGTTTCTTATATATCGCCCGTAGGGGAATTTACCCCGAAGTTTATCCAGACGAGGAAGGAAAGGGTAAAACTCGTTTACATGGTAAAGGTGAACATTCCCAACCCTGACTTAGCGCTTAAAACAGGTCTTCCCGCCGACTGTCGGCTTATACCATGAAAATAGTAGTCTTGGAGAACTGCTCTCTCTTTTACGGCGCTATCGAGGCTCTGAAAGAAATTTCCTTCGCCGTGGAAGAAGGAGAGATCTTTGGTTTGGTCGGTTCTGATGGCGCCGGCAAATCATCCCTCTTGCGTCTTCTGGCAACGATGCTTCGTCCGTCTGCTGGGAAGATCACCGTTGCCGGTTGGGATGTCATCACAAATAAAAAAGAAGTAAAATCAACTGTTGGGTATATGCCCCAAAAGTTCGCCCTTTATAACGATCTCACCGTTGAGGAAAATTTTGCTTTTTTCCTGGATGTCTTCGGGATCGGAGGGAAGGAGAGAAAGAAAAAAATGGAGAAATATTTGGGATTTTCCGGGCTTCTACCCTTTTGCCATCGAAGGGCGAAGGACCTCTCCGGCGGGATGAAGCAGAAGTTAGGCTTAGCCTGTGCTCTCGTTCACGAACCTCAAATTCTTCTGCTCGATGAGCCCACCTGTGGTGTCGACCCCGTATCTCGTCAGGAGTTTTGGGAATTGATTATGGGTATGAAAGAAGAAGGCAAAACCATCATCATAGCTACTTCATATCTAGAAGAAGGGGAAAGGTGTAACCGTCTCGCTATTATGCATGAGGGGGCGCTTTTGGCGGTGTCTAAACCTGAATACATTATCGCATCGGCCGGATCTTTGGAAGAGGGAATCGTAAGGCTCATAGAGCAAAAAATGGGGCATGAATAACCTGATCGTTGATGTTCATGGTGTGAAAAAATATTTTGGTTCCTTTGGTGCCGTCAAGGGTATCTCTTTGGCCATTCAACGAGGTGAAATCTTTGGCTTACTGGGGGCGAACGGTTCGGGAAAATCAACCACCATTAGGATACTCTGCGGTATTCTGGAGCCGACAGAGGGGACAGGACAAGTCGTGGGGTATGATCTGCGGCGGGAGTCGGAGCTTATAAAATCCTCAATCGGTTACATGTCTCAGAAATTTTCTCTTTACGAAGATCTGACGCCTCTTGAAAATGTGAGGCTCTTCCTGGGGATTTACAATGTGCCCACTCATCTCTGGTCAGACAAGATAGAATGGCTGGTGGACAATTTCAAACTCAAGAATTTCCTCGAAAGGCGCACAGGAGATCTGCCTACTGGGTGGAAACAGAGACTGGCTTTGGGATGTGCCATTTTGCATAATCCACCTCTCCTGTTTCTAGACGAACCGACCTCGGGAGTCGATCCACTCTCGAGAAGGCAATTTTGGGGTTTCATTCGGCAGATGGCGAAAGGGGGCGTAACTGTAATGGTGACCACCCATTACATGGATGAAGCCGGTTATTGTCACCGCCTCGCCCTCTTAAATGAGGGGCTAATAATTGCCATGGGACCGCCGGAAGAAATAGTAAAGAAGGCCTGTGGCGAAGATGAGACGGCCAGTCTCGAGAAGGCATTTGTGAAGCTGATTGGAAAGAGGGCGGATAGTTAATGTCCACGCACTTACAGAAAATACTGGCCGTTACGAGAAAAGAATGCCGACACATTCTGAGGGACTATCGGAGTCTTTATCTGGCCTTCATTTTGCCTTTAGTGCTTATTATGCTTTTCGGTTACGCCTTGAGCCTGGATGTGGAAAATATAGAGATAGCAGTAGTAGATCTGGATCGCACACCCGAATCCCGCAATTTTATCCGTCGTCTAGATGCTTCTCATTACTTCCACGTAAAGAGTTGGGCCCAAAAGACGGACGATGCCATCCGTTCCCTCGACCGAGGTGAAGCGGCGCTGGCCATTATCGTTCCCCCCGGTTGGTCATCTCATCTCAGGGCTGACCGCTCAGCTGAGCTTCAGGTGATCATCGACGGTAGTGATCCCAATTTCGGATCTATTGCCCGTGGGTATATTGAGGCGTTTGTAGAAAGGGTGAATAACGAACGTATGCAGGCCTATCTGAATAAGAGGGGCGAAAAGGTGGATATTCCGGTGGAGGCAAGAATGAGGATTTGGTTCAATGAAGAAATGGAAAGCAAGAATCTCATCATCCCCGGGATTATCGGTATCATTATCATGATTGTCGGTGCTATGCTTACCTGCCTGGTTATCGCGAGGGAATTTGAAAACGGTACGATAGAAACGATCAAATCTCTTCCCGTCAATGCATGGGTATTCATTATTGGCAAGGCTATTCCCTATTTTGTTATTGTTTTTGTTGATATTGTTGTCGCTGTATTTTTAAGTCGGATATTATTCGGCATCGTCATGAAGGGAAATCCGTGGCTCTTTCTTGCCGCCGCTGTACTTTACATTGGAGTGGCCATAAACCTAGGTTTGTTTATTTCCACCATTACCAAATCCCAGCTGGTGGCCAATCAGATGGCACCTATTGTAACCTTCCTTCCCTCCATCTTACTTTCCGATTATATTTTTCCTCAAGTCAACATGCCCGTTATCCTGGGTTACGTCACTTACGTTGTGCCGGCCACTTATTTCATTCATTGCCTCAAGGGAGTCTTTATGAAAAATTTAGGTCTCTCCTATCTTTGGCCGGATCTCGTGGTGCTCTTCTGCATGGGAACGGCCCTGGCACTGGTTAACGTGAAGCTCCTCAAAAAAGAAGGGCTTTAACATGGTAAATTTAAGGCTAAGGGAATTTATAAGAAAGGAGTTCATCCAACTTCTACGTGACCGGAAAACAAGGCGCATTCTCGTCATTGCCCCCCTTGTCCAGCTTCTCATCTTCGGCTACGTCATTAACTTCGATATATACACAATTCGAATGACCGTCTATGACCTCTCCCGATCTCCTGAGAGTAGGGAACTCATCCGATCTTTCACGGGAAGTGGGATATTTCACGCCCATCGCTTTGTGGAAAGGGACGAAGATTTAACGGAAGAAATCCTCAAGGGTCGTTCCGATTTGGCTATTAAAATAGGACCGGACTTTGCGCGGGAGATCAGGCGCGGGGCCTCAGCCCCGCTTCAAATAATAGCCGATGGAACGGTAAGCAATATGGCAGCCATTCGTCTTTCTTATGCCGCTGCTATTGTAGAGAGGGTAAACGAAAAGTTTTTGACCGAGAGATACCCCCTGCGGTCGATGGGTTACGGGCGTATAGAAATGAAGCTTAGGACCTGGTATAATCCCAATTTATACAGCCGTCACTATTTTGTCCCCGGCATTGCCGCCTTTCTTGTCATGCTCATTTCCCTTATTTTTACCTCCCTTTCCATCGTACGGGAGAAAGAAGCGGGAACAATCGAGCAACTAATGGTAACTCCCATTAAACGTTGGGAATTCATCGCCGGGAAGACCATTCCTTATGCGTTAGTTGCCATCTTACAGATGATCGTTGTCACGACCTTCGGTATTTTGTGGTTTGACTTGCCTTTTCCCTCGTCTCCTGTCTTGCTCCTTTTTGCCGTAATTTTATTTCTTCTTACGTCACTCGGTATCGGCATTTTTATCTCTACCATCTCCCACACCCAACAACAGGCCATCATGAGTGCTTTTTTCTTTCTCCAACCTGCTTTTCTTCTTTCGGGATACGTCTTTCCTATCGCCAATATGCCGGCCGCTATACAATGGTTGACTCTCCTTAATCCTTTTCGGTACATCCTGGTCATAATCAGGGGCCTTTTTCTTAAAGGTGTAGGGTGGGAGGTTTTATGGCCCCAATATCTTGCCCTGGCGGTCATTGGTGTGACTGTGTTTGGGGCATCCATTCTTCTTTTCCACAAGAAGCTCGATTGAAGTTGATAATCTTCGTGATTTGTGCCAAATTAGAAATATGAAAAACATAACGCTCTTCACTATCGGATTTGCCGGAAAGAAGGCTGAGGAATTTTTCCCTTTGCTCCGGGAAAGAGGTGTCAAGTGCTTGATGGATATCCGCCTTCACAACACCTCACAGTTGGCCGGTTACACCAAAAAGGAGGATCTAGCCTATTTTACGCGGGTCATCTGTGGCATAGATTATCTTCATCGTCCAGATTTGGCACCGACGGAGGAGCTTTTTGAGCAGATGAAGGGCGGTAAGCTGAAATGGGCAGATTTCTCCACATTATTCCGCTCTTTATTGGCAGCAAGGAAGGTGGAGGCAATCTATACCCCTACCCAGATGGATGGGGCTTGTCTCCTTTGTAGCGAAGCCTCGCCGAACAAATGTCATCGCAAGATTGTGGCCGAATATTTGCAGGATAAATGGGGTAAGGTGGACATCTGCCACCTGTAGAGGGAAAAAGTGCTCAGGATTGTGGAGGATGAGCAAGCTATAAAAAGATACCTGCGTCGCTTCCTCAGCCATTTTCGCGCCCTGCCTCATCGAAAAGAGATTCTGTCTGTCGGGCATCGTGGAAAAAGTTACACAGTACGGGTCTTTTGGTTGGATTCCTTGGGTATTTGGTTAGCTCGGGATTGGCGAGGAGATTATTTCCGTCACATCTTTGGTTTGGTCCCGTTGTCATCGGCGTGCAAAGTGAGTACGACCTGCGAAATAAACTTTCCCCGTTCAGGAATCGATCGTAGGTTAGGAGGAGCCTTTGCCCTAGATTCAGCCGGTCGGGTATATGTCATCCACCGGGGGCTCCTCGGTGGGAGGAAAGGCATGGGGAAGGGGCTTTTTCTGAGAGAGTATCGCGGGGTGTGGGCCGAGATAGAAGAAGGAGACAGGGTTAGTTCGGTCGTCGTCGTAGGGGATCTCGCGTCCGTTCGTTTCCCTCGCCAGGTGGCGCAATTCGTACGGCAGATAGTAGAAATCAAAGAAAAAGAGGAGCCCCGAGATGAAAGGCAAATTGCCATGCCTCTCGAGCTTGATTCTATGCCCGAGATATACGGGCTCGAGACCTTTGAAGATACTAGAAAGAATCTTTCTCTGGCCTGCGATTTGGGCTTGGCGGTACAGGATTTGACCGACGAGATCGAATCTCAGGGGGTAAAAGTAAAAGCGCAGGGTCCCACTTGTCTTTCCTGTCGCACGCTAGAGGGAGAAAAGGAGGTCTACTTTTATGTCCTTCCCGATAGTCGAGGCAGATCTATAAGGGAGGGGGCTATCCATCTCTTTTTTCTTGCCCTTCGGAGTCGGCTTCCTTGTCGTCTGATTCTTGTCCTGCCCGAGAAAATAGATGATTTTTTAAAAGAACGGCTTCGGGAGTTCTCCATAGAAACGTTTGTTTTTCAGTGGAACAAAGACAAAGCTATCTTTAGCGGTCTGAAATTATGATTACATATTGACAGGGGACCTGGCGATGCTTTAAAAAGAAGACGGTGGGTTAAGGTGTAATAAAAAAGAGGAGGGATTGTCATGGGCAAATTGGTTAGAATTGCATTGTTGACGATAGCCGTATTATTATTTTCGGCCATATCGTTACCGGCCAGCCAACCTACAACGACGGGTCCGATTAAGATAGGTTTTATGGGCAACCTCTCGGCGCCTTTCTCCCTGAGCGCCAAGGCGGCGGCCATGTTGGCTGTAGAAGAGATAAATAATGCAGGGGGCATCTTGGGAAGGAAGGTAGAACTCATCGTCGAGGATACCAAAGGTGAAATTCCCAAGTGTGTAGAAATTTACAAAAAGCTGGTCATCACCGATCGGGTGCACGCCGTTATCATTGCCGAGAAGGTAGAAATGGGGGTGGCGGGTATGGAGATCGGAGCCGAGTTGTTTCCCGAATATCCCCATATTTTTTTCAGTACCATCGGCTCGGGTGACGATATTTGGCACCACGTGCGAGACAATTACAAAAAGTACCGGTTTGGTTTTCAAACCTACTATTCCACGTCCACCAACTATTTAAAAATCGTCGCCGGCATCAACAGTGATATTTATAAAAATCTCGTCAAAACGGATAAGGTAGCCATCATTTATGAAGATATGGAATGGACGAAGCCTTTGAGGAAGGGTTTGCCCAACGTATCTCCTCCCCTGGCGGGAGTTTACAAGGAGAGGGGTTTGCAAGTGGTAAATGAAACAACCCTGTCCCTTGATCAGAAAATGTTTAGCCCCGTGTTCGAGGCGGCAGCCAAGGCAGGTGCTGGTGTTATTGATTGTGCGATCGGCTACATCGATCAGGCAGCCTTTGTTAAGCAGTGGGCAACCTCTAGTGCCAGGAATATTCCCCTCATGATTTGGGGAGGCTTGGCGGGGATGCCAGCGGCGTGGAAGGCCACGGAAGGAAAGGTAAACGGCGTCATGGTAGGTTCCTCGATGATTCGGGTGCCTATTACGAAAAAGACCATACCGTTTATGGACAATTTGGTCAATAAATACAAGATCGGGCCCATCTTCGGTTCCCATACGACTTACGACACCATTTTTGGATTCAAAAAAGCCATTGAGAAGGCTGGAGGAACGGCCAATATCGATAAGCTTATCTCTGCTTTGGAAAACGTAGAAGAAGAAGCCGTGCTGGGTAAGATCGGGTGGGACAAGAAATACCATTTCAATCTGCCCTATCCCAAATACGTAACTCCTATTGTCCAGTGGCAGAAGGGGGAAATGAAGGTCATCTATCCTCTAGAGTACAAGATGGCCGACTATGCATCTCCGGCCGATTTGAGAAAATAAATCGGTATGAGTGAGATTCTGCTCAAGATTCTCATCTTCACTGTCATATGGGGTTCTATCTATCTCCTTATATCCCTCGGTTTTTCTCTTATCTGCGGTGTTTTGAGAATTTTTCACCTGGGGTACGGTGTTACTTTTGTCCTTGCTGCCTATGGCTTGTGGGCTCTCATGGAGGATGCTAAGCTGGGTCTCGGTCTTAGCATCCTCCTCATGATCGTTGTGCAAATAGCCTTTGCCTTGATTGTTTTTTACAAAGGCGTCTTTGAAAGGTACCTCGAAGAGGAGGAAGTGCTCCTTACCCTCACCGTTCTCATTTCCTTGGCCGTTGCTCATCTCGCGAATTATCTCTATCCTGTCACAGCGGGGGTAAGTATTCCGACGACCATAATCGATGATGTTGTCTCGATCGGTTATATTACTATCTCGTGGCAGATGATTCTCGCCGCCCTCGTTGGGATTGTAGTTACGGCGATATATTGCTTGTGGTTTCTCCATACGCGGATTGGCCTTATCATTCGGGCCCTGAGTCAGGGACTTACGGCCGCAATGTTGATGGGGGTCAACGTAAGGCGCATGTATTATCTGGCCATGGTGCTCTCCATTCTCCCACCGACTATCTGCATGCTCATGATTGCTCCCTTTTGGAGTGTCGACCCCTTTATGGGGGCACCACTTCTCATGACGGCCATGCTCATATCTATTCTGGGGGGACTAGGAAACCTGAAGGGAAGTATCGTCGCATCTTACCTTGTTGGCTTCATCCATGCTGCCGTTAGTTTCATCTTTGTTTCAAGGTTTATGGGACTGGCGGCATTGATTGTAACACTGATCGTCATGATCTGGCGGCGTGGGGGTATCTTTGCCGGGGAGACTTTATGGTAAACTTTGAATTACGAAGAGATAGAATACTCGTTCGTTTCCGGGATAAGAAGACGGAATGGGTAATAGAGCCCCGCTATTGGCGTAATCCAACGATTGCGATAACCTTCCTTTTTCTTCTTCCCCTTTTTGTGCAAACCTGGCCGAACATCCTTACCATGATTACAACGGCCAATCTGTATGCGGCAATTGCCATTCCCCTGGCATTGCAGATGTTGGGAACGGCTCGGGTTAACTTTGGACCGCAACTATATCTAGGCTTAGGGGGGTACACGGCCGCCCTGTTAAATTTACATGGGGGATGGACTCCGGGAGAGACTCTTTTCGCCGTCGTTGTCGTTTGTGCCGTCGTGGCCATCCTTATCAGTCCTACGACCTGGATCGCCAAGGGCCTTTACTTTTCGTTAATCACCTTGATTCTTCCCCTCACCTTTCTCGATATCACCTACATTTGGGGTGACATTTTTCGGGGCGAGGTAGGACTGACGGGTATGAGTCCTTTACTCACGTTACCGAAGGTAACGTGGAATTATCTGGCTTACTACTATCTCTCCCTTCTTCTCATGCTCCTTTATCTGCTCATATGTGACCGTATCGTTCGATCTCGCATTGGTGTCAATCTCGCCGCTATAAACGAAAATGAAGATGTGGCGCGTATGATGGGCGTGAACGTGGACAGGTATAAGGTCTTTTACTACGTCTTTCCTTCTGTTCTCACGGGCATCGTGGGTTGGTTCATCGTTCATACATTCCGTACCTTTGCGGGCGTAACGTATTTGCCTTTGGAATTTATGATAAAAATCCTCATTATCGTCCTCGTAGGGGGGAGGGCCTTTTTGTACGGGGCAATTCCCGGTGCTTATCTGGTTTCAATTGTGGAAGATTCGCTGCGCACCCTTGGACCTGTCAACTACTTCGTTTTTCCCCTCGTTCTTATTGTCCTTATCATTTTTCTTCCCCGTGGGGAAGGACTGTGGGGGCTTTACCGCAAGAGACGGCCTCGTGATTACTTCCCGAAACTGCATGTAAGGAGGGAATAGGGGTTTGTTAGAAGTGAGAAATGTGACGAAAAGGTTCGGTGGGCTCACGGCGGTGAATGAAGTGAGTTTCACCGTCAACGAAGGTGAAGTAATAGGGTTGATCGGGCCGAACGGAGCGGGGAAAACGACCCTAATCAATCTGATCTGCGGTGTCTACAAGCCCGATAGTGGTGCTATCGTCTTCGAGGGGAAAGACATTACAGGGCTACCGCCGAACAAGATTTGTCATGCCGGCATTTCGCGGACCTATCAGATTCCTAAGCCTTTTGAGGCCATGACGGCGCTGGCCTCGGTTTTGGTCAGCGTATTAAACGGGAAGAAGAGATCCCATATGAGTCTTCCCGATGCGGTTATGGAGGCCTCCTACTACCTCGAATTCGTCGGCCTGTTTTCTAAACGTGACACCTTGGCCCGGGATCTAAACCTCTATGAGTTGCGTATGTTAGAGCTGGCCCGAGCACTTGCCACTACCCCAAAACTACTGCTCCTGGACGAAACGATGGCCGGACTGAATCCCAAAGAAGCGGATGCAGCCCTTGATATGATTTGGAGTGCCCAGGAGCAGTTTGCCGTTACCATACTCTGGATCGAACATGTGATGAAGATTATCATGAAGGCAACGAAACGGGTGGTGGTGCTACATTACGGGAAGAAAATGGCGGAGGGGCCGCCGGAGGAGATTATCCGGGATCCCCGTGTCATCGAGGCCTATTTAGGGGTGAGGTATGCTCAAAATCTCTAATCTGAGCGTTGCCTACGGTGTAATTCCCGTACTCCATGACATAAATTTAGAGGTCAAACAAGGGGAGTTAGTAGCCCTTCTCGGCTCCAACGGAGCAGGGAAAACGACTTTATTAAATACCATCTCTGGTCTCATTAGAGCGAAAGAGGGGAGTATCTTTTTCTTAGGTGAAGAGATAACAAGACAAATGCCGGATCGCATCGTTAATCTTGGTATCTCTCAAATTCCAGAAGGGAGAAAGATCTTCCCCTACCTCACGGTGAAAGAAAATCTCCTCATGGGGGCCTCGATATCTCGGGCTTGGCCTCAACGAGAAGAAATGCTCAACCATGTGTATGAGCTATTCCCCATTTTGAAGGAACGGGCCAATCAGAGGGCGAGCCTCATGAGTGGAGGCGAACAACAAATGTTGGTAATCGCTCGCGGTCTCATGGCGAAACCCAAATTACTTATGATCGATGAGCCTTCTTTAGGTTTGAGTCCTCTCATTATGTCCAAGATATATGATGTAATCAAAACCTTTCCCGAGCAGGGGGTTACGGTGCTCCTCTCGGAGCAAAACGCCCATATGGCTTTAGAAATAGCCGATCGAGGTTATGTCCTTCAGGATGGCCATATCGTCCTGACGGGAGATAGGGAGTTTCTTTTGAAAAGTGAGTTGGTAAAACAGGCTTACATGGGGATGTGAAAATGGATGGAGACTACTTTTCCTTTACGAATAAACTTTTTTCTCCGGAGGAGATAAACCAAAAACCAGAAGCCCTGGCCGGTATTCGGGTCCTTGACCTCTCCCACATGATATTCGGCCCGACGGCAGCCAGGTTTCTCGCTCAATACGGGGCAGAGGTGATCAAGGTGGAAGTGCCTTACCAAGGGGACTATTGGCGGGGCGGTACTTACTGGGGTAAATTTTGGAAACACTCAAATCCTCTTTGGCATTACATCAATCAAAACAAATACTTCGTAGCGATAGATGTAAAGAAGCCACGAGGTAAAGAGCTGATCCTTGAATTGGCGAAGAAGTCGGATATCGTGATAGAGAACTTTACCTCTGGCACGGTCGAGGCGTGGGGCATCGGCTATTCTCAGGTAAGTAAGGAGAATCCGCGCATTATTTACGCCAGCTTGAGTACTTACGGGCAGTACGGTCCTTTGAAGTACTTCCCCGGCTGGGATTTACTGGCCCAGGGAGCCAGTGGATTACTGTCAGTTACGGGCTATCCCGAGACGGATAAATACTACAAAATACCTGATTTTTTCGGTGATTTCTATCCTGGTTATTTTGCCGCCATGCTCATCATGATCGCCTTGCACTACCGTGAACGAACGGGGGAAGGTCAGTACATTGATGGATGCCAGGCGGAGATCCTCATGCGGGCCCTTCATCACTTTACTTATGTCGCGGCCACGGGGCAGGACTTGGAGAGGACAGGTAATTATGATCCAACCTGTGCACCCTCGGGAATTTTCAAGACGGCCGATGGCAAATTCGTCGCTATCGCTATTACTACAGATGTTCAATTTGAAAGGTTTTGTCGTGCCATCGGGAGAGAGGACCTTCTCGCCGATGAAAGATTCATTACCGCTCAAGAACGTCTGAAAAAGGAGAATGCCCGTCTCCTCAATGATCTACTCGATCGCTGGGTAAGAGAAAAAAAAGAAGCAGAAATTCTCGACCTCGGGAAAAAATGTGGCTTTGCCGCCTCACCTGTGATGAACGATGTGGATATTTGCCATGACCCCTGGCGCCGGCAGAGGGGCAGTGTGATTGAAGTAATGGACAAGATGTACGGGAAATTCGTCATGGAAGGACCCATTGCGATGCTAAGCCAAACGCCGGGGAGAACAAAGTGGTTGACCCGTCCTTTGGGATATCACAACCGGTACGTTTTGAAACGTCTTCTGGGGTTGAATGAAGAGGAAATTAGTAAGCTGGAGAAGGAACGGGTCATTGGGACCTGGGACTACCGAGTAGGCCAACGTCCGCCTATCTATTACGACATTCAGAAAGATCCCATATTTAACTACGAGGGGGGTGAAGAGCATTAAAGAGCGGGTCTATTCTAGGTACTTACAAAAGAAGGGGGTGGCAAGGCAACTGTCAGCCTGGCAGGAATTATTAGGGAAACTCATCTCCGCCGAGGGGAAAGCGGAAGCTCTCGATGATATGTTGGTTTTGGACGTGAGTTATGCCAACTTTTCGGGGACGATTGCGGCCTCTTTCTTTGCCGAGGCGGGAGCGGAGGTAATCAAAGTAGAGCCGCCAGAAGGTGACCCGGCCCGAGTCATGACCCCTTTCGGTGTTCACGTTGATGGTGTGGGGATACCTTATCTCATGGAGTGTCGCAATAAGCGGCACATCACCCTCGATTTGGAGGAGGAAAAGGGAAGGGAAAACTTGAAGCGTCTCGCTTCGAAGGCTGATATTTTAATTGAGACCTTCGCTCCCGGCGAAATGGATGCCTGGGGTGTTGGGTATCGCCAGTTAAAAGAGATGAATCCAAAACTTGTCTATATCGCCATTACTCCATACGGTCATTACACGGAAAAGGCGAAGGAGATGGCGAGGATACCTTGGTCGGATCTGACTTCTCAGGCGGAATCGGGACTGGCTGCCCTCGTGGGGGACCTTCCCGATGAGCCGGAACCCTACAACTGGCCGACAAGGGCCGGGTTTCTTGCCGCTGGTTACACATCGGCGGTAGCTGCCGCCTGTGGTGGACTAGTGGCAAGTTTTTTTGCCCGCCGGACTGGTCAAGGACAGATGGTGGATATAGCGGCGGCCGATGCCTATGCCTCATGTGTAGGATTTCCTCCTACCATCGGTTATATATGGAAAAAACCCCGCTATCGATACGGTACCCTGGATTACGGGCTTTGTCCTTACGGCTTTTTTAAGTGTAAGGATGGCTATGTCGCCGTGGCGTGTTTTCGAGATCAAGATTTCAGGGCGGCCTTGAAGATTCTCGGTCTCTGGAAGATTGAGGAGGATTGGCGCACTCTACTCGATCGCATCACCGATGATATCGAAAAAGTGAAGGAATTAAACCATCTGGTGGAAGAAGCGGTATCCAAATTTACCTATCAGGAAATATCCGAAAAATTTGCCCGTTACGCAGTTAAGGCGGCGCGCTCCAAGTGGCGGGGTGGAGGGCTGCCAGTGACGACAAAGATGATAAGTCCCCGTGAGGTCACGGAGCAAGAGCACTGGCAAGTGAGGGGTACCTTTGCCCGTTTTGGTGTCGTTACCTTGCCGGTAACGGGTAAAATGTCCCGTACCCCTTTACGGGTCAAGTGGCTGTCAACCAAAATCGGGCAAGATAACGACTACATTTACGAAAAGTATAACCTTAAGCGGTAAATACTTTTACCCTGGACATTCTACCACTTTTAGACTTTGCGCCAAAAGTTGTGCTTCCCTTAGGGAAGGGATGCCAGCCCTTCCCCCCAGAGCCCGACAGGAGAGGGAAGCGACGGCGACGGAAAATTTTGTGGCCTCCGGAAGTGTGAAGCCCCGGCTTACAGCGAGGCTGAAGGCGGCATGAAAATTATCCCCTGCCCCCGTCGTATCCTTTACGTCCACCATCGGTGCGGGAACTTGAAAGAGGATACCGTCTGCTACAAAAAAAGCTCCTTCTTTCCCCCAGGTCACGACCAGTTGTCCCGATATTTTTGAGGAAAGAGATATAATTTCACGAAAAAAAGTGCAGCGGTCGCCTCTCGCCTCGGGCGGGAAAAAATCTGCGCTGGGGATAAAAAAATCGGCCCAGTTCATCGCCTCCTCGACAGAAGGATGCCATCGCTCACCATCGTAGACTATTTTCGTTTTAGAGCCGACGTAATCTTTCACCTCTCCTATGAGGTAAGTTGTCTCGGGATCCAGGAGAACGACGGATGGAGGGGAAGAAAGTAGTTCTTTGAGCCGCGTCAACTCCAGCGGGGGCAGGTTGTTTTTTTCATAAAATATAGTTCGCTTACCCGACGCACGGGTAATGAAGATATAGGCCGTAGGTGTTCTACCCCCCGGTATCACCTCGACCAAAGACGTGTCTACCTCGAAATCCCTGAGGCGCTTGAGACAAAAATACCCTTCTTTGTCATCCCCGACTTTGCCCCAATAAGCGACCTTACCCCCCAGTCGGGAGATGCAGCAGGCCGCCGTTCCCCCTTGGCCTCCCCCTTCGATGATTCTTTCGTACAGTGGGACTTTCGTGTCCTCTTCGGGGAAACGATCGATGATGGCTATAATGTCAACGCAACTCCTGCCTATGACAAGAACGTCGATCTGTCCTTTTCTACCTTTGTTCATCGCATGCATAATCCTGCACGTGAATTTTTATTTTGCCCATAACTTTGCTCAGAGGGAGAAAGGATGACCAATCGGGTCCTTCCACAAGCTTTATGTGAGTTGCATCCACCGGGACTTGACCAAAGGTAGGGTCCACAGGAATCCAACCCTGGACATAGCTTTCCGCCCAGCTGTGATAGAGAAAACCCTGGCCTTCCACGTAGACGAGGCCTCCAACTAAGCGGGTGGGGATACCGAGGCTACGGGCGAGGGCGGTGAAGAGAAGGGTATGGGCCTGACACTCTCCTTTCTTCTTTTTTAGTACCTCGAGGGCGGAGAAGCTATCAGTTAGTTCGTGGGTGATTTCCTTCGATACCCAATGGGTTAGGGCGACTAATTTTTCTCTTTCGTCCCCCATATGCTTGGTAATTTCCCAAGCAACCCTCTTTATTTCTGGATGATGCACTTCGATTTGGGGATGGGAGGACAGGTATAAGGCGCGTACGTTGTCTGAGAGATCGCCCTCGGCGCTCGGCATCTTTATGTTCGTCCTTATGACGAGTCGGTCTTTATCTTTTTCCTCAATAACCTGCTGAGTTGGTCCTTGGGGGAGTTTTATCAATCCGCCCATTCCCGAGACAGACAGCGTGAGATTTTTGACCTGTCGTGGGCAGGTAATGGGCCGATCAGTTTTGATTAAGCTGAAATCATAACCCAGATCTTTTTTAGCAAGACTTGCCTCTACCAAGTATTTTCTCGCCTCTTTCTCTGTTTCCCGATAGGTGATTAATATTCCCGCAGCGCCCCATTCCATTTCCGTTTCGCCGGACGTATTGATCCAAGTTGTGGCTGAAAAACCTTCCATTTCCGTCTCTATGCGGAATGACGGTGCGAGTCCTAATCGCGGTGCCTTTTCGTAGCCCGTTACTTTTTGCTCTACTTCATAGAGATGAACGGTCTGAGGTTCGAAAACGGAGTAGCGATATTCTTTTCCCACCGCCAGTCCATGGACGACGGGGTATAGATTGATTATACTCGCCGGATAAACCCTTCCCTTGGCCGAGAGTTTTGAATCTTTTTCCCATCCTGGTCCTTTTGTGTTTAGATAAATACATTCGCCTTCTTTTCTGCCAGTCATCTCCAGTTCGCTTTCGTCTATTTTTTGGAAATAGCGAAAAGATTTTAACGTCAAATCTTCGCCTATGGTATCTTCGGCTTCTATTTTTACGTGTCGCTTTAAACCGAGGAAACGCAGCGTCAGGCACATCTCTCCTTGCAACAGGTAGGCCTCCCTCTCGGGGCGCGATAAGAGAGAAAGCCTAGAGAATCCCACTTTCTCGCCGTTAAAAACAATTCCATACCACCATTCTTTATTCGCCAGGGCCCGTAGAGAGTCTATTTTGACCGGATGCCTGGGAGGGGCCAGGGTTTCAAAATATAAATTGGCGCAGGAAGACAAAGGGATTGCAATTACGCCAAGAAGAAGGGTAAGAGAAAGCCTTTTCATGGGAAAAGAATACAATCGCTGCAAGACACCGTCAAGATAAACCCTTTGACAACTGTGCTTAAGCGATATAGAAAGGCACAACTTTTATTTCTAAGGTTTTTTGTAGTCCCATGACGTACGAAAAAAATCGTTATGAATTAGAGTTAAAGTATCCTCTTATCCTCGCTTCGGCTTCACCGAGAAGGGAAGAGCTTTTGCGTAAGTTGGGGTTCGACTTCTCTATCATTCCTTCTGGAATAGAGGAAGTCAATCATACCGACGGTGATCCGACGGAACATGTCATTTCCCTTTCGGCTGCGAAAGCGGGAAAAGTGGCCGAACACTACAGGGACTTTCTCATTTTGGGGGCAGACACGATCGTGGTCATAGACGGCCACATCCTGGGGAAGCCCAGTAACCGAGTAGAGGCAGTAGCCATGCTAAGGAAATTGAGCGGCCGAGAACACGAAGTATTTACGGGCTTTACCGTTTGTGTCCCCCAGGAAGAGTTTCAATGTTCAGAGGTCGTCAGGTCGGTGGTTAAGTTCCATAACTTGACGGAGCCGGAAATCGAGTGGTACGCCTCGACTGAGGAGCCTTATGATAAGGCCGGTGCCTATGCGGTTCAGGGAAAGGGAGCCATTTTTATCGAAAGAATTAATGGTTCCTACACGAATGTGATGGGACTTCCCATCGGCGAAGTGGTAAAATGCCTGGTAAGAGAAAATTTTTTAACTTTCCAGAAAAAGTGCCGATAAACATATGAGTAAAGAAAGTCCGATTAAGGAGAACGTGGCACAGATAAGAAAAAGAATATGCGAAGCGGCATGTCGAGCTGGGCGGGACCCGGGGGAAGTTAAACTGATGGCCGTAACTAAGACGGTTTCTCCGGATCGCGTCCTTGAGGCCATTGAAGCGGGAGTGGATTTATTGGGAGAAAGCTACGTGCAAGAGGCGAGAGCAAAAATATCTTCTCTCGGCCGGGTGCGGCCTTGGCATCTGGTGGGCCATCTGCAGACGAACAAGGCAAAATACGCCGTTGCCATGTTCGACATGATCCATTCCATAGATAGAATAGAAATAGCCCAGGCCCTGCATGAGAGATGCCTTAAAGAAGGGAGAAAATTGGATGTGCTCATCGAAGTCAATGTCAGTGGAGAAGTGACCAAATGGGGTGTGTCGCCAGATGGATTGATCAAACTCATAAAAGACGTATCTCACCTGAAGACCCTATCCGTGAAGGGACTCATGACTATGGCCCCTTGGTTTCAAGACCCAGAGAAGGCAAGGCCGATTTTCGCTACTTTGAGGTGCTTGAGCGAACAGGTAGATAAGGAGAACATAGAAGGAGTAGAAATGAAGGAACTTTCGATGGGCATGTCGGACGATTTCGAAGTGGCAGTGGAAGAAGGAGCAACGATTGTAAGAATTGGTCGGGCCATCTTTGGAGAGCGGACTTAAACGGCAGGAGACAATGAGGGTCGATAGATCATGGCTTCATCAAGGATTGATGACTGCATAAAAAATTTCAAGAGGCTGCCGGTACTTCCGGCCATTTTGGCCCGTTTGATGGAGGCCTGCAATGACGAAAATGTCAGCCTTCATGAAATTGCCTCCCTCATTGCGACCGACCCGGGGCTTACGAGCCGGGTGCTTTTTTTGGCCAACTCGGCTTACTATGGAGGATATCAGCGCATAGAGCACATAGATCAGGCTGTTTTCCGTCTCGGGAAAAAGACGCTCAAGAGTGTCGTCATGAGTGCCGCTGTACATCAGGTGTTTAAAGGGTATAACGGCTATGGTGAGGAAGCGCTAAAGAATTTCTGGCGTCATTCTCTTCTCACCGCCTTGATTGCGAAAGGAATTGCAGAACGGACGAAGCTGGAAGATTCGGATCATGCTTTTTTCAGCGGCTTAGTTCACGATATAGGCAGGCTTGTTCTGGCTGCCAATTTTCCGGAAGAGTACAAGAATTTTCTCGAGCTCGATGGTTGTGAGCATAGTGTTCTCCTTGAAGAAGAAGCAAAACTGGCAGCAACCCATGCTGAAGTAGCAGCCTGGTTGCTTGACCAATGGAAAGTTGATCCGCTTATCGTTGATGCGGTCCTTTATCACCATGAAACCTTGGAAAGGGTAGCCGGTGCCTTTCCTTTGGTGAAGGTCATCTATTCGGCCAATATACTGGCCAGAATGACGGAATCACATGGTGTAAGGTGTGACCGTGTCATGTCTCTCCTGGGCCTGACCATGGAGGATACCTCGGATATCGTCATTAAAGCGGAAGAAGAGTTAGACGAAATGGCCCGTAGTCTGGGTCTCGAGATCAGTGCGCCCGTTGTAAAGATTAGAGAGGGAGTCGAGGACATGGCCCATCTGTTTGCGACGATGGAGGCCATTGTCACGGCGAAAGACGAACAGGAGATAATAAACGCCATATACGAGGGAATACGTGTTCTCTGCGATGTGCGAGAGGCTATTTTGCTCATTTACGATGGGGAAGGAAAAAATCTAATCAGTTACGGAGACCCATTTTCTAGGACTTTGAGCATTCCCGCCCCTCAAGTGCAGGGCATGATTAAGAAGTGTTTAGAAAGTAGGAAAATTATCTCTTCCTATGACGTTTCTCCTCCCGACAGGTCCCTCATGGATGAACAACTCATCAGGCGATTAGGAAAAGGAGATATGGTGCTGGTACCTCTCTGCGCCTTGGGGTCCCAGATAGGCCTAATTGCCTTTGGTGTCGAAAAGAGGGAAAAAGGTTTGCTGGAGAGGACGAAATCCCTCCTCGGACTCCTTTCTTCTGTCTCTGCCTCGGCGCTCAAGGTAGAGAGGATGAAACGGGAAGAGGAAAGGAAAATCCAAGAAGAAAGACTGAAGGCCATTCACAATCTCATGCGCCGCATTGCCCACGAGATTAATAATCCCTTAAGTATTATAAAAAATTTCCTCTCCATTTTGAGCTCTCGCCTAGAAGGGCACCAAGAGGTGGAAAAAGAAATACGTATTATCAAGGAAGAGATTGACCGCATCACTCGCATTTTGCCTGAATTATCGGTGAGTGGTGAAAAGAAGCCTCGGCCGAAGACAGTTATAGATATAAATGCCTTGATCGAAGAAATGATTCGGATTATAAGTCCCGTCTCAAGTAGCCAGGGAGTTCAGATTAAGGTAAAAACGTATCCCCTCTTGCCGGAGATCTATGGCGACCGTGATGGTATCAAGCAGATTCTCATTAATTTGGTGAAAAATGCCGTAGAGGCGCTGGAAAGAGGAGGAGAGATAGAGATAGAAACGAGATTGGAGTCTGTCCGGGGGTCCTTGGGTATAAACAATGGCATGTCTCACGTGGTTATAGAAATTTCTGACAACGGACCGGGTATACCGGAACACATTCAGAGGTCCCTTTTCGAGCCCTGTGTGAGTACGAAAGGGAAGGGACACGCGGGTCTCGGTCTATCGGTAGCCTATCAACAGGGGAAGGAGCACGGAGGCCAGATAGATTGCATAAGCAAGACGGGCGTCGGCACCAAGTTCATCGTGCGTCTGCCCGTGGCAAATAAAAGAGGAGGATAAGTAGGTAGGAGGGGCCATGGATAGGGCACGTTTAGTAGTGGTGGATGATGAAGAGCGGTTGTGTGAAAGTCTGGACATTCTCCTGACGGGAAAGGGATATGAGGTCAAATCTTTTGCGGATCCACGAGAGGCATTGCATTATGTGCAGAACGACAGTTGCGATCTTGTCCTTCTTGACCTCATTATGCCGGACATAGACGGCTATTCAGTCCTTTCTTATATCAAAAAGATCATGCCCGATTTGCCCGTTATAATTATGACGGCTCAGGGATCGGCCGAGTATGCCGTGAAGGCTTTAAAAAGTGGGGCGGAAGACTACATTTGTAAGCCCTTCGAGATAGAAGAACTTTGCCGTCGCATTGAAAATGCGTTGGAAAAGAAGCAACTTCATCAGAAGTACTCTGTTGTGGCAGGTAAATTAGCGATAACAGAGGCTCAATTGCGACAGGCCCAAAAAATGGAGGCGATTGCGACCTTGGCAGGGGGTATTGCCCATGACTTTAACAATATTCTCATGGGATTACAGGGTCACCTGTCCATTCTTAAACATCAGTTGGGAGAGAGTAATCCTTTTGCCTCACGACTTCAAAACATGGAAAAGCTCATCGAAAGTGGATCTAAGTTGACGAGTCAACTGCTGGGATACGCAAGAAGGGGACGCTACGAGGTGCGACCACTCAATTTGAATGACGTGGTGCAACTGACGGCCGAGACTTTTAAACAGTTAAGAAAAGACATTGTTGTCCAGCTAGAATTAGGGGAATCGATTTCTCTCATCGAGGCTGATGCCAGCCAAATGGAGCAGGTGCTTATGAATCTTCTTGTCAATGCAGCTGACGCAATGCCTGAAGGAGGCCATGTATTCATAAAAACGGAAGAAACCCAAGTCACCTCAACGGAACACATGCATTTCCCTATAAAACCGGGGAGATATGTGCTTATGTCTGTCCGGGACGAAGGTATAGGCATGGATGCGGCAACGAAAGAGAGGATATTCGAGCCCTTCTTCACCACCAAAGAGATGGGGCGTGGTACGGGATTAGGTCTTGCTTCTGTCTATGGTATCGTAAAGGGTCATAACGGATACATAGATGTGAAATCGCAAGTTGGTAAAGGTACGACTTTTTACATCTATTTCCCGATCACAAAAAAACAGGTTAAGAGGGGGAATGCACACCACCAACAGGAGGTAATAAATGGTGGGGGAGTTATCTTATTTGTCGATGATGAAGAAGAGATTGTCAAGGTGGGGAAGACCATTCTAGAGATTCTAGGGTTCAAGGTAATCTGTGCTGGCGGTGGGGAGGAGGCCCTAAAGCTATATGATCAGTACCAGGATGAAATTGATTTGGTTATTCTTGATGTAGTCATGCCGGGATTGAGTGGTTCGGTCGTCTTCAACCGCCTGAAGGAAAAAAATCCCCTCCTTCCCATTCTTCTCATATCTGGCTACAGCTGGGATCGAGAGGCGACCGCCAAGATCGTCACGAAGGCAGATGGTTTCCTCCAGAAGCCTTTTAGAATAGAGGACCTTTCACAGGTCATAAAAAAGATTCTCAGTAAAAAAGCAGAACGCGTAGCCATCAGCAATTGAGCCATCGTTGATTTATTTTCCCTTCTATGTTAGAGGAGGCCCAGTACTGTCCGGGAGGAAGCCATGCTGATAAGACAACTTGAAGTGGGTGCGATGGCGGTCTTTGCTTACTTGGTCGGCGATGAGGAAACAAAGGAAGCCCTGGTGATTGATCCGGCCGCGGAGGCGGACACAATTTTGAAGGAGGCAAGATCTCTCGGTCTAAATATAAAGAAGATTGTAAATACTCACGGTCATGTGGATCACATCGGTGCCAACGGGGAGGTAAAAAAGAAAACGGGAGCCGAAATTATCATCCATGAGAGGGATGCCTCTTTGCTGACCTCAACGCCTGCCCTTTACTATAGAATGTTCGGGGCCAAACCATCCCCGCCGGCGGATAAAACGGTCAAGGATGGCGAAATGATCAAGGTAGGGAATCTAACCCTTGCGGTTATCCATACGCCCGGCCATACGCCGGGTAGCATCTGTCTCTACGTGGATCACATGGTCTTTACTGGCGATACGCTTTTTGTCGGTTCTGTAGGTCGTACGGACTTGCCGGGCGGTTCCTGGGCAGAGCTCCACCGTTCTCTGATGGAAAAGCTCGCTCGGCTTCCGGATGATACGCGGGTTATGCCGGGGCATAATTACGGGCCTACGCCCGTTTCGACGATCGGTTATGAGAAAAAACACAATCCTTTCATGGAGTAGAGAGCTATGGCGACCAACCAGGTAATCTATGAAACCCATCTTCCGGGGTTAAAACAGGTAGGGCGGGGAAAGGTGAGAGATATCTATGAGGTGGATTCATGTCTCCTGATCGTAGCGACGGATAGAATTTCTGCTTTCGATGTCGTAATGAGCGATCCGATCCCCGGGAAAGGAGAAGTTCTAACGAGGCTTTCAGCATTTTGGTTTTCTCGCATGGCGGACATTATACCTCATCATTTGATCTCCACCGAGCCGGAAGAGTATCCCCATGAGTGTCAACCGTATCGGGATATATTACGGGGCCGGAGTATGCTCGTGAAGAAAGCCCAACCTCTACCGGTAGAATGCATCATCCGTGGCTATTTAAGCGGATCGGGATGGGAAGATTACAAGCGTTCCCGCTCCATTTCCGGCATTCCTCTACCGGAGGGTTTAAAGGAATCAAGTCGTCTGCCCACCCCCATCTTTACCCCTTCGACCAAGGCCCCTCAGGGGGAACACGATATAACCATCACCCGGGCCGAGGTCGAAAGAGTTATAGGAAAAGACTTGACGGAGGAGATGGTACAGGCGGCAATTACCATCTACAATCGGGCCTGTAAAATAGCAGAGCAAGCGGGCATAATTATAGCCGACACAAAGATGGAGTTTGGTTTGTACGAAGGTAGGCTCATGCTAATCGACGAGCTTCTCACGCCCGATTCATCTCGCTTCTGGCCTCTGGATGAGTATGAAGAAGGTAGACCTCAAAGAAGTTTCGACAAGCAATTCTTACGGGACTACCTCGTATCGGTGAAATGGGATAAGAATCCTCCCCCCCCCTCGCTTCCGCGTGAAATTATTGAAAAGACGGCAGCCAAGTATCGGGAGGCGCTGGAGAGAATCACGGCGGTTAACTTGACATCACTCAAGTGAATCAATACTATAAATTGCAATGCACATTCACTTAAGGGCACGTAAGTTGGTTGGTAGTCGATTATGGCCAAAAGATGTTACTATGAAATACTGGGGGTTTCACGAACAGCAACGGAGGAAGAGATCAAAAAGAATTACCGGAAGTTAGCCCTTAAATACCACCCCGACCGTAACCCCGGAGATAAAGAAGCGGAAGAGAAGTTCAAAGAGGCAGCAGAAGCTTACGAGGTACTGAGCGACCCGGAGAAGAGAGCGATCTATGATCGTTACGGCCATGATGGGCTGGCCAGTACGGGTTTCCAGGGTTTCCGTGGATTTGATGACATTTTTGCCAGTTTCAGTGATATCTTCAGCGATATCTTTGGGTTTAGCAACGGTACCAGAAGCCGTACTGCGGCTCGGGCGGGGGTGGATCTCAGGTATGATTTGCGCATCTCTTTTATGGAAGCGGCTTTAGGAGTGACGAAAGAAATTGAGATTGAGAAGTATGCGAGGTGTTCGGCCTGTAAAGGATATGGTACGGCCCCTGGCACGAGTCCTGAGATGTGTCCGCGATGTCGCGGGCGGGGACAGATAAGCCAGACAAGTGGTTTCTTCAGCATCTCGACGACCTGTCCCCACTGCCACGGCTATGGTCAGATCATTACCACTCCCTGCCCTACCTGCCGAGGTCTGGGTAAAAGAAAAGTATCGAAGACGTTGCAGGTTAAAATCCCCGCAGGAGTTGATACGGGTTCCCGTTTGCGCCTGCGGGGGGAGGGAGAAGAGGGGGAGCATGGAGGACCGAATGGGGATCTTTACGTCTTCATTCACGTAGATGAACACGAGTTTTTTAAGCGCCACGATTGTGACATTTACTGCAAAGTGCCCATTTCTTTTGTCCAAGCGGCTCTAGGAGCCACGATAGAGGTGCCGACGCTAACGGGAACAGAGAAGTTAAAAATACCTCGGGGTACCCAGAGTGGTAAAATTTTTCGACTCAAAGGTAAGGGCATCCCGAATTTAAGAGGATTGGGACGGGGGGATCAGATAATAGAAACGGTTATAACTGTACCAACGAACCTGACGAGGCGGCAGGAGGAACTTTTAAAAGAATTTGCCCGCTTAAGCGAGGGTCAAGAGGCTTAAAAAGGAAGGGGGAAGGGGTATATGAGAGAATCACGGCCGTTCGCTTTATTTTTATTGGCGGCATTGTTAGTTGTTTCATGTTTGGGATGTACAGCGGCCGTTGTTGGGACGGCGGCTGTTGGAACCGGTATCGGCACCTACATTTATTTCGAAGGCGTACTGAAGACAGATTACTATTACCCCTTCGAACAGGTGTGGAAGGCAACTGAGCGGGCCCTCAACAGTCTCAAAGCGACAGAAGTCCTGCCAACGAAAAAGATAGGAGAAGGGTCGATTAGTTGTGTCATCAACGGTCAAAAGGTGTGGATAAAAATTTTGTACAAAGATAAAAATGTGACCAACGTAGGAGTTCGGGTCGGGGTCTTAGGGGACGAAAGGGCCTCCAAGATGATTCACGGTGTAATTCAAGACCATGTGAAAAATTAGGACATCTGACCCGTGATGAAGCGCTCTTTTCCTTTCGGAATAATTCTTTTTCTACTTTTTTTGTGCGTTTCTCCCCCTTTTGTCGGGGCCACGGAGAAGACGGAGGGGAAATGGGTCATTCCTCTTTTCTCCTTACCACAAGAATTATACCTCTTCGGAGAGAGGGTGCCGCTTGAAAAAATAGAGGTGAGAGAAAGCCTGGATCAGGCTTTGATCAGTGCTGTTTACAATCCATCGCAAGTGATAATGTGGATCAAGAGGGCCCATCGCTATTTCCCATATGTGGAAAAGAGATTAAAAGAAAGGAATATGCCGGAGGATTTGAAGTATATTGTCGTGGTGGAGAGTGCATTTAGGACATACGCCGTTTCTTCTGCCAATGCCGTTGGCCCTTGGCAATTTATCAAATCGACGGCACAAAAATATAATTTGCGCGTTGATAAATGGGTGGATGAGCGCCTTAATTTTGAGAAGGCAACGGAAGCTGCCCTAAACTACCTTTCCGATCTATACGGCATGTTCAATTCTTGGAACTTGGCGGTGGCCGCCTATAACTGTGGAGAAAATAAAATGGGTTCCAGCCTCTCTCGTCAACAGACCGATAATTATTTTGATACTGATTTGCCCCTGGAAACCGAGATGTACAATTTTCGTATCATGGCAGCGAAACTTATCCTGTCCCAACCCGAGGCCTATGGGTATAAAGTCCCCCTTTCCCATAGGTACCCTCCACTTAAATTTGAGACGGTGGAAATAAATCTCAAGTCAGAAACACCGATTCTTGCCATTGCCCAAGCGGCGGGAACGACTTTTAAGGTGATAAAAGAACTGAATCCGGAGATCTTGCGCTACGAACTTCCGGCCGGTACCTACCGCATCAAGGTACCACCGGGGACCTCAAGTAAGGTAAAGGCTGCCTTCCCATAGGCTGATTGTCCCCTATCTTTTTCCATCAGACAATCACCTATATAAGAGAACACGTGTTTCTCATTTGCCTTTCAGACTGTGACCTATTGCTTGATTTGGAGGGGAGGTTTAACATCGTGCCAACTCTGGAGGGAAGAGTTAAAAGAAGTTTGGAGGTAAGAAAAGAATATTTAGCAATCCACCAAATTCTATATATGCGGTTTCGATATAGCCGCATCTCTTCCTTTTTTCTCCTGTCTGTCACTCCCCCAATGCCCCTGTCCGTCTAACCCTCCCGGACAGGGGTCCCTCTTTTTTTAGGTTTAAATTTCTATGCCCAAGACTCACGGGAGAAGAGCCGTGCCGTTAACATTTTTCTATCGAAGTGAGCGACCGCAAAAGCGCGGGCTTCACGTCCCATTTCTTGCCTTTTTTCTTTGTTTTTGAGCAGAAAAGAAATTTTTTGTGCCAGGTCCTGGGGGTCATCCGGCTCATTGAGAAGGGCTGCTGTGCTCCCCTCGGTTATTTCTCGGACCGCTTCGATATTACTTGCTACGACAGGCTTTCCGGCTGCCATATAATCGAAAATTTTGACGGGAGAAGATTGGTTACTCTCCCTTCGGTGAGGGGCGACACAGATGTCCATCACTCCTAAATATAGGGGCACATCTTCGTACGGTACTTGCCCGGAAAAGACGAAGTACTTTTCCAGCCTCTTTTTTTTAACCTCCTGCTCCCAATTTTTTCTCCTGGGACCGTCTCCGACGAGCAAAAATCTCACACCTTTTTCTTCGGCCAAAATGTATGGAGCCGCTTCGATCAACGTTTCTACGCCTTGATAGGGGAGAAAGGAACCGACAAAGCCAATATATATTAACTGAGGGTCAAAACCAAGGCGCTGGCAGGCTTCTTCTTTCGGGCGGGGAGTAAACAGATCGGTATCCGTTCCGCTGGGAAAGACCAGGATCTTATGTGTTTCCATACCCTCAATCTTTTCCATTCTCCGCTTCGTTTCTTGGGAAAGAACGATAACGTAATGGGACAACTTAAAACATAAACGGTCGATCGACCGTACAAGAGACCGTTTAATTGGAGGATATAGGGAGTAGGCTAGGTATGGGTCATTGGGAACCTCAAAATAGATATAGGCACCCATTAGGCGGGCAACTAAGAGGGGCAAAAAGGAGTTCATCTGTCGTACGTATACGAATTTCTGCTTCGCCAGGCACCGGAAGAAGACGTAGAGGGGGCATAAGAAATGGAAGGTAAGAGGACGTAAAACAGGCCAATCGAGGAAGGGAATCTCATCGACTGGCGCCTGGGTTTGGGTACGGGGGAAACCCAGCTTCGGCAAAATTAAGCGCACTTCATAGCCGAGGGCGAGGAGATTATCGGCTAGACTGAACATTCGAATTAAGCCGCCCTTCTTTTTTTTGAATCGGGGATCATGCCAGTAGGCAACGATCAGACATTTCATATCTTCTTCCCCGTCAATGGAATTAGTAGCCATGCTGCCCATGCGTGGAGGAGAGAAAAATTTTTTCGAAAGTAATGAAAAATGCTGTGCCGATATACCCGATAAAGGTCTTCTTTCTTCTCTTTCGAGCTTCCCCCAAATAAATGGATGATTTCTGCGGACGGTTCATAGATGATTTGGTACCCTTTTTTCGATACTTGGAGACAGAGGTCCATATCTTCGCAGTAAAAGAAATAAGCCTCATCGAACCCTCCAACCTCGACAAAAACTGGCCTTTTGACCAAAAGGCAAGCCCCACTTAGCCACGGTACCGCCCGACGATGAGTAAAATCGTATTGCGTATAGTGCAGTCTGTATCGCTCGACGTTGATGAATTGAGAGAGTTTATCGGATCCGGCAAAGAGCATAGGCAAGGTAAGAAATCGCATATAAGATCTGGTAGGTTGCCCTTGAACGTTTAATATCTTAGGTCCTACTATGCCTGTAAATTCACTTTCCATCAAGGTTCGGTAAAGGATGGAGATAGCATTTTTCTTTATCAGCGTATCGCTATTCAAAAACAGTAGGGCATCACCGCTGGCGTTTTGGGCTCCCAGGTTGTTCGCCCGAGAAAAGCCGAGATTGGCTTTGTTTTCAATAAGAATGACCTCGGGAAACTGGGTCTTTATCATTTCTCCCGAACCATCGGTGGAGCCGTTATCTACTACGATAACTTGCCTAGATAATCCTTCCACACCTTCTGGTAAGGTTTTAAGGCAGGCCGCGAGGAGTTCTTTTGTGTTGTAGTTTACGATGATGACGGAAACCAATTATTTCACCTTAAAAAGGCTGCTTATTCTCTTAAGAGAAAATTTTATCAGATCCATGCCAATTTTTACCCCAAAAATATGCAGAGATAGAGCGTAGATGAAAAGACCGGTAATGATTTCGGTTGAAAGGCGGAGGAAAATGCCCATGTCCGTCATGTGCGGTTTTAAAATGAGCAAGGTTGTCGTCATGAAAGTGACTGAAACGATTGGAGGCAGAAGGATTTTCAGATGCAGGAAGTAAGACAGGTTCGCAAGCCTCTTAAGGAGGATGAGGGATGAAAGAAAGACTGACACGTTACCAGCTAAAAGGGCCCACGCCGCGCCGATTATGCCATGCATATGGGTCAAGGGAAAGATAAGTAGGGCAATTACGATAAGGTTGAATCCCTGGAAAAGGGCCTCGTATTTAGGAAGTCCCAGCGCCAGGAACACTGGGTAGGCCAGGCGGCCAATGGTGGCCAAGAGACCTGAAATAACCAACACTTTGAGACAAGGGATTAAATTCATCCATTGGTGGCCAAGAAGAACAAAAACGATATCATCCGCCAGCGCTAATATTAATAGGCCAATCGGCAAGGAGATCGCCGATGCCAGTTGGCATACCTTAACATACGCTCTCTTTAGCCCTTCCATATCGTCCTGCAGGATCGAGAAGGTTGGGAAAGTTACTTGACGAATGAGGTAGGAGATTTCCGTGGTGGCAATGGTTGCGATCGTCATGGCCATTTGGTAGAGGCCTACGTCTTTAGCCCCTCGGATTTTTCCGATGGCGAAGATGTCTATTTGCACTTGTAGGGCGTAAACGATGCCCGTTCCCAGAATCCACTTTCCGAAGTTGAAGAGGCTTTTGACATGTTGGGGAGAGAAAGAGAGGGTGGGGCGGTAGGGATGAATTAGGTAAGATAGGATGAAACGTGATAAATTTCCCGCCAGTCCTCCCCAGAGAAGAGCCCAAACGTCCCTCAAAATGAGAGCGAGGCCAACGGACAAAAAGAGGTCTACCAGGGAACTTATAATCTCCAGTTTGAATGATTGGTCGAAGCGAAGCTCCTTTTGGAAAAAGACAACGCCTACGTTACGAATGCCAGTAATAATAAAAGAGATGGCGATGAATCGAATGACGAGGTCAAGGGAGGAAAGGTGAAAAAAATGAGCCGCCCAGGGGGCAATGAGAAAAGCGGCAAGGAAGAGGAAACCTCCTCGGATGGCCTGAAGCGTCCAAGCGGCGTCGATGAGATTTCTGGAAGGCTCCTTTCTTTGGATCAGAGTCGCATCGAAACCGGTTTGAGTCACGATATCAAGCACGGCGATGACAATCATGGCCATCCCTACGAGGCCGAAGTCGGCGGGGGTCAGGAGTCGTGCCAGAATGATGGAGCGGATTAGGCCGAGAAAGCGAGTTGATACACGCAAGGCAAGGAGCCAGAGTCCCCCGGAAATGGCTTTCTGGCTTAAGGCCTGTCTGTCCGTTACAATCATGGAGTACGTTCTGTTTTTGCAAATTCGCCCGCTTCAATACGGGGAATCATGATGACCATGGCGGTAAGAAACCAGAAAGGCTCCATAATTCTCACAATGATGAAGGTGTTGGCCCCTATGCCATGGGTAAGAAGGCCAAAAAAACCGACCAAGTAGCCTAACGTGAGACCTTTATAAAAGGGGTTAACGGTTTCCTTGAGGGTGGCTTTGGCATTCCGGTAAATTCGCCACAGGAGGTTAATGAAGGCAAGAAAACCAAGCAATCCCGACTCAGCCAAGACCCGCGCGTACTGGGCATCGAGAAATGAGTAGCCCGTAACCCCATAACCTAAGATGGGTTGCTTTAAAAAATCACGGGTAAGCACTATCTTCATAGACATAAGACGGGCGGAGGTGGAGGTATCGACCCGGGTGCCTGCAATTTCCAGCTGGCCTTGTTCCCTCGGTTGGGTGATGGTGAAAAGAAGTCTCTCCTGAACGCTCTTTGGTGTAACAAAGGGAAGGGAAAGGAAGAAGGCGATGATACCCAGCAAGATCCATTTACGCATTTCTTTTTCGGAAAAATAAATGAGGGCAAGTGACATCGGCCCCAGGGCAATCCAGGAGGAGCGGGAGAGGGTCGCAGCCAGGGCAACGAAGCTGAAAAATAGGACGACCAGTAGATAAAATTTTTGCTTAGCCGTGCCCCAGTGCAAAAAAAGACCGATCATGATGGCAATCATCAATATTAGATAGCCTCCCAGTGTGTTGGGCTCTCCGTGAGAACCTTCAAACGGAGCTGAAGCCCTCTGTCCCTGGTACATGTAAGTCAAGGCATTGAGGGAAACGAGAAGACAGACGACGATCATAGTTGCTACGAATCTTTTGATTTGTTTTTCCTCTCTTAAGTGGTTTACGGCCATGAAATAGACGATGTAGTATTCGAAGTATTTAAGGAGAAAGAAGATACCGGCCGTGCCCTTGACGCGCCCCATCATGTACCCGAGAATGGTGGAGGAAACGCAGATGATAAAGTAGATGGCAATAGGAATGTTAAGGGGCGTCCGAAGAAAAAGCCCCAGCTCCTTCTGAATGGCCGTTTTAAAAAACCATGTCAGGCCGATAATGGCGAGGAGAAAATCGTCAACCCGTAGGGTAATACCGCGACCACGAACCATCTCTCCTTCAGCCCCGGGGAGGCCCACCTGAGGACTCAACAGCATGGCAACAACCAGGACGTAGAGCCCGAATTCGGGGTTGGTGAAACTGAAAATGGCAATGATGAGGCCAATTACCACTACTGCCGAAAGGGCAATGGATATTTTCGCGGTGACGATGGCGCTCGCGAGGGCAAGAAGGACTATAAGGGCCAAGACGATGGGTACACTTCTCGTTTCAGAACCGGTCATAGGCATCGCTCGACCCTCGTGATAGGTGATCAATCTTGAACACTTCGTCGCACTTTTTTATCAAGCTCGTGATATTTTCTTTCTATATCTCGAGGGGCGTAGGTTGAATCTTTTATCTCCAAATTTTCGACAAGGGGAATAATGGTATTGAGGAAGAAGATGATGAGAAAGGCAACTAACATGATAACGAGAATCCATCGGTACATGGTCCTTCTTTCTTCTTTTGTTCTGATCTTTTTCCTTTTCCTTCTCACCCTTTCATCTGCTTGATCTTGGTTGAACATGTCCATTTCCTATCACATTTTTAGGTGCCCTGACCGATGAAGTGGAATTGCGTGGGTGGTTTTGTCTTATCCTTTTTCACGGGTGCTATGGCGGCGGATGGCAGGTGAGGCCTGACGTAATACTCGTAAATGATACCGGCGGCAAGAAAACCAATGGATACGGTAATGAGAACGATCTTGAGCCATGCCCTTTTCTTCTCCCTTTTTTCTTCTTTAGTAACTTTGGGGACGTCCTCGTCGACGGATTTTCCTTTCCTCATCTCGCCTTCGGCGGGTATCTTTTCTTTCTTCGACCAGATTGTTTTTATGACCTTTGTCGGGCCCGTGAGTACCTTTTCTTTTATTTTCTTGCTTATAGGTGTCGGTTTTCGAGCTTGGTCAGAATAATAGTAGTAGTAGTAATCGTGGTAACCGAAATCAGGGCTAATTTCAGCCTTGAGACCGTTTAGGATGACGCCGATAATGTTCGCTCGGAGGTTTTCTAAAGATACTTTGGATCTCCGTAAAGCACCTCGGGCAATCTTACCTACCTGATAGACTATGACAGTACCATCCACCCGAGAACTCCAGAGTGCGGCATCAGTTGCGGCCAGAACCGGCGGGGCATCGATTAGGATGATATCGTACTCCTCGCGTAGGGCGTTAAGGAATTCACTCGTTGACTTAGAATTTATAATCTCGGCGGGATTGGGGGCATGCGTGCCGCTGGTGATGATGTGCAGATTATCGAGACCTGGGGTTCTCATAATCTCGTCCATAGAAAGCTTGCCCATCATAAGGTCAGTCACAGTACGTACAACCTGCCGCCATTCGTAATTGCCTAAGATTACGTCCGTAAATCCCGGCGCCTGTTCAATACCGAAGAGTCGTGATATGATGGGTTTCCTCAGGTCCCCATCTAATAGTAGTACCTTCTGTCCAATCTGGGCCATGGCTATGGCGAGATTGACCACGATGGATGTTTTTCCCTCGCCGGGGGAGGAACTCGTAAAGAGTAAGGTTTTTAAATTGTTTTCCGTACAATGGAAATTGAGGCTGGTCCTCAAGGCCTTGTAGCTTTCAGCCAAGGTGGAGGCGGGCGCGAAATGGGTGGCTAATCTCGCATAGCGTCGGAGCCTTTCTTCGTTCAACTCGATGGAAGGATCTTCTTCCAGCAGGGCCTTTATTTCTTCCATACTCACGAAGGGTATTACCCCCATGACGTGCACGCCCAGAAAGTCTTCCACTTCTTCGATCGCGCCGATCGAAGTGTCAAACGTCTCTATGAGAAAGGCGAAAACAATGCCCAGAATAACACCGAGCAATGTACCCAGCAGGGTATTAGCCCCTACTCGGGGAGGATTGACGGGTCGCATAGGCTCAATTGCGGGTTTAACTATTTTCACCTCTTCTAGCTTCTCGGCTTCTGCAATCAAAGCTTCCTGATAACGTTTCTCCAGAAGGGTGTACACTTCTCGGGCAATCGCCGCGTCTCTTTCTAGTCGTGTTAGTTCCAGGTTTTTTTGAGGAAGTTCTCTCAGTTTTTGATTGAGCTCGGAAAGCTGGCGTTTATAGATCTGGAGGTTCGCTCGCAGACTTCTTTCTTGGTTTTTCAAGTAGTTCTGCATGCTCGCGATGGTTTCGGCGATCTGTTTTTTGATGGCCTTGATTTGGGGAAATTCATCTGTGTAGGTGAGAAGGAGGGTATCTCGTTCGAGGAGTAAATTGACTAGCCTTTCGTTCATGGCCTTATACGGGGGCGGTGCCTCGTCGAAGTAGAAGGCCAGCTTTGACGTCAAGGGGGCATCAATGGCTTCGTCGAGCATGCGGGAGGCAAAGGTGAGCTTCTGAAGAACGAGGGAGTCGTTATCATAGAGGGCTTGGATGCGGTTTATCTGGGAAGAGAGAAAGGTAGTTTCTGCATCTAAGGTCGTCCATTTATTCTGCTCTCGGAATTTTTTTATTTCTTCTTCGGCCTTGGCCAGTCTTTCCTTGGCCAGGGCGAATTGGTTTTCCACGTACTTTTTCCCTTCTATGGTTCTCCTATTTAGGTCGAGAGTGTGCTGAGTTTGGTATATTTCTGTTAAGGCGTTGCAAAAATGGGCCGCAAACTTCGGGTCATTGGCCGTCACGTATATATCGATGAGGTCGCTGTTTCCCTTTTGCTCCGTTTGTACCCGGTTTTGCAGGTCCGTGATAATGTTTATGTATTGATAATTTTGCCGCACCTCTTCCGGCGATATGTCGGCTGGAATGAGCCCTAGTTTTTTAGCGGTCATCTCCAGAATATAATAACTCTTGATGAGGTAGGTTTGGGTCTCCATCGGGTTGGTGCCACTCATGATCTGCACCGTCGGTTGAATACCCGTGGGAGAGGTGATCTTTTCCACCTTTACCGTCGAGTAGGTCTGGTAGATGGGCACAGGTTTACCCAGAATGGAAGAGATAAAACTGAAGAGGGCCATGACCACGATGGTAAAGATAATAACGAGTTTCCTTCGTTTTATGATTCTCCAGTATTCCCTTAGGTTTATATCGTATTTCAGCATGGGCACCCGCCTTCCCTAATACCTGAGGTTATTGGGGCTGAAATAGGCATCACGATAAGAACCGGGTATGAGTAGGTAGTTGAGGAGTGGGGTCGTGTTGATAATAAATTCGTTGATGTCGCCAATAGTGGTGCGAGGAACGTAAATTACATCGCCACTCTTCAATTTTATGTTCTGCGAGAGGTCTCCCTGGTACACGATTTTGTTGTAATTGGCCGAGATGATAACCGGTTTGCCTTGCCTCTCTCGGAATTCCCGGATGACCTTTATATCCGTTTTGACCGCCGTCGTGGTGAATCCACCAGCCATCGCAATGGCGGCCAGCAAATCTGGGGCATCTCTCAACCTAAGAATCCCTACGGCAGCGACTTGCCCTAAAACGTAAACTCGATCGGCAAAGTAAGGTTCGGGAGGTACGGTAATGACATCACCATCCTCGACGACGGGGTTTTGGGTTTCATCCCCGTAAAACATGGCATTGAGTAGATTTATCGTGTAGGTTTTTCCCTTTCGCAGAAGTTCCACCTTTGTTAGGTCTGCATTCTCCACCGGGAGCTGCGAACCGTAAAGGTAGGAGACATGAGGGGATGAATATTGTGCCCGACCTGTTATGGGGCCTCCCGCCCGGGATATCAGGTCGAGAACCGTGGTCTTGTTTGTTAGCACGTACCTTCCCGGGCCGGAATTTCCCGTGGGAAGGGTATTGATCTGTCCAAAAAGGGTAGCATATTTGCTCTTGTATTCCTTGACCTTGACCTCCACCCGAGGATCGCGGAAATATTTTTTTAATTGGGTGATGAGAATTTCGTGAATCTCACTTGTCGTAAGACCGGCGACGGGAATATCCGCTCCGTACATGTATGAGATCTTCCCATCGGGCCTTACTTCGAGGTCATAGTTGATTTGGCGGAATCCTTCAAAGGTTTGAGCCCCTCCTATCGCCGTCGACCAAAAGGTGATGGTGATAATGTCGCCCGGTCCTACTTTATATTCCGGAAACCCCCTCTTTTCCGTAAAAACAGAGTTTTCTTTAACCCGGCTCATGCGGGCGACAGCTTCCTGGTTTTCCTTAATTTTGGCCGGGTCTTCTCGGTCTTTTGCCCCGTAAGTCTGTTCGTATTCGCTAACCGGAATGCCCGCGTGTTCCATCATGCAGGCGCAAAGGAGGAAAATGAATAAAGTTACGATGGCGGTAGCAAGCACCGCTACCTTTTTTTCGGGAAGATCCTGCATGTCAGATTTCCCCCTCGCCTAAGTATGATTTAATTTTAGATACCGCATAGATCTTTTTCGAGTCAAGACAAAATCAAAAGACGATCATTTATAAATTCGATTGGCTTTTTTTATTTTGCGGCGTAATATTAAAAAAGCATATGGGACATGGAAAAAATAAAATTCGAAAGCCACCCTCTCCCGAAGGGTTTCGCAAGGCGCGGTGGATCAGAAGGAAACGATCTCTCATCGGGTTCTTCCTCTTTCTTTTCTTCATTCTGTTAGTCCTTTTCTTTGATTATTATATGGTTGTCATATCAAAGTTATTTTCGGCGCGCCCCTCGAGGGAAGTGGAAGAAAAGATGGGGCAATTTGTGCGCTTAAGTGAAAGGGAAAGGCGGGAGAAGCTGGATGAAATAAAGGCCCTTCTGGCCTCCGGACGGGTGGAAGAAGCGCGGGTCAATGTCCTAAAATATTTGGAAAGGGAAAAGACCGAAGAGGGAAATTTCCTGGCGGGGATGGTATCGATCCGCCAGGGAGATATTCACAGTGCCTATCGGTATCTAAAAGAAGCGCTTAGGTTAAATCCCGACTACTACGAAGCGAGGCAGCAATTGGCCGAGCTTTATCTCGCCGTGGGTAATTTTAAATCGGCCCTCGAAGAGACTTCTTTCTTAAAAAAGAGTGACAGTTTTAGAAATGAAGGATTTTTAATTGAGGCGGAAATTTCCATTTTGGAGGGTAAACTGGAGGAAGCCGTCTCTAAAATAGAAACTGCCGTAGAAGAGGGGAAAAAGAGAGGGACGCTACCGCCGGTATTACTGATCCATCAGGCCGGTATTTATGCAGCCCGTGGAAATTTACGTCGGGCGAAAGAAATAGTCGATACCGTTGATAGAAAGAAGTTAGATCCAACGGGCCATCTCGCCCTGGCGCGCTATTATAAGATAGCAAGGGAAGAAGAGAAAATCGCTCCTTTGTTAAAGGAAGCCATAGGTAGTTTCCCGGGTAACCCTGAGCTCCTCTATTACTATGCCCTGGAGCTTTTCCGGTTGGGGAATTATACGGAAGCGTCGGGAATATTTAAAAAAGTTTACGAGGTCATGCCGAATTCCCGCGTGGCAGCTTATCGGTATGGTCAGTCTTTACTCGCCTCGGGTCAATTGGATGAGGCGGGAAAAATAATCACCGAGATTCTGAAAAGGTCTCCTTCCGATATTCTGGGCTTAAGTCTCAAGGCGAGGCATCAACTCTTAAGAAAAGATACAAAGGGTGCGATCGACACCCTTAAGAAGACCATTGCCCTGGTTCCAGAGGCGCCCCGTCCCCATACCCTAATCGGGGAGATTTACTGGCATGAGGGCATCTTCTCTCTCGCCGAGAAGTACGCGAGAGCTGCCATCACATTGGGGGAAAAAAGCCTCTCGCCGCGTTTCATCCTGGGGGATATATACATGAAGCAGGGTAGATACAAGGAAGCTATCGACCACTACAGCTCGATTCTGGAGAGAGAGCCCCAAAATGTCATAGCCCTTTCTCAATTAACCGATGCTTATGCCAACGTAGGAAACGTAAAGCAGGCCGTTTTATATCTCGATAAAATTTTACTTCATTATCCTCGCCTGGCGTGGATGGAGAGAAAAAAAGAACTCTTAATTCAGATGCAAAAGGGCCCCGTTGAGATGTTGGAGACGGCGCAAAAACATGCGGCGCAAAATCCTATGGATGCCCGAGCTCAGATGGCCTATGTCCAGGCGTTGATCCTGAACAACCGTTTGGATGAGGCCGTCTCCGTCCTTCAGGGAGCACTAAAAAGAGAACCGCGAAACCAATGGTATTTAATAACTTTGGGGGACCTCCTCATAGCTCGTGGCAATGTTACCGAGGCGACAGACATATTTGATCGGGCCGTAAAATTGAATCCCAAAGATATTAATCTTCTCATTAATATAGGCGGGCGGTTTGAAAAAATAAATCTTGACAAAAAAGCAGAAGACCTCTACGTTAGAGCCTACGGGCAGGATAAGGAAAATCTCGTGGTTCTTAATCAACTCGCCTGGTTTTACGTGGAGGCGGTCGGTGATCTCGAGAAAGCGAGGCCTTACATTGAGATTCTCCGCCTGAAGGGAGAAGGGGCCTACGAGAAGGATACGATTGGATGGTATTATTACAAAAGGGATGATTTTAGTTCGGCCGAGGGTTTTTTCCGCGAGGCGTTACATTTGGATGGGGCAAATAATGTTATTCGGGCCCACTATGCGTTAACATTATATAAGTTGGGCAAGGTAAAGCAAGCGGAAGGGGAAAAGAACAAGGTAATATCGATCATGCCGGCGGGAAGGCTCCGGGAGGAACTAATAAAAGTCGCCGGGGAAGTGAGGAAGTGAGATGAACAAGCAAAAGTACATAGTGTTTACCCTACTTTTTTTGGTTCTCATGACAGGTGGAGGCGTATCCAGCCTATGGGCAGTGCCGTACTATGAAGCGGGTTATGCGTCCGGAATTGGTGACCAAGCGATGAGATTTTTTTATGCGAGCGGTAACAAGAGGTTCGAGTTCAGATATCCCAATGAGGTAACGGGTCCTTCGGGAGATACGGTTGTAGGCTATTATCAGCATATCTCTGGCGTTTACCAATTAAGTAGTCTTTTATCACCGGGCGTATATTCTTTAACTAAAGTGGGCGGTGGGGTAAGTACAATAAGCGTCGCGGATTACGATAAGAATAACACTTTTTTAACTGCCAGTTCTCTGGCGACGGAGATCAACTTTAACACCCATACTATCAGCTGGCAGGACGTAACGGGGTTGACGGTAAATAACACCATTGGCTCCCAGTCTTTGACCGATTTGGCATCTTCGGCCACCTATGCCTTTACCAGTTTTACCTTTCAGGCAATACAAAATGAAAGCAAGTGGTTATCGGGAGAAGATACGGGATTAAAATACACTACATATTACTCCAAACTTGAAGGGTTCCCCGCCGTACCGGAGCCGGCGACGTGGGTTTTGTTGATTATAGGTGTGGTGGGTTTAATTTTCTTCGCCTACCAGCGGGAGCATTTCTTCAAACATAAGGATGCCGTTGTGACCTAATGGGTGGTAAGTAGATCGAATAGAAGGGCGATTGATTTGTTTGATCGCCCTTTTTTTGTATGTGGGAGGAAGGGCATGTCTACAGACTTACTAAAGGATGAGCATGAGGAAAGGGAAAAGAAGCGCAAAAAAAAGGTGGCTATCACTATTGCGGCGGCTGTTTTGTTGATGGGAGTGCTTCTCTTTTTCGATACCTTTTATCATCTCATCTCCACGGGCCACATAAGGAAGGGCTCCCTCCTCGATAAAATCGGCGGTCGCCTCTCGAAACTGAGTCCTCAAGAGGAGCAGGTGTTGATGGGGGAGGCAAAAAGGCTCTTCGATGAAGGGAAGGTAGATTTGGCCCGGGAGAAAATACTCAATCTCGTTCAACGATCACCTTCATCGGAGGCTCTATACTTAGCAGGGCTCATCTATTTACGCCAGGGCAATGTGAAGGGTGCTTACGACTACTTGAGGGAATCGGTCAGGTTAAATCCGCAAAACTTATCGGCCCAAGAGAAATTGGGTGAGATTTTCGTTCTCATCGGTGATTACGCATCGGCAAAGAGGCAAGCCAGTATTTTGTTGGAAAAAGGGGGAAGTAAGGAAAACGCCTTGCTCTTGGAGGCAGAGATAGCTTTAAGAGAAGGTAGTCCTACCCTTGCTTTGAAAAAGGCCAGCGAGGCCTTAGCGGGGAGAAATCCCGGTGCGCAACAGCTAATTTTTGTAGCCAGTTTATATTGGCGCTTGGGAGAACTTTCGAAAGCGAAGGAAATTATAGGGTCTTTGCGACCTGAGGTGATGGATGCGGCATCACTTTTAGCCTTAGCGAGGTATTACACATATACGGGGGAGGATAAAAAGGCGGAGGAGATTTACACGAGCAGCATTGCTAAGTATTCTTCTTATCCGGAGATTCTTTACGACTACGGACTGTTTCTCTTCGGGCGAAGAAGGTTTGCGGAAGCTTTGGACAATTTGGAAAAGGCGCATAAAGCGATGCCGGGAGCGGCTATCGTCACTTATCATCTAGGGCAGGCTGCCCTGGCGGCCAATAAAAAGGAGCGTGTAAAATCCATTACGGATGAGCTCTTTGAGCGTGATCCGCGTAGCGTTTTGGCGTGGCGCTTGAAGGGCGAGTATCACCTTGCACTCGGAGATCGGAGGGGTGCCATTGAGGCCTTCCAAAAAGTGGTTCAGTTCATTCCGGAGGCGGCTTATATTTATGCTGTGATGGCCGAACTTTACCTCAAGGAGGGAGAGTACGGGCTTGCAGAAAAATACGCGCGTCAGGCGGTCAATTTAGGGGAGAGATCTCCCGCCCCTCGCCTCGTGCTTGGAGACCTATACTACGGTCGAGGGAAATGGGAAGAAGCCAAACATTTCTACTACGAGGTATTAAAAGATCAACCCGCCCATCTAGCGGCCTTACTCATGGCAGGAGACTGTGAGCTTAACTTAGGCAAACTGAACCAGGCCGAGGCCTTGTACCGTAAAGCCATGACCCTTTATCCCCAAGCCGGGTTCATTCAGGCGCGCTTAGCCAGATTAAAATTGGCCGCAGGAGATCGGCCCGGATCTCTAGCTTTGGCGCGTAGTTATTATGAAAAGCATCCCAAGGAAACGAAAGCCGTGACGGAATATGCCAATGCCTTGATCTTAAACGGTAAATTGGCCGAGGCAGAAAAGGTAATCGAGGACGCCATCAAGGTCAAACCGGATGAGGGACATTTGCTTTTGGCAGCTGGAGATTTGCAATTATTGAAGGGGGATCAGGAGAAGGCTGTCCGTATTTACACCCGCGCGGAAGCCATTCCATCTCAAGATCCAAGTTTTATTATTAATATTGCGGCGCGATATGTGGCTATCGGTCGTAAAACAGAGGCACAGAGGGCTTATCTTCAAGCTTATCAGCGATTTCCTACAAACATCCATGTGTTGAACGAGGTGGCCTGGTTTTTTGTCGATACCCTCGGTCAGCCGGATCGGGCGACGGAGATAATAGAGATTTTGAAAAAAAGAGGGGAGGGGGCAAACGAAAAAGATACGGTGGGTTGGTACTATTACCTGAAAGGCAACGACAAAATGGCAGAATACTATATCATGGAAGCGCGCAAGCTGGATCCTCAAAACCCTATTATTCATGCTCACTATGTGTTGATTTTGGACCGGACGGCGCGTCATAAAGAAGCGCGGGAAGAGGCGGTGAAGGTTCTTGAGAGGCTTCCCGCGGGAGAGTTGAAGACCCGTCTCCTTCAGATCGCCGCTCCCAAAAGTTAATGGCACAGGCTAAAGTTTATCTATTCATTACCGCCTTTTTTTTCGCCTATTATCCGGTTATCTACGATTTAAGGGACGCCGTGCTAACGAACGAACTAGCTCATCATGCACCACTCGTTATGCTGCTTGCCGGTTACCTCGCTTATAATAGACGGGATAGAATCCGTGAGCTCTTGGCCTCATCTCTAACGAAGGATAAGGGTTACTGGATACTTACCGGTTTGGGGCTCAACCTCATGGGGCAGGCAGGTGGAATTTACTATCTCTCCCAACTGTCCATTCCCATCACTATTTACGGCTCCCTTAGTTATCTTGTGGGAAAAGGTGTGGCAAAATTCCTCTTACCCGTACTTTTGTTTCTCTGTTTGGCTTTCCCTATTCCGGGGAAAGTTTACATTAGTTTGGTGTTCCCGCTAAAGCTGTTCGTCACATCGGTGTCCGGTTTTTTACTTTCTTTAATCGGTTTTCCTGTCCGAGTACATGGGAATGTGATTGAGCTTCCCACAATGGCTTTGGGGGTAGATGATGCCTGTTCTGGTTTGAGCTCCCTTATGGCGATGGTGACACTGGCCTTTTTTTGTGGGCTTTATCTACTCAAGACGTGGGTGTCGAGGTTAATTATGCTCGTCGTCACCGTTCCGGCCGTGATTTTAGCCAATATCTTCCGGGTGACTATGAGTGTCATCCTCTCATGGAAGTGGGGGACGTGGGTGCTAGATGGGACCTATCATTTACTGTGGGGGATATTTGTTTTTGTCGTATCTGTCATCATCCTCTTTTTCGCTATGATAGGACTCACCAGATGGGAAAAAACTGGGAAAGGCTCATGAGTAATGGACGCTACATTATAGTTCTGTCCCTTCTGGTGTTGGCGGGAGTGGCAAGTTATCTCATAAAATCCCGGACGGTAGATTCAGGGCCCCTCCTGCCTCATCATCTACCGGAGCAAATAAAAGAATGGGTCGGAACGCCGTTTAGTACCCTGATGCCTTCCGATTTAAGGCCTGGGGATTACATGTTAAGGGAGTATCGGAAGGAAGGAGGAGTAGCTATTAAGATGATGGTCGTATTTAGCCCCACAGAAAACTATCACCCTCCCGCCCTTTGCTATCGCGGCATCGGTTTGAAGACGTTTTATTTACCTCCCCTCGTTAGTTCTTCTGGCAGAATTGTATTGGCCGGACTGGGGGCCCATGTGGTTAATGAATCCATTTCCGTATATCACGGTTTTTATATTTCCGGTCGTATCATGCCGGACGGCATAGGAAAAAAAATGTACGAGGTACGGGAGCGTATAAAAAAAGGAAGAGTAGAGCAGTACTTTCTCGAGGTGATGTTATCGGTCGAAAAGGGCAAGGAGAGCATGGCACGGGAAACGGTGAAATCTTTTGTCGATCTAATGGAGCCTTACTTGCTCGATGTACGTTGATGTTTTTGGAAAAAAAGTTGCCAATTTGCGAAAAAAGAGTTAAATTTTAAAAAAAATCGTGCATTATAGTGATTAGGGGGAGTTGAAGCCAAATGAAAGCCTCGGATTTGGCAAAAGGCATCTTAAAGAAATCGGAGAAAGAACCTGCAGTGATGGATGAAGGGCAAAAAGAAGAAGAAACGAAGCCCCTTCCGGAAGAGGTATCTGAAGAGAAACCGAAGCGAAAGATGCCTGCCTTTAGATTGAGTGACTTAGGAATTTTAGATCTGCCTATAGATGATAGTGTACAGGCAAAGACTGTATCTCCCCGTATGGACGTCGAACCCAAATCGGATGCGGAGGCAGAAGTGGCAGGCGAGAAAGAGATGGCAACACCGAAGGATATTTCTCCAACAGAGGTGAAAAGAGGTTCTTCCTTTCGTCTGAGTGATTTGATGGTAGAGGAAAAACCAGCTCCTACCTCTGTGGGAGAGGTGCCGCATGAAGAGATTTTATTGACCCCCGAAACTGAAAAAATGGAAAATCTCACACGTGAGGATGAAGTAGAGGAAAAAGAACCGATCCGACAGGAGGAAGAGAAATCAGTTTCCCCGATGGCCATTACCATCGCAGAGACGATAGATGCATCATATCTCTATACGATAGCCAAGGTTTATCTTTCCGATTTAAAAGAAAGGGTAAGAAAGGGACTAAGTATAGACATCCGGCCTGTGGCGGAAGTGATGGGGCGTTTAATAAAGGAAAACTTAGTCACCGACGAAATCACTCAAGGTATAGCCCGCCTGAGCGGAGCAGAGGAATATTACGTGTCCCACGCCGTGAACACAGCCGCCTATGCGGTAAGGGTAGGTCGAGGGTTGGGGTACGAGTTTGAAGAATTAAGGGAACTCGCGATGGCCGGTTTCTTATGCGACATTGGTCTTTTCAAAATACCGGAAGACATTCTGAACAAACAGGGGCACCTTTCCTCGCAGGAGGTTAATCTGATAAAATCCCACACAGAGATTGCCGTCGAGCTGCTTGCTCCCGTGGCTACTACCTACCCCCTCATGATCAGGGCCATAAGAGAGCATCATGAACGGGAAAATGGGCAAGGCTATCCCAAAGGTCTCAAAGGTGAAGAGATTTCGGAATTTGCCAAGATTATAGGTATCTGTGACTCGTATGTAGCAATGACCCATAACCGTCCACACAAAAAGGCCCTGATCCAGACGGAGACAATTAGGGAACTCATCTCCATGAAGGGAAATTTCTTTTCGGCTAAAATCATTAAGGCCTTTCTGGACGAGATTTCCATCTTCCCTGTTGGAAGTTACGTGGTTCTTAATAATCGCATGATCGGAGAGGTCGTGGCGACGAACCGTTACAGCCCGTTCAAACCGACGGTTAAGATTATCTTTGACGAGCATGGCCGCAAGCTCGATAGTCCTCGTGAGGTCGATCTCATGAAGAATCCCATTCTCAATATAGAGAGCAATATTTCCTTTGAAGACCTGCCAAAAGAGGGCTCATGAACGGGGAAATATGCTGCCATCATTTGCAGGCCCGTCTAGAGGCATGCGATGATGTGGCAGAGATGGTAGTAAGGCGCCTTAAGGTGCTGCTTCCCGTTTTTTTTGTGGAAGATGAGAGAAATGCCTCTTTAGTACTTGAAATTTCGTTCCTAAAAAACGATTTAAAGCCTGCTTTCCCCATTGAACCTGTTTTGATCTCCCATTCCCATATGTCATGGGGAGGTATGAAGACGGTAAGTAACGGCACGGCGATCGGTTTCCTCAATGGACTCCTTTCCTTCTACTGGGGGGAGGGAAAGGCAAAATTGGTACTTTTCGCCGACAGAGAGGGGAACAATTTTCTTACGGGCAGTGCTCATCGCTTGCTATTCGTCTCCTTTGCTCTGTGGGCAGCGGAGCATAACGAATATCTCGTGCACGGTGCCGCTTTTGGAAATAAAAAGAGGGGCTTCCTCTTCTGGGGATCATCAGGGGCAGGTAAGTCGACGATCTCTGCTTTTTTCCCGCCGGATGAGTTTTTTTCCGATGAGGCGCCGCTACTTTACAGAAAGAATGGATCATTTTATTGCGCCCGAACCCCTTTCAATCAAACAGTAACTATAGACTCTTCTTCGTTAGCTTCGTCCCGTATTAAAAGGTGTTTTTTTCTCCACAAACATGATAAATTATTCATCACCCAACGGGATAGAAGGACGGCGCTTGCGGAGATCATGAAGGGGCATATTCATGGTTTTCCTTTTATGCCCCGGGAGGTAAAAAAGAAGGCCTTTGACTTCTTTCTTGATTTTTCCTATGCTGTCCCGGCGTTCGATCTTTACTTTCCCCCGCCAGGTGACATCTCAATCGTATGGAAAAAAGAGGGAGCAAATAATGGGTTATCAAAGAAAAATTCAAATTCGTAAAGAGAAGAGCTGGATAAATTATATTGTGGTTGCAGGCTTACTTATCTTTTTTCTCTTGGGATTTTCCTTTTATATTTTACCGTTCGTTCGATATTATCAAATGGAGCAGGCCATTGCCGCCGGAGATGCCGGGGCAGTAATTAACTATATCGATACGGCGGAGCTCAAGCGCAATATCTTAAAAAGGCAGAAATCGGTCTTCATCGAGAAAAAGGGCACCCCTTTAGGAGGAGGCCCCGTTACACTCGTTGATCTTGCGGTCAAGTGGTATGAAAGAATTTCCTCCCCGGATTTTGAGCGGTTCTTTACCACCCAGGGTATTTACGCCCTCATGGGAGAGCTGGAGAAAGGAAAGCCAGAGGAAGAGGGGGTGTTTGCCCTGGCCAGTCGGGTGATAAGTAATAGCTCATTTGAATATCAATCACTGGATAGATTTTCTATCAAAGTTAAGGATATGCGCGGGCGCTTCGTGGGTTACGTTACTTTTGATTTTGCCCGAGAGGGGGTAAATTGGCAGCTCGTGGATATCAAATTTCCCCTTTTTTAAGCCAAAACCAGGTTTAAATGCAGGAGGATAGAGAGAGTAAAGGCCGTATCATCCTTCGCCTGAGCGAGAGGGAGATCGTATTTTCTTCTAAGGGCATAGGCAATTTCATTTCCTGTGCGTTTGCCATTACACAGAGAGAAAACGAAGGCCGCCGTTTCGTTTAGAGCTACATGGCCTACCACCGTGCCGTTGGGTATAGGTTCAACCTTTAGATCTTGGTTCCGTACAGGTCTCGTCTTTAGGAGAGAGTCTAATTTCGCCTGATGAATAAATTCTCGCGCTTCCGAAAGCTTTAAAGAGGGGAAAATGGAAGCGGCTCCTAGGGCCAACGATGCTGTGAGGAGACTGCGCCTGGATATATTGCTCATAAAGAATCTTCCACCACCTTTTCTACGATCGACTTATCTATTTCCCTGGCTTTTAGGGTGAATCCGAGGAGTAGAGATAAGTCACATATATTGTTTATCTTTCGCGGGATTCCCTCGGAGTAATGAAAAATAGATTCAATCGCTTCCGGATTAAAGATGGGCTCTCTTTTTCCCGCCTTTTCCAAACGGAAATTTATATATTCCCTCGTCTCCTCAGCATTTAAAGGGTTTATATGGTACCGAATGGCTATTCTTTGATCCAGTTGCTTTAGTTTGCGGATCGTATCAGCCAGTTCGGGCTGGCCGACGAGTAAAACAGTGAGGAGAAAGCGGTCGTTAAGCTGGAAATTGAGAAGTAGCCTGATTTCTTCAAATGTTTCAAGCGGGATAATTTGCGCCTCATCGACAATTAGAATGGTATTCTTTCCTTGACCCATGTTTTCCATGAGTTTCTGGTTGAAAATGTTGAGAATCTGCGTTTTAGAATCTGAATTTGTCTCCAGGCCTAATTCGAGCAAAGCTTCCTTCAGAAAATCGATTGGCTTAAGGCTCGGGTTGGTAATAAGACCGATATCGAATTCTTTTTCCGGGAGGTTTTGAATGAGGACCCGACTCAAGGTCGTTTTCCCACTTCCCACCTCGCCCGTAATCAAGGCTGCTCCTTTCATGCGTTTAATCACATAGGTCATCCTCACCAGGGCTTCCTTATGCTCCGTTGAGTAGAACATAAAGTTCGGATCGGGAACATTTTCGAAAGGATATCTGTTTAATTCCCAGTATTGGAGATACATTTCAATACACCTTGAATTGACATGTAGATTTCGGAAAAACATTGTCGATATTTTAACGGTGACAGCCGATACGGATCGCCTATATCCCCGTTTTTCCCGTCATACTCCCGCGAACAAGTTTTAAGTAGACGAATTTTGGAGGCAAATTCGGGATAAGTGTCCTTAATTTTTTCCTTCTGTGAATGCTCCATAACGAAAACCCAATCGGCCTCTTCCATCATCTCCTTAGTTAGGAGACGCGCTCGATGGCCATAGAGGGGATAACCCATTTCCGCCACTATCTGCTCGGCCGTTTTGTCGACCTCTACTCCGTTCATTGGTATCAGTCCCGCCGAGGCAACGGCTATATCTGTTCGTCCGGCTTTTCTCAATTTGCCTTTTAATATGGCCTCGGCCATATAACTCCGCACAATGTTGGCGGTACAAACAAAAAGTATTTTCATGATATTTAAAATTACCATTTTTTTTTCACTTGTAAAGATTAATTTTTTGTTTTTAGTAGCAATGTGGCAAATAACGTTGATAGATTTCGGGAGAGATAAGAATGGACATTACACGGCGCTCCGTATTTTTTGTTTCTGATAGCACAGCCATTACGGCTGAAACCTTAGGTCACTGTCTATTGGCACAGTTTGATCATATCAGATATGAGCCCATCACCTTTCCCTTTATCGATACCTTAGAGAAGGCAGAAAAGGTAGTTCAACAGATAAATCGCGAGGCTGAAACAACGGGTTTAGCTCCCATTATATTCAGTACTCTAATAGATAAGGAAATTAGAGATACCGTCAAAAAGGGTCGGGGAGTTTTTTTGGACCTCTTTGACACGTATTTAGAAATTCTGGAGCGGGAATTAAGCGTTCCTTCTTTGCACATGGTGGGCCGCTATCATAGTGTATCAGATGTAAGTAGTTACGATGTAAGAATCGACGCCATAAATTATGCTTTGCAAGCGGATGATGGTACAGGAACAAAAGAATACGATCGGGCAGATATAATTCTTCTCGGAGTCTCCCGAGCGGGGAAGACCCCAACGTGCCTATATTTGGGAATGCAATTCGGTATATACGCGGCTAATTATCCACTTACCGAAGAAGACCTGCTGGGAAAAAGAGGAGAGATGCCCGTGGTTCTTCTTCCTTTTCGCCATAAGTTATATGGGCTCACCATCAATCCCGAACGCCTCCAAAAGATACGGTCTCAAAGGCGGCCAAATAGCCGCTATGCGTCATTTTCTCAGTGCCGTATGGAAGTGGAGGCGGCAGAGGCCTTCTTTGACAAATGGGCCATTCCCTATCTCAACGTGACCACCATGTCGGTCGAGGAGATTGCTTCGAAGATTTTGCACGAGACAAATTTGGGTCGCCGCGTCTGGTAAATGTTACAAGGAGAGGACGAAACAACCGTTTTTATTCACAATGAAATCGTCTACCCAAACTTCCCCGCCCGTGCGCAGGTCGCATATCATGTCCCAGTGAATAGCTGAGCGATTTCTACTGCCTGTTTCCGGATATCCGGCACCTAAGGCAAGGTGAAAGGTGCCTCCTATTTTTTCGTCAAACAGAATCTCGCGGGTAAATTGGCTGATGCCTTTGTTCGTTCCTAAGGCAAATTCACCGACGTAAGAGGCGCCTTCGTCAGTTGAGATTATCTTTTGCAGAAAATCTTCATTTTTTTCCGCCCGCGCTTCTACTACGCGTCCCTCCTTAAAGACGAGCCTAATACCCGATACTTCTCTTCCCTCATATATTGCCGGGTAAGAGAAGGTAACGTAACCTTCGACACTTCTCTCTTCAGGTCCTGTGAATATTTCTCCATCCGGCATGTTGTGGTGTCCATCACAGTTTATAAAGCGCCGGTTCTCGATCGAGAGACGCAAGTCCGTACCGGCAGATACTATACGAACCCTTTTTTTTCCTTCCAGCCAGCGGCATAGCTTTTCTTGCCATTTTGAAAAGGTTTGCCAGTAGAGAACGGGATCTTTTTCATCGGGCATACACGCGCGGTAGACAAATTCTTCAAAATCGAGAAGAGACATTTCCGCATCTTGGGCGTAAGCGTCCGTGGGGAATAGGGTAACTACCCATTTAAGTGATCCCTCTGCCGCTCGTTTCAGGAAGGTATCCATGTACTGCCTCCGCCCTTGGCGATGGCGTGAGATCTTGGCGGGATCTATTTTGCTCAATGCGCGAGTGTTGTTATCGCTCAGAACGGAGATGGATGCATCGAAAGTTTCTATAGCCAAAAGCATGGGAGGGGGGAGAAACATGAGCTGGTCATCGGAAGCGAAGCGGTAAAATATTTCTTCTTGTCCCGGTAGAGAGATGTGCATGAAAGGGTAGCCTCCATTTTTTAAGACCGCTGCGTATATGGCCGAAAGAAGAGGAGACGCCAGAGCCGACCCTTGTATCAGTACCTTTTCTTTCGGTTTCAGGGCGATCGAATAACGGACCAGTAAATCGGCTAGTTTGTCAATTCTATGATCCATATCCCATACCTGGAGAGACCGAGGGAGGTATCCCCTTTTGGATACCTCCCTCGTTTAATGGTCGGAAGTTTTTCGCTCAATTTTCCCGGTGGGGAATATTCGTACCCCTGGGTGTGTAATGGGTATGGAGAAGTTTATGCGATTTGTGGCCCAACGGCTCATGGAGAAAATTCTTGTACAGTTTTATCACCGAGGGATTCTCGTGCGATTGCCTTATCTTCTGCACTTGAGAATCGTCGACGTAAAGGGCGCCGGCCCGTTTGGCCCTTGTTTCCATGGTTGTTGGAATCGGCTCACCGCCGCCACCCACGCAACCGCCGGGACAACACATGACTTCTATAAAGGTGTAGTCGGCTTTCCCTTCCCTTATAAGGTCCATAAGTTTTCTTGCATTTCCCAAACCGTGGGCGACAGCGACTTTTACCCGGCCGATGGGGGGGATGTCCAAGCTAGCTTCCTTCACCCCTTCTAGGCCCCGTACGGGCATAATGTCCAAAGAAGGCATGATCTTGCCGGTGATGATGTAATAGGCCGAGCGCAGAGCGGCCTCCATTACCCCGCCTGTAGCTCCAAAAATCGTTCCGGCTCCCGTGTACTCTCCCATGGGTGCATCGGGTTCCTCGTCCGGGAGGTTCGTGAAATCAATGCCCGCTTCTCTAATCATGCGGGCCAATTCGCGGGTGGTAAGGACAAAGTCTACATCCCGAAAACCGCTATCTTTCATTTCTGGTCTTTGGGCCTCAAATTTTTTCGCCGTACAAGGCATGATAGAGACCACGACAATATTGGCCGGATCAATACCGGCGAACTCGGCATAGTAGGTTTTAGCTAAGGCACCGAACATCTGTTGTGGTGATTTGCAGGTAGAAAGATGATCCAACAGGTCAGGGTAAAAGTGTTCGCAGAATTTGATCCAACCGGGGCTACAAGAGGTAATCATAGGAAGTTTACCCCCTTCCTTTACCCTCTTGACCAGTTCATTGCCCTCTTCGACTATGGTTAGATCGGCAGTAAAGTTCGTGTCGAATACCTTATCAAATCCGAGCCGCCGGAGGGCAGCTATCATTTTCCCTGTGACGAGGGTACCGGGCGGCAAACCGAACTCCTCCCCTAAGGCGGCTCGAATTGCCGGTGCCTCCTGAACTACAACATGTTTAGTGGGGTCTTCGAGAGCTTCCCATACTTTTTCTACGTCGTCTTTCTCGTAAAGGGCACCCACGGGACAGGCGAGAATGCACTGACCACAGGCGACACAATTCGTCTCCGCCAGAGGGAGGTCAAAGGCCGGCACGACCCTCATTTCACTTCCTCTCCAGGCAGGGGTCAAAACACTCACCGTCTGCACGTTTTCGCAGACTGTGACACAGCGCATACATCCTATACACTTCCTTCCATCCCGGACGACGGAAGGACTGGAACGATCAATCATGCCCTCCTCGGGAAACTCAGTGCGCGAGAATCTCACTTCTTTTACGCCCACTTGTTCAGCTACTCGCTGGAGTTCACAGATCCCGTTACGCACACAGTAAGTACATTCTTGGGGATGGTCAGCGAGGAGGAGTTCTACCACCAAGCGTCGAGCCTTTCTTACCCTTTCCGATTTGGTATGAATTTTCATTCCATCGGCAACGGGGAAAACACAAGAGGCGACCAAGTTCCTTTGACCCTCAACTTCTGCCACACAGACGCGGCATTGACCGGGCGTATGCCCCCCTTCAAACCAGGCACACAGGGTTGGAATGTTTATTCCTGCCTTCTTGGCAGCTTCGTAAACGGTAGTACCGCTTTCTACTTCTACTTTTATATCGTCTATGGTTACGGTCACTAAAGCCATTTTTTCCTCCATTACTTGACTTAATTTATATTTCCGCATCACACCTGAGGCAACGGCATGCCTCCCGGTATGCCTCATCTTTGGTAAAACCAAGCTCCACTTCTGCAAAGCTGAGAATTCTCTCCGCTCCGTGAAGTTCTGGCATGGCTGCCTGCGGTGATTCTACTGTTTCCTCATCGATGATGAGAGGTACTTCTATTTTTTCTTCCGGTGGCTCTTCGTAAGGCGGCTCACCATTAGCCAGCCGTATGGCCTCATCTATGTCTTTTGCCGCTTGATGACCGGCAGCAATGGCGGCAATTACCGTATCTGGTCCCGTCACTACATCACCCCCTGCATAGATACGTGCATTGTGTGTTCGCGATCTACTGCCCGGTGCTAGATCCACACACTCCCAACGGTTAATCGAAACCCCACTTTCCTTAGGAATGAAGGATAAGTCAGGTGTTTGACTAATGGCGGAAATGACGGCGTCCACAGGTAGGGTATATTCTGAACCTTTGATGGGCACTGGCCTTCGACGCCCACTGGAATCAAAATCGCCGAGGGACATCTTCTGACAAACGATGGCGGAGACCTTACCGTCTTGCCCGATTATCTTTACTGGCGCCACCAGAAATTCAATCTTTACGCCTTCTTCCTCTGCTGCCTTGATTTCTTCCGGAGCAGCGGGCATATCCTGTCTCTCGCGACGGTAAAGAATCGTAACCTCGGCTCCTAATCTAAGGGCGACACGGGCCGAATCGATAGCTGAATTGCCTCCACCGATAACCACAACTTTCTTACCCAGCTGTTTTTTCCCTTTCACCCAAGCTTCCTCATTTAAGTTGAAATCGCGCAGGAATTCGACACTGCCGTATACGCCGTTTAAATCCTCCCCTTCTATGTTCATCCGTTGACTCTTATGGGCGCCGGTGGCTATGTATATGTAATCATAATCCGTGCTTAATTTTTCAAACGAAACGTCTTTACCCACCTTGGTATTGCACCTTATTTCTACCCCCGTCGCGCGAATTGCATCTATCTCCCGAGCCAGTACTTCCCGGGGTAGACGATAGGCAGGAATGGCCCAGCGCAGCATGCCGCCTGGCTCCGGCAGTTCTTCGTATACGGTGACTTTATATCCCCTTCTGGATAGGTCGTAAGCTGCCGTGAGGCCAGCGGGGCCCGCACCTATCACGGCAATTTTTTCCTTTCTCGTTACCGGTACTGGCGCAACGGGCGGACGGGGGGCGTTATCGGTTATGTATCGTTTGAGGTACTTGATGGCTATCGCTTCGTCCAGCTTACCTCGACGGCACTTACTTTGACACTTGTGATCGCATACGCGACCGCAGACCGATGGGAAGGGATTGGTCTTTAGGAGGACTTTGTAAGCATCTTCTAAGCGGCCCACCCTGATCAGTGTAATATAAGACGGGATATCCATACCAATGGGACATGTATGTTGACAGGGTGATTTGAACAAAGCTGAGCAGACCGCTGCCCGGCATTTATGGTCTCTGATGTGTTCTTCGTATTCCTCTCTAAAATATCTAATCGTACTCAGAACAGGGTTAGGAGCCGTCTGTCCCAGACCGCAAAGGGAGGCATCCTTGATAATCTTGGCGAGCTCTTCGAGGAGCTCAATATCCCCTTCCTTTCCCTTTCCTTGAGTAATGTTATTCAGAATTTCCAGCATGCGTTTGGTGCCTTCTCGGCAGGGTGTGCATTTCCCACATGACTCGTCTTGGCAGAATTCCATGAAAAACCTGGCCATATCGACGGCGCATGTGTCCTCGTTCATCACTATGAGCCCGCCCGAGCCCATGATGGCACCTAACTCCGTCACGTTTTCGTAGTCTATAGGCACGTTGAGATGCTGGATGGGGATGCATCCTCCTGAAGGACCACCGAGTTGAGCGGCCTTGAATTTCTTCCCCTTTGGTATACCACCACCGATATCGTAAACGATGGTGCCTAAGGTAGTACCCATGGGCACTTCAACAAGTCCTACATTGTTGACATCTCCCGTCAGGGCGAACACTTTGGTGCCTTTGCTTCTTTCTGTACCGATGCTGGCAAACCAGTCGGCCCCGCGTAGTATAATCTGGGGTACGTTTGCGAAAGTCTCGACGTTATTCAGGATTGATGGCTTTTGCCACAGACCCGCTACGGCCGGAAAAGGCGGTCGAGGACGAGGCATGCCACGCTTTCCTTCGATGGATGTCATGAGAGCCGTTTCCTCGCCGCAAACAAACGCACCGGCCCCCTGATAAATTTCTAAATCGAAATCGAATCCCGTGCCTAAAATATCCTTGCCCAGAAGACCGTATTCTTTGGCCTGGGCGATGGCCACGGTGAGACGATGGATGGCCAGAGGATACTCAGCCCGGCAATATATATAACCTTGATGCGAGCCGATGGCCTTGGCCGCAATCACCATTCCTTCAAGAACGGCATGGGGATCTGCTTCCAGAACGCTGCGGTCCATGAAGGCACCAGGATCGCCTTCATCGGCGTTGCAAATAACGTATTTTACATCCCCGGGCGAAGAAGCGGCGAATTTCCACTTAAGACCCGTCGGGAAGCCTGCTCCTCCTCTACCACGCAGACCGGATGCCATTATCTCGTTTATAATTTGTTCTGGTGTCATTTCCGTTAAGGCTTTGGCCATGCCTTGATAACCGTCACGGGCAATGTACTCGTCTATCTTCTCCGGATCGATCAGCCCACGATTGCGTAAAACCACCAGTTCTTGATGGGCAAAGAAAGGTATCTCCTGCATGGTAGGAATGGTCTTCTCAGTTGATGGTTCCCGATAGAGCAGACGTTCGAGAACACGCCCTTTGACGAGGTGCTCTTCGACCAATTCTGGAATATCCGAAGGCTTTACTAAGGTGTACATAATGCCTTCCGGGTAAACGACCATAATGGGTCCCATAGCGCAAAAGCCGTTACATCCCGTTTCGACAACTTTTATCTCTTCCGCGATTTTTCTTTTGTCCAGTTCGGCAAGTAGGGCCTTTTTAACTTCAAGGCTTCCCGAAGCGTGGCAACCCGTACCGCCGCAGATGAGTATATGTGAGCGAAATACTTTCATTTCGTACGTATTCCTCCTTACGTTCTATTTTGTTTTCTCTGCTCCCCGGGCCAGGACAAAGGGGGTCTGGATTTCCCCGGCGAGAATGTGCCTCTTGAAAACTTGTCTCATCTTATTCGGATTCATATATTCGTACTTTATGGGTTCTTGACCTGCGATCTCTACCGTGACAAGAGGTTCGCGACTGCATAGACCCATACAACCGGAAGTAGTAACCATTATATCTGTCGCCCCGGATTCTTCTATTTCTCTCATCAGGGCGTCGAGCACCTCTTTAGCGCCCGAGGCAATACCGCAGGTTCCCATATGGACCGTGACCTTCACCCTCTTTTGACCCTCTCGAAGTGACGTTTCCGCCATGACCCTTTCTTTGATCTTTTTTAAGTCTTCTATCGTTAATTTAGCCATATTTCTACCTCTCTCGGCTTACTGGTAATTATTTAGGGTTTCTTTTAATTTAGCCGGTTTCATGCGACCGTGAACGTCGTTATCGATGACCACAACTGGTCCTAGACCGCAGGCTCCAAGGCATCTTACCGTCTCGTAGGTAAAGCGCCGGTCAACAGTTGTCTGACCCTCTTTTACTCCTAACGTCTTTTCCAGCATCTCGGCAATGGCTTTTCCACCCCTTACATAGCAGGCCGTACCAAGGCATACACGGATTGTATGTCTGCCCCGTGGGGTCATAGTGAAAAAAGAATAAAAGGTTACGACGCCGAAAACGCGACTAAATGGTAGATTTAGTCCGTTGGCGATTCTCTTCTGGACCGAGACAGGAAGATATTCAAGCACCATCTGTGCCTCTTCTAAAACAGGGATGAGGCTTCCTGGTTTACTTTTGTAACGCTCGATAATCTCGTCCAGTTTTGCCACCTGTTCTGGTGTGAATTCTTTCAACAGTTCATCTCTTTCCTCTTTCATTTACACCTTTCCTCCTTCATATCAAAAAGAAGTCAAACTTCTGGGCTCAGCTCTTTTACGTGGGAGTTCACATACTCCCGAATGAAATTCAAAATCTCCGGCTCGTTAAGGGGAAGTCCTTCCACCTCTTTTTCAATCTTCTCGGTATCCATTTCAAATGCCCCTTTCCCGCTTATATGCCGGTAAATAAAACGGGTCGTGGGGCTGGCTATGATGAGAGCAGTTAAAGCTCCTCCTACATCGCCTAATGGCTGGCGGTCAAGATGTTTAAGTCCCATCCGGGCCGTAACTTTAGTTCCTTTACCCGGTTTCGATTCTAGGTGGAAGGAACCACCCGTCCTTTCTGCCGCTTCGGCCAGCATAGGGAGTCCCAGACCGACCGATCTGACCTTTTTGGTCGTGTAGAAGGGATCAAGGGCCCTTTTTAGTTCTTTCTCTGTCATGCCGTAGCCATCGTCGGTGATTTCCATGACGAGGAAACCATTCGTCTCATCTTCTTTCACTTCAATCAATATGTTTTTGGCACCGGCACGAAGAGAATTTTCCCCGATATCCAATATATGGTGAGCCAGCTCAATCATATCCTGACAGTACTAAACGTCCCTTCGCTTTATTGAATGCCATTTTGAATTCTTCGATCGTTGGCGATTTTACCAAAATCTCGGTTATGCCTTTTCCAATCTCCTTTATAAAATGGGCATCCGAGGTCTTTATCATAGGCATGCCAATTAAATCTGGGTATAGACGGCGAGCCTCTTCGATGGATAGGCGAGATGATATTTCGACGGCATCGAACTGCATGTCCTGGGAAATAAAGCCTAGCTGGCTGATAACACTAAAACTTTCCCGATCAATGTGGGCAGCTAATGCCATTCCACCCGCTGTATGTATGGCATTTACGATATCTTTAAGAGGAAGGTCCGTCGAGCCAATGAGGAGCTGCTTGAGAAAACCCTCTACCTCGTCATTTTCATTTACGATGGCTTGACATCCGAATCTTTGCTCGTCGTTTTCCCCTGGCAGATGACGATAAACCATCTCCTGAATGGGGATCAAATCATTTAAGTTGTCAAAGAGCGCTAACACATGGACTTCTTCTACCGTCGTTATCTCCATCCCCGGTATGATCTTTAATGGGGTTTGGCGCGCGGCCCTCTCCACAAAAGCCACGTTTTCTGCCGTATTATGATCACATATGGCGATGCAATCGAGACCTTTCTCCAAAGATGCGCGGACGATGGCTCGAGGGTACATATCGAGATCGCCACAGGGAGACAGGCAGGTGTGGATATGAAGGTCACATCTGTATACCCGGAGCATCGAGATTCTTCCATTTCACCTCAAAAAAAAAAGACCATGTAATCATGGTCTTGGTTTAGAAAAAAGTTATGCCCTTCGCCTTGGCGATCAATACGTATATTCTTCCCGCCAACTCAAAAGCTGGGAGGGAAGAAACATAAAGGGGAACACCAACTTCGTTCGCCTTTTCAACTGTATCTTTCGCCGGCTCACACCTGTTTACTATGATAACCCCTGCCAAATCTTTTAGATCGGCGACGGCTATTATATTCTGATGAGTTTGCCTTGTAATCCAAACTTGACCTTCTCGGGCGTTTCCCATCACATCGCTTAATAAATCACCCACATAACCGCCCCTTACCTCTCTATCCGCCTTATCTTCAGCCGCTCGGGCCTTTAAGTCAAGTTCTTTAGCAATTTCTTTAAGTTTCATGCTCTTTCTTTTCGTTTATTTTAACCACCATTTTTAGGTAGGTTCCCCGGCCCACTTCTGAGGTGATGTGAAAAATATCGGAATATGTATTGATGTTGAACAGGCCCATCCCTGCTCCAAAACCCATCTCCCTTATTTTTTCATTGGCCGTTGAGTATCCCGCTTGCATAGCCAATTCGATGTCTTCGATCCCCGGTCCCACATCATTCGCCTCAACAACCACTTCTGCCGGTCTTACCACGACTTTTATTTCCCCCTGAGTTGCGTAGGATACGATATTAATTTCCGATTCGTAAGCAACCAGGGCAGCACGTCTAACTACCTCCTTGGGTAAATTCAAGGATTTCAAAATGGCTTTTATTTGACTTGATACCTGCCCTGCCGTTTCAAAATTGCCACCCTCTACGGGGAAAGAGTTTTGGTAGATTATTCCATCATCCTGTGGCACGATCGCTTTCAACCTTTTCCATACATCCCCTAATTCCCTTTGAATACAACCTCCCTGCTGATTCAAAGAGTATATATTTCGTGGCAAGAATGGGGATACCTAGCTCCTCCGCTAGACGGATCGTCTCAGGGGTCGGTCTCTTACCGCGCACCATAAGGATAGCCGCAATGTCTAAAACATCAGCCGTTCTTACTACCTGGGGATTGGTAAGCCCGGTGAGAAGCAAACTTCCCGGCTTAGCAAAAGCCAAGACATCACTCATAAGATCTGCTCCAAAGGCCGTTGTGATTTCTCTGTCCAGTTGGGAGTGACCAACCAGAACTTCGGCCTCCAGTAATTCTTTTATTTCCCGAAGAGTCATTGCCTTTCCCCTTTGAATCAGCCGGTGCCGATGGTAGATATCACAGCGTAACGGCGTGAATTTTTCGTCACCCGCTTACCACATAGGACCTACCCTGTCAACCAAATTATGCCAATTTATGGGCGAACAAAATGTTTTGCGTCGTCCATAGAATTAGGATAATTATTGAACCGTGAACGAAGAATTAAGATCCTTCTTAAATTTTTTAGCCCTCGAACGGGGCGCCTCGCCTCTCACCTTGGAGGCCTATCAGAGGGACCTAAAGGGATTAATGGAGTTCTTAATAGGTCGAGGTGTGACATCGCTCAAAGAGGTGAAAGGTGAGGATGTAACGGCCTACCTGGTAGCTTTGAGAGCCGATGGCCTTTCGTCCAGCTCTGTTAACCGTGTTTTGGCGGCAATCAGGAGTTTTTTTCGTTTCCTCGTAAGGGAAAAAATTATATCCATCAACCCCGCGGCTGGCATCGGCCGAATCAAGGGCTGGCAACGTCTGCCCCATACGCTAACCAGGGGAGAAATGGAAAGACTTCTCTCTGCTCCGGGTGATAAAGAACCAACGGCCGTCCGGGATCAGGCCATAATGGAACTCATGTATGCCACTGGACTTCGGGTCTCGGAGGTAATCACCCTCCGTCAGGGACAGATAAATTGGTACGGTGGATATTTGGTGGCCCGTGGAAAGGGAGGGAAAGAACGGGTCGTTCCCATAGGAGAGAAAGCCATGGCCGCATTGAAAAGATATACAGATGAGGTTAGGCCAATCCTGGCTCGGGAGAAAAGTGGAGATGTGCTCTTTCTCAACCGATGGGGTAGAGGGTTTTCCAGACAGGGCCTCTGGAAGATCATTCTTAAATATGCCCGTTTAGCCCAATTGGAAAATAAAGTTCATCCCCATACTTTTAGACATTCCTTCGCCTCCCATCTTTTGGAAGGGGGAGCCGATTTAAGGGCAGTTCAAATTATGCTTGGTCATGCCGACATATCTACTACCCAGATCTATACTCATGTGACCCAGGAGCGTCTTCGCACTATTCACCGAAAATTCCATCCACGGGGATAGAAGAGAAATGGAGCTTTCTTTTCGTCGGCTGAGGGGAAAAGATAAAAGTGGCAGGTGGCGGGCTTACCAGTCCATATTGATTTTTTCCCTTCTCATTGCGGTTTTTATTTCCCTTTTAATTTTCTTCCCCAGCCTACTTGGCCCCCTAGGAGTAAGGGCTAAGAATTTTATAGCTTTTTACCTCTTTCGCGAGGGGCCTCATTTCTACCATCTGATAGGAGAGAAAAACGGTCGTGAGATCATCGTAAAGGCGAATGAGACTCTATCTGTCTCTTATCGAGATGAATTTGTTTTTTCCTATGCGGCAACCGATGTCTTGGGAGGGAGGGGTGTGTCTGTCGCCATAGATGGCCTGGAAGGGGAAAACTGGTTGGGCAAAACATGGCGGGGTCAAACGTTGGTAGATGAGACCCTCTCTCAGCTTTCGGAACCAAAAATAGGTGCAGTAACCTCCCCTTTTCGGATTCGGATCAAATACCGGCAGAGAGAAATCGCTTCTTTGCCTATCGTGGTGCATGTGACGGCTCAGGACATGATCCGTTTTGCGGCTGAGACGGAAAATATTGAACAGAGAATAGCATATCTGGAAAAGCTGCTCCTCTCAGGGGGAGAGAAGAAAGTGGAACGCCTTTTGGCTGAGGCTTATTTGAGGGCCAAGAAGTATGACAAAGCAGTCCATCACTACCTCAGTTACCTAAAGATCAATCCCGGAGATGTTTCTGCTCTTAGCGGTTTGGCGAGGTGCTATCGTGAACTTGGGCAATGGGAGCCTTTGGTGCCGATATACGACGCACTGATACGGGTAAATCCGTCTGATGCCATGCTATATCTAGCTCGCGGAGAGGCCTACAGTAAGATGGGAAAATGGGAGCGAGCTTTGGAAAACATGAAAGAGGCGGTGAAATTGTCACCCGATAAGGTCGAAGCGAGGGTTGCGTATGGGAATATATTGGAGAAGATGGGGCGACAAGGAGAAGCGATTGGGGAATACGAAAAGGCCACAAAACTCCAGCCCGCGAACATAAATCTTCACGCCCTTTTGGCCGATGCGAGATTGAAAGCTAAGGATTATGAAGGGGCCATCAAAGAATATCAGGCCGTATTAAAACTGGATCCTAAAAACGCTGCGGCTTATGCCAACTTGGCTTACACTTACGGTGCCAAGGGTGATAGGGTTAAAGAGGTTGAGAATTACGAAAAGGCAGCAAAATTGAGCCCCAAAAATCATGTCATACTCTATAATCTGGGTGTGGCCTTAAGTAAGCAAGGGCGATGGACGGAGGCGGAAAAAGCTTTTCGTCGAGTGCTGGAATTAGTACCCGGTGACCGAGACACGCTTTTACAATTGGCGGAAGGAATGACTAGGATGAAGAGGTACCGAGAGGCAGTCCGCTATTACGGGGAGGTGATAAAAAAGCGACCGACTAACGCCCAGATATATGTGAATGCCGGAGCTGTTTATGAAGCACTTAAAGATATTCCCCGAGCGGTTGAATTGTACCAACAGGCAGTTGCCCTAGGTGGTGTAGATGTTCAAGTATATTATCATTTATACGATTTATACCGAAGCGTTGGCAAAGCGGAAGATGCCATACGCGTCCTCGAGAGGCTTGTTAAAGATAACCCTCAAGGAAAAGCCCTCAACATCCTCGCTGAGTACTATTTGAGGGAGAAAAAAACAGAAGATGCTCTCAGAATAGCCAAGAAAATGGTCTCCGTCTATCCTCAGCAGGCGCAGTCGTATATTGCTTTGGCTCGGGTTTATGGGCAGTTGGGAAAATGGGAAGAGGAGATAGCGAATTACCGGCAGGCTCTTAAATATGAGAGAGAAGATGACACCATTTATCTTTCCTTGGCTCAGGCCTGCGAGAGAAAAGGGCTTTACGAGGAGGCCTTGAAGGCTTATAAAATGGCATTCGAGTTAAATCCCAATTCGCCAGCGGCCAAGAAAATAAGAGAACTCCAGATAAAGATGATAGAAAAAAAATTAGAGAAGAGGGGAGAGGAATAGGCGAGATGAGAGTCGTCCGGGTCGGGGAAATTCCTATCGGTGGAGGGGAACCACTTGTTTTAATTGCAGGACCGTGCGTGATCGAAGATCGAAGCGCAACCGTTTCCGTAGCTCGGAATTTAAAGAAAATAGCCCAGGCTTTGGGGATTCCCTTGATTTTCAAGGCTTCATACGATAAAGCCAATCGCTCCTCCGTAGATGCCTATCGAGGTCCCGGGCTTGAAGAGGGGCTGAAGGTGCTCAGGGCAGTGAAGGAAGAGGTCGGGGTGCCGATATTGTCTGATGTCCACCGCTTCGAAGAGATAGGTCCCGCCTCTGAAGTTCTCGATATTGTCCAGGTGCCGGCCTTTCTTTGCCGTCAGACGGATTTCGTCATGGAAGTGGCAAGGAAGGCAAAGGTAATCAATGTAAAAAAAGGGCAGTTTTTGGCACCGTGGGATGTGGCGAATATAGTGGAGAAGGTGAGAAGAGCTGGTAAAGAGGAACTCATGATTACAGAAAGGGGAACCGTATTCGGTTACAATAACTTGGTCGTTGATTTTCGATCTCTCCCCATCTTGCGTTCCCTCGGTTATCCAGTCATATTTGATGCCACCCATAGTGCGCAACAACCTGGGGGGTTGGGCAAATCTTCAGGGGGCGATCGTGAAATGGCCATCCATCTAGCGCGTGCGGCCGTGGCTGTTGGCGTAGACGGGCTTTTTTGTGAGGTTCACCCAGATCCCGATTGTGCCCTTTGTGACGGACCAAATTCTCTCAAATTGTCCGACCTGGATAAGTTGATAAGAGAATGGGTGGTGCTGGATAAGATTGCAAAGGAAAGGGAAAAGGGTAGACATAGTGATGGAAGAGAAAAATAGTCTTAGGGAAAAACTGGTTAATATCCGTTTGCTCATTCTAGATGTGGATGGTGTGCTGACTGACGGGCGCATCGTGTTTGATGACGAAGGTAGGGAGAGCAAGTTTTTCGATGTTCGAGATGGACATGGACTCAAAATGCTTATGAATTTCGGTATAGATGTGATCTTCATGACAGGACGCAAATCAAGGGCGGTTGACCATCGGGCTAGGGACTTAGGGGTAAAGGAAGTGCACCAAGGTATTTGGGATAAGCTTGCCTGCTATGAGGATATTCTGAGACGCCATCAGCTGAAAGATGAAGAAGTTGCCTTTATAGGTGACGACATTGTCGATATCCCAGTTCTCAAAAGGGTTGGATTTGCGGTGGCCGTAGCGGATGCGGAGGAAGAGACCAAAGCCTTTGTCGATTATGTGACCAGTAAGAAAGGTGGCAGGGGAGCCGTACGTGAGATATGCACCCTTATTCTCAAGGCTCAAGGTCACTGGTCGCAGGTGGCCGAAAGGTACCGATTTTAATTTACATTCTAAAGTGGGGATGGTAAATTAGTGTGTCTAGAAAGTGGATAGCTTGGACCGTAGCGGCACTGATAGTTGGTGTGATGGTGAGTTTTCTGGTCCCCGGAAGAGGGAAGAAAGACATGCCCCTGAGAGTTATTCCCGAAGGCATAGATATGCAGGTTCAAGACTTGGTTTATACGGATTTAGGGAATGAGGGGACTAAACTGGAAATACGGGCCAAAAAAGGTCAATATATGAGAGAAGAAGGAAAGGCCTTCTTTGAGGGAATTCACGCTATAATTGAACGCCCTGGGGGTGAAAAGTATACGGTGACGGGCGATAGGGCAATAGTCGGTACGGAGCAGAGGACAGCGGGAATTTACGGAAATGTGGTGATAGTAACAAATCGAGGTGATCGAATAACTACAGATAGTATTCACTACAGCGAAAAAGAGCGCAAGTTGTGGACAGAAGATAGAGTGACGCATGAGGGACCGCGGATGAAGATTCAGGGGCGAGGCCTCGTCGTTTATCTGGATAAGAAGGAGCTGCAATTGAAAGAGCAGGTCAAGGCATGGGTGGGTAAGCCGTGAAAAAAGCGGGAGTGTTATGGATTAGCCTGGCCGTGATTATGATAAGTGCTAATTACAATTTAGTTTTTAGCGAAGAAAAAAAAGCTCCAGATCCTCCCATCCATATACAATCCAATACGTTGGAGGCCTTCGGAGAAAAAAGATTAGTTGTGTTCTCTGGGAATGCCATTGCTATACGGGGGGACATGGTTTTGCGGGGTGACAAAATATTGGTGTTTTACCGGGGTGGAGAGGGAGAGGTGGATCGGATAGAAGTTCATGGTAATGTGATGTTAACCCAAAAAGAGAGAACGGCCCAAGGAGAAAAGGCCATCTACGATCAGGGGACCCAACAGATTATCATGACCGGTAACACCGTTCTCAAAGAGGGGAAAAACATAGTACGGGGAGAAAAGATTATCTGGATTATCCCGGAAAAGCGTGGCATTGTAGAGGGAGAGGGTAAAAAGAGGGTAACTGCCACCATCTATCCCTCGGAGCGAGAGGAGAGGAAGGTTGAGGAAGCTGGAGGCAAGAGGTCTAAGTAAAACGTATCGTGGTCGCTCAGTGGTAAAAGGGGTAGATTTATATGTCACCTCCGGTGAAGTGGTCGGGCTTTTGGGTCCCAACGGGGCCGGGAAAACTACTACCTTCTACATGATAACAGGGCTGGTAAGACAGGATGAAGGGTCGGTGTATTTAAACGACGAAAACATAAGCACTTATCCGATGTATAAGCGGGCGCGAAAGGGATTAAGTTATCTGCCACAGGAACCGTCTGTTTTCCGCAAACTCACGGTCGAGGACAACATTATGGCCATTTTGGAACTCCTCGACTTAGATAGGAAATCGAGACAGGAGAGACTGGTGGGTCTGTTACAGGAACTTGACTTGACTTCTCTTGCCCGAAATTATGCTTACTCCCTGTCGGGGGGAGAAAGAAGAAGAGTGGAAATTACGAGGGCCTTGGCTACTTCTCCTTCCTTCATGCTATTGGATGAACCGTTTGCCGGTATCGATCCCCTAGCCATAGCCGATATTCAGCGCATCATCGGGAGATTAAAAAATAAGGATATCGGCATCATAATTTCGGACCATAATGTAAGGGAAACACTGTCAGTTTGTGATCGAGCCTACATCATAAGTGAAGGGCAAGTGCTGGTCGAGGGTACCCCGGACACCATTGCATCCAGTGAGATTGCTCGGAAAATATACTTAGGAGAGGATTTCGCGTTTTAATAATGGCTATGGATTTAAAGCAGCAGTTAAAGCTTTCACAGCAACTGGTAATGACGCCTCAACTCCAGCAGGCGATCAAACTTCTCCAACTATCGAGATTGGAAATGGTGGAGGCGATTAACCGTGAGTTGGAGGAAAATCCGCTCCTTGAAGAAGAGTTGGAAGAGGACTTCGTTCTTGAAGATGAGGATGCTCTCCAGAAAGCTGTAGAAGTGCGCACCGCCGAACAACCTAGGGAGATTACCGGCGAGGGAGATGGGAGAGAAGAATTCGATTGGGACAGCTATCTTGAGGATTTTGGCCCCGTGGGTACAATTCGGGAGAAGGCAGAGCCGGATGAAGGTCCAACGTGGGATAATGTACTCACCAAGGCCCCCACACTTACGGATCACCTCCTTTGGCAGTTGCGCCTTTCGCGGTTCACAGAAGAAGAGATGATCATTGGAGAAAATATAATTGGCAATTTGGACGGAAACGGCTATCTCACATGTTCGGTCGAAGAAATTGCCTCACAATTGCAGGTTGAACCGAGCCAAGTAGAGAGGGTACTCGGTAAAATCCAGAGTTTTGATCCCCCAGGCGTGGCAGCTCGGGATTTGAAAGAATGCCTTCTTATCCAAGCCCGGGCATTAGATGTGCACAATACGGTAGTAGAAGAAATCATTGAGCATCATTTAAAAGATCTGGAGACGAAAAATTATCCCGCCTTGGCCAAGAAGTTAAAGGTGCCCCTCGAAGAAGTCTTGCAGGCCGTGACTATAATTAGCAACATGGATCCCAAACCGGGTAGCTCCTATACGGATGAGCGGGTACAATCCATTGTACCAGATGTATACGTCATAAAGGTGGGAAACGAATATAAGGTGCTTTTGAATGATGATGGTTTGCCCCGATTGAGAATCAGCAACTTCTATCGCGAGATCATGGCGGGACTAGATGGGAGTAAAGAGGGGGAAGTGGGGAAAAAGTACATTAAGGAAAAGGTTAAATCGGCCATGTGGCTCATCAAGAGTATCCAACAGAGACAGAAAACGATTATGAAAGTGGCCGAAAGCATAGTTCGTTTTCAGAAAGATTTCTTTGATCACGGTATAGGCCATCTGAAGCCACTAGTTCTGAGGGACGTAGCGGTCGATGTAGGCATGCATGAGTCTACCATAAGTCGGGTGGTGACGAACAAGTATATGCAAACCCCAGCGGGGCTTTTTGAAATGAAATTTTTCTTTAGCAGTGGATTGCCTACGGCGGAAGGGGAATCTATTGCCTCTACCAGTGTAAAAGAAGAGATAAAGAAATTGATTGCCGAGGAGAATCCTCTGAAGCCTCTAAGTGACAGTGAAATCGTAAAACTTTTGAAGAAAAAAGGCATTAACATTGCAAGACGTACCGTGGCCAAATATCGGGAGATGATGAATATTTTGCCGTCTTCCCGTCGAAAACGCTACGTTTGAATAAACACCAAATTTGATGTTGACATTTTCATAGCGTCTTCATATAGGGCAAAATTTCATTACGGGGACAGGGAGGATAGCGATGAAAATATCCGTAACTTTTAGAAACACCGAAGGTGAGGAGTGGTTCAAAAATTACGTGAGCGAACGTTTGGAAAAGTTGAAAAAGTATCTTGATAAACCGGCAGAGGCCCATGTGGTACTATCGGTAGAGAAGTTTAGAAATGTCGCCGAAATAAATTTGCTGGATAATGGCGTGAACATAATCGCGAAAGAAGAAGCTAAAGAAATGGTCGTTGCCATTGACACTGCCGTGGATAAAATTGAACGGCAATTGAAAAAACATAAAGAAAAACTTAGATTACATAAAAATACCTCTGCTAGAGAAGAGCTCGAATCCGAGGGTGAAGAAGTAGAATTTCCAGGGGGAAAGATTGCAGATTTCCGCCGGGTTGTGCTTGCCCACTTGTCGATCGATGAAGCCATTGGCGAGATGGAGGAAAAGAAAAAGAGGTTCTTCCTCTTCCGCGATGCCTCATCGGCAAGGGTATGCCTGTTGTATAGGCATGATAGCGGAGGTTTTGGCCTCATAGAGACAAACGCATAAGTGACGGGAGTAGGGGGCAATGAAGATTGCCGAAATGATGGACCCCGGCTGCATTGTAGATAATTTAGAGGCAAAAACGAAGAAAGATGTATTGGAAGAATTAGTAAAAGCTGCCTTATGTGATTCTGCGGTTGAAGATCTTGAGAAAGTGGTAAAGGTTCTTTTAGACCGAGAAAATTTGGGCAGTACCGGAATCGGAGACGGAACGGCCATACCTCACGGAAAGGTCTCCATTATAAATTCAATGAGAATCGCCTTCGGTCGTTCCTTGCAGGGCGTAGAATTTAACGCCTTAGATGGGAAGCCGGTGTATCTTTTCTTTCTTTTATTGGCGCCCGAAAGTTCGCAGAGTATCCACCTTAGAGTTCTGGCCAAAATTTCACGTATGGCCAGAGATGCAGACTTCCGCAGTAGATTAATGGGGGCAAAAAACAGCCGCGAAATTTACGAAATCATAAGCACACAAGATGAACTCTGTTGATTATTTGGGAACAAAACTCGGCGATATAGTTCGTCGGCTGGAAGAGAAGGGGGCAATAACATGTCTCTCGCATCGCAATAGCTTAAAGAAGCGTCTTTATCACCCACAGGTGACGGTTTATGCACCCGGTGAATGTAATCGTTGTGGGTTGGTTACTATTTCCGAGAGAGAAGATGGAGAAGTCATCGCCCTTTTCCTCCCCGAAGGTGAAACATCCGTGAAGTGGATCGACTGCACCCTTTTTGTCTCCCGAGTGGATATATATCATCTGTCAGGAAAATTAAAAGCCTTGGTCCGGGAATTTTACGATGGCATAAAAATGACCCATGGAAACTTGATGGAAGTGGGAGGACGAGGCATACTGATTACCGGGCCGAGCGGAGTGGGTAAAACAAACTGCGCTTGGCTTTTGCTGAAGCGAGGATTTCGCCTGGTGGCCGATGATGCGGTGGTCCTTAAGAGAACGCGGGCCGGAGGTCTTACGGGCAGTGCGCCCGAAGTGATAAGAGGATGCCTGCACTTAAGAGAAAAGGGTATTATTCGTTTGCATCCAGATCAACTCGTTGAGGAAGTCCCCGTGAGTGTGGATGTGAATTTGATTAAGGTAGGAAAAGAGCAGATAGGTGAGACGGCAATATGCGGTGTCCGGATTCCCCAGATAAAGGTAAAAGGGAAAGGCAGCGAAGAAATTGTCGGAAAGATCGAGCAACTCCTTACCTGAAGGACAAGGACTGAAAGTAGTAATTATCACAGGCCTTTCTGGGTCGGGAAAAAGTACAGCCCTGAGAGCATTGGAAGATATAGGTTTTTTCTGCATTGATAATCTTCCCATAGAGTTGCTGCCGCAATTCATACAAATTCAATCCCGTGGAAGGAAGCATGTAACCCAGGCGGCTATAGTTATGGACGTCAGGGAGGAGTCATTCCTCGATAAATATAGATCTGTTTTCGAATCACTGAAAGAAAAAGGTTTTCCCATCGAGATTCTTTTTCTCGATGCTAGTGATGAGGCTCTTATTAATCGATTTAGTGAAACGCGCCGGCTTCATCCCCTCGCCCCAGGGGGGTCCGTGTTGGAAGGTATTCAGATGGAAAGGGAGAAGTTGGGTGACCTGAAGAATATGGCCGATTACGTAATCGATTCTACATCCTATAATATCCACCAGTTAAAAGAAGCGGTGCAGAAGATATTTCTGGGAGAAAAGGCGGGGAAGAAACTTACGGTCATAGTCACTTCTTTCGGCTATCGCTTCGGGTTACCAGTGGATGCAGATATAGTGCTGGATGTAAGGTTTTTGAGAAATCCTTATTTTGTAAAAGAGTTAAAGGACTTCGATGGGCACAATGGGGCGGTTAGGGATTATGTGCTCGCGACGGAAGATAGTATCTTGTTTTTAAAAAAAATCCGGGATCTACTTTCTTTCCTCTTGCCCCTGTACGATAAAGAAGGGAAGGTAAGACTTCATATTGCTTTGGGCTGCACGGGTGGTAGGCATCGTTCAGTGGTAATGGCGAATGAATTGGCGCGCTTTCTTTCTGGTGAAGGGTATAAAGTAAACCTTCATCACCGGGATATAACTAAGAGTTGACTTTTATCTGACGTCTCCTAGTTTTTTTTCCACGTTGTCTTTAATCCAATGGGCGTCCCACCACTCCCGAGGATCTACAAACTGTCCGCTGACAATGATAGAAAAGTGGAGATGATCGCCCCCCGCCAAGCCCGTCTGTCCACTTACCCCTATTATTTCTCCTTTTTTCACTGTTTGGCCTTTTTGTGCCTTAATGCTGGCGAGGTGGGCGTAAAGGGAAAAGAGGCCTTGCCCGTGGTCTATGATGACCGTATTTCCATAAATCCCCAAGCTTCCTGTGAACACTACGATGCCGTTGTTCGCCGCCTCTATGGAGGCATTGGCCGTGGAAGCAAGGTCTACACCCTGATGTATGCTCGTTCCAATTTCTTTACCTTGATAGGTATAAGTTCTGCGATCACCGAATTGGGCCATCGGTGATGCATTTCTCATCCTGAGGAATGATCCCTCCCACAGTTTTTTGGCTTCAGAGCGAGTACAAAGCTGGCGGATAAATTCGTTGTTTTCTTTTCTCATGGTTGAATTTACGTGAATGAACACATCGATCATACTTTTTCCTTTGAGGCTAGGGTCTAGGAGGACAAACTCTGGCATTTTCTTTTCCAAGAATTGATCAGACAGAGGCATTTTATCATGCCGGAACTTTCTCTTCAGAATGGAGTGGTCCACATGTGCCGACACCTCATTTCCGCTCAGATCTCGAACATATACCTTTATGGCTACTTGCCCGGCTGATTCATCGGGAGGATAAGCGAAGTATGTCAGGTACCCAGGTGTCCCATTTATGCTGGCGGGATAGGCAGGGAAAAAATCTTCACCGACTTTGATACCTACTACGTTAACCGGCTTTGATACGCGGAAGGCCACTGCGCCCGTCCCACCGGGATTGATATAGGTTATGGGAGAAAGGATGCTTATCTGGGGAGGAGTTGCATCTATGGTCACAAGAAGGTGTAATTTTCCTTCATTTTTCCATATTGAACGGTCTCGCGCGATAAAAGAGAGGGTAGCTGGCCCATCGGTGAGCTTCATTACCTTTGGCTCGATAGAGAACGAGATGCTTTTATGCGTGGTTTTTTCTTTCAATTTCTCCATTACGATGGAATGAGTATCTTTTCCCTGCGTAATGGTAATCTGTATATCGTAAAGTCCCGTTTTATCGTCGGCGAAGATGGCGGTTATCGTTGTTTTTTGCCCAATGTGGGTAATGGGGGATACTGTGATGATCGGCTTTCCAAACTCACCCAAGGTGAAGAAAAAGGCAACTATGACAACGATGAGGAGGACCAAAAAAAAAGATGAAAAAACTACCTTTCTTGCCTTCCAAGGGTCGGGGAGAGTTATCTTCAGTGTGCTTTCTCTTCTCATCGTTTTTTAATCCTCTCTTATCGTGACTTGCGTAAGCTGAGAGTTCTTGCTATATTTCGGCTCACGAGTCAAGGCTCTAATCATGGGGGATAGACGCATGGGGGAACATGTCCTTGCCGGAAAAAGTATCGTTTTAGGAGTAACGGGGGGCATTGCCGTCTATAAGGCAGCCGAGTTGGTAAGAGAATTGGTCAAGGCAGGGGCCTCGGTACGGGTGGTAATGACGGAGAATGCAACGCGGTTTGTGAGCCCCCTTACGTTCCAAGTACTTTCTGGGAATCCTGTTTTTACGGATATGTTCAAACAGGATGTTTACGATATCAATCATATATCCCTGACGGAAAATGTATCCCTGATGGTTATTGCTCCAGCTACGGCCAATGTTATAGGTAAAATTGCTTCCGGCATTGCCGATGATTTGCTCACGACGACCGTAATGGCAATGGAGCAGCCGGTCTTAATCTGCCCGGCCATGAACAGTCGCATGTATGCTAATGCCGTAGTCCAGGGCAACATCAAGCGTTTGGTAGGGTTGGGCTATCAATTCGTACCTCCGGGATACGGAGAGTTGGCCTGTAAGACGGAAGGAGAAGGTCGGCTCGCTGATCTTTCTGCGATTATGGAGGGTATAAAGAGAGCCCTCACTCCTCAGGATTTGGCTGGTCAGAGGGTACTGGTGACGGCGGGACCTACGAGGGAAGCCATAGATCCTGTACGTTTCATTTCCAATCATTCCACGGGCAAAATGGGATACGCCATCGCTCAGGTTGCTTCCCGGCGTGGGGCTGAAGTGGTACTTGTGTCGGGGCCCACTTATCTGCCTGCTCCTGTGGGCGTAAAGCTCATTTACGTTTCCACCGCTGGCGAGATGAGGGATGCCGTTTTGAGTTGGAAAGATTGGTCAACGGTTATTATTAAAGCCGCGGCGGTGGCCGATTATCGGCCCTCAACACAGGCCAAAGAGAAGATAAAGAAGTCGGAAGAATTTCTCCAAATAAGCCTCGAGAGAAATCCCGATATTCTATCAGAAGTGGCCAAAGAAAAAGGTGATCGAGTAGTTGTTGGATTTGCAATGGAAACGGAGGCGTTGATAGATCAGGCGAAGAAAAAGTTGAAAGAGAAAAATCTGGATTTAATTTGTGCCAACGATCTCGGGGAGCCCGGTGCAGGATTTGCGGTGGATACAAACCGCATTAGCATCATTGATTCGGCCGGTCGAGTGGAAGCGTTGCCTTTGATGACGAAGGAAGAAGTCGCCTATCATATATTAGACCGCGTGAGGGAAGTGATTGATGACCGAATTAGAGGTCGTAAGGGAAGAGATTAAACACCTAATTACGGCTATCCGTGCTCACGCAGAAGTGGCAAGGGAATTCCCTCGCTTTCGGGTAAGATACTATTTTAAAAATGTCCCTAAAGTAACGCTGGATATGGAAGACGTGGTGAGAGAGGTGGCGGACTGCCGGCGGTGTCCTCTCCACAAAGGAAGAACCCATATTGTTTTCGGAGAGGGGAATACAAAGGCAAAATTGGTTTTTGTAGGGGAAGCACCGGGCGCCGATGAAGATAGGTTGGGAAGACCGTTTGTTGGGAAGGCAGGACAACTCCTTACTCGCATTATCGAGGCGATGGGTATGAGAAGAGAAGATGTCTATATCTGTAACGTCCTCAAGTGCCGACCCCCAGGCAATCGTACTCCCCTGCCTCAGGAGATGGAGGTATGTGGACCATTTCTAGAAAAACAGCTGGAAGTAATAAAGCCAACCGTAATCTGTGCCCTGGGAAGCATCGCGGCTAAGGCCTTGCTAAAAACAGAAGCCCCTATCACAGCTCTAAGGGGTAGATTTCACGATTATCGTGGCATACCCTGTCTGCCTACCTTTCACCCCGCTTACCTGTTAAGAAATCCGGCGGCTAAAAAGCAGGTGTGGCAGGACATGAAATTGATTATGGAAAGGCTCGGCATCTAGAATGAAAAAGGCGAGCTCATTCATTTTGGTATTTCTGATCGCGTTTGCGCTGCTCATTCCTTCCTGGGCCCAGAAAGAAGATGTCAGCCCTCGGAGCGTGTTTAATGTGATTTCCGTCAATGGGGCCATTACCCCACCCGTGGCAGAATACATCCTCCACAACATAAGGGAAGCCGAAAGGGAGAAAATAGAGGGCCTGATCATTTTGCTGGATACTCCCGGCGGGTTGGATGCCTCCATGAGAGATATCGCCAAGGGCATACTTAACGCCCAGGTTCCTGTGATTGTTTATGTACATCCTGCCGGAGCGAGGGCTGCTTCGGCGGGGGTTGTCATCACCATCGCGGCTCATGTGGCTGCCATGACGCCGGGTACCAATATCGGTGCGGCCCATCCTGTGGCCCTTGGTTTTGGCGGAGGTGGCGACAAGACGATGAAACAAAAGCTGGAAAACGATGCAGCAGCCTATGTGAGAGGTATTGCAAAAAAACGCAATCGCTCCCAAGATTGGGTGGAGAAGGCTGTAAGAACGAGTGAATCCATAACGGCAGAAGAAGCAATGAAGAAAGGGGTGATTGATTTCTTGGCCGTCGACCTTACCGATCTCTTAAAAAAAATGGACGGTATGACGGTTAATGTAGGGGAGAAGAAACACGTAATAAAAACGGGACATGCCATGATTAAAGAGAAAAAGATGAGTGTGCGCGAGCGTATCCTCTCCGTTATAAGTGACCCGAACATTGCCTATATTCTTTTACTTTTAGGGCTGGCGGGTCTTTATTTTGAATTTTCCCATCCGGGCATTATACTGCCCGGTGTGGTGGGGGCAATTTCTCTCATCCTAGCTTTTTTTGCCCTTCAGACTTTGCCTCTTAACTACGCCGGAATTTTGTTGATCCTCTTAGCCATCGCTCTATTCATCGCAGAGATGAAAGTAATAAGTCACGGTATTTTAACCATAGGTGGTGTGGTATCACTCGCCATCGGCTCTCTTATTTTGTTTGATTCACCTGATCCGGCCCTCAGGGTGTCTTACGAGGTGATGATACCCATTTTAGTTTTCATTAGCCTCTTTTTTGTGGGCGTGATAATCCTCGTGGTGAAGGCCCAGATCAGGAAGAAGAGAACGGGAAAAGAGGGTATGATAGGATTGACGGGTCTCGTCGTCGATGATTTTGTGCATGATGGCAAGGTTTTCGTCCGGGGAGAGTACTGGAACGCCTATTCGGAGAAGCCACTCAAGAAGGGTGCTCGCATAAGGGTATTGGAGGTAGATGGTTTGAAGCTTCGGGTGGAGGAAATACCACCGGAAGGAAAATAAATAAAAAGAAAAGAAAGGAGAGACAGACATGCCAGTATTGATGGTATTGCTTTTTTTGATCGTCCTCTTTCTCGCCTCTGCCATTCGAGTATTGAATGAGTATGAGAGAGCTGTTGTCTTCCGTTTGGGGCGCATAATCGATGTGAAAGGACCGGGTCTCATCATTCTCATTCCTGTGATCGACCGCATGGTAAGGGTCGATATGCGAACGATAACCATGGACGTTCCGGCTCAGGACATCATCACGCGGGACAATGTATCCATCAAGGTAAATGCCGTTGTCTACTTCCGGGTGGTAGATGCCAATGCGGCGGTGACGGAAGTTGAGAATTATCTGTATGCGACCTCTCAGCTTGCCCAGACGACCTTAAGAAGTGTCTGCGGTCAGGTTGAGCTGGATGAGATTCTTTCGGAGAGGGAAAAAATTAATACCCAACTTCAAGAGATCCTGGATAAAAGTACCGATGCGTGGGGTATTAAGGTCACCATGGTCGAAGTGAAACATATAGACCTGCCGGAGGAGATGAAGCGAGCTATGGCCAAACAGGCAGAAGCGGAAAGAGAAAGAAGGGCAAAGGTTATTTCCGCGGAGGGTGAGTACCAAGCGGCACAAAAGTTGATAGAAGCGGCAGCCCTCATGAGTTCTCAGCCTATCTCGGTCCAGTTACGTTACCTTCAGACTTTGAGTCACATTGCCTCGGAGAACAATTCTACCACTATCTTTCCTGTGCCCATTGACCTTTTCCGCCCCTTTCTGGTGGAAAGGGAAAGGAATCCTTAAAAAAGGGGGCCACACCTAATGGAAAAGAAGAGAACCATGAATATCATCGTGGGCGGTATGGTGCTTATCTGTTTGGGAGTGCTTATAATTTTGAGCAACGCGGGCATTTTTTCTTTCTCCAAGAGTTGGCCCATTTTGCTCATCGTCATCGGAATTGGGGTTCTTATCCAGTATATCAAAGACGTGGGTGGTTGGGTAATTTTAATCGTTGGTCTTATCTACCTAGCCATGGAGACGATGGAGGTAAGGATGGAGGCCCTCTGGAAGTACCTGATGCCAGTGGTGCTCATTATCATAGGGGCAGGGGTGCTCATGCAGCGTAGGAAAAAGTGAGTTGTCTGGAGAATAGAGTAGATGAAAATTCTATTGGCTCAGAAGAATCTAAACCTGGAGCACGCGATCAAAAGAGAACTCGCCCGTCTCGGTTGGGAATATGAAACGTATGAGAACGGAGAGGACGTGTACAAGGCAATTACGTCGAAGCAACCTCCATGTATAGCCATCATTGATGATGAGCTATCGGGGATGAACGGAAGAGAGATCTGTAAGCGTGTAAGGAAAAGAGGAAGGAGGATCGGTCACTATATCTACATAATACTGGTCGGGGATACGGGAGATGCCAGATCTATCATCGAAGGACTGAGAGCCGGAGCCGATGATTATATCCATTGGTCCATGGCAATTGATGAGATAATGGCTAGAATTTTCGTGGGACAGAGGTTATGCGAATATACGCAAGATCTCATCTCCGAGAATGAGAAGATTAAACTCATATCGAGGCTCGAGCCTCTCACGGGCACTTTTAATCGGAGTGCTACCTTAGATGAATTGAATATTGCCATGTACCGGGCCAGCAGAGAGCGGATATCCCTCTCAACCGTTCTATTAGATGTGGTTGGCATGCACGAAATAAATGAGGAGTATGGAAGCCGAGTGGGAGATCGCATTCTACAAGAAGTGGCAAGGATCATCAGCGCCAATATAAGAAAGACTGATGTTTTGGGACGTGTTGGTGGGGACGATTTTTTGGTGATTCTCCCCGGAGTAGATGGATTGAGAGCGGAGAAAATAGCTATGCGTCTGTGCCGAGGGGTTGAAAACTTGGGTGGTGACGGGCGAAAAGAAATGCCTTCCGTGGCTTTGAGGAGGAGTGTTGTGACGTGGGACGGCGTAAGATCGACGGACGAGGTGTTGTCTCTGGCTTACCGCAATTTGGTGTGATTACTCCTTTAGGGGGAGCTGAGGATTAATGACAGCTGGTCGGCCAAGGCCATGCCTTTGACGGTGGGGATAAGCCGGTCGCGGTCGACTATTACATATCCATCGCGTAAAAGATACGAAATAAGAGGATGGCGAAGACCCTTTTCTTTATGGATGCCCTCTTTTGTGCGGAGACCGAGGAAGATTTCTTCTAATTCCATATCTTCGGGCGACAGTTCTTCCTTGCCTGCGACGGGAGTGAGGTTTTCCTTTGTACGCTTGAGGTAATCCGTGAGAGAAGGCGTATTCCACCATCGGTCTTTGCCGTCAAAAGAATGGGCAGAAGGACCGAGCCCGAGGTACGGCTTTCGTCGCCAGTAAATTAAATTATGATGGGAAAAGAATAAAGGTCCCCGGGCGAAATTAGATACCTCGTAGTGGGTGTAGCCATACTGGGAGAGGTACGAATCTGTCACCTCGAAAAGTTGCCATTTCATTTCTTCGTTAGGCAAAATAAAGGCTCCCATTTTTGCCCGTTCGCAGAGTGGCGTGCCCTCTTCCAGGGTAAGCTCGTAGCATGAAATATGAGAAGGACACCAGGCCACAACTTTTTGCAGGCATTTGGTCCAGTCATCGACTGTTCGATCGGGTAATCCATAAATAAGATCGATACCTATATTTTCGAAGCCTGCTTTTCTCGCTTTTTCGACCGCTAAAAAGGCATCTTGCGCTCTGTGCCTTCGCCCCAGAAAGGTTAAATCCTCGTCCTCTGGTGACTGAATGCCGATGATTATGCGATTTACGCCAGAAGCACAGACGCAACGGTACCAGTCCACATCTTGGTCAGCAGGATTCACCTCGACTGTAATCTCAGGGGAGGATTGAAATGAAAACATACTAAATATGGCATTGATAAGGCTTTCCATCAAACGGGCAGGGATAAGCGAGGGAGAACCCCCACCTATGTAGAGAGTCGAAAAAGGTGGAAAAACCCCTCGGTACATTTCCATTTCCTTTTTTATGCCTTTTAGGAAGGGTTCGAGTAATTCTAAGTCCGTCACAGAATAAAAGTGGCAGTAAGGGCATTTTTGCCGGCAAAAAGGAATGTGTAAATAGAGACCTGCTTCTTTATTCATGGTCAGATTTGAGGACAGCAAGAAACGCACTTTGGGGAATGTGTACCTCGCCTATCATCTTCATGCGTTTTTTTCCTTTTTTCTGTTTTTCTAAAAGTTTTCTCTTTCTCGTGATGTCTCCACCATAGCATTTGGCGGTCACGTCTTTCCGATAGGGATTGATCGTCGTGCGGGCAATGATCTCGCTTCCGATCGCGGCCTGGATGGCTATTTTAAAAAGCTGGCGTGGTATTTCTTCCTGTAAGCGTTCACAGGCTAAAAGACCTCTCTCTCGGGCCCGATCACGGTGCACGATTTGAGAGAGGGCATCCACCTTCTCTCCATTCACGAGAATGTCCAAAAGAACTAGGTTACTTTCCCGGTAGTCGATCAGTTCGTAATCGAAGGATCCGTAGCCTTGGGTGCCTGACTTGAATCGGTCGTAGAAATCGAAGATCACTTCCGAAAGGGGCATTTCGTAAGTGAGTTCAACCCGCCCGGGACTTGGATAGTGAAGATGAGAATTCTCTCCCCTCTTTTCTTGACAGAGCTTCATAACTCCCCCGAGGTATTTGTCCGGCATGATCATTTGGGCTCGGATGTAGGGCTCTTCTGACTTTACGATATGGGCGGGGTTCGGATAATGAGCCGGGTTGTCCACCATGACCACCGTGCCATCTCTCAGGGTGAAGCGATATTTTACACTTGGGACCGATAGGATAATAGAAAGACCGTACTCCCTTTCCAACCTCTCCTGCACGACCTCCAAATGGAGCAGGCCCAAGAACCCACATCGGAATCCCTGACCCAATGCCACAGAACTGTCTTTTTCATACACGAAGGCCGCATCATTCAATTTGTATTTCTCCAGGGCGGCAGCGAGATCTTCATAATCATCAGACGCAATGGGATAAATGGAGGCAAAAACGACGGGTTTTGCTTCTCGGAAACCGGGCAGAGGTGCGGCGCAGGGTCTGTCTTCGTGCGTAATAGTGTCCCCCGTCCGAACATCAGAGATGTTCTTGATGCCAGCGATGATGTATCCTACTTCTCCGGCTGTCAGCACATCTCTCCGGATGCGTGTAAGGCCAAACCTTCCCACTTCTTCCACTTTATAGACAGCGTCACCATGCATGAGTCGGATGACATCTCCCGTGGCCACTTGCCCGTCAAACACCCGACAGTGAATGACCGTGCCCCGGAAAGAATCATACTGAGCATCGAAAATTAAGGCGGCCAGGGGGGCATCTTTATTGCCCCGGGGAGGAGGGATGCGTTCGACGATGGCTTCCAGAATGGGTTCAATGCCGGTACCTTCTTTGGCGGAGCAGGCCAAATGGTCTTTGGGATTTAAACCGAGTTCGATCTCTATTTGCTTAAGAACCCGCTCCACATCGGCAGAAGGCAGATCGATCTTATTGATGATGGGAATAATGGCTAAGTCGTGCTCAAGGGCTAGGTATAGATTGGCGAGGGTTTGGGCCTGCACCCCTTGGGAGGCGTCGATAACAAGTAATACCCCTTCACAGGCGGCTAAGGCACGGGATACTTCGTAAGAAAAGTCAACGTGACCGGGGGTGTCGATAAGATTTAATAGATAGTCTTTTCCGTTTTTGGCGCGGTAAGGGAGAGTGATGGCCTGGCTTTTGATTGTAATTCCCCTTTCTCTCTCTATCTCCAGGTTGTCGAGAATTTGATCCTTAAATTGCCTCGGTTCAACTACCCCTGTAATTTCGATAAGTCGGTCGGCAAGCGTAGACTTACCGTGGTCAATATGGGCAATAATGCTGAAATTGCGAATGTTATCCATACGTGTGGAATCTAAAAAGGCCCTTCCTCGATCAAAAGAAGGGCCTTTCCTAGTTGAAATAGTTGAAGAATCATTCTAGTTTTTTCAAAAGCGCCTCAGATACTTCTTTAACTCCTGGTGTCCCGTCTACTTCTATGACTTTTACCCGTTCCTTGAAGAAGTTGACGGCGGCCAAAGTCCCTTCTTTTGTATCGTAGTATATGTTGTGACGTTTATCTATGGCCTCTTCATCTTGATCGTCCGCCCTCGTGGTTAGGGTTTCGCACCCACAGACGCGGCACACTAGTTTCCCGTCCTTCTCCAGTGGTTTGATGGCGTCAATGTAAATGTTGTTTGGATGGTTGTTGTCGTTGGCACATAGTCTGCGACCCATAATTCTCTTCTTCGCCGTCTCCCGATCCAGAACGATCTCTATTACGAAGTCTAGTTTTATATTTTCTTTATTCAGGGCATCCCATAGGGCCTGAGCTTGGTTTAGGTTGCGTGGGAAACCATCGAGTAGCCACCCATTTTTGCAATCATCGGCCTTCAGGCGTTCCAAAATCATGGGAATCGTAATCTCATCGGGCACCAGCTCGCCCCGATCGATGTAAGCCTTTGCTTTCTTCCCCAGCTCAGTGCCTGCTTTTATGTTTTCTCGGAAGATAACCCCCGTCTCGATATGGGGAACGTTGAATTTCTTTTGCACCACTGCTCCCTGGGTGCCTTTTCCACTGCCGTTGGGACCAAAGATGAGGATATTCATGGTTTGATAGCTCCTTTCTGCAGAATTTCAAAAGCGACCTCTTATAATGAAAAAATACCTTTTTGGCAATGGAAAACCTGAGTTTTTAGATACCGCAGGATGAGCAATTAGAGGAACTACAGGAAGAACAGCTGGAGGAACTGGCCGAACTGGGACCACTCGATCCAGAGGAGCCACCTTTAAGAAGGCTTAGATATTTTCCCTGTCCAAAACGGGACATAAGGCGGCGGGTTTTCTTATTGTGGCACTCTGGGCAGGTCGTATCTCCTTCTTCTTTCATGCCGATCGTGAGGACCTCAAATTCTTTTCCGCAGGCATCACACTTATATTCGTATATGGGCATACACTCAACCTCTCTTTATTTTTTCTTCAATGTATGTGTTACGTTCCCCGTTGTCAAGGTGCGTAGGTTCATCCCAAAGGGGGGCGCGGTCGGGTGAGGCACAAGTCGATTAATTCTTTTATTTCTACGGTCCCTGTGCATACAACTGTATCGGCACCGCCCCAATATAGCCTCAAAGTCCCGTCCTCTTCGGGCACTGCGCCACAGGTGAACACTACATTGTGCACGTATCCCGTAACTTCCCAGGGATCTTCGGGTTGGAGAATCCATTCGTCGGCGACGCCAATAACCTGATGGGGATTGTGTCGATCGAGGAGGGTCACCCCGAGTCGGTAAATGGCACCGTCCATAGTTTTGAATACTCCGTGAAAGATATGAAGCCACCCATCTTGCGTCTCGATCGGCGGCGCACCAGGTCCAATCTTGAATTCGTCCCAGTGATATGGAAGCGGACGGATAAGTACCCGAGAATTTCCCCAGTGAATAAGATCGGGAGAATAGGAAATCCAGATTGACCAGGGCAAAGTTTCCGTGTGGGGACGATCGAGACGGGCATACAAACCGTTGAAACGAGTTGGGAAAATTGTTACGTTTCGCATGTCGGCCTGAGAAATAATAGCTACTCTCTCCACCTTTGAGAAATCCCTGGTACGAGCTAGTACAATACGAACACCATAACGGCTGTAAGCGCTGTAGGTTATGAAGTAATCGCCCTCTAAGGGAGTGATGCGTGGGTCCTCGACACCAAATTCCTCATAAGTGGCAAAAGGTTCCCTGTCGGAGGGCGTGATGAAAGGTTTGGGATGGACGGTAAATTTAAACCCGTCTTCACTCTCTGCCAGTCCGATAATGGAGCGACCGTTTCTGAGGTGGCTGCGAAAGAGCATGAGGTAACGACCTTCATGCTTGACAACTCCCGCGTTGTGAACCGTCTCTACGGGATACGGTACGTGATGGCGGGTTAAAATAGGGTTTTTTTCATAGCGCCGAACAAGGGGGGATTTAGATGCGACCATAGTCGTCTTCCGAGCGCTCAATATCATCTTCTCCAAAGTAGTCGCCTGTTTGAACTTCGATAAATACTAATTTTTCTCGCCCTACATTCTGAATGCGGTGCCAGGTGCCCCGAGGCACATCCACGGCTGCCCCCGCCGAGAGAAAGATTTTTTCCCCGTTTTTTGTTACCTCCCCCTGTCCTTCTACTATGTACCAGTGTTCGGAGCGGTGAAAATGACGTTGGTAGCTGAGTCGGGCCCCGGGGTAGACGGTTATTCTTTTTACTTTATGGTTTTTTTCGTCGGACAGGACTTCATAGTAGCCCCACGGCCGGCGATCCTCCCTCTTTCTTTCCTGGAGGATGTGTGCATATACCTGGATGTAATCTTCCACCATGCGTTCGGCGGAGAAACGTTCTTCTACCCATTTACGACAGTGGGCTCGGTTCAATTCCTTTACTTTGGGGAGGATCTCCACCATGTCTTCTGCCCCAGAAAGGAGAAATCCCGTTTTACCGTTGACTATGACCTCCGGCATGCTTCCCCTTTTTATCGCTAAAACGGGTGTCCCGCACGCCATGGCTTCTACAACGGAAAGGCCAAACGGCTCATCGAAGTTAATAGGATGGAGGAGTGCATATGCACCGCCCAAAAGCTCATTTCTCTCCTTCGGACCCACACTTCCTATGTACCTAATCTGCTCAGAGAGAAAAGGGCGGATCTGTTGATCGAAGTAAGCTGGGTCCTGAATGATACCGGCAATGAGGAGTTTCATTCTGGCTTTTTTTGCAATATCGATACATTCTCGGGTACCTTTCTCGTGATGGATTCTTCCGAAGAATAGGAGATATTCACCCGGTTCGGGACGAAATGTAAACTGGGTGAGATCAATGCCGTGATAGACGGTGGCTATATAAGATAGCCGAGGATGCTTGTCAGCTTCGCTGATTGCCACGTAATAAACATGACCATTATACTTCTCGTAAACGGGAAGAATCCGAGGAGAAGAAAAGCCGTGGATTGTCGTCACCACTGGTGTCTCTGTTAGCCTTGAATAGGTGAGGGGCATAAAGTCGAAGTGGTTATGGATCAAATCAAATTCATCTGCTGCTTCGAACAGATGAGAAATATGCAAACACTCCCAAACTTTGGGATCAAGATTTCTATCTTCCTCATATCCCTGGGGGCATACGCCTCGCAATTTCGCCGTGGTCACAGAATCCAGGGTGGCAAAGAGGGTGACCTCGATGCCTCTCTTTACCAAACCCTCTGTTAGAATTGATACGACATTTTCCCACGGTCCATAGTGACGTGGAGGCGTTCTCCAGGCGATGGGAGAAAGCATTGCTACTTTCATTTCCAACCTCTCGATGTTTGGTTAACAGATTTTCTCCTCTCCTTCAAGGTTTAAGGCCTTTAATCCAGCGACGCAGGGCCAACATGTAAAAAAAAGCATTAATGACAACCACCGTCGTCCCGAAGATAAATTGGACTTCCGATGTCAGGTGTTCCGGATAAATGATAAACTGAAGGTACTGAACGATAAAGTCCCCCTCGTAAGTCTTCACCCCTGCTAGGCGACGGAGGTAATTCTCTAATGGTGTAAGAGGACAAATTCCACCTGAATACTCGATATACGCTCCCCAGAAAGCGGCTGGCGCGTGTATGATGGCCATCTTGGGTGAGCGGATAACCAAAAGCCCTCCCAGGATGACGAAAAGAATGAAAAAAAAGTGAACCAAGATGACAAGGTTAGAAAGGATTAGGTAAAAGTTCATCCTTCTCCCATCGTCAGGTTTTTACTGCACGGTGGTACGGCTAAGATTTTCGAAGGACGTAAATTTTTCCAGGAAAGCAAGTTCTACCGTTGCCGTGGGTCCGTTTCTCTGCTTGGCAATGATTATTTCCGCAATACCCTTTTTTGGATTATCTTCCGACCTGTTGTACACTTCGTCCCTGTAAATAAAGGCAATGACGTCGGCATCTTGCTCGATGGCCCCTGATTCTCTCAAATCAGCCATCTGGGGACGACGGTTTGTTCTATCTTCCACTTTGCGATTTAACTGGGAAAGGGCAATTACAGGTACATTAAGTTCTTTGGCCAAGGCTTTTAAAGATCTACTTATTTCCGATATTTCCTGCTCCCTCGAGTCCTTATAGCCCACCCCTCTCATGAGCTGGAGATAGTCGATTATAATAAGACCAAGGCCATGTTCGGCTTTAAGGCGTCTTGCCTTTGCTTTCATTTCCAGGACGGTTATGGCTGGCGTATCATCGATGAACAGCGGTGCTTCGGACAGAATTCCTGCCGCATCTGTTAACTTAGGCCAATCCATCTCTCCTAAAAATCCCTTTCTTATACGTTGTGAATCTACCTTCGCTGTTGAAGAAAGAAGGCGCATGGCAATCTGTTCTTTAGACATCTCCAGGGAAAAAATAGCCACCGGTATGTTGGATTCCACAGCAGCGTGCCGAGCTATATTCAAGGCGAAGGCAGTCTTGCCCATACTGGGTCGACCGGCGATGATAATGAGGTCCGATCGCTGGAGACCGGAAGTAAGCTCGTCCAGCTTTTCGAAGCCCGTAGGAACACCGGTAATAAGTTCTTTGCTTTCGTACAGTCGCTCGATGGTGCGGAAGCTGTCTTTGATTATCTCTTTCAGGGGGTAAAAAGATTTTTTTATTTTATGTTGAGAAATTTCAAAGATGGCATGTTCTGCTTCATCGAGGATGTCATCCACCTCTGAGGTTTGTTCATAACTTTTCGTTAGTATGTCGGTAGCGGTGCTGATGAGGTTTCTCAGGATGGCTTTTTCCCTTACGATTCTGGCGTAATAGGTAATGTTGGCGGCTGAAGGTACATTATCCACAAGGGCGGCCAGATAGGCAGCTCCGCCGACCTGATCGAGCTGTTTACGGTCTCTTAAATAGTCAGATAGCGTAATTAGGTCCACTGGTTCCCCCCGATCCGACAACTCCTGCATAGCGACGAATATTTTTTTATGGGCATCGCTGTAAAAGTCGCTGGCAGATAAGATCTCTTGAGCCGCGTTTATGGCTTGGTTATCCAGCAGAATGCCGCCGAGGACAGATTGCTCCGCCTCCAAGTTTTGTGGGGGAACACGGTGTAGTAGAGTTTCCGTGTGGCTGTCCTTTTTCATTTTTCTTCCGGAATGACGAGGACCTTGATTTCCGCCGTCTGCCCCGTCCCAATTTTCACCTTGACGGGATACTCTCCCGGTATCCTAATGTTCTCTTCCAATAGAATCGCCTTGCGATCAACGTACAAACCGTGCTTCTCTAGGGCTTCCTGGATGTCTTTTGTGCCGACGGATCCGAATAACTTGTGTTGCCCCCCCGCCGGATGGCGTATTTCCAGGGTGAGGCCCGCGAGAAATCTTTTCAATTCTTCCGCTTTTCTCTTCTCTTTTTCCCGCATCAGTTCTTCGTGCCTCTTGGCCGTTGTGAGGGCACTTATGTTACCTTCCGTCGCCTCTGCTGCTAGTCCACGGGGTATGAGATAGTTTCTCGCGTGCCCGTCGGAGACATTTACAATTTCTCCCGCTTTGCCTAACGATTTTATATCTTTCTTCAAAATCACTTTCATGTTCACATCCTGAGCGAATTTTACTCTTCCGTTCCTTCATCCGGGTCTTTTCTTTTTGACGGCTTTCTCCATTCCACCCAGAGGTCAAGAACACCGGCGGCAGCTACCAGGAGGATGAAGTACTGCTGGATCGCAAGGAGGATGTAGAATACCATTCGAAAAACTTGAGGTATGCGCCTGGTGCGGAAGAAAAATTCCACCACGGCTATCCCCTGGAGGAAATATACGAATAAGCAAACAACCAAGCCGTTGGTACCCAGGATAACAACCCACGGTAGCTTGACTCCAACCAACGGTAGAAAAAGCACCATAAATCCCGAAGCAATGAGAAGCCAAATCAGGGCATCCGGTGCTTTCCAAAGGGTCAAATCCCCCAAGGCAGGAAACGGCAAGCCCCGAAGAGAAAAAAGAGGCTTGAGTAATATTATATCTAGCCAACAGATAAAGGCTATACCTATTCCTAGAATGGAGGGGGCAAGGTACATAAGCCAGCGGCTGATTTGCGGCAGATTTTCCTTAATGGCCGCAAGCTGTTCGCTTTGAGAGACCATATGTTGAGAAAGACGGAGACTTTCTGAAATATTAGCCATTATGTATCGCTCGACGAGGACGTCGGGAGAAAAACCGGATATCAGACTTTCCGCTAAGATTATTACCAGGATCACCGTCAGGGTGATACCCGTCGTTATGAGAACAGTTCTCTCGATGGGCAGATTTTTCTTTAGCGTTTCATGAAGGGTAAGACCGATGATCCCCAGAATAGCTAGGAAAACCGTATCTGAGGAACCCATCGCTCGCCCTACAAGCTCACCTATAAACAGGGCGAGGAAGACGATGGAAATTCCCCTCAGCCTGCCTAAACGGGCTAAGTAGTAGGCTATAACGCCGGGTGCAAAAATGAGGGCAAAAGTGCCGGCTATCGGTGCCAGAATGGCCACAAGGAACGTAATCGTCAGGATTACGATCCCGAAAAACCACTCTCGATCGAGAAATCTCGCATGTTCCATTTTATCCCCCCGCATTCACCGGTCGGTTGTCCCGATGTAATTGTTCACGGCGGGTGCTTTCGGAGATGGACAGTAGCCTTATCCTTCTGTCACAACGAAAGGCAACAGGGCAAGTATTCTTGCTCGCTTGATTGCTTGAGTCAATTCCCGCTGATGTTTGGAACAGGTACCCATAATGCGCCTTGGGATTATCTTACCTCGCTCCGTCGTGAATTCCCTCAAGGTATGAAAATCTTTGTAATCTATCTTTAGATTGGAATCGCTGCAAAAGCGGCAGAATTTCCGCCGATGGAAGTATTTTTTCGGCGCTTTTTGGGCCTGCTTAGTTGTTTTGGCCGTGGTCGTAGTTTCTGTAGTCAATGGAACCTCCTCTATTTTTGTTCTTCCTGGATTTCAGTTTTCTCTTCGACGGACGCCTCTAATTTTTTCTCCTTTGCCCCTAATTCTTTAGTTACCTCTTCCATATCCACCCGGTCTTCTAGTTTGACCGTCAGGAATCGGAGGATCCTGTCGTCCAGCTTGAAATTCCTTTCCAGCTCATCAACCGCCCCTTGAGGGGCTACAAAATTCAAAAGGAAGTAAAAACCTTTGTTCTGCTTCTTGATCTCGTAAGCAAGCTTCCTTCTTCCCCACTTCTCTACCCGAACAACACTCCCTCCTTGAGAGGCAATGATGTTTTGATAACGGTCGATCAGGCTTTCGATGTCGTTGTCGGGGAAGTCAGCTAAGGTAATGGCTACAGCTTCGTATCTTCTCATTCAATCCTCCTTTCGGCTATTATAGTCCGGACCTTTCGTCCGAACAAGGAGTAGATGCCATAATTTTTTGTGAACCGCTACCTACACCAGAGAGGGAAATAAATCAAGGGATATTTATAGCGAACTTCTGACTTGAGCTTTAGTTTGTCTTCGGTTATGAAGGAAATCATCGAATCTGATAGAAGGAGGAGAAAGGATATGGCTACGGTTATGCCCGAGGGAGAAAACATCCGGAATGCCATCAAATGGATTTCGGCTCAGCAGGAGGAAAACAAAGGTGAACCCCTCATGAAGCTGATTGAAAAGGCTGCACTACAGTTTGACCTATCCCCTCTGGATACGGAATTCTTAATGAATTTCTTCCGTAAAAAAGAATAGTCCTTTTTTGTAGGGGGTATCCCAGCAGAAAAAAGAAGAAGGCCTTTTTTCCCCATCAAGGGAGGGGGGGATATGAATAATCCGAAGAGCATCGTTTTGATAGCTCTTTCTATCTTAATTTTCCTCATTGGCCTTTATCTGTTAAGTCTCAAGAATTACCTACTTTTTCACAGTTTGGCGGAGCTCTATAGCATTGTCATTGCCGGGGGCATTTTTATCGTGGCATGGAATGCTCGTTCCTACCTCGATTGTGGTTATCTCTTGCTGCTGGGCATAAGTTATCTCTTTGTAGGGTTCATCGATACTATTCACACGCTAGCCTTTAAGGGTATGGGAGTGTTTGCCGGCAGTGACGCGAATCTCCCCACCCAGCTGTGGATCGCTGCTCGTTATCTTGAAAGTTTCTCTTTTCTGGCCGCTTCTTTTTTTATCGATCGCACGCTTAATATTGGCAAAGCCTTATTTTTTTATAGCGTAATTGTTTTACTCATCTTCTCCAGTATCGTGCTTGATGTTTTCCCTACGTGCTATATCGAAGGGTATGGCCTCACACCCTTTAAGATAGGAAGTGAATATGCCATTTCTGCCATTTTACTATTCTCGATTTATCTCCTCCGTCGCCGAAAGGAAATGTTCAGTCGACGAGTGTATGGATTGATATCCTGGTCCATCGTTACGACTATTTTCTCGGAAATCGCCTTTACTTTGTACGTAAATGTCTACGGCATTTCAAATTTCTTCGGCCACGTGTTAAAAATCGTTTCTTTCTATCTAATCTACAAGGCCATTATAGAAACGGGACTAAGAAAGCCCTACGAGCTTCTGTGGAGAAGGATGAAGTTAAACGAGGACAAGCTGAGAGAGGAGAGAGATAAGATAAAAAAGTATATGGATATAGCGGCAGTAATAATGTTGGTAATTGATGCCGAGGGAAATGTGGCGATGATAAACAAGAAAGGCTGCGAGGTACTCGATTATAATGAAGACGAAGTGTTGGGCAAGAACTGGTTCGATCATTTTATTCCCGAAGCCAATAGGGTTGACGTAAAAAGGGTCTTTGAACGGATAATATCCGGGCATCAGTCTCCTCTGTCTTATTTTGAAAATCCGGTGCTGACCAGAACGGGAGAAGAGCGCCTCATCGCTTGGCATAATACCTTCTTAACCGATGAATACGGTAAGATTATTGCGACCCTGAGTTCAGGCGAAGATGTTACGGAAAAGAAACAGCTCGAACGAGAAAGGGAGGCTCTGATAGAAAAATTAGAGAGGGCCCTTCAGCAGGTCAAGGTTATGAGTGGTCTTTTGCCGATTTGTGCGGCCTGCAAGAAGATAAGGGGAAAAGATGGAAAATGGGTGCAGATTGAAGCTTATGTTCGAGAGCATTCGGACGCTGATTTTAGTCACGGCATTTGCCCCGATTGCGCGAGAAAAATCTATGGCGACTTGGGAGAGAAATGATGCTAATGGTGGGCGATCCGGGACTCGAACCCGGGGCCTTTGGCTTCGGAGGCCAACGCTCTATCCACCTGAGCTAATCGCCCAAGGAGAGATTTTCCCTTACAACGGAAGCTATTATTATTCAAGGCCTAATTCTGCGCGGGAGGGGGGTAGATCTAGGTTTCTTACTATCTCTTTTACGGGTCCACTTTTGTTCATACTGTAAAAGTGAAGGCCAGGTACGCCGTTATCAAGTAAATCTGCCGACTGTTTGATCGCGTACTCAATACCGTATTTCTCTGCCTCTTCAGGCTTGTCTTTCATTCTTTCTAGCTTTTCCGCGAGATGTGCTGGTATTTTGGCTCCACAGAGGGTGATAGTACGGGCGATTTGTTGGTAATTGATGAGGGGGAATATACCCGGAATTATGGGTGCGTGAATCCCTTTTCTTTCAGCCAGGTCGCGGAAACGGTAGAAATCGTCGTTAAAAAAGAATAGTTGGGTAATGATGAAGTCTGCTCCGGCATCAACTTTTTTTTTCAGATTGATGAGGTCCGTTTCCAAGTCCGGTGCCTCGACGTGCTTTTCCGGATATCCTGCCACTCCAATACAAAAATCACTGCGGTCGGCAATAAAAGAGACGAGGTCGCAGGCAAAAACAAATCCGCCGGGTAAGGGTTTAAATTTTTCTTCTCCCTGCGGCGGGTCACCCCTTAGGGCAAGGATGTTCTCAATGCCATGCTGGACCAAAGAATCCAGGATAATGGCGATATCTTCTTTCGTGGCGTGTACACACGTCAGATGGGCCAAGGCCGTTACTTTGAGAGAGTTGTTCACATGGGCAGCAATCTCGATGGTTTTATCTCTGGTGGAGCCTCCTGCGCCGTAAGTTACCGAGATGAAATGAGGTTTTAGTGACTTCAAATCTGCTACCGTTTCATACAGCGACTCTATGTTTCCCTCCCTTTTTGGTGGGAAGACTTCGAAAGAGAGAGAGAATATATTCTTTTTTAGAGCTGAGATGATTTTCATGGCCGTTTATTTGCATCTGTATGTTCAATTGTCAACCTTGAATTGGTACATGGCATCTGGTATTGAGAGGCAGCATGTACTTAGGCTTACGGATCTATCTCACGGTAGTAATTTTTCTGGTGGGGGTTACCATTCCCCCCTTTTCTTGGGGGGCTTTTACCATTGAAAAAGTCCGTTCTTGGGCCGCCCCGGATCATACCCGAGTCGTTTTCGATGCTACAGACGTACCGGAATTCAAAGTCGAGGAAACGGTCGAGGAAGTCATCATTTGGCTGACGGCAGTTGAATATGGCCCTTCGGTAAAGCCAGTCATCCGATTGGCAAAGCCAGGTATAAACACCATTTTCATGGAAAAGGACCGTATTAGAATTTCCCTTACTGAATATCGAGAAATCAAGGTATTTAAACTCCCCCCTATAGAAGAGAAACCCCATCGTCTGGTAGTAGATGTTTATCTACCGGAAGTAGAGAGAGAAAAAGTGGACGCAAAGGCAGCCAAGAAAAGAACCATAGTGATCGATCCGGGACATGGAGGGGATGATCCGGGTGCCATCGGGATAAAAGGAACTCAGGAAAAGGATGTCGTCCTATCCGTATCAAAGAAAATCAGGGACCACATAAATAAAACCAAAGGATTTCGCGCGGTCCTGACCCGGGAGGGCGATTATTATGTTCCTTTCAGGAAGAGGATGAAAATTGCGAGGAGCAACCAGGCCGAACTATTTTTGAGTATCCATGCCGATGCAGAACGAACCCATTTGGCCAGGGGGGCATCCGTCTATGTCCTTTCCCTAAAAGGGGCAAGTTCAGAAGCGGCCCGCATTTTGGCGAAAAAAGAGAATCTAGCGGACATCATCGGTGGAACGATGGCAAGCGAAACCATGCTCGACGGGGAGTCGGAGTCCATTCTTCTTAATATGGTTCAGACGAACAGCATGAACAATTCTCGTCGGTTCGGCTCGGCTTTACTGAGAACGATCAAAACCTGTCATCTGGTCAAATTTCGACGCGTGCAGGAAGCGCCATTTCTCGTTCTTAAGTTGCCGGAAATTCCGTCGGTTTTAATTGAGTTGGGATATATATCAAATCGGCGAGAGGAAAAGATGCTGATGAACCATAAATTTCAAGAGAGGCTGGCGCAGGCGATTGCCGAGGCATCAATCAATTTCCTTTCCGGGAAAAAGGCCGTTAAAATTGCGGAGTCCGGCGAGAGAAAAATGAGAATAGAGACTGAGCCAAAGGAAAGCGAACGGAAAGAATTGAGGACGAAGAAGCCCGAAATAAAGGAAACCATTTCTTATCGCGTGGTTTCTGGGGAGACGTGGGTGTCCATTGCCGAGCGTTGTGGATTGTCCGTGGGAGAGTTACAAGGCATGAATAAAACGAAGCGGCTGGTAGCCGGCCAGGCAATAAATATTCCAGCTACCGGTTGCCTAGATCGAAAAAAAATTCTGTACTACCGGGTGAAAAAGGGTGACACCCTAGACAAAATAGCGAAGCGATATAATATATCGATAGATAAACTGAGGGAGATAAATAGGCACAAACGTATTCAGCCTTTGCAGTATGGAGAAATTCTCCTCCTCCCTCGAAAGTAGGAGGTGGCAAGATTATGAAGATTACTGATGGTATATACGCCTTTCTCTGGCGTAGCTATAGGGAAAATAATTGTAACACCTACCTCATCGATCAGGATGGGTATCGGGTTTTAATCGATCCAGGACATTATCATCTCATAGACCATTGGGAGAGGGGATTAGAGCGGTTGGGGTTAAGTCGAAATGATATCAATTTAATAATTATAACTCACGGGCACCCGGACCATTTAGAAGGGGCGGCGGCCTTTGATGGAAAAGCGAAAGTGGCGATAGGAGAGACGGAGTACGCGTGGTTAAGGAGATATGCCCCCTCTTGGGCCCCTGACATTCTTTTGCACGAGGGAATCTTGAGGCTGGGTACTATTGAGATGAAGATTATAGAATCACCTGGTCATTCTCCTGCCTCCATTTGTATTTATCTTCCCGACAAAGAGGCACTGTTTACAGGTGACGTGATTTTCCAGGAAGGAATAGGAAGAACGGATCTTCCCGGTGGAGATGGTCAAAAGTTGAAAGAGAGTATAAGAAAAATTTCTCAGCTGAAAGTAAAATACTTGCTTCCTGGGCACGGAAATCCCGTGGTCGGGGAAAAAGAGGTAGAAAGAAACTTCCATCAGGTTGAGAGATATTGGTTTCAGTTCATTTGAGGGAACGCTTTCAGTTCTTCACGAAATAGGTTTAAGAGTTTTTCCGTGTCTCGCTTCCATTCTTCTTCCCGTTCCAAGTTTGGTTCCAAGGCGGAACCAGAAATACCTGATCGGGCTAGCTCTGCTAAAGCCTCTGCTCGCCTCTTTGACCTTAATTGGCTTAATTTCTCTTTAAAGCTTTGGCTTTGATTGAAAAGAAAAGCCAGATGCTGAGGCCACATTTCTTTAATGAGCTCAAAGAGGGCGTCGTTGCTCTCCCGAAAATCTAAACGGGAGACAATTTCCTCCCAGATGAGGGGAGTGGATTCCTCTTTTGATATATTTTTTAACCTTTCCACAACCTGAGGAAGGGATTCCGCTCCATCTAGATATTTTTGGACTAAAACGCCAATGCTCGTTTTTAGTTCTTTTCTGCGTAGCAATTCCTTCTCCTCGGGGCTTAACGTGAGGTGTTTGGTTCTCTCCATTATCAAATCAAGCGTACTTTTTATTTCGGCCATTTTAAGGCATTCCTCCTTCTCTTCTATTTTTACATTAATTGATAGGAACGCGAAGGTGGGTTGTCAACTTTTTACGGCATCTTTGCTCGTGGCAGTTAAATCAACGATATTATCGGTTTTCAGGGTTTGTTCCATAAAACAGAAGCCGTGAAAATAAGCGCCCTCTTCAATGGCTATCTTGGGGGTTCTGATATCTCCTTTCACCTGCCCCGTTGCTTTGATTTCCACCAACTCTTTTCCCGTAATTTGCCCTTCCACTTGGCCGGCGATGGAAATGGTATGACCAACGATGTCGCCTGAAATGGTCGCCTGCTCATCGATGATGATTTGCTCTCCTTCAACGTTGCCCGTAACCTTACCTTTGAGCAGGGTCATCCCCTCTCCGGAGAGATCTCCTTTAATCTGCGAAGATTCACCCAATATGATGCCTATTTTTTGTGTTTTTTTGAAATTGAATATCATGACATCTCCTTTAGAAAATGGGTGGGGTTGAGAATTCTTCCGTTGCATCTGATCTCGTAATGACAATGGCTGCCCGTGGTGGTTCCAGTAGAACCCACATAACCAATCACTTCTCCCCTTTTAACTCTTTGTCCCAGCGAGACGGTTATCCGTTGGGTATGGGCATAGTATGTGGAGTAACCGAACCCGTGGGCAATGACCACAACGTTTCCTCCATGGGGCCCACCCCAGCCAGCGAAACTCACCACTCCATCGGCTGTAGCTGTGATGGGAGTTCCTGCTGGTGCGGATATATCTATTCCTGAATGGAATTCCCATTTATTATTGAAGGGATTAAGCCTGGTGCCGTAAGTGGACGTGATATTACCCGGAACTGGTAGCCCGCGAGGAGTGGCTACGTAAATGTCCTTCTGCGTTCGGAGAAAGTCTTTGATTGCCCCCACTGTTTGCATAGACTCTTCTATTTTTTTATTCACCTCCGTTAAATCAAAGGATCCAGCATCAGAGGTATCTACCTGTTCTAGGATTTTTGCTTTCGATCCTTGGGATAAGAGGTGCCGGAACTCGTTTTCGATTTTCTTTAGGGAAACATAGGTGGAATAAATTTCTTTGAGTTGACTTTTCTCCTCATCAATCTGTTTTTTTGCATAGTAGAAACTAACGATGCCGGGGGCAAAAAAGCAGGTGAAAAGGACGGTAGATAGAATAACGAGGATTGTACATATTAGTCCTAAGGGGGAAATATTTATGTGAACAGACAATCGAGGTTGACTGTGGGGGATAAACATGATGGTAATCGGCTTCCACCAATGACCTTTGACCTTGCCGGCTTTTCGGTTAAAAAACATGGTGGACCTCCCTTATCTGAGGTTTCTACCCTCCTTGGAGGGAATTTTATGGGAGACTTAAGTACCTATCATGAGATGACGAATCTGGCAAATAAATTTTAATATCCCTTTTTATTTCTATAAGTTTGAAACTCTGTCAGTACTTGTTCCACGTATTTTCTCGTTTCCCGGTAGGGGGGAATCCCGCCATAACGTATGACGGCATTTTCTCCTGCGTTGTAGGCGGCCAGAGCTAACGTAAGGTTACCTTGAAATAGGCGTAAGAGGTATTTCAAATATCGCGCCCCGCCATCAATATTACGCTCCGGGTGAAAGGGATTTTCGACTTGCAGATAAGACGCCGTCTGGGGCATAAGTTGCATAAGTCCTTGAGCGCCTTTTGGAGATACAGCTTGATGGTTGAAATTTGATTCTGCTTTGATAATAGCCTTTATAAGACAGGGATCCAGATCGTATTTACTGGCTGCTTGGTTGATAAAGTGGTCGTACTTTGCCATGTCTTTGGGCGCCACCTGGAGCAAAACCCTCTTTTCCCGGTAAAGAAGGGTGTATTTAACATCCGGACGGGTGGGGACATTGGTGAAATGGATAACACCGTTTTCATCCACGTAACGGTAAATATCCCCTGCACTGGGAAGGGGAAAAAGACAGGTTGATACCGTAATGATAAGTAGCCACGACCACTTCATAATTTTAAAATTATGAACTTTCTTGTGAGTTAACGCTCATTTACTAAATGGTGGAATTTTTCGCAAGTCGTTTTTATTATTGCCCGCCTGATCCTTGACATGGTGAGAGGTAAGTGGTAACTAGACCGCTTAGTGTCGGGGCGTGGCGCAGTCTGGTAGCGTATCTGAATGGGGTTCAGAGGGTCGCTGGTTCAAATCCAGTCGCCCCGACCACTTTTAATTCCCTCGGTTTTAGCACCGCATAGCCGAACTCCATGACAGGTAGAGGAAGGTGGTGCTTCTTCCCCAGGCGAACAAGGGTGCCGATCATAGCCTCGAGTTCGGATGGTTTTCCCGATTCCACATCTCTCTGCATAGAAGTCTTTATCCCTGGCTCTCCCGCGTCAATGAAAGCAAGGGTGTTAGTTAGGACTTGTTCATCGAGATCAATGCCCTCAGCGTGAGCCACAGAAATTACCTCTTTGATGGCTTCTGTCAAAAGAGCCCGTGATTCTCGCACGTTTCGGTAATCACCGAGGGGTAGTCTTGTTAAGCTCCCCAAAAGAGACAAGGGGGCGATGAAGGTAAATTTTGTCCAGAGAACTTTTTTTATGTTTTCACTTACTTCCACGGTGATGCCGGCACTTTCTAAAATCTCGGCTAAAGAGCGCAATCTAAATGTGATGCGTCCATCGAGTTCCCCTAGGGCAATCCTTCTAAACTGACTGTAATGACCAATGACTCCTGGGGCTTCGATGGCGGCGGAACACCAAGTTGCTCCACCAAGCATATGTTCCATGCCTACGATCGCGCCAATTTTGTCTGCTGCATCAACACCGTTTTGGAGGGAAATTACGACCGTCTGTGGCCCTATTATGGGTTTAATCAACTTGGCTGCCTCTTCTGTCTGATAGGTCTTGGTGGTAAACAGCACCACATCCACCTGGCTTAATTGGGTTGTATCTGCGGTAGCCTGGGCTGGATTAATTTCGAAATCTCCTAAAACGCTTTTGATTTTCAGACCTTTTTCTCGGATGGCCTCAAGGTGCAACCCTCGAGCAATAAAAGTTACATCTTCACCATTTCTGGCAAGCAATGCTCCGTAGTATCCACCGATGCCGCCGGTACCCATGATGGCAAATTTCATAATCGCCTCTTAATTTCTATTTTTTTCTTGCAATGAAGCGTAACCACCTTTATTGTTAATACGAATTTTATAACAAGGCAAGGAAAGAGCTATGAGTTACTTTAAGATTCTAGGCACAGTTATTTTGTTCATAGGGGTCGTTTTACTTCTTTACGGTTGTTGGTATGTCGCTGCCGCCGGGGCGGGTGCCTATGGTGGTTATAAGGCTAAAGAGGAGGGGTATACTATCCAAAGCCCGATAAAGAAAGAATCTCAACCTAAAAAAGAGGAAGGAAAAAAGAAAGGGGAGACGAAGAATTTACCCTCGGAGAAATAAAAAGGGCGCTCCTGGGGGTGGTTGTGTGTATTGTGCTTAACATGATGTATTTTCAGGAGTAGCAGAAATTATAAAGCGAGGATCATAAGAAAGGAGGGTCTATGAAACGCGTTTTTTTGTTCATAGGGACGCTGGCGTTTTTGTTGTCTTTCACGACTCGCGCAATCGCGACGGAATTTAATTGGATGTCAGAGTTAAACGTGAGGGCTGAGGCTAATCTGTCAGGTTTTAAAGCCAGTTTAGTTACGAGGTTTAATTTAGATAACCAAAGAGTGGAAGCTATTCTGCAGTCGGTGGACAAGCCGGCCGATGCCTATATGGTTTTGAAACTAGGTGAAATGTCCAAACGCCCACCAGAGTATGTTTTGCAACAATACAAAGTAAATAGGGGCAAAGGCTGGGGTGTGTTGGCGAAGAGTCTCGGTATTAAACCAGGTTCGAATGAATTCCATGCCCTGAAAAAGGGGCACGATCTAGATCAAGGTGCAGGTGGGAAGGGAAAGGAAAAAGGTAAAGGCAAGAAAGAGAAGTCAGGATAGGGATTTCGGCGGCAATATACTTTGTCCCAAGGTCACCAAGGAAGTGCTGAAACTCAAACGTCAGGTTATGGTGGAAAAGCTTAAAAGATCAGATTGAGGCAGATTATTGGTCAAGTGATTGAATTAAGAGGATGCTACTTTTCTGAGATGGACCAGGTATCGAAGAGGGAGAGGTAGCGCAGAAAGAAAATATCCCCATCTGTGGTTTTTACTTTGAAGTAATCTACCGGAGGACGAGTAGGGTCAATTCCACCCTCGCACCAGCGATCAAGAATTTCTGCAATTTCGATGCGACGGCCTTCATAGAGGAAGGCCATCGGCCTCTCGTTAGCTTTGTAGCCACTTAAGCATTCCACTATTACCTTTCTGTATCCCATAAGTTGACCCTTTGGTTCGATCGTGTTCGTTAGTTTATAGCTCCAAAGTTTTAGACTGTCGAGCGTTGGGAAATATTATTCGTCCTCGGCAACAAATGTTCAATCCCCTGTCAACTTTGTTAATACTATCAATTTGCTGTTTTCCCCGCTGATAGGTATGCTATAGCCGGCTACATTCGAGTAAAGAATCATGAAACTAAAAGGGGGCTTCGGGTTATGATGGAATACTATTTAAACAAAGTAGCCGTGGTAATCAGTACCTTTTGCATGTGGCCCGTAAGAGAAGAAGCGGCAAGGTTTCGGTTTAAGATGTAAGAGCCCTTTGGCCGATGATGTTTACAGTTAAATTCTGGTTCTTGACAATAGTTGAGGCAATATTTATCAGTTTCCCCTACGGTACGACGGTGATTGGCAAGGGGTTTCCCTATCCTTGGGAGGCAGGTTTTTTCGGGATTACCAGCCACATGCCCAAGTAAGCCAGAATGCCGAAGCCAAAAGAAATTATGATGAGCAAGATGAAAAGGATGCGAAACAGTGTAGAATCCTTTTCGAAATATTCGGCTAACCCCCCGCAGACCCCCCCTATTTTCTTGTCCGTATCAGATAGGTACAATCGCTTCATGGCCCTTTTTTACAAGTATTAAGGATTTTTTTCAAGGGCAAAGGGGCCGGGATTTACACTTTTGAAAGAACTGTGTAAATAGACGATAAGTAACCAGAGAAAAGGAGAACTTCATATGTTCCTTGATGATTTTCCAATTGGTCTCTTCGTACTTTCTCGGGGGCGCATAGAGGCATTCAATCGTTTCTTCGTTGATCTCTTAGGCGCCGAAGACGGGGAGAGATTAAGAGGAATTTCATTTTGGCCCCTGATATATCATGAAGATCGAGGTCGGGTAAGTTTCCGTGAGGGCACAGTTTCGGAAAGTAGGTTTTTCCGTATAAAACGTTTGGATGGTACACCCATTTGGGTGTTTGCCTCTTTGAGCATAACTCGATGGCAAGGTAAATTGGCCGGATTAGGTGTAATTTACGAAGTGGAGGCCCTGAGACGCCACATTAGAGAACTTAAACAATCTCTCGAGAGATACGAAACCATACTAAACGACGTGGAAGTCCAGGTAGCTGAAATGGATTTACAGGGGAATCTGACCTTTATTAACGATGCCGGTCTTAAGATATGGAATTTGCCTCGAGAGAGGCTTCTGGGTGTAAATTATAAATCGTACGTGGACGAAAAAACGGCCAACGAGTATCGCGAGATATACAGGCAGGTATATGAAACAGGCGTGCCTATAAAGAATCTCGTTTTAGATGTAAGAGACAAAGATGGTAAATGGAGAACCATCGAGAAGTCCGTTTCCCTTTTAAGGGATGAAGAGGGGAGGATTAAAGGCTTCTGCAACGTCACTCGAGATGTGTCAGATAAAAAAAGAGCGGAAGAGAGTCTTGCCCTACATCGATCGAGGCTGGAGGCCATCTTCCGCAGTGTGAAGGATGCCATCATCACCGTTGATTCTGACCTACGGATATTGGCCTTAAATGATGCAACGAGACAGATCTGTAACGTTGATTCTTCTACGGTGAATGAACTCTTTGCCACGAGCTTTTCTTTTTGTTCTCGTGCCTGTGAAGAGGTAATCCAAAGAACCCTGTATGAGAAGAAACCAATGGAAGAACAGATTATTAGTTGTGAGCATCGAAATAGACCCCATCAAGTAGTCAGCATATCGAGTGCTCCATTAAAAGACGCGACCGGCAGTTTTACCGGTGCGGTCATGGTTGTAAGAGACGTCACCCGCTTAAGAGACCTGGAGAGGGCGTTGAAGGAAAGGACGGAGTTTCACAACATAGTGGGAAAAAGCAAACGTATGCAGGAAATATACGCCCTCTTGGAGGACTTATCGAACCTTGAGACGACGGTTCTTATCACTGGTGAAAGCGGTACGGGAAAAGAATTAATCGCTAGAGCCTTGCATTATGGAGGAAAAAGAGCCCAAGGCCCCTTTATTACGGTTAATTGCTCTGCCCTCTCGGAGAATCTGTTGGAAAGCGAGCTCTTCGGACATGTGAAAGGTTCATTCACCGGGGCTTTTCGAGATAAAATTGGGCGCTTTGAGGCGGCGCAGGGCGGAACCATCCTGCTGGATGAAATCGGGGATATTTCTCCTCTGATTCAACTAAAACTTTTGAGGGTGCTGCAGGAAAAGGAAATAGAAAGGGTGGGGGATACGAGGGCGCGAAAAGTGGATGTGCGGGTCATTGCCTCGACCCATCAAGACCTTCGAGCCAAGGTGCGAAAAGGGGAATTCCGAGCTGACCTCTATTATCGTTTGAAAGTCGTAGAGATTCATTTACCTCCCCTGAGAGAAAGATTGGAGGATTTACCTCTACTTGTGGAGCATTTTAGAGAGAAGTTTAACCGTCAATTCGGGAAAAACATTCGCGGCCTTTCTCATGATGTTCTACGTTTGTTTATGAATTACCCCTGGCCCGGAAACGTGCGCGAACTTGAGCACGTAATCGAACATGCCTTTGTCCTGTGTCGAGGGAATTTTATCACCCCCGACCATTTACCGAGTGAATTGCGCCTGAGCCAGTCCAATCGAGCCTTCAACCCATCATTAGTTATACGTCGTCGGAATTATGAAAAGGAGGAGATAGTAGAAGCCCTGAAATCGGCCGGGGGCAACAAATCCAAGGCGGCCAGATTACTGGGCATCGGAAGACGCACCTTGTATCGAAAACTTAACCTTTTTGGCTTGTAATCAATTGTGTCATGACACAGTATTGTGTCATCATATGTCATAAAGGGCACACATTTTTTCCCCGTTTCTTCCGCTACAATAAAAAATATACAAACGTAATTGAATAGATACACCTCAGCCCATCGGCACATCATCAGGCATGGTTTTTGTTCGTCTATGGTTTTGTTTGCTAAATCAGGAGGGAGGGGTGTGAGATGATTAAACTGGTTAAGATGTACCTTGTTATTTTTTTCTTGTTTTTCTCTGCCACTGGCCAGGCAGGTGAAATCTTAGTTGGCTTTTCTGGTCCTTTGAGTGGGATTGCAGCGGAATACGGGCAGGACGTGGTATCTGGGATAGAGCTTGCCATCAAGGAAATTAATTCAGCTGGTGGCATCGTGGTGGGGAAGAAAAAATATAATGTCGTGTTGGAAAAGCTGGATGATCGCATAGATCCGACTCAGGCCGTCAACAATGCTCGACGTTTGAAAAGTAAGGGCGCGATCGCCGTTTTTAACCCAGTTTTTAATACCATCTCGGCCATTGCGAGAATAAATGAAGAAAAGAAGAACGAGCTACTTCTCCTCGCTTTTACTAGTACCCCAGCTGCTTCCGAACTGGGCAACAAATTAATGGTCATTGCCCCGGGTTCTTTTACCCATTTGGCAGAAGTCTATGCCCGCTGGGCCCATTCTAAGGGATGGAAAAAATGTGCGATGGTCGTAACTCTGGGGGCCTATGGGGATGAATGGCGGCATGTCTTTCGTAAAAAATGGGAAGAAATGGGAGGAACGATAACAGCTGATCAGCCGGCAAATTATTATACAGAAACCGATTACTCCGCTCAGCTGACGGCGGCTATCGCCAGTAAACCTGATTGCATGCTAATCGGCGGACCTTCGGTGACGACGGCCTTAGCCATCGAGCAGGCCCGCATGCTCGGATATAAAGGGCCCTTCTTGCTAATAGACCAGGCCAAACTGGACGTAATTTCCCAGCAGCTTGGTGGAACGACCCTGATCGGAAACGCTATTGCCACCGCTGCCATTACCAGTCTTCCACCTCATCCGGAGCAAAAGTTTGGTACTAAATATCGCGAAATGTTTAATAAGCCAGCTACTTGGGAGGCCGCATGCAATTATACATTCATGCATGCCCTAGCCAAAGCCGTGGAAAAAGCTCAAACAATAAAGGATGTGTTTAAAGTTAGAGAGGCTTTTCCTCAAATAATGCCATTGCTAAACGATCGTTTCCCGATGGAATTTCTCGGCATGACCCCTCAGGGACGCGTTCACGTTTTTACGTCTACTCAAACGGTAACAGACGGTCGGCTGGATACCCCCATCATGTATGCTTGGTGGCCCCGCACACAGGAAGAGTTCGAGGGGGTTTTAAAGATTACAAAAACACATCGTAGTATAGTCAAAAAGTGGATCAAAGCCCCCATTTAAAAGGGGGCATAAATACAAAATAGGAGGTTTTGCGTAAATGGCTGATGTAGAGGTAAAAATTTTTGATATTATGGCATGTGACGTTTATTGGGATTTTGAAGATTCTGATTTTAAAACCAAAGAAACCCATAAGTTTCTGGTTGCTTTCTATCCTACGCCCGGCGTAGCAACACCGGAATTGATAGAAAATCTGACGGCTTATGGACCAAACGGGTATCAAGCTAGTTTCTCCAATGAAAAGTTTACGGTGCATAATAAAAACGGATGGATTTATGATGCCCGTATCCCTAATTACTGGTACATGGTAAACCTACCAAAGGGATTTCTTGAGGAAGGAGAATATACAATCGAGGTTAAATTGAAAGATGGGAGAGTAGTGAAAAAGTCACGTTATCAAAAAAGGGCCCCTTCGGAGGCACTGGTTAATTCATATGTGAAGTATCGAGAAGATATTTATGCGTCTTTTTCACCCTCTAAAGCCAAGCCTCTCCCTATGGGGACGTCGCTCGCCAATATCCGAGTCTCCTGGACTCCTCTAAAATCCTTGGGCGGGATTGATGCTTTTTACGTCTTCAGATTGGCGGAGGCGTCGAATTCTAGAGAATTCGATGCCCATAATCTCGTTTGGTTTGACAATATATATTTACAGAGATTAAGGACTGGAGATGTAACCGCTGGCCTCAACCGTGGCGAGGTTGTTGTGGAGACAGAGCTCAAGCCCTCCACTAGTTACGGCTACTTTGTGGAAATAACCGACGCTAATGTGGCGGGGGAGGCGAATATCTGTATTTTTCAACCCCATCAATTCTTTGTAACCCCTTGACGGAGGGGATGGCAGTTGAAATTTTAGCTCGCAAGTTGTATGGTGCCTTCGCCTTAAGGTAGGTTTAATAGGTTCATCAAAAAAGGGGGAACTATGCAAAATTTTGTGTTTCACAACCCAACACGTATCATCTTCGGTGCCGGTCAGATTGCCCGTGTAGGAGAAGAAGTTAAAAGATGGGGAAAGAAAGCCCTTTTGGTTTACGGTATGGGTAGCATCAAAAAGAACGGTATCTACGAGAATGTTGTCTCTTCTTTGAAAGAAGCGGGGGTAGACATTATTGAGTATCCGGGAGTGAAACCTAATCCAGTGCTATCCCACGTCCGTGGTGGCGTGGAAGTGGCCAAAAAGGAACAGGTTGAGGTTATTCTCGCGGTTGGGGGCGGAAGTGTAATAGATTCGGCCAAGGCGATTGCCGCCGGGGCGAAAGTGGAACATGACGTGTGGGATTTTTTCACCTTCTCTCAGCCAATAAGGGATGCGCTTCCCATCGTAACTATCGTCACCGTTTCGGCGAGCGCATCGGAGATGAATGGCGGGGCTGTGCTAACCAAGGAAGAAGGGGCGCTCAAGTTCGGTGTTGCATCTCCTGCTTTATATCCTCGGGTGTCCATCTTGGATCCCACTACTCTTTACAGTCTGGACGCCCGGTATACAGCCTATAGTACCGTCGATATCCTGGCCCACATGTGGGAAGGTTATTTCAACGGTGCCGAAAAGGAACCCCTCCTTCAGGATCGCTTAGTTGAGGCCTTAACACGGACAATTATGGAGAGCACGGAAGTGGCCTTGAAGGAGCCAGCAAATTACAAGGCCCGTGCCAACATCATGTGGGGATCGGTTCTCGCCTTTAATGGCCTTACTACTGCGGGTGTAGGAAGGGCCCCTTACCCGGTACACATGATCGAACATTCCCTGAGCGCCCTGTATGATATGGCGCATGGAGCCGGGTTGGCGATCGTCCTACCCGCGTGGATGACATACGCCCTGGAAGAAAAGGAGCCGAGATTTGCCCGCCTCGGAAGAGAGATATTCGGCCTCTCCGGTGATGACAGAGAAGTGGCGAAAAATACCGTTCAAGAAATAAAAAAATGGTTTTCCTCTATCGGCTGTGCTGTAACTTTAGGAGAAGCTGGCATATCAAAGGATGAGATTAAACGCATAGCGGAAAATGCCGTACACCTGGCTGAGCTCTGGCGCATGAAAGATTATACTAAGGATGTGATTTTAGAAGTCCTTAACTATGCTGTTTGATGATTTCGGCTGCCGCTTCTTCGGAAGCGGTAGCCCTTCTTATAACGGTAAAGGATTTGTAATGGCATGGATTGTATTGCTTTATAGGACAGACACGGTCACAGCCGCAGATGATGATCATACCGTCGGGTGTTGGGTGATCGTGGGGGACAAAATCGAATTTGTCTTCTAATTTGGTTTTCAGGTCTTCGAAGAACATACCTCTTTCGTAAGTGGGATTGCAACCCCCACAAAATTTTACGGCCAGCAAACCCTTTTTCCCGTTCATGTCACAAGTATTCTTTTAATCCCCGTTCCTCGATTGTTTCTACTGCCTTCCTCACCTGTTGTGAACTTCCCCGCCGGCAAATTAGGATGGCATCCCGAGTTTCTACCACTATAATGTCTTCTACGTCCACCAGGGCAACAAGTTTATCGGGGGCATAAACAAGGCAGTTTTTCGCTTCTATATTGACCGTATTGCGGTTTTTAATCATCACATTACCGGAGGTGTCTTTTGGCATAACCTCCCAGAGGGCATCCCAGCTGCCCACATCAGACCAGCCGAAATCTCCCGGAACAATTAAGGTATTCTTTGCCTTTTCCATGACCCCGTAATCTATAGATATGGATTCAAGGTCGGCATACACTTTTTCTACAATGGAATTAAACTGCGGCGTATCCACGTAAGGAATTATTTTTTCCATCTCACGGATCAGATGGGGCAGGAATTGTTCGAGGGCCTTCCAGATAATCCCCTTCCGCCAGATGAACATACCACTGTTCCAGTAGAAACCTCCTTGAGCGATCATGCGTTCTGCTTCTTCGCGAGGAGGTTTTTCTCTCATGGATTTCACTTCATAGACTTTCCTTCCCTGGCTTAGTATACGCAGTTCCCCACGCTCCAAGTAGCCATATCCGGTTTCGGGCCCCGTCGGCTCAATACCTATGGTAACTAAGGAGTCGTTTACCTGGGCTGCTTCTATCGCCACCTTCAGGATACGCAGAAACTCATCCGTATCTTGAATGATATGGTCTGCCGGCAGACAGACCATGATACCGTCCCCGGCCCTTTTGCTGAGTACTGCCGCGGCGAGTGCGATACATGGCGCCGTGTTGCGCCCTACCGGTTCGGAGATGATATTACTAGCTGGTATTTCTGGGAGCTGCTCTCTTACGTTACCGGCTTGTTCCCGGGACGTTATGACTAGAATGTTTTCCGGTCGGAAAATGGGCAGGATGCGTTTCATCGTCTCGCGGATAACCGTATCAGTTCCAGAGATATTAATAAGGTGTTTGGGAAGGTGGGCGCGACTTACCGGCCAGAATCTTGTTCCCTTGCCTCCTGCCATGATTACCGCGTACATGACATTACTCCAAAATTTTTTGACTATTTTCCATATCAAATATGAGGGCTGAGGGCAATTCTCTGTTTATTAAGGTGGACAGGTAGTCGATACGATATTTTTCTAGCAGTTTGAGAAAGGACGGATTACGCAAGGGGTGTTCCTCAAAGTAAAAAAGGTGGGATACACAGTCGCAGTCGGAAGCGCCAAATCGAGGAATAGATGCAGGAGTAATGAGATGAAGTTCCTGAGCCAGCTCATGTTCCAGATTTTGAGAGGTACGAATAGCGATCGGTATGACTAAAGAGGCATGAGGTCGCAGGTAATCGATATACCAGAATGGTTTTTTATGAATCCTGACATGTCGTTGCAGGCGTTTTGACAGCATCTTTCGAGCTGAGCCAACATAAATGTAAAAACCGGAAGGTATGGATAAGACGCCGAGGGAGCCAATGGCTACCTGAGCCGGCTGTCTCACCTCTAATAGCAAGAGGTACGCACCTCGGTCATTTGCTTCCTCTGCAATGATTGACCAGGGTATAGGAATGTTCCTGACGGGCCCTACCGGAGAAAGCTCTTCGTTCCAGGAGAGGCCGACGGCTTTGACGAGAAGGTTTTCTCTATTTTCCAGTAAAGTTCGGGCGAAGGCAAAATCAGTATGATAGTCAGGGGAAAACAGAGAAACATGATTCGTCGCCACAATGAATAATACGCCCGTTCGAATGTCCTTATCATTTAGACGGGCTAAACTTTGGATATGTTCTCTCCCTCTCACGGTGACCGCGTCGGGGAACATGGCCACGGCTTTGCCGAAGAGGGTGCAACATTTTACTTCCATTATTATTCGCTTGGAACCTTGTCTTAGAAGCAAATCAAAGCGATGCTTACCCCACTTGACTTCCGTTTTTTCTACGACCGCATCTTTTAGACTGGGGATTAGGTTGTCTTCAATTAGCATGCGCGCAATTACATTTATTTGCTGCGTATGGAGAAGGACTACCTTGCCTTCTTTTTTAACGGCCACACAACTGTAAGTATATTTGCCTTCGGCCTTTTTCGCGGGTGTGACGAACACAGTAGCATTGGGAACGAGGAGTTCCCAGAGGCGGCCAGGATTTGGAAGGTGGGCGAATGTTTTTTTTCCGTCTAACGTCAATTCGATGACGAAACGGTTTAGCCGACGGACAAATTTTCCGATTCTTACTTCTTGGAAAAAGTATGGAGGTAAAATGTTCACCTCTTTCTTGCCCCTTTGTTTTGGCCATTGTATATGAAAAAAAACGATCCGGATAGGGAGAAATCTTGTGTCACCCACATATCCCATCGTTATTCTAAAGGCCGGTCGAGAAAAAACGATTATCAAGGGACACCCTTGGGTCTTTTCCGGAGCAATTCGAGAAATAATCGGCGAACCAAAATCGGGTGATGTGGTATGTGTCACATCGGCGGTTGGGGAAGAACTTGCGTACGGTTTTTTCAACCCTCACAGTGATATTGCAATCCGTCTTTTGTCGTGGAGGACAAGAATCGAGATAGAGAGGACATTTTGGAGATCTCGCATCAAGGATGCCCTTGAATTGCGAAAGAGAGTCGTACCGGCAGGAACGACGGCCTTCCGATTGGTGAACGCGGAAGGGGATGGCATGCCGGGACTCATTGTGGACAAATACGGAGATTATCTCGTCATCTCCATTGAGACGATTGGTGTAGAGCGTGCCCGGGAAGAAGTGATACGTGCTTTAATAGAGGAATTAAATCCCTACGGCATATATGAGCGCAGTGGAGGGAGTGCCCGAATCAGGGAAGGTCTATCCGAGCGAAAAGGGCTTCTCTATGGGAAGGACTTGCCCGAAAAAATTGAAATCAGAGAGTATGGCCTACGCTTTTTAGTCGATGTGATGGCAGGGCAAAAAACGGGATTTTTTCTCGACCAGAGGGAAAACAGAAGAAAAATTTTACATTTGAGTAACGGTGCTCGGGTTCTTAACTGTTTTTCCTATACAGGTGGCTTCAGTATTTATGCTCTGAAAGGCGGGGCCAACGAAGTGGTGTCTGTAGACGTATCGGAAAAAGCCATCGGCATGATAGATGAGCATCTACAGATGAATGGCCTAGATACTAAACAGCATCGGGCTGTATGTGCCGATGTTTTTGATTATCTGAGAATTGATAGCGGTCGCTATGATGTCATTTGTCTCGATCCACCCCCCTTCGCGCGGACCAGGAAGGATGTGGAACGCGCGTTAAGGGGATACAAGGATATAAATCGCCTTGCCCTCAAGCGACTGGCACCTAACGGTCTTTTGGTTACTTTTTCATGTTCTGGGGCCGTAGATGAAGAGTCTTTTTTTCGAGCCGTTTGCCAGGCCGCGGGGGAAGCAGGTTGTTCGGTACGTTTATTGGAACGATTAGGGGCTTCTCCTGACCATCCGACCCTCATCTACCACCCGGAGGGCAGATATTTGAAAGGATTTGTTCTTTCCCTTATGGAAAGTTATGAAAAGACCTAAAAGGCTTCTTGTTGTTCTGAGCTGTTTTGTGGTTGTCGCCATTATAAATGGCGCCTGTCGGCCTTCCTATGTGCCATCACCGGAGGTACCTCCACCCCGGATGAAAAAGCCGATAAAGAAAGAGCTTCCCCGCATGGGCTATTCGATCCAGACGGGTGCTTTTTCCCAAGCAGAGAATGCTGTTACGTTGATGGAGACTCTACGCGGGCAAGGAATCGATGCCACTTACTTTCGTGATCGGGATGGACTCTACAAAGTAAGGTTTGGTAATTACAAGAAAAAAGAAGACGCCTTTTCAGTGGCGGCGATCCTCAAATCGATGGGGGTCATTGGCGATTTTTACGTGATGGTGCCGGAAGAGTATGCCGTAAGTCAGAAGGAAGTGCGGGGGATGACGTATCTTCGAGAGGAAATAGTGAAGACAGCCTATACCTTTCTTGGTGTACCTTACCTATGGGGTGGTGCCTCGGCGGAGGAAGGGTTCGATTGTAGTGGCCTTACAATGACCGTCTACCAGTTAAACGGAATTGATCTCCCCCGCACTTCGGCCGAGCAGTATCGGGAGGGGGAACCAGTGGAAAGGGGAGAATTAGAAGCCGGCGATCTCGTGTTTTTTTCTACCAGAGGACGTGGTAAAGTATCTCATGTGGGAATCTATGTGGGGAACAATCAGTTCATCCATGCCCCCAGGCGGGGAAAGAGAATTACCGTCGAGCGCATGGATAATACCTTCTTCGCTCGTAACTATATAGGGGCGAGGCGTTATATATACTAAAAAAGGGGGAATCGGAGAATGTCAAGATTACATCAATTAAAGGCGGAATCGGTGTTATTAAACGAGGGTATGCAGGTGGAGAGCCGGATACGGGAATTTACCCTCCGCTTGGACGAACCGAAAGAACTCGGAGGCACCAACACAGGACCCAATCCGGTCGAGGTGTTGCTTTCCTCTCTAGGCGCGTGTCAATGCTTGACGGCACGTTTCGTGGCCCGCTTAAGAAAAATAGATTTGGCGGAATTCAGGGTAACGGTTCAAGGCGAGCTCGATTTTGATGGATTTTTAAAAGGGGACGGAAGTGTGAGACCGGGTCTTCAGATAATTAGAGTTAACACTTATGTAAAATCTTCCGCCCCGCCGGATGAAATAAAAGCTATGCTGGTAGAGGTAGAAAAAAGATGTCCTGTGGGAGATAGTATTCTCCATGGGGTACGGATTGAAATGAATCATGAAATAATTACCGAGTGAGGGGATAAGATGGCGAAGGAGAGACGCAGGAGAACGAGGATCAAGGCAAACTTCACGGCCACCTTCCAAATACAGGGGGGTAGGGCAATTGAGATCGAAACCTGCAATGTCAGCCTGAACGGGATGCTGATTAAAACAAAAGAAGAATTGTCTCCGGGCATGGAGGGTATCATCACCTTGAGGTTGAGTCCGACGGTAGAATTGAAAATCTTAGGTCAAGTGGTGAGAACATCAGGAGGTGAGGCAGCCATAGGTTTTACCTCGATCGACGAAGAGGCTTTCGTCCACCTAAAAAGAATTGTGGCTTACAATGCTGGAGATGCAGATATGATCGATGCAGAGCTAAGGCGCTCAGGATTCTCTTTTAAAGAAAGGGCATAAGTTTATGGATTTGGTCTTAATTGTCGTTATCATATTTCTCAGTGCGGTGGCGGTCACTTTCACTGTTGCCTTCGCCATTCGAAGGACGGAAAAAGAAACGGGGCAATATTTTCGGGAGTTGCGCGAGGAAATAACGGGAGCGATTGGAATGTTGGGGAGTATGCTCACAAATCAAGCGTCCCTGGCGGCGGATGGCCAAAAGCGACAGTTGGAGATCTTTGCTGAACGTTTGGACACGTTGGCTGGCGAGATGAGGACTCAAATGGAGGCAACGAGATCAAAGGTAGAAGAGAGATTGAGACTCATCCAAGAGGACAACGCCCTTAAGCTTGAAGAAATGAGGCGGACCGTAGACGATAAGCTGCATATAACTTTAGAGAATCGTTTGGGAGAATCCTTCCGTCAGGTGAGTGAAAGATTGGAAAAGGTGCATCAGGGACTCGGGGAGATGCAGTCTCTGGCGCAAGGAGTGGGTGATTTAAAAAGGGTGCTGACAAACGTAAAAACTCGGGGCACCTGGGGAGAGATACAGCTCAGAGCCATGCTGGAGGAAGTAATGGCTCCAGAACAGTATGTAGAAAATTTTGCACCCAGTGATGGTCGGGAAAGGGTAGAATTCGCTATCCGTTTACCCGGTGCCGGTGGCGACTCTGGTCAGGCTATTTTTTTACCGATCGATGCCAAATTCCCGTTAGAAGACTATGAAAGATTGCTCGAGGCGCAAGAAAAGGGTGATGCGAACGCTATGGAAGAGATGGGAAAGAAGTTGGTAGAAAGCGTAAAAAAATGTGCCCGCGATATTTCCAACAAGTACATTTTACCGCCAAAAACAACGGACTTCGCCATTCTTTATCTTCCGATAGAAGGTCTTTTCGCTGAAGTGATAAGGCGTCCTGGGCTTGTTGAACGTATTCAGAGGGAGCATCGTGTCGTCCTGGCCGGCCCCACGACTCTTTGGGCCCTGCTGACGAGCCTCCAGATGGGATTCCGAACTCTCGCTATAGAAAGAAGAACTAGTGAAGTCTGGCAGCTCCTCTCGGAGGTGAAGGTGGCCTGGGAAAAATATGGGAATCTTCTAGATCAGATCCATCGGAAACTCCATCAGGCGTCGGAAGACATAGAAAAGGCCCGACGGCAAGCGTCAGCCTTAGGTCAGAAGCTCTCCCGTGTCGAAGAGTTTCCCCCTTCGAATGAGATGAAGGAAATTGATGTGAAAGCCGATATCGACTAAGCGAGTCGGCCGACAATAATGCCAGAAAGGTGGGGTGCCGATCTGATATATTCTAGCATTGGGGATCGGATCACCTTTCCTGCTTCTCGGGAGGCATGAATGAGAAATAACTCACCCGATTCCATCCCCAATGTAATACCCACGTGACTTACATCCAATCCCTCCCGATCGGTAGTGAAGGCAACTATATCTCCCGTCTTCAGCTGGTGCAAAATACCCTGTACAGAAGAGATGGGTAAATAGCACCCAAGAGATTTCTCCAAGGCCTCTTCCGTGGCACGGATGCGGTTAAACACGTCGGCATCGCTTAAGGGCAAATAGAGTTCTCGGTGGCTCGTCATGTAATTTATTTTTTTTTCGAAAGGGATTCCCCCAAGTTCAGGGGTGATGTTTTTAAGAATCCCTCTCTGAACTTGATAGTTTAGCCAATCGCAGAAGTAATGAAGACGACTTGCGTATTCTACGATGCCATTTCGATATCGAAGGTACCTGATGGTTGATACATAGTCGTCCCATGTACGCCGGAAATCGCGAAGGACAAGGACGAAAGCCAGGCATTGTTCTACAAAAGTAACGCAATCGAAGGCCCTTAAATTGATCGTAAGGGTTTCTTCTTTTCCTTTCTCCAAGGGAGAGGCTTGGTAGTCTGCCTCGAGAAAAAAGGATGCCACTTCGGCCAAGACCGTTCCTCGATCCTTATCCTGTGGAACGATGGAATCCAGAACCGATTGATAAACTACAACATCTTCTAAACGTGTCATTACCAACCTCCTTATCGCATCTTTACATAAGGCCGTATTTTTTTAGTTTCAAATGTAGGGTGCGACGTGTGATGCCCAGTCTCCTAGCTGCTTCGCTTTTATTTCCTCCTACGGCTGTGAGAGTACTTACAATCGTTTGTTTTTCAACCTCTTCGAGAGGAACGAAGGCCTTTAAATTAAATAAATCCTTTGACTCGGTCGCCTTTAGAGCCAGGTCTTCAGGGGTGATGTAATCTCCTTTGGCAAGAACAACGGCCCTTTCTATTGTGTTCATTAGTTCTCTCACATTTCCCGGCCACGAATGTTTGATCAGCATGTCCATGGCCTGAGGAGTAAATCCAGCTATGGTCTTTTTGTTTTTAGCCGAAAGTTCTCCCAAGAAATGCTGGGCCAGCAGGGGAATATCCTCCTTTCTATGCCTTAAGGGGGGCACTTCCAGGGTAACTACGTTTAAACGATAATACAGATCTTCTCTAAATTTTCCTGTTGCTACGGCCTGTCTGATATCTCTATTTGTGGCGGCTAAAACCCTTACGTCTATCGGCAGGGATTCCGTTCCCCCGACCCTTGTAACTTCCCTTTCTTGTAAAACTCGAAGAAGCTTCACTTGCATGGCTGGTGACGTTTCCGTAATTTCGTCGAGAAAGATGGAACCGCCGGAAGCCTGGATGAACTTTCCCTCCCTGCGTCGATCGGCCCCTGTGAAGGCACCTTTTTCGTGACCAAAAAGCTCAGATTCAAGTAGAGTTTCAGTTATGGCACCGCAATTGATGCGGATGAATGGTCCTTGTCGGCGAGGACTATTGTAATGGATGGCAGAAGCGATGAGTTCTTTTCCAGTGCCCGATTCGCCTAGGATGAGCACCGTTGCCTCAGAAGGGGCTACTTGGGAGACAGTATCTAGTAGGCTGATCATGGCAGGTGAATTACCTATAATGTGGTGTCGGTCGAATGAAGCTCCTAATTTTGCCTTCAATTCAGCATTTTCCTCTACAAGTCGGCGATGCTCCATGGCCCTTTCTATCTTGATTTTCAGCTCTTCGAAGTCGAGCGGTTTTTGTAAATAGTCGTAAGCTCCATTTTTCATCGCCTCCACGGCCGATTCCACCGAGGCATAGGCCGTCATAATGATAACGGGAACGGCCGGATTATGGTTCTTGATGAGCGGTAGCGCCTCCAATCCAGACATATGCGTCATCCTCACGTCCATTAGCACAAGATCGAAGGGAATCTCCTTGACGTACCGGACGGCAATATCACCGTCCTCCGCCTCTCTTACTTCGTATCCCCAGCTGGTAAGTAGGGTCTTCAACATAATCCGGTGTGATCGGTCGTCATCAACGATAAGAATAGAACTGATCTTTTTCATGCGGCTTTTTTCTCAATGGGAATTATTATTTTCACTTCCGTCCCCTGTCCTGGGGTGCTGGAAATTGACACTTCTCCCCCATGGGCCTCGATGATTTTATGAACTATAGCGAGGCCCAATCCCGTTCCTGATGATTTCGTGGTAAAAAAGGGATCGAAGACATGGGGAAGGTCTTCCGGTTCGATGCCTCGGCCGGTGTCGAAAACGGTTAAAGAAATGCGTTCCTCTGTAAGCTTCTTCCCTTCTACTACTACTTTATCTCCCGCCTTGGTGGCGCTTAGGGCATTTAAAAGCAGATTAATGAACACTTGTTGCATCTGGTCCGGGTCACATTGACAAGTGATTCCCTCAACGGTGTTTTTGATGGCCACACCTTTTTGGGCAAATTCTGGTGCTACCGTCTTTATGGACTGGGCAATTATATGGCCCATCTCTACTTGTTCATATTTAACCGCCGGGGGACGTGCAAGGCTCAGGAGTTGCCCAATGACACGATTCAGGCGTTCTATCTCGGTAATCATGATTTGGCCAGCTTCCTTCGCCTCTGGATCGAGACCGTATTTTTCCATAAAAAAAGTGGCAAATCCCTTGATAGAGCTAAGCGGGTTTCGGATCTCGTGGGCGACTCCCGCCGCTAAGGTGCCGATGGAGGCAAGTCTTCTACTCCTTTCCACCTCTTCTCTTAGGTTTTTGACTTCGGCCAAGTCCCTAAGGAGTATGATCGTGTTTCCATCTTGGAGTTTCGTGGCTATGATTTCCGCCGTGATTACACTTTTTCCTGCCTCTTTCCACTCCACTTCCCGCGCCTTGATACGCTCAGTCGTGACGAGTTCAGAGAGGATGTCTTTTATAGGGGCAGGAAATTCTAATCCCTTTTTCGCATCACCTTCTCTTTCTTCGTAAAAGTTTAGTAGTCGCCGAGCCGCGTCATTTATAAGAGCTACTTTGCCTTCCCGGCTGATAGAAATAACGCCCACAGGTAGATGCTCTAAGAGATAATGGGAAAAGAGGCGAAGCTCCTCTAGAGAAGAACGGGTCATTCGATAACGATACGTAAGAAGAAGTGCAATAACTGCCGTTATGCCGACCATCAGTAGGATAAAGGAAAGGAGCCAAGTACGTTTCACATCTTCTCTGTGGGCCTCCAGTATCGGACCCATATCGAGACCGATGAAGATAAATAGGCCATCGGAAGTGGCCCGGAAAATCTCGAATGTATCGGCGCCAGCGCGGTTTTTAACCCGGCGAGAGGTGGGACGGGCAGTGGATAAACTATCTCGCTTGATGTCCAAGGCATAAAACCCTCCAATACGAAAAGGTTCGCTATCGGCTATAACCAGGCCGGTAGAATCGGTGATGATGATGTAATCCACTCCCGGCTCACGGGTAAGTTCGATCACGAGTTTCTGTCTTTCAAAAGGCCCTAATTGCCGTGCTGCCACAGTTCGAACACCCGCTTCATATGAACGGATAAGTGCCTCTCCCTTCTCGAGAAGTAAACGCTCCGTAAATCTTTCCTGCCAACCCAGAGAGGTCATCGTCATGATCCCAATGAGGGGCAGCAAGATCGCGCAGGAACCGATAACGAACCAAAAAAAGAAGCGATAAAATTCCTTTTCCCGCGTTTTCAACGTTCTTATGGAAATCAAATGACAACCCTTTCTATGAGGTTACTCATTTACTTAACATATGGATAATTTTGATTCAACTGGATACTCCAATTGGATAATTATTATACATATGCAAATCCTTGCGGTAGAGCTCGGAAGGGGAAAAGTGTAATTAATTTGAAATGTTATGTGAATGGCACGACAGCTGCTTACAGGTTAAAGGAAAGAAAAAAGAAAAAAATTAGAAAGGAGTAAGAGCGGTGAAAAAAATAGGTTTAGCGATGATGGTCAGTTTGCTCGTGTTAGGATTGGCAGTCACAACGTATGCCTGGGGTGGTCCAGGGGGTAGGGGTTTTCCCGGTCGGGGTCCGGGGTTTGATGGGCCTTTTTTCGATATCCGGATGATACCTGATTTGAAACTCACGGCCGAGCAAGAGGCGAAGATAGATGCCCTTAGGTTGGCCCACCTGAAGGAGACGAAACCCTTAAGAGATAAAATGTTTTCTTTAAGTGGGGATTTAAGAATCCTCTGGATGGAAAAGGTGCCGGATGAAGCGAAGATAAACGCCGTGCAAAAGGAGCTGCGGGCAGTGCGAGATCAAATATGGGATAAAACGACGGCCTATATCATCAAGGTAAGAGAGGTACTCACGCCGGAGCAACAACAGAAGCTTTCGGCCTATCGGTGGTTTTCACCCGGCCCCATGGGTATGGGTAGGAGAGGTCACGGTGGCTGGTACTCACCTCCAGGAACGGGTGAACCTCCCTTTGGTCCCGGTCCGTGCTGGCGGTGACCACCTGGCCCGGAGTAGGGTATCCCTCCTGCCCTGCTCCGGGTTTTTTACAATCTGATCAGGTCTTCATGTGGTTCTTCCGCTGGATTAATATGGATCATGACGTCTCCCACGTAATCGAAATGCTCAAAGATCCTTTTTTTTACTTGGTCCGAAATTTCGTGGGCCTCTTTTACCGTCATATTGGGATCCATCTCCAGTTTCAGATCAACGATAACGTACTGTCCTGAGCGACGAGCCCGAATTTCATGTACTTTATATACCCCCGATACGGCAGCAGAGAGGGAAGAAACCTCTTCTAAAAAGGAACGAGGTGGTTGACCATCCATCAGCTCGTAAGTAGAGTGACGGGCCGTTGTCCAGGCCAGATGGAAGATAAAAAAAGATGTAAATACGGCCGCGATCGGATCCAAAAGGGGCCAACCGATATAGGCGCCTCCCGCTCCAATGAGGGTGGCGATGGAGGTGAGGGCATCTTTTTCATGGTCTCGCGCTAAAGCATGAATAGCCGGGCTCCCCGTTTGGCGGGCTACTCTTTGGGTGATCACGGAAAGGTATCCTTTGATCAGGATCGTAAGCAGCGCTACGATCACGGCGATGAGATGGGTTTTCCCTACCTTACCGCTTGAGACTAAAGTCCATACATAGATAAGAAGTCCGATCCCGGAGAAAATGATCATTAGAGAAGCAAAAAGGGCAGCTATACCCTCAGCCTTTCCATGCCCATAAGGATGTCTAAGATCGGATGGTCGTCGGCCGATACGAATGGCAATTGCGGTAAATAAAATGACCATAAAGTCGGCCGCGCTTTCCACTCCATCGGCGAGGACGGCCGATGAATTACCGAAATATCCGGCCGCAAATTTAGTTGCCATAAGGGTGAGATTGAACCAAAAACTTAGGGAAATTATTTTGTCCGCCAGATTAAAGCGTGTCTCTCGATTCATAAAAACCACCGTTGTTGACCACATAATCCTATGGTATGCATAGTTATCTTTGTCAACGTGTTTTATCGAGGAGGCTTAGATTATGCCCAAGGAGGTTACCCATTGGCTCGTCGCAAAAGAAACGGCCAAGAGCCTGGAGGGTACTCCGGCAGGGGATGCGGCCAACATATATCCGCATAGCCTTCTTCTCGGTGCCGTTTTTCCCGATATCATGTTCTATGCAAGAGGCAGAAATCGGATGCATGCTCATTATTACCACGGATGGGAGGGGAGGGATACTAACTATCTACTGCGACAGGCGGCCAAGCGATTGAACGGTTTGGAATCAACGGCATGGCTGAGTTTGTTGGTGGGAATGATTTCCCATGTGGTTACCGATACAGTGTTTCATCCTCTCGTTTATTATGTAACTGGTAATTACGAAGCCAAGAGTGATCGAGAACGTAATCTGGCTATCATGGCCCATCGGCAATTTGAATGCCTCTTGGATGTCTTTTTTGCCCGTCGAGAAAACCTGCCCAAGATAAAACTAAAAGATGTAGTAGCTCATCTGGAAATATCGGTACCAGACGTAGCTGGCTTAGATCCACCCGCGGAGAATGAATTTCCACGGGCTTTGAATAACTTCGCCCTCGTCCAGCGTTACTTTTCCCAGCCGTTGATGACCGAAATATTTGATCTTTTAGATTCTATGTGTCCCCTTTCTTGGCGGAAAGTATCGGCCCTTTTCTATCGGCGCTCTCTCGATGACTACCTTCCTATCCTGTCACGTCCCTTTTTCTATCACCATCCCGTTACCGGGGAAAAGGAGCAAGCGTCTGTGGCGGATCTCTTTCGGCAGTCGGTTATCTTGGGAAAAGAGAGAGTGGGACTTATGATGGCGGCTTTGGCTGAGGGCAGCCCTGTTTTTACTGAGAAAGGCATGTCTCTCAGTTTCGGTGTAGAGGGAATCCCTAGATATTTCGCCGCACAACCATTTTTTGGAGGTCGGAGATGAGAAGGACGAAGATCATTTGTACGCTAGGGCCGGCCAGTGATGAGGTGCCAGTAATAGAGGAATTAATGAAGAAGGGCATGGATGTTGCCCGCCTCAACTTTTCTCATGGTACGCACGATGATCACCGGGAAAAAATAAGGATCGTGCGAGAATTATCGGAAAGATTGGGGAAACCCGTGGCAGTGTTACAAGATTTGGCCGGGCCCAAATTGAGGATCGGGAAGGTGCCCGAAGAAGGCCTCGAGTTGTGTCCAGGTGATGAATTTGTACTCACGACAGAAGAAGTGTTGGGTTCGTGTGCGGGGGTCTCCGTCTCTTATGCCCATTTAGTTGATGAAGTGCATATCGGTGATCGTATTCTTCTGGCCGACGGCCTCTTGGAATTGGTGGTTGTTGATAAGAAGCCGAAAAAATTGATCTGCCATGTCATTACCGGTGGTCTGCTCACTTCTCACAAGGGAATCAATCTGCCGACGGGAACGGTTAGTATGCCGGTTTTGACGGATAAAGATCGTAAAGATCTAATCTTTGGTTTGGAGCAGGGGGTAGATTATGTAGCTTTATCTTTCGTCCGTACGCCTGATGATGTGAAAGAAGTGAAGGAATTTATTTCCGCGCAAGGGGGCGAGGTGCCGGTGATTGCCAAGATAGAAAAGCACGAAGCCCTTGAACATCTGGAGGAGATAATTGCGGTGTCGGATGGTGTTATGGTGGCCAGGGGAGATCTGGGGGTGGAAATTCCTCTTGAGGATGTCCCCCTGGTTCAGAAGAAAATAATTGCCACCGCCAATGCCCACGGTAAGATCGTCATTACGGCTACTCAAATGTTACGTTCCATGGTTAACTCTCCCCGACCAACGAGGGCAGAGGCAACGGACGTAGCCAACGCCGTCATTGACGGTACTGATGCCGTCATGCTATCGGAGGAAACGGCAACTGGTTCTTATCCCGTTGAAGCCGTTCAGTTTATGGATCGTATCTGCCGCGCCGCAGAAAAAGGGCTATCTTATCATTATTACGAAAAAATGGCCCCTTCTCGCGATGTGTCACAATCCGTCGCGCATGCCGCCTGCGTGTTGGCTGACCACCTTGCGGCCAAGGTAATCGTAGCCTATACCTATTCGGGGGCGACGGCCCGATATATATCTCGTTTTCGCCCTCGACAACCTATTATCGCCCTTTCTCCAGAAAAAAAGACGGTGGCTCGTCTCGCCCTCTGTTGGGGTTGCTATCCCCAGCTCGGTGTTAATCCTCGGGATACGGATGATTTGATTGAAAAGGCTGCCCAATCTGTCCTTTCCTCCCGCGAGCTCGCGCCTGGGGATTTAATCGTTATTACCCTGGGGCACCCCATTTGGCGGTCGGGGACGACCAATACCTTGCAGGTAAAGGTGGTAAGTGGCTCAGCCGGGCACCCTTTTGACGACCCCGGTTTCAATTAATTCATGTAGTTGGGCGAGAAGCTGCTTTTCTTGGGCATCGACCACCATGTCGGCATTTACGGCGGCAAGAATCTTTTCGTACTCAGTGTGAGTTATCTCGTGGTCCTCGATGGCTTTTTCTATTATTTTTTTTACCTTTTCCGCTGACGAGCTAAGCATACACGTAATTACCTCCTTTCCATCCGCAAAAGCTATGTCCGTGGTTTCCGCTGATATCAATACTGACTTGATCTGTCAACAGTTGAAAAGTTCACGGTAATGAATTATACAAAACGTAAAAAGTTTATTCATTTTCTGGGTTACGAGCTGTGAAGTGGCCGGGGTATAAAAGGGGAGTCGAAAGCGACCGGATGTATTTTTTGGCATCGGTCGCTTTTTTGATTAAGAAAAGTGAAAAATTGCCGATGGTGAAAAGAGACACAGCTAAGGAGGAGGGACAAGATTATGAAGAGGCGCTCGCTTTATTTTAGAATAGTTGGAGCTTTTTCTATTTTGGCCTTATTCATCATCTTAGGCGGGGCATTGGGAACTTCCGGCATTTATGTTTTAACCCATCGTTTCGATAACATGTCAAAAAATCAGTACGCAATCGCAAAGACTATCTTTTCTCTTCAAGAAGCCGTCTTGGGATTAAAAGGGAAGGCGCTCTCCGTGATGCTCCCAGAGGTATTTTCTGATGAGGTGAGGCGTCGGGGGTATGTACGAGAGTTGGAGGTGTTGGATGGGTTGTTGGGGGAGGGTATGAGGAGGTTTGAGGGATATGTAGTTGGTGAGGGGGTGAGGCGTGCGTGGGG